>JAQBNO010000154.1 GCA_028288485.1 Segetibacter sp.
TATATTTTCCCCGTAACACTCCGTCAATGTCGGTAAAAGCAATTTTTACTTTCCCTGCCGGATGATCTTTTACGTATTTAACAATTTCCTCTGTATTCATATAATTGCTTTCACTAAAAATAAACACGTTCTAATAAATGTTACCAGCTTACAAATTGTTTTTCTTTCTTGTTCCAACATTCGTTCATGGTGGTTCCCCAGTTGTCCGAATGCATCCCTTTGGTGCAGTTGTCCGAATGCATCCCTTTGGTGATGTCACCCACTTATACGCTATCTTTTCATGGCAGCTTTTAAATTCCGTTTATAAATGGAGTGTTTTAGTAATAATTTTCAAGTTAAGCTGAAAAGCTTAAACCATGTTTTTTCATCGTCGAAGGAGTGAATGAAATATTTAAGAGTGCGAAGCAAGAAAACCCCCAGCCCCTGAAAGGGCAACGTTATTAGTTGAGCGCGGAGGAGCTAAGTGTGCATAGCAACAGGGGTAAGAATGAGATTTTGGCTGCCGAGGAGTCATGTATAACGGAGCACGTCCGGAGCTGTTAAGGCTGCAGCAACATGTGTTCTATAAACACGACAACCTTCGAGGGTGAAAAACCCTTAACTAAATGACATTGGCCCTTCAGGTCATACAAATTTTTGAATCAAACGACATTTGCCTTAGGGGATTTTAAAGCCGAAAAAATGAGCTGTCGATTTTTTTGCTGCGGTATAAGTGTGCGACGCAACGAATGCTGCATCTAATGCTATCGCCGGTAACAAAAAAGGTCTTTACGCTCTTAGTAAAAGAGTATGATAGGTAGCCGATTGTCGAGGGTCAGAAAATATACGCTTTCTTTCCAAATACCCTGAAGCATTGGTAACTTATGGCTATTATTAGAAAATAGATGGCGGCCAGTTTGAAATTAAATATCATCATCGCGACAAATGAAATGCTGGCAATTACTAACGCCGTAACCGGGAAAACCGGGTACCATGGCACTTTAAAAGGGCGTGGCAGCAGTGGCTCTTTTTTTCGAAGTTGCAGTAATGAGATCATCGATACAATATACAACGTTAAGGCACCAAATACTGAGATGGTGATGATTTCGGCCGTTTTGCCGGTAAGTAATGCAACAATTCCAATAATCATATTCAACAGGAGCGCATTGGAAGGGGTTTGAAACTTCGGATGAATTTTACCGAGGAAAGCCGGGGCAAACCGTACTCTTCCAAATTCAAAGGTAGATCTGCCTGCAGCTAAAATAATTCCGTGAAAAGAGGCAACGAGCCCAAACAGCCCCACTGTAATGAGCAGGTGATACATAAAATTGTTATTACCAACAATATGCCCTAAAGCCAATGGTAGCGGGGAATCGGAAGTAGCGCCGCCCGGCTGGTAAACAATTGCTTCCCATCCTGCAACGCCGACGGAAGCGGAAAAGGTAAGGACGCAAAGGATCACCAGGGTAAGAATGGCCGAGCCAAAACCAAAAAGGATGGTTCGTTGAGGACGGACGGCTTCTTCAGCTACATTAGCCACACCTTCGATTGCCAGGAAAAACCAGATGGCAAAAGGAATGGCCGCAAAAGCTCCCTTCCAGCCGTGGGGAAGTGCGTTCTGTTGTAAGTTTTTGAACTCAAAGTGTGGCAGGGATATGCCGGCAAACAACAACAATTCTCCAACGGCTAAGATGGTTATCACCAGTTCGAATGTTGCTGCAGCTTTAACTCCGTATATATTTAATGCTGTGAAAACAATGTAGCTAAAAATGGCAATGGCCACTATTGGAATTTGGGGAAAAAATAAATTAAAATAAGCACCGATGGCAAAAGCAATGGCAGGCGGGGCAAAGATGAATTCTATGTTTTGAGCCATGCCGGCAATAAAACCGACATGTTTCCCCATTGCCCGGTTTGCATAATCAAATGCTCCACCAGCTTTAGGAATGGCACAGGCCAGTTCAGTATAGCTAAACGTGAAAGTTGCATACATGATAATGATGAAAAATGTAGCAGCAGCCAGGCCCAAAGTGCCACCCTTTTCCAATCCCAAGTTCCAGCCGAAATACATGCCTGATATAACATAGCCAACTCCCAAACCCCACAGCATAGCAGGGGTAAGTGTACGTTTCAGTTCATTTGCAGGAGGTAATGACAATAAAAAGAAATTTGCAGTTAAATATTGGTACAAATTAATTCTCCTCTAAAATAGGTGATTTAATCTAAACCTTGTTCCTGTACTAACATTGCCCCTGGAACGACAAACCCTTCCCCGGAAAGCGGAAAGAAGTTTGAAATACAGGAGAGTGACATCACCAAAGTGATCCATTCGGACAACAATGTTCACTGTTTATTCAATGCCTGCAAACAAAAGAATAACAGGCGTTACTCCCTATAAAAATTTACCGCACTCCCCTGTGCCGTACAGGTAACAATGAGTTCATTAATGCAAACATGAGGGGGAAGTGTTGAACAATACCATGTGATATCTGCTATATCCCGGGCATGAAGAGGCGTGTAACCCTCATACGCACGTTTAGCCTTATCCCCGTCGCCGTTAAAGCGGACAAGAGAAAATTCGGTATCTGCAGATCCGGGGTGAATAGCGGTGACTTTTATTTTATATGGAAGCAGGTCAATTCGCAACGACTTGCTGATGGCATCGACTGCAAATTTTGTAGCACAATACACATTTCCTTTTTCGTATACCTCTTTGCCGGCAACGGATCCAATATTTATAATGTGGCCCTGCTTTTTAGAGGTCATATAGGGAACTACTGCTTTCGTTACGTACAGCAATCCTTTTACATTAGTATCGATCATCGTGTCCCAATCGTCAATACTTCCTTTTTCGAAAGTATCGCGGCCCAATGCAAGACCGGCATTGTTTACAAGTATATCGATATCTTTCCATTCAGCAGGCAAATCGTACAGGTTTTGACGCACCTCCTCTTTATGTTGTACGTTAAACACAAGACTTAGTATGCGTACAGAATATTTTTCCCTTAGTTCATCTGCAAATGCATGAAGCCGGTCGGCACGACGGCCGGTAATAATACAATTCCAATGATTTGAAGCAAACTTTTCGGCGATGGCTTTTCCAAAACCAGAAGTTGCACCTGTGATCAATACAATTTTATGCATAGGCTGCGAAGTTAATAAGCAGGGGGCAAATGGAAAATTTGAAAATGGGGAGTAGAGAATTAGGAAGTGACTACTTAGAGTACTTAGAAATTAAGTAATTAGGAATTACGTACCGAACTCTTTAGTTTGATATTCCTGATTACGAATTACTCTTCGTTATCTTATTAATACAGCGGTTCCTTTCTTAACAATGTGATTGCCAAGGTAATCGGTGCCTTCTGCAATAAAAATGTAAGTACCCGACGGCTGTTCGGCCCCGTTAATAGTGCCATCCCATCCCTGGCCTATTATACTCGTTCCATAAATCTTTTGACCCCACCGGTTAAATACCCTGAAGTAGTTGAGACTCTTGATTCCAACAGGAATGGGCCTTAAGAAATCGTTCCTCCCATCCCAGTTGGGTGTAAAGGCAGTTGGGATAAAAATATCAGGCGCCGTTTTAAATACTTTGACTTTTAATACATCCTCTGCAAAACATCCCTCCGGTACACTCACCTTTACTTTATACACGAGTGAATCATAGGATGGTCCTACAACCACAACCGGGTTAGCGATGGAAGAATTATCCATTCCGGTTCCTGGTGTCCAGGAATAAAAGGTGCCTCCTGTTGCATTTAATTGGAGAGGCTGGTTGGCAACTATAGAAGTATCGTTACCGGCAAACGCTTTTACCTCGGGAATTACTGTAACAACTACGGTATCAGTAGTTGGCTTTGGGCAACCCATTGTGTCAAGAACAGTAAGAACGTAGTTCGTTGTCGACTTTGGTCCTGCAACAGGCGTTAACGTGTTTACGCCGGAAAGAGAGTTGCCTGGTGTCCAGGTAAAATATGCTCCAACGATATTGCCTGTAAGCTGGGTGCGTTCTGCATAACAAATGGTAACATCAGAACCGGCAGTTGCAATGGGGTAAGGCACAGGTTTTATGACAATAGTATCTTTCGCCTGGCACTTGCCGAGCTTTGCTGTTACTACATAGGTAGTGGTTTTGTCAGGACGAGCTGCCGGGTTTTTAATATCAGCACTTGTAAGTAATCCGTCTGCCGGTGTCCATTGCCATTGAAGTCCATCGCTTTTCGGCTGTAAAACAATTATGTCTGTACTACAAATGCTAGTGTCAGCACCGAGATCAACGGTTATAAAATCGAGTACATTTACTTTTATAGAATCTTTGTTTTCACACCCAATTCCGTCGGAAAGTGTTACTACATAGGTGGTAGTATCTTTGGGAAAAACAACCGGGTTTGGAGAATTTGGATTAATGATATTAATTGCAGGTGTCCAGGTAAAAGTTCCGGTTCCTTGCGCTCGTAAAGGCAAAGTATCAACGCTGCAGATGAGGGTATCTTTAAATGGAAGAGTTATTGTGGGAGCAGTGGTAACACTAACCGGGGTAGTAATTGAATCGACACAGCCTTTACTGCTGGTTACGATCAACCTGGCATTCCTGATTCCTGCATCGGGGTATTTATAGGTGGGATTTTTAATCGCGGAAACGTCGGATGTAGTGGAAGGTTCTCCGAAGTCCCATCTCCAACTTTCAATTACACCATAATTTGTCGTGCTTTTGTCGGTAAAAGTAAAAGGTGTTTTAAAGCAACTGCCTTTAATGTCAAAAGCAGGTTTAAACCCCGGGTAAACGCCTACTCTTGTTGAGGCTGTATCAATACATCCACCAGCGCCAATAACAGTAAGTTTAACTGTATAAACGCCAGTGTCGGCATACCTGAAAACGGGAGCAGCCTGGCTCGAAGTGTCACTTGTTGCTGTGTTTACCCCAAAGTCCCACGAGTAGCTGCGTATGGTTGAAGAAGTGTTGAGGTTACTGAAATTTACAGCGAAATCATTGCACCATGCTCCCGATGCAGGAATGGGTTCGGCAGCAGCATAATCGCAATCACCAATTTCAAGAATAAAATCCTTCCGGTGTTGGTTAATAATTTTCCCGTTTCTCCACTCATTTACACAAACGTTAATCACATAGCGGCCCCGGTCAGGGGCTCTTCCTGTAATTTTACCGGTAGCAGGATTAATAGTGACTGCTTCTCCTAATGGCCGTTCCCCGGTAAAAGGTAGTTTATAGGGTAATGAAGTTAAGGTTAAGGTCGTGGGTGGTCCTCCCTGCGCATTACCTGGATTAGGATTGGTCGAGGTTCCCCCGGCGTAAGCATTACAAAATGAATAACTTAAAGAATCTCCGTCTGCATCTGATGCGCCAAAATCGAGAACAAAGGTTTTATTTTCGCAGACAAGTGCTGCGTCTTTTGGAGCAAACTGAGGGCTGTTATTATGACCTGCCGGCAACACAGCAGTGCCTGGTATTTTAGTAGCGTATGTGCCACCAATGCTTGAGTTTATGCCAATGTTGCTGATAAAGTCGGGCCTGCAACATCTTATCCAGGTTAATGTATACCCGGCAGCGGTATTGGGCAATTCTACTGTTTCTGTAAAAATTCCTATTTGGAAGCATACCTCCGGAGCAGAGATTAAGCACGGAATGGTGTCGGTGTTCAAGTCAATTCTGCCCACAGGATATTGTAATAAAAGCTTAAGGGGCCTTTGTAAAGACGAATTGTTATTATTATAGATACCAATCACTACGCTTTCTGTTTCCAATGTCTGCCCCGAGGAATGACAGTCTCTAAACAACCGCATCGAGATCTTGTACTTGCTCGAATTTGCAGCAGCACCGGGTCCCATGTATTCATAAAATAATTCACCTCCAGCAATGTGGTTTGCAAAACCTGATATAAAAAATAGAAGAGAAACTATTAAGATTAAAAATTTTTTCATGGAACGAATACTATTCTAAAGCTAAACGGCACCTGTAAAAGCAGTAAAAGTTACTCTTTTACTCAATGAAGGGTGAAAGTACAAAAGGAAACGCTGCCAGAATGAGCCCTTACAATTTTTATTAAAGAAGGCAGTCTTTATCGCTTAATCGTTTTTTCTTTAGTGGCACGAAATCAGTAACAATTTACTTCATGAAAAATAGAGAGCCAATGGTTTTTTTTATGAAAAACAAGGCCTTTAAGCATTATATCAGACAGTAAAAGGGGGCTTTTTGTTGCCTTCCCTGGAAAAAATATCAACATCATTGTCGGGACGGAACCTTTTGGTGATGTCACTTGTACCGCAAATCTTTATTGAACTGTTTTTAAAGTTGTTGTTTTTGAGAATTACAATATTCATTCATTCATTCATATCGGTTATTATGCAGGTTTTTTTATTCGGCTGACTTTATGAATTGCATGAGATATTTGTTAAGCTCCCCCGGCGCTTCTATCATACTCATATGACCTATGCCGTTCATTAAATGTATATGAGACACCTTCGGCACATGCACCTGGTTCAAAAGATCTTTTAATGGAGCCGCTACATCTTCTGATCCAATGATAAACAAAACAGGAACTTTAGTTTTTTTCAGCTCCAGTGTTCTTTCGGGGCGGTTCATCATTGCCGTATAATATTGTATCAATGCTTCCTTTGTAAAATTTTTCCCCTGTTCAATTAAGGCTTCAATCTTTTCGGGGTGTTGCTTTTTGAAGTTGTCGGAAAAAAGGTTGGGGGTAGAGTTTTTTAAAAAGGGATAAGTTCCGTACTTTTCTATTAAGGAAATACCTTTTTTTCTTGCTGATTTTTTTTCTTCATTATCTGCAGATGCAGTGGAATGTATAAAACCCCAGCCTTTTAAACTATCGCCGTACTTTTCGGCAAAAGCGAGTGTAACATATCCTCCCATGCTATGACCTAACAGTATACATTCTGCAACACGTTCATGATCAATTAGAGCTTTAATGCAATCTGCATAGTCCTCCATACCTACCTCTGGTTTTTGCAACATTGGTGATTTGCCACTCCCTGGCAGGTCGGGAAGTATAAGCAGGCAATGCTCCTGTAAAAAGCTGACCTGTTCGTTCCAGATGGTACTGTCTTCCGCGAAACCGTGTAAGAGTACAACAGGCTGGCCTTTTCCATATACCTGATACGATATATCTACATCCTGGTATTTAAATTTATTTTCCATAGTGCTATAACCACCTCCGATTTGCTGCGTAAAGACTTTACTAGTACAAGTGAGTGACACAACGATGATGCTACGGGGTATGAAAGTCGGCTCCCAAGAACATAGGTTACTTAAGGCAGGGCGCGCAAACCTTATATTTTCGAACCAACAAATCGCTTTTTTAAAATCATAATAAAATGGTACAAAAATAAGACTGACATCAAAAATAGAGCAAGGCCGAAAATATAAGCCCCGTTACGCACAAAGAAAGTTTCGCCGGTAACAGGCGGAATGGTGTATTTAATGGCGGCAGGGGCATCCCAGGGGCGGGTTTCAACAATATCGCCATTGCTGTTTATTACTGCCGAAATGCCCGTATTGGCACTTCGTGCTATCCACTTCCGGGTTTCAAGAGCTCTTAGTCTTGCATAGTTCAGGTGTTGGCGGTGCCCCGGTGTATTCGCCCACCAACCGTCATTTGTCATAATGGTAAGCAGGTTAGCTCCCTTTTTTATATAACTGGTAATATATTCACCATAAATACTTTCGTAGCAAATGATGGGAGCGGTGATATAAGGATTGCCTTCAACTTTAAAAGCAACAGCTTCCTTATCGTGACCATAACCCCCTGCAGTTCCACCGAATTTTTCAAATATTGCACCGAGCCAAAGAAGGAAATCTGGTAAGGTTTCAACGCCGGGAACCAGTTTGCTCTTATTGTAAAACTGTATCGGCTGATTTGCCTTTATAGCGACTGCGGCATTAAAGGCATCGTAATAAGTGCCATCAACCTGATTTTTCCTGGCCGTTTTGGTAGCTTTTTCGGTTCCATAATTTTTAAAGGTCTCGATGCCGGTTTGAAGTGTAATGGTGGGGTGCCGGTTTACGAAATCGAATACAGGCTGGTATTGCAGGTACTGTTGTACCTGGTCCTGCCAAACGGGAACAGGCAGAGCAGTTTCGGGCCAAAGTACCAGTCTTGTGTTTGAGTCAATGTACTGTTCCGATAAGGTGATCAGCTTTTGAATTTGTCCCCCCGTTGATGCCACATCAAACTTTTCGCTGTAGGGATCGATATTAGGTTGAACGATAACTACATTAGGGTTGCCAGCGTTGCTTATATCGTTACCGTTAGTTGCCGGGTGAAGCCAATAAGAAATAGCGGCAGGTACTGCCAGGATAACGATTGCTGTAATTATTGATACCGCTTTAGCTGAAGTTTTACTGTTTTTTACCGATAGGAAAAGTGTTACGTTGGCCAGCAGAACCCATAAACTGCCCCCCGATGTGCCAGTATATTCGTACCATTGAACCCAATCGGGGTGTGTGGCGAATGCATTCCCAAGGGTTAACCACGGCCAGCTTAGTTGCCAGTTAAGGTGAATAAATTCAAAGCTTAACCAGAAAACGATAAAGGCAAGTAAACCGGTTTTTATGCCGTATTTGGTTTTAAAGATGTGAAAGCCCCACAACGGAATTACCATGAAAAAACTGTTGCCAATGACTGCTCCGACTGCCCCTGCAGCAGTTGCATTCCATATCCACCAGGTTGTTCCGGCGTTCCAGGTAAACATGGCGAGTAACGCAAACAAGAAAAAACGAATCCTGTTTTGCTCCTGGTCGGCAATCCATAATAACGGAACCCAGGCAACAAAAATAAGAAACGTGAAAGCAGAGTCGGGCCACGCAAACACCAGCAAAAGACCCGACATGATGCTGAACAGCAGGGAAGAATATTTTTTCAACTGAAATTTTTAGATACTGCGGGCAAGTTAGTAAACAAGTTGGAAATACAAGTTACCAGTTGCAGGTAGCAAGTTGCCGGTTACAAGTTTTAACGTTGTTCCCCGGAAACTAGTAACTGCTAACAGGAAACTCACACTTATTTTCCCTTAACTCGTAACTGGTACCGGGTAACTTTGATTTTTTTTTTGCCTCGAATATTTCCTGCCTCTATCTTTGCACATGGCAACTAACCCCACTTCTGGCAGCAATGATGCTGTTTTATCAAGATTTTTTGGTGAAGGCTTAACCTTCGATGATGTGTTACTTGTACCCGGCTACAGCCAGGTTTTACCACGCGATGTAGATATTTCAAGTCGTCTTACTCAAAGTTTACAGTTAAAAATTCCTATGCTTTCGGCAGCTATGGATACCGTTACCGAAGCCACGCTGGCCATCGCACTGGCCCGTGAAGGTGGTATTGGCATTCTTCACAAAAATATGAGTATCGAGCAGCAGGCCGAACAGGTACGTAAGGTCAAGCGTAGTGAAAGTGCCATGATCATCGATCCCATTACTTTAACCGTAGATTCTACTATCGGCGACGCGTATCGACTGATGCGGGAGAATAAGATTGGCGGAATTCCCATTGTTGAAAATACAAATAGATTAGTCGGCATTCTAACCAACCGCGACCTGCGTTTCGAAAACAATATGCAGCGAAAGGTAAGTGAATTGATGACAAAAGATAACCTGGTGGTCGCCCCTGAAGGAACCGACCTGAAACAGGCCGAAGTCATTCTTCGCCAGCATAAAGTGGAAAAATTACCGGTCGTAAACAAAGATGGAAAATTGGTTGGACTAATAACTTTCAGGGATATATTACAATTAAGAAACTTCCCTAATGCCGGCAAAGATAATTTTGGACGGCTGATGGTTGGCGCCGCATTAGGCATTACAAAAGATATGCTCGATCGTGCGGCTGCTTTACAACATCTATCCGTAGACGTGGTAACCCTTGATAGTGCACATGGTCATAGTAAAGGTGTAATAGATGCTTTAAAAAGTTTGAAAAGTAATTTTAAAGACTTACAGGTTATAGCCGGAAACGTTGGAACCGCTGAAGGTGCAAAAGCGCTTGCCGATGCAGGTGCCGATGCCGTGAAGGTAGGTATAGGTCCTGGATCTATTTGTACAACGCGTATTGTTGCAGGTATCGGCGTTCCTCAACTAACGGCGGTTATGGAAGCTGCACATGCGTTGAAAGGTACAAACGTAAGCCTGATCGCCGACGGAGGTATCAGGTATACCGGCGATATGGTAAAAGCTTTGGCAGCCGGAGCAAATGCCGTAATGATGGGAAGCATTTTTGCCGGAACCGAAGAAAGTCCAGGTGAAACGATCATCTACGAGGGAAGAAAGTTTAAGGAATACCGTGGAATGGGCTCGTTAGGTGCCATGGTAGAAGGAAGCGGCGACCGCTATTTCCAGGACGTAGAATCAGATATCAAGAAGTTCGTACCCGAAGGCATTGAAGGCCGCATTGCCTATAAAGGGCACGTAAACGAAGTAGTTTACCAGTTTACCGGTGGACTTCGTGCAGGCATGGGATATTGCGGCGCTAAAACAATAGCTGAGCTACAACAAGCGCAGTTTGTAAGAATTTCAAATGCGGGAATGCGGGAAAGTCATGTTCACGATGTGGTGATAACCAAAGAAGCGCCGAACTACAGCAGGGGTCAATAAGCTGTTGACAGTTGAGGGATGGCAGTTGACGGAAGTTGTCCTTTGAATGATCTCACTGCCAAAATGTAGATTTTTTTGTTACCAGCAATAGTCCTTTTTTCAACATCGTTGTGTCACTCACTTGTACAGGTTTGCTTACTTGTACAGGTGAGTAACATAGCGATCAGACATTCTCCGGATGAAAAAATGAATCGCAAAACAGCCGCTCTAATGTTATAAGCGGCTATTAGATATTCTTTCTTTCTTCTGCTTCCTCTTTGGTTTCGTCAGTGTCAAAAGTTTTTTCGAAGGTTTGCATTAAGGAAGACAGTGGCCCTTCCATATGTTCCTGTGGATCGGTAGTTTTTAATGTCTCAGCATCTGGTTTGACTGCAGCATCTTGGTTGCTGTCTTGTTTATTTTGTTCTGGTTGTTCTGTTGCCATTGTGACTGATTTTAGAAGTCAAAGATACAATTACATTTCCCGTCCGCTATTGTTCAGTAAGAGTTGCCATAAATCCATTTATTACTTCTTGCAAAAGCACATCAATCACGCGTTTTACCAAAGCATGGGCAGAGGGAGTGGCAATTGAGAGAAGATAGTTATTTCCTCCAAAAAAACCCTATTCTTCATCCAAACCTGACATATCCCCGTCAGTTAATTCGGGCAATATATTTTTCACCTGTTCATCTGTTAAAGTATCTACTCCTTTAAGGCGTTTTTGTATGGCTCTTGTTCTTACGCCGGCAACATTTTCCAGTTGATCTAATCCTGTTTGAATATTCTTTTGCGCTTTTTCTAACATGCCACTAAAGTTTCCAAACTCTGTTTTTACGGCGCTGAGTAATTGCCATACTTCGCCGCTGCGCTTTTCAATGGCGAGCGTACGAAAGCCCATTTGTAAACTGCTTAAAAAGGCGGAGAGGGTAGTGGGGCCGGCAATATTTATTTTGCATTCTGTACGTATGCTTTCGAACAATCCGGGAGTGCGTAACACTTCGGCATAAAGACTTTCAAAAGGCAAAAACAAAATAGCGAAGTCGGTAGTGTTTGGTGGATCAATGTAACGGGCGCAAATATCAGATGCACATTTTTTTATGCCTCTCACAAAAGCTTTGCGGCTTTCTTCAATCTGAACTAAGTCACCTGCATCATATGATTGCATCAGCCATTCAAAATCTTCTTTGGGAAATTTTGAATCTATAGGCAACCACAATGTTTTGTCTTTGTTACCCGGCAGTTTAACAGCAAACTCTACAACTGCATTGCTGCCTTCTTTTGTTTTTACATTCTTTGCGTATTGATCGGGTGTTAGCGTTTGTTCAAGCAGGTTTTCGAGTTGGTACTCACCAAGTACGCCTCTCGATTTTACGTTGCTGAGTACACGTTTGAGATCCCCTACACCCGTTGCCAGTTGCTGCATGTCGCCCAGACCTTTATGTACTGCTTCGAGTCTTTCACTTACAAGTTTGAATGATTCTCCAAGCCTTGCTTCCAATGTTTGCTGAAGTTTTTCGTCAACAGTCACCCGCATCTGTTCCAGCTTTAATTCGTTGCCTTGCTGCATGTCGCCGATCTTTGTTTCAAGCGTTTGGCGCATGTTGTCGAGTCGGTTGCCGGTTTCGTTATTTTGTTCACTTTGCTTGTTTAAGAGCGCATAAAAACTGTCTTTTTGTAAGGCATTAAACTCCTGTATCGATAAAGCCAGATCCTTTTTAAAAGTATCAAGAGACTGTCTTATTTCTATACGGGTTTCTTTTGAATTGGTTGTATTCGCTTCACTGAATGCAGTGAGTTTATGATCTATGGTATTGGTAAGATGGTTCAGTTTCTCTTCAAACGAAGATAGTGATGAGGATAGTTCTTTTCGTGCATATGCAGCCTGGTCGAAAGTCTCTTTGCGGTTTCCTGCAATCTCTGTTTTAACAGCTGCTTCTATCCGGCCGAGTTCTTGGTATAGTGTTTCTAATTTGTAAGAAATATCAACTGTTTTATTAAGTGTTGCCCTATAGCTTAAAACAATATTGACAACGAGTAACAGGGCAATTACAGCAAGCAGAATATAAACAGGAAGCATAGGATGAATTGAGATTATTCATTACAAATAATGGAAAGGATAAAAATACTTTAAAGCATCTACACTGCTAAAGGTATTAGCTGCAGGAATTGCCAGAAACAATTGAACGTTGAAGAAATGATACCATAGTACAAGAGTGCGACGCAAGAAAGTTTAATAGCAGCAATACCGCCCGGACCAACAGAAGCGCTACTATTTTTTCGGTCTGTCACCTGAAAAGCATTTTACACTTTAATAAAGTATGGCGGTTTGCAGGAGCGTCGAATTAAAATTTCTGTCGATAAG
This sequence comes from Segetibacter sp., assembly GCA_028288485.1. GTDB lineage: Bacteria > Bacteroidota > Bacteroidia > Chitinophagales > Chitinophagaceae > Segetibacter. The sequence goes on from JAQBNO010000154.1 coordinate 12,940, forward strand.
TAGTTCTTCACTCAGACCACCCCATTATTTACAAAAAAAATTTGGTTGCTAGTTTTTGCTGAATATATTTGCACTAAATCTACTAATCCTATCAAGTTGGTAGGAATAGTAGGGAAAGGAATATTATATGCAAAAGATCTCGTTTTTTTTCTTGTGCCATGCCCCTTCAACAACCACCTGTTGTATTTGTAGCTAAATGCAACCAGATTTCTATTTCACCTTATACAATTATTATGAAAATTAATTTTTCCCTTTTTAAAGAATACTACAAAAAGAAGCAAAGAATTACGGGCTTTTTTATTTTTTTATTTTTAACCTCTTCTATACATGCAGCCTTTTCGCAGGGTGTACCATTCACCGGGCGAATAGTTAACGATCATAACCAGGGCGTTCCTTCTGCTTCCGTATCAATAAAATCAACTTCTGCCGGAACAGTTACTGATTCAACGGGTCGTTTTTCCCTTACAGTTTCTCAAAAATTTCCCTTTACGTTAATTATAAGTTCTGTAGGTTTTGAGCGCCACGAACTGACAGTAAGAAATAGTAACGTGAATAATGTATTAATACAGTTGCAGTCAGTTTACCAGAGGGATACGGTTATTATCACTTCCCGTCGCAGGAGGGAGGTACTCCAGGACGTTCCTATCCCTATCTCAGTGATAACAGGTGCTCTTGTGGAAGACGCCGGTGCTTTCAACGTAAATCGACTGAAAGAGTTAGTGCCATCGGTTCAACTCTATTCCTCCAATCCCCGGAATACTTCGCTAAACATCCGCGGACAAGGCTCTACTTTTGGACTTACAAATGACGGCATTGAGCCGGGTGTTGGTTTTTATGTAGACGGCGTTTATTATGCCCGTCCCGCTGCAACAACACTCGACTTTATAGATGTAGAGCGAATTGAAGTGCTGCGTGGCCCGCAGGGTACATTATTTGGTAAGAACACCACCGCAGGCGCTTTTAGTATAACCACACGTAAACCATCGTTTAAACCAGGGGCTAATTTTGAAGTAAGCTACGGCAACTACGGATATATCCAGGCTAAGGCTTCACTTACTGGTGGATTAAGTAAAAAATTGGCGGGAAGATTATCTTTTTCGGGCACACAACGCGACGGGGTTATTGAGAACGTTGCCACCTTGAAGAACGTAAATGATATCAATAACCAGGGCGTGCGTGGCCAGTTGTTGTTTACACCTACCGATAAAATAGACATCACACTTGCAGGAGATGCAACACAGCAGAATCCCGACGGCTATGCGCAGGTGTTTGCTGGTGTTGTACCTACTTTACGTGCACCCTATCGCCAGTTTGAGCAGATCATTTCAAGTCTTAATTATACACTGCCAAGCCGTAACCCCTTCGACCGCAAGATTGATCATAATACAGCGTGGCGGTCCGGCAATAAGCTGGGAGGTATATCACTGAATGCCGATGTTAAAGCTGGCAAGGGTACATTTACTTCTACCACCGCCTGGCGCTACTGGTATTGGGATCCTTCCAATGACAGGGATTTTACCGGCTTACCGGTACTGAGCAAATCACAGGCTACTTCCAGACACAAGCAATTGTCGCAGGAATTACGCTATGCAGGAGAATTTACTTCGCGACTGAGTGGGGTGATCGGCCTTTATTATATCGGCCAACAACTGAATTCAGACCCTGTTCAAATAGAAGAATCGGGGTCGGCTCAATGGCGGTTTTCCCAAAGTACGAACAGCGCCAAATGGAATACACCCGGCTTGTTCGAAGGGTACGGTACTAAAACAACTTCAGAGCTTATTAGCCATAGTGCTTCTGCATTCGCACAGTTGGACTGGGCTGTCACTGACCGTTTTCACGTCTTGGGTGGATTGCGTTACAACTACGACAGGAAAAAAGTGGACTTCAGCCGGTTAACTTACGGCGGCATGCAAACCGCGGATGCTGATCTGATCGCTCTTAGGAAGCTTGTTTATACTGACCAGGTGTTCAATACCAATACCGATAATAAGAACCTTTCGGGTTTATTGACCTTGAATTTCAAAGCTTCCAAACAAGTTAATACGTATGCCACTTATTCTACAGCTTACAAGTCTGTAGGTCTTAACCTCGGTGGGCTGCCTACCAACAGTAATGGTGTAATGCTGGAGCTTGCTACCATAAAGCCTGAATATGTGCAGCACTTTGAAGTTGGCGTAAAAACCACGCCGGCCATAGGAACAACTCTAAACTTATCATTATACAATACCAACATTAAAGATTACCAGACACAGGTGCAAACGGCTGAAGTAGGCGTAAACCGCGGCTACCTTGCCAATGCTGAAAAGGCACGAATCCGTGGGGTCGAATTTGACGGAAATACCAGACTGAATAGGCACTTTTCGCTATACGGTGGTGTTGCTTACACCGATGGTAAATACATTTCCTTTAAAAATGCACCTGTGCCGTTAGAAGAAACCGGCGCGCCGTCAGCGTTTAAAGATATTTCAGGGGGCGACCTTCCCGGTATATCCAAATGGACAGTTTCACTAGGTAGTGAGTTTAGTACACCAGCCAATTTTATGGGAAAGGTTGGAAAGTTCTTCGTAGCCGCCGACGGGTATTATCGTTCAGGTTTTTCGTCCAGCGCGTCTCCTTCCAAGTATCTGAATATTGATGGTTATGTGTTGGTTAATGGCAGGTTCGGCTACCGTGTTTCAAGTGGCTTGTCAGCGTTTATCTGGGGACGTAATTTGCTCGGCAGAAATTATTTTGAACAATTATTACCTGCCGCAGGAAATGCCGGACATTATGCAGCGGTACTTGGAGACCCAAGAACCTATGGTATTACGTTACGTTTCTCTTTATAAAACTCGTAATGGCTGAACAACCTATGGAAATAAAAAAGCTGACTTTCTATTTTTTTCTTTTTGATACGGGCGTCAGTACCAACGGGCAGCATCGTTGCGACGCTCCGTTCAACATTTTTTACTAATAGATAAAGCAAAGTGTAATTCATTTAGCAGTTGTTGGCAGAGAAGGCCAACAACTGTTTTAATAACCTTCTTTTATATAGTTACGTGGCCGAGAGGACAGGCAGGGGTCTGCAAAACCTTTCACGGTGGTTCGAATCCACCCGTAGCGTCCGTTTTTTTCTTCAGCAATCATGAGGGCATAGAGCAATGCGAAAGCATTGCTCTATTTTAAACGTGCATTTTGCCTTGTCGGTAGTTTGAAGCCGAAGATCCACACGATTGTGCTGATGAAGCCATCGCAACGTGCCGCGGCAGTTTCGACGGGAAACTATGTTGCCCAACAGGCTAAAGCTGGTATAAAAAAAGAGATTTAAAGGATTTTCACATTTTGAAATTCCACCTGCCTCAATTGAGCTGTCAAGACAAGACCTTCAAAAAGAATGTAACTCAACAAACAAACACTGTATGAACAAAAGAGTTTTTACACTAATGATCCTGGTTTTTTCTGCTGGAGCCGCTTTTTCCCAGCCGACTAAAAGTACGGTTGATGTGCAGCAAACCTGGCTGGGTTACTTCAACCAGGCACGGTTAACCCACAAGTTTGGCTTATGGGGTGATTTTCACTTGCGCACCAGGGAAGATTTTGTCGATAATTTTTCGCAATCAATTGCAAGAGTTGGGCTTACTTATTATGCGAACGACGTAACCAAACTAACCGCAGGTTATGCATACGTAACCCATTACCCGGCAGAAGGGCATACGAAAGTTTCACAAATCGAACACCGTCCGTGGCAGCAGGTACAATGGCATAACCGGTATGCAAAAACGCGCATGATGCAATGGATCAGGTTGGAGGAGAGGTATCGGCAGAAGATTTTAAATGACTCTACTATGGGTAACGGTTATAATTTCAATTTTAAACTTCGTTACAACCTGTTCTACGAAATTCCTTTCAGCCCGAAGCCGACTAACAAGTGGTCGTTCGTTATAAATGATGAAGTGCATATAAATTTCGGAAAACAGGTTGTGTACAACTATTTCGATCAAAACAGGTTTTTCCTGGGTTTTAAATTTAATACGAGTCAGCATGACAACCTGCAGTTAGGTTATATGAACCTTTTTCAACAATTAGCGGCCGGAAATAAATACAGGAATAACCACGTTATTCGATTATTTTATTTTCAGAACCTCGATTTGCGGAAGAGAAAATAACAGCGGTAAATAAAAGCAGAGAGCTTTCAATCGAGATCATCCATTTCGAAATCCAACCAATGTTTTTCTTCATATTTCAATAGAATGACAATTTAAACCAGGAAGTAATAAAATCAGCTCAATAAAACGGGGAAGTTTGCGTTATAGGAGGTATCCAATATCCGTGTAATGTCAAACTTTTACAAAACCCTATTGTTAACCTTTATTCTCGGAATTTTCCAGGCCGGGGATATTCATGCACAGGACGTGCATTTCTCACAGTTTTTTGAGGCCCCTCTATTGCGGAATCCGTCCCTTTCCGGACTATTTAACGGAGACATCCGTGTCCAGGGAGTTTATCGAAACCAGTGGGCAAGTGTTACAGTCCCTTATAAAACCGGATCATTCAATGTTCAGTACAAGAGCCCCATTGGTCATGCCGACGATTTTGTTACCACCGGTTTGCAGGTGGTGTACGACAAGGCCGGTTCAACTAATTTAACTACCACCAATTTTCTTCCTGCATTAAACTATCATAAATCACTCGGGTCAGATAAAAGTACCTACTTGTCGTTAGGATTTATGGGTGGAATTATACAACGGCGGCTCGATCGCACAAAAATGACCACCAATAACCAATATGGTCCAGATGGGTATAATCCTGCCTTAGCCGATGGAGAAACTTTTGTAAATTCTAATTATTCATACCTGGATGGCAGCGTTGGTATGACATTTAATTCGGCGATGAGCGCCGACAGACCTAATGATAATTATTTTATAGGGGTAGCATATCACCATTTTAACAGGCCGACAAATAGTTTTTACCAAAGACCGGATGTGGAGTTGAATCCAAAATGGGTTTATTCTGCTGGAATTCGGTTCTCGGTTAGTGAGGCTGCTTACTTAACGTTGCAGGCCGACCATGTGACGCAAGGGGCTGCAAAAGAAATAATAGGCGGGGCATTATATTCGGTAAAATTGGGTAATAGCTACGAAGCACCTGATTACACTTTACATTTCGGTGCTCTCCTGCGCTGGCAGGACGCGATTATACCGGTGATGAAACTCGATTATAATCCCTTTTCTATATCACTTAGTTATGACGTTAACGTAAGCGAGCTTAAAACTGCAAGCCAGGGACAAGGTGGAGCGGAATTGTCAGTAACTTATTCCGGTTTTTTTGACCGCGATAATAGTTCGAAAAATGCAATCAAGTGCCCAACATTTTAGAGGGCAGTAAATTGCTGCAATTAAAATGTAAGAAATTGTAATATTAAGGGTTGATCGGTGAATGATTTAAAAAACGAGCACTTAACTGCATTTTTATTTGAACAGGAAAGAATAAGGGTAGAAAAATTTCGTTATTTCATTTAAAATAAATGGTGCACGATTAATAGCGTTTTTATCCCTTGTTCTTAATTGTGGCCAAACTTTTGTATATTCAGATTAATAACTAATTTTATCTTTATTAGACAGACTTCGACATGAATAAATTTTACTTAATAATTCTTTTTACCGGGCTTACTATTTATGCCCAGGCCCAGGCTCCTAAAAGTAGTGATCTTAACTTTGGCGGCAGTACCAACCAGCCAAAAATGATGAGGTTTTATCCTAATCCTGCTACTTCTGTCATAAATTTTGAACTACAAAAACCTATTCAGCGCGAATTTACTTTACAGGTGTACAATTTCGTCGGTAAAAAAATGTTTGAGTTGAACAATATCTCTCAAAAAATAATCATCCCGTTGTCAGAGTTTTACAGAGGAGTTTATATATTCCAAATCAGGGACAAAAGTGGCCGGATAGTAGAATCAGGGAAATTCCAGGTTATTAAATAGCAATTAGCCGCTTCTGAAATCGTTAATTCTTCTCCAATTTATTTTATAATCGTTACCAGCCGCACAACGGCTGGTTTTGTTTTTTACAGGAATTATGGCAACGGCAGTGAATGACAGCGAAAGTGGGGTCGCTTAAGGGAAGGCGTTCCACAGATAGTTGCGGATGAACGAAATGCGACGCAACGATGTGAAATCAAGGAACGAAAGCTAGTGTCAAAAAGCACTGTTATAACGAACCAAACCGCCGGTTCGACCTTTTCCTCACTCACCATTCACCATTCCTCACTCACACTCCCAACTACAACACCTGCACAATCAAAAACTTCAGGTAATTGGTATTTTCAATTCCCCAGATAATGGGGTGGTCGCTCGACTGTGTTTTAAAAGTTACCTGCCTTAATTTTCTTTTTGCGTCTTTCGCAGCCATATGTATCGTGTCAATAAAAAGCTCGGGCGATACGAGGTTGGTACAACTGCTCGTAACTAAAAACCCACCTGGTCTTAGCAGTTTCATTCCACGGAGGTTGATTTCTTTATAGCCTGTTACCGCTTTTTGAATATTCTCCCTGCTTTTGGTAAAAGCCGGTGGATCAAGCATTACAACGTCGTATTGCCTGCCAGCTTTATCCCATTTTTTTAGCACATCAAATGCATTTACTGCCTCGAAAGTGCAGGTATCCGACAAGGAGTTCAATTCGGCGTTTTTTGTTGCCTGTGCTACTGCATTTTCCGAGATGTCTAAACCAAGAACACTTTTTGCCCCGTAAGATGCAGCATGAATTTCAAAAGTTCCGGTATAGGTAAATACTCCTAACACATCCGCGTCTTTTACGATATGTTTAATTGCACGCCGGTTGTCCTGCTGGTCTAAAAAATAACCGGTTTTTTGCCCGTTCTCGATATCAACGTAAAAACGAAGGCCGTTTTCATTAATGATGATAGTAGTATCCTGAGGCTCAGTTAACCAGCCTTTTTTCTGTTCAAGTCCTTCTAATTCTCTTACAGGAACATCGTTGCGCTCGTAAATGCCTTTCGGGTTAAAAATGGTGCGAATGGCATTTACAATAGCTGTTTTCCAGACTTCAATACCGTAGGAAAGCGTTTGAATTACAAAGTAATCATTGAATTTGTCGATGATAAGTGCAGGTAAAAAATCTGCTTCTCCAAAAATTAAACGGCAATTCTCGGTATAGCCGATTTTTTGCCTGTAATTCCACGCCGCTTTTATTTTGTTGAAAAAGAACAGCTCATCAATTACTTCATTTTTATCACGCGTTAAAAGTCTCACCATTATTTGAGACTTAGGATTTATATAGCCCTTTCCAATAAATTTCTGATCGTGCGTGTATACTTCAACTATATCTCCTGCCTGTACTTCCCCGTTAATTTTGTCAATTTCATTTCCAAAGATCCACGGGTGGCCATTTGCCACTCTTTGACTGATTTTCCTGTTTAAATACGCCTTTGTCATTTTGCAAAGATAATTTCTACAGATTGTCTTTCTGCGCATTTAAAAAATGTCAATTTGACTTTAAAAGCTTCTTTGGCAAAATGTTTGACTTGTACCTTTGCGAAAAAGTAAAATATGGAAGAGAAAGAAATACCGCTAGCCGAAGATCAAACAATGGAAGGCGTTGATATAAATTCTGATGATAGCATTCCCGGAACTTCACATCTTAATGATACACTTGCCGACGAAAGTGAAGTAGAGAAATTAAAGGAGGATTTAAAGGAGCAAAAGGATAAATACCTGCGCCTGTTTGCCGAATTCGACAATTTTAAAAGGCGCACCGCGAAAGAGCGAATTGAACTTTCACAAACTGCCGGAAAAGAAGTTGTTACTTCTATGCTTGATGTTTTGGACGATTGTGATCGTGCTGAAAAGCAAATTCAATCAACCACCGACCTGAATCAAATCAAAGAAGGTGTTCAGTTGGTCTTTAATAAGTTGAGAACAACATTGCAAAGCAAAGGTTTAAAAGCAATGGAAAGTATAGGTAGTGAATTTGACGTGGAGAAACATGAAGCAATTACCGAAATTCCCGCTCCTACGCCTGACTTAAAAGGCAAAGTAGTCGACGAGGTTACAAAGGGTTACTATTTAAACGATAAGCTCATCCGGTTTGCGAAAGTGGTAGTAGGTAAATGAAGGAATTGGAAGAATAAGAAATAGGACTGTTTTTTGAGGCGGGCTGATTTACTACTATTAATCTTCCGTTGCCACGCTCGGTTCACAGGCAGTTTTTCATAGCAGCGTGGCAGTTTATCCTGGGCCTGTCGAAGGGTCGCGCTCTTTTGCTTTCTATTTCATTATTCAGCAGAGTGCAGTAGCGAAACGAGCGACTGATTAAGATAAAGTATAATAAACAAATGATATTTTACGTTGGAGTTGGATTGTAAAATAAGTTTCTAAAACTTCCCTTTGGGGATGGATTATATATGTCAACAAAAAGAGATTATTACGAGGTGTTAGGAGTAAGCAAATCTGCTGCTGCCGACGAGATAAAAAAAGCTTACCGTAAGGTGGCCATGCAATTTCATCCCGATCGTAACCCTGGGGATAAGGAAGCTGAAGAAAAGTTTAAAGAAGCTGCTGAAGCCTACGAAGTTTTGAGTGATGCTGATAAAAAAGCGAAATACGACAGGTACGGTCACCAGGCTTTTGGGCCGGGTACTGGCGGCTTTGGCGGTGGCAATGGTAATATGGAAGATATTTTCAGCCAGTTTGGAGACATTTTCGGCGAGGATATCTTTGGTAACATTTTTGGCGGTGGCGGAAGAAGTCGTAGTGGTGGAAGAAGATCAACCGGTCAGCGTGGAAGTAATCTTCGGGTAAAGCTCAAACTGAACTTTGAAGAAATTGCAAAGGGAGTTACGAAAAACATAAAAGTAAAAAAATATGTAAGCTGTAACACCTGTAGTGGTAGCGGTGCGAAGGATAAAGGTAGTATGCAAACCTGCTCTAACTGTAATGGTAGCGGACAGGTGAGAAAAGTGCAGAACACTTTCCTGGGTCAAATGCAAACTGTTACAACCTGTTCTGTTTGTAACGGTGAAGGAACTACAATAACCGCAAAATGTCATACATGTAAAGGTGAAGGCCGGGTATATGGTGAGGAGATGGTAAGCCTTGATATTCCTGCAGGTGTTCAGGAAGGCATGCAGCTCAGTCTGAGTGGCAAAGGAAATGCAGGCGAAAGAGGTGGCGCCAATGGCGACCTGATTATTCTGATTGAAGAAGAAGCACATCCTGCATTACATAGAGACGGGTTAAATGTAGCTTTTGAGTTGTTTATTACTTTTCCCGATGCTGTTTTTGGTACCAACGTAGAAGTACCGACGATTGATGGAAAGGCGAAAATTAAAATTCCTGCAGGCACACAGAGCGGAAAGATTTTCCGGCTAAAAGGCAAAGGTTTCCCCGAAGTAAACGGTTATTCTAAAGGCGACCAACTCATTCACGTAAATGTTTGGACCCCTCAAGGCGTAAGCAGCGAAGAAAAGGCTATGCTCGAAAGAATGAACGAAAGCAACAACTTTAAACCACATCCCGATAAAAATGAAAAGAGTTTTTTTGAGAAGATAAAAGAAGCTTTTAGTTAAGTTGACGGATGACTGTTGACCGATGTGAGGACGATATTTATAAAGCGCCCGATGCAATTTTTGTATTGGGCGTTTTTGTTTTGCGGAAAGCCGGAGATGTTTTATTTAAAACAGCAATTACTTAAGTTCGATGAAAGCAATAATAGCAATTAAAAAGCTAACGATTGCTATATTAAATGATGCTTGTACGGATAATAGCTTTTGGTACCTCGCTTCTCGTTTGTTCAATTCTAAGTTCTGCACTATCAGTTCCGTCTTTTACAAATTCTTTTGTTGCTTGTTTATTACTCTCTTCCTTCATACTTCGAAATGGTAATAATTTTCGATGAAATCTTTCTTTTGACACTTGACGTTTGACGTTTGACAAAACTCAAGTAACATTGCATCTTATTCAAAACTGCTCTTATGAAAATTATTATCGTAGGTGCTTCAGGCACAATAGGCAGAAAAGTTACAGCGGCGCTGGAAGGTCAACATGAATTAATTAAGGTTGGAAGCAAAAGCGGTGATATACAGATTGATATGACCTCACCTGCTTCAATAGAAGAAATGTTTAAGAAGGTTGGTTCGTTTGATGCTGTAATAAGTGCAGCGGGGAGCGGGCATTGGGGACCATTGGAAGGGATAAATGATGAAGCTTTCCGCAAGGGACTTAATTATAAATTGATGGGACAGGTTAATCTTGTATTGATAGGCCAGCATTTAATAAATCCAGGGGGCTCCTTCACACTTACTTCCGGTATATTATCTGAAGATCCAGTTGTTGGTGGTGCCGCAGTTTCTGCCGTAAATGCCGCGATTAATTCGTTTGCCCTTGCAGCCGCCATTGAGTTAAAAAATGATGTCCGGATTAATGCAGTCAGTCCTGGAGTTGTTGAAGATTCTCCTGAAATTTTTCCTGCATTTCCTGGTCATATTCCTGTTACTATGGAGAAGGTGGTGGCTGCTTATTTAAAAAGCGTATTGGGGAGTATGACGGGACAGGTAATAAAGGCTTTTTAGAAGTTACGGCGGGAAAAATTGACGGTGACCGCTGTTCTTAACCCAAGCTGGAGCAGTGATTACAGAACATAAATTTTCAAAATTGGGCCTGCGTGTATTCTCTGCACGGGGACGATAATGATTAGAGATACTGTTAGTGACCGGGCGGTTTTGTTAACTAAACTCCATCGCTTCAGTATTGCTGGGTGACGTAGACTCCAAATTCACTTTGCCCTAGTCTATTTTCCTTTTCTTCGTATAAACCTTCTTTCCCTTGCTTATAAGCTCAATAAATTCCTTGTGTAAAAGGTTTTTGGGATTGGCTGAAGCGGAAGCGAGGCTATTCAATTGATCCCAGGTAAACTCTTTAGAATAGGGAGATTGTTTCAAAAGAGTGCCGAACATTATTATAGCAGAAGCAAACCGCAAAGCTGAATCACACTTATTTAACGGGAGAAGGTTTTGTTTTGACTCGTACACCTCCTTCACAGTATCAACATTATCAGCCAATTTATAAGATAACTGCACGCTGGCGATGTTTTGCTCACTACTGCTTGCTGAAGGTGAAATACTATTTTCTAATGGAGTTATTTCAAAGGCTGCCAACAGCGAATGGCCGCTTCCCACTTCGCCACCTTCTAATTCTGTATTCTTATCGCCAATTGCAGTTTTTTTATTGTCGAAGCCAATTAGCCTGTACTCTTTAACCAGGTCAGCATTAAATCTTACATTGAGAAAGACATTACTAGCAATGGTGTACAGCGTTTGGGCAAATTCTTCAACCAGTACTTTTTCTGCTTCTTTCTCATTATCAAGATAAGCAAAGTTGCCCTTGCCTTTTTTAGCCAGTGTTTCCAATTTACTATCCTTATAATTACCTACTCCAACACCCAGGCAAGTAAGGTAAATTCCTGTTTTGCTTTCTCTTGTAATTATTTCTTCCAGTTCTTTTTCACTCGATTGACCAACATTAAAATCTCCATCGGTTGCCAGGATTACGCGGTTATTACCATTAACTATGAAATTACCACGGGCAACTGAATATGCTGTTTTAATAGCAGAAGCACCCGGTGTTGCTCCGTCGGGAAATAGCCCTTCAATTGACTCAATTATTTTTTGTTTTCTATCACCGGAGGTTGGTTGAAGCAATATTTTTACCTGGTCGCCATAAGTTACGATAGAAACAAAATCTTTACTTCTTAAATTTTCTACCAATAACTTAAACGCACTTTTTAGCAATGGCAGCCGGTTGGGAGTATCCATGCTTCCCGATACGTCTATTAAAAAAACAAGGTTGGCCGGGGGTGTTTTGTCGAGGTTGATCTTCCTTGCCTGCAGGTTAATAAACAATAGCTGGTTTTTTGGGTTCCAGGCGCACGGGGTGATATTCGAATTGAACACAAAAGTTTTCTGCTGATTGCTTTCCGGTTTTATTTTAAAGTTGAAGTAATTGAGCATTTCCTCTATTCTTACTGCATCAGGTGGCGGTTTCTCCTTTAAATTCAAAAATCTTCTTATGTTACTGTAGCTGGCTTTATCAATGTGAAGTGCAAACCCTGTTTCCGGGTTATCTTTTGCGTTTACAATAGGATTTTCTAAAGTGGAAGAATAAGTTTCGCCATCGTCGCGGGTTGGCTCGGTATGGTTGAAATGGAGATTTTTAGTGAAGGAGGAAAGATAGACAGTTGTTGACGCAGCCTTACGGTTAGTCATTTTAAGGGTGAAAGATCCGACATGTTTGGTAACGACTGCTGTTTTCAGGGTGTCGTAGCCTTCAAGAGAAAATGTTATGGTGTCTACCTTTAAATTCGTTGGTATTCCGAATGCACCTGAAGCACCCGTATAGTAGGGATAGGTACCTTTAGAAAACAAGGCTATCCTTGCTCCTTGTAAGCCCTGTCCTTTTTCATCTTTTAGTTCGCCACGCAAATAATATTGAGAAAAGGACAGTTTATATAGGAGTAGCAGAACAAGCGTTACAGAAAATTGCCTCACAATACTTGTGTTTGTTATATCTAACTGTAAGACAAGAAAATTATTATGAAAGTCTTACAAAATATTTAATCTTCTTTAAGCTGGTACAATTGCGGAAGATTTCTTCCTAAGCCATTGTAGTCTAATCCGTAACCCAAAACGAATTTGTCAGGGATGGTAAAACAGGTATAATCAATTTTTACAGGAAAAACAGTTGCGTCAGGTTTGTGCAGAAAAACAGCTATTTTTAAAGAAGATGGTTGTTGGTTATAAACCTGTGGTAAAAATTGATTAATTGTTTTCCCGGTATCAATGATGTCTTCAAGAATAATAATGTCGCGTCCGTGAATGTCGGTGTCTAACCCGATCGCCGTAATAACCTGTCCTGAGCTTTTTGTGCCTTTATAAGATGCCAGCTTTATAAAACAAATTTCTGCCTCTATTTTCAAATACTTGAATAAATCGGCGGAGAATATAAACGACCCGTTCAAAATTGAAATGAACAACGGTCTTTTACCTTCATAATCTACGTTTATTTTTTCTGCCAGTTCTTTTACCTTTTCAACAATTTCATTAGAAGATAAGTAAGGTATAAAGCATTTGTCATGAACGGTAATAGTATCGGACATTATGTGTTTTTCGCGCAAGATAACGCTTATTACATACTAGACCCTGTTTTGTAACCCGTTGTAGAAGCTAAACGGGGGCTATTTGGCGCCGGGTACTTAAGGTAAATTTTTTCTCCGGTTGCCGGTTGCATGTTTTTTCGTAAACCATTAAACTCCATAATTGATGAAAGCTGTATTCCTTCTTTTTGAGCAATATCATGAAGGCTTTCGTTTTCTTCAACTATATGAACTTCTTTGTTGCATTTTTTTGATTTTTTCTGAAGAAAAATCAACTGGTTGGCACTAAGAATATCAGTTTCGTCGAGGTCGTTAAATTCCAGCAGCTTCTTAAACGCAACATTATAATTATTAGCAAGTGCAAGTAAAGACGTTCCCGCTTCAGCATATATTACTTTTGCTTCATTTATATTAAAAACAGTATTTAAAGGATATCTTTCGCTTGAAGATTTTTTTACTTCTTTCTTGCCAGTTACCGGAACACCTGATAGCTTTTCTTCTACAGCTTCTCTGTTTGCAAGGTTAGCAAGTTCTTCAATGGGGTGTTGAGTTACAAATAGATCATCCCGCATATTGGTGCGTTGCATTGCAACTAATGTATATTCCTGTAGATTATTTTCAACAATCAGTCTGATGAGAGATTGTGCATAAGTAGAACTTGTAGCATATCCAGCTCTTTTTAATCCTTTTGCCCATCCCTCAAAATCAGTTGGATCGAGCTTAAAAAGAAACGCATACATTGGTCTTGTCCTTAAAAAGTCTGAATGATCTCTATACGAATCTTCTACTGAAGGATATTTTCTGAAGCATTCATTCTTCGCGTCGTCATCATGTTTCATCGATTCTCCTGTCCATTCCGATTTGCATTTTATTCCAAAATGATTATTCGCCATGGAAGCTAGATCACTTTGTCCGCCTGCTGTTTCAAGAATTCCCTGGGCCAACGTTACAGATGCGGGAACACCCGTTCTTAACATTTCAGAAATGGCAAGCTCTTTGTATTCATTAATATAAGTACTTATTCTTTGTTGGTAGGATTGCCCGATGGCTGATGATAAAAATACGATAGCAGAAAGCAAGGTTGAAATTAGCTTGGGGAATTTTACCATTATTTCTTTTTTATTAAAAGTAATCCGTCTCTAATAGTTAGCATAACCTGCTCAACTCTAGAGTCGTTAGATACATGTTTATTGAATGCGTCTATTGCTATAGCATTCTTTCCTTTAATCGGCTCGTCTAGTACTTGCCCGTGAAATAATACGTTATCTGCAATGATAACGCCTTTTTCAGATAGCCGCGGCAAAATTAGCTCATAATATTCTACATAGCCAACTTTATCCGCGTCAATAAATACCAGGTCCCATTCATACGGCAATGTTGGGATTATCTCTTTTGCATTTCCTACATGTAAAATAATCAGATTCTCTTTACCAGCTACTTTAAAATTTTTTAATGCTGTAGCCGCGTCTTCTTCTCTCAACTCAATTGTGTGTAATTCTCCGCCTTTCTTTTGTAATCCTTCCGCAAGGCATATTGCACTATAGCCAGTAAAGGTGCCTATTTCTAGAACGTATTTTGGATTAATAATATTACTAATAAATGAAAGAAATTTGCCTTGTATATGGCCGCTGATCATATGCGCCTGCGGATGCTCTTTTACCGTTTCCTCATTTATTTGCTTCAAAACTGAATCTTCCGGGCTTGTAAACTTTGTAATATAGTTTTCCGCTACCGGGGAAATTACTTCATTCGGCATGTCGTAAAACTAACGATAAATGAAATCAATTAAATACAGCTTGGTTTATATAAAACTGTTAATAAAGTAGTGATACTACTTTTAATAGTCGAAATGACAGCAGGAAAGGCTGCAATCAATACACTTTTAAAGTAGCCGTAATTATAAATGATTTTTTTGGTTACCGGCTTTTGAATGTATCCTGGTGCATCCTACTAATGAGCTCGTTTTTGCTGTCTTGATTTTTATTTTTTTTGATACGGCCTTTTTGTACAATAAGAATCATCGTTGCTACGCTCAGTTCAACTTTTAATTCTTCGATAGAACTTAGCTCAGTGTACCCTGAGCTAAACCGAAGGGTGCACTGAGGTTGCCGAACGGGTACCCTGAGCTAAGCCGAAGGGTCACAATCCTTTCGTCTGCATTGCCAGTGACAACAAAAGAGTAAAGTTGTTGCCTGTTTTTATGGATTGGTATTATAATATTCGCTTCTGACGACAGTTATTGCATAAGGGACGTCAGCCGGTTGGGTGCCAGGGCGAAGGCATGCCGAAACAGCGAAGCGGTTTCAGAAACAAAGTTTCGATGGCAAGCCGGAGAGTCCGGGTTGCGATAACGAAGCCACGAGGCTCGAGCTATCAATGATCGCACTAAAAGTTCATTTTGTATGGTTTGAGGGCCGCCCCTAAGGTTTCTTGCGTCACACACTTGTACCGCCCCAAACGGTTAAACAAGTTCCAGGTAAGCAGGAACCGGCAAGTTAACTCGTGAAAAAAGCCGACATAAAAATATAGGGTACAAGGGAGTGACACAACCGGAGCTGAATAAAGAACAGGTGATGGTTACCAAACAATAAAACGGACTTATTGCATAACTCGGCCGTTTGTTAAATCGCTGCTTATAATATCTAAACCAACCGCTTATTTCGGGGTTGTTAGAGTTAATGATTATTTTTAGCGCTTAAATTTTTAAGATGAGAAACACGGCGCTCACACTTCTATTGCTACCCTTTTTATGTATTGCCCAAAACAAAAAAATAACCTTAGATGACGTTTACAGGATCGGAACATTCAAGGCGGAATCTGTTCCCGGTTTCCGCAGCATGAACGATGGAAAGTATTTTACTAAAAGTTCAGCAACAGGTTTACTAAAAAATAATTTTATCACCGGAGAAACGGTAGAAACTCTAATAAATGCTTCAGACGTAAAAAATGAAAAAGGAGAAACCCTGCCAGTCGATGATATAGAATGGAACAAAAATGAAAAAAAGATCCTGGTTTTTATAGGCAGGGAAAAAATTTATCGCAGAAGCAGCAAGGCAATTGTATATGCCTATGATGTGCAAACAAAGCAGGCGGTAAAAGTAGATACGGGCAAAATTATTCACGCCACCTATTCTCCCGATGGTAACAAAGTGGCTTTCGTAAAAAACAATAACCTGTATTTCAAAAATCTTGTGACCAGCCAAACGACACAGGTTACCAACGATGGTGAATGGAACAAGATAATAAATGGTAATGCTGACTGGGTATATGAAGAAGAGTTTGAATTTACGAGGGCTTTCCAGTGGAGTAAGAACGGCACTTACCTGGCTTATTATAAATTTAACGAAAGCAAGGTTCCTGAATTTAGTATGACGATGTATAACGGTTTGTACCCGACCCAATACAGCTTTAAATACCCTAAAGCGGGAGAACCTAATTCAGCTCTTGAAATCCACATTTATAATATCGCTACAGGAAAAGATGTAAAAGCAGATATCGGCCAGGAAACAGACATTTATATCCCGCGTATTAAATGGACCGAGGACGATAACAAACTTGGTATCGCCTGGATGAACCGCCTGCAAAATCATTTAAAATGGCTGGTAGCTGATGCAACCACGGGTACAACTTCTGCGCTGTACGATGAGACCAATAAATACTACGTTGAGATCAATGATGACCTGCAGTTTTTAGCCGGGGGACAGCACTTTATTACAACCAGCGAAAAAAACGGTTTCAAGCATATTTACCTGTACCGGATGAACGGCGAAATGCAAGCACAGCTTACCAACGGGAACTTCGATGTAGATAACATTTTAGGTATAGATGAAAAAGTGAGGACGGTTTATTATACTGCCGCCTATGCCTCGCCTATGGACAGGCAATTATTTGCTGTAAATTATGGCGACAAGAAAACTGCTCCGCGACAAATTACAAAGGGTGCAGGTACACACAAAATTGATATGAATAGCGACTTTACCTATTATGTAGATACCTATTCCGACATTAACACCCCGCCTGTAGTTGCCATTTACGACATTAAAGGAAAGCCGGTTAAAACCCTTGTAGACAATGCCGGGCTCAAAAACAAGATGACAGCTTATTCAATTGGCCAGGCTACTTTTATTAGGGTTCCAAACTCCAAGGGCGATTCCTTAAATGGATGGATGCTGAAACCTGTAAATTTTGATGTAACAAAAAAATATCCTGTTCTGTTTTGCAACTATGGCGGGCCGGGCAGTCAACAGGTTACTGACAAGTGGGGGACTGTTAGTTTCTGGCACCAGTATCTTGCTCAAAACGGCTATATAATCGTTTCGTTTGATAATACAGGTACCGGTTTCCGCGGCGAGGACTTTAAAAAGAAAACGTACCTGCAGATGGGAAAACTTGAAATTGAAGACCAGGTTGACGCTGCCAGGTTTTTAGGAACGCTCCCTTACATAGACAAAGCCAGGATCGGACACTGGGGATGGAGCTATGGTGGGTTTATGAGTAGTCTTGCCATTACAAAAGGCGCCGATGTGTTTAAATCGGCAGTAGCTGTTGCACCGGTTACCAGTTGGAGATTTTATGATAACATCTATACCGAAAGGTTTATGCGCACGCCACAGGAAAACCCGAAAGGATACGATGATAACTCACCTCTAAATTTTACCGACAGGATAAAAGGAAAATTTCTCATCATTCATGGAACAGGGGATGACAACGTACATTTCCAGAACTCGGTAATGATGGTTGACAAAATGATACAAAATAATGTAGATTTTGAAAGCGCCTATTATCCCAATAAAAGCCATGGCATTTCGGGTGGAAACACAACCTACCATATTTATAAAAAAATGACAGATTTCATTTTAAGAAATTTATAAAAAAGATAGATCTTTTTGATGCCGGTGCCCACAGTGCCGGCTTTTTTTATTTCTGCAATAAGGAAAAGGCGGTTGAGTAGTAATTGAAATATGAACAAGTTCAAAAGCTATATTTCAAAGAGAAAGTCAAATAACTGAGATGATGATCGGGAGAAAAATAAAAAAGGGCCAGGATAGAAATCCAGCCCTGTTTTAATCCAATATTCTATGAAAAACCACTTATATAGAGTGTATATGAGAGCTTTAAGTTGCACGGATTAAGATATTTATTTAATAAAAGGCATTGTTTAATAGACTGTTAGGCAAATTTGAATATGTGAGTGTCCCAAAACGGGAAGCAGAGTAGGCAATGGAGAAAGAGCGGGGAGGTAGTTATAGAAATAAGCAAAAAAAAGGGCCAGGATAGAAATCCAGCCCTGTTTTAATCCAATATTCTATGAAAAACCACTTGTATAGAAGCTTTATAAAAGCGGGAAGTTGCACAGTCGGGCACGTTAATTTCTAAGTTTCGTTCTACAAGCGGATAAGGTATTTTTCAATGCTCTGTTTGCAGAAAAAAAGGGAACGCTCACGTTTCAGGATTCGTTGTCGCAAAAAATATTATTCAAGGGCACATTCGGGCGAAGGGTAATTGTACTTTTACCAAAATCATTGCTTTCTCATGTCCAATAAAATTTTAATAGCTGTTAGTGGAGCAAGTGGAGCGATCTATCCAAAACTTTTAATTGACAAATTATTACTTATAAAAGATCAGTGGGAAGAATTAAGCGTAGTAATGAGCACCAATGCAAAACAGATTTGGGCCACAGAATTAGGAAATGAAGATTATAAGAATCTCCCGGTGCGTTTTTTCGAAAAAAATGATTTTAATGCACCCTTCGCCTCAGGTTCAGCTAAGTATAATATCATGATAGTTTCGCCTTGTAGCATGGGCACTCTATCGCGTATTGCAACAGGAATTAGCAATGACCTGGTTACACGGGCAGCAGATGTAATTTTGAAAGAAAGGCGAAAACTGGTATTGATGCTGAGAGAAACTCCTTACAGCTTAATTCATATTAAAAATATGGAAGCCGTTACACTTGCAGGTGGCGTCATTTGCCCTGCCACTCCATCTTTTTACAGCAGACCGGCAACGATTGAAGAAGCAGCGATGACGGTGGTTGATCGGCTATTGGATATTGCAGGATTAGATGTTAATGCTTATAGATGGGGAAGCAGAGGGTGATGGGTGAATGGATGTATGGGCAATGGTGAAAAGTCAAAAGCCGAACGTGAAACCCTACTACCGGTAATTTGCAGCCGGTAACGGGGAACCCCTGTAACCTGCACGTTGCAACTTCCTAAAACAACCCAAACAACTGTGCATCAATTTTACCAAGAATTTCTCCCATATCCTCCACTTTTTCAGCAAATTTGTTTTTATCCACGTCAATAATCAACAACGCCCCTTCCCTGTAACCTTCAATCCATTTGTTGTAATAATCGTTCAGTTTCTTAAGGTAATCGAGCCTGATATTCTCTTCATATTCCCTTCCCCTTTTCTGAATTTGACCAACGAGTGTTGGCACCGAGGCCTTCAGGTAAATCAACAAATCGGGCGGCTTGACCATTGATCTCAAAGTTTGAAAAAACTGGAAGTAATTTTCAAAATCGCGTTTGCTCATTAAACCCATATCGTGGAGGTTGGGAGCAAAAATGTGGGCGTCTTCGTAGATAGTCCTGTCCTGGATGATAGTCTCCGTTCCCCGTTCGATTTCCAGTAGCTGATTTAAACGGCTGTTTAAAAAGTAGATCTGCAGGTTAAAACTCCATCTTGGCATATCTTCATAAAAATCGTTCAGGTAAGGATTATTGGCCACATCCTCAAACTGTGGAATCCATTTGTAATGCTTACTTAGCGCTTCCGTTAGCGTGGTTTTACCTGCTCCAATGTTGCCTGCAACTGCTATATGTTTGGGTTTGTTTGTTTTTGACATCTTAAAATATTACCGGAGTTACTAAACTAGGTTGTCTAAAGTAAAGGATTTATTTTATTATAGCAGCAATATTAAAAGTAGTTTAGCCCCATGCTTTCACGTACCAATTCCATAGTTGCCCGGGCGCTTTTTCGTGCCTTTTCAGCACCTGTTTCCATGATTTGTTTAAGATAGGCTTCATTGCCTAAAATGCCCTCCACTTTTTCGCGAATTGGCGCTATAAATCTTACCATGTCTTCGGCCAACTGTTTTTTCATATCACCGTATCGTATGTTGCAGTTATTGTAGTCATTTTCAAACTCATTCACCACAGCACCGTCCGATACCAGTTTCATCAGCAGGAAAATATTTTCAATGTAAGGTGGCTTTTCCGAGTTTTGTTCTGTCGGTCCGCTGTCCGTTTTGGCTTTCATCACCTTCTTCCTGATCATGTCGTCACTGTCGGCAAGGTAAAGCGTGGCCATCTGGTTCTCGCTCTTGCTCATTTTACCCGCACCATCGAGGCTCGGCACCTTAACCAGTTGATCATTATAATTGAAAGCCTGCGGTTCGGGAAAAACATCTCCATACCTGTGATTGAAACGATTTGCAAAGTTCCTTGCCATCTCAAGATGCTGCTCCTGGTCCTTACCAACAGGAACCAGCGATGCACGGTGTAAAATAATATCAGCGGCCTGCAAAACAGGGTAAGTAAGCAACCCGGCATTTTGATTATCGGGTTGTAAACGTACCTTATCTTTAAAGGTCACCGTCTTTTCCAGCTCGCCTTTGTACGCCAGCATATTCAGGTACAGGTATAACTCGGTCGTTTCGTGAACATGGCTCTGGCAATACAGAGCCACTTTGTCAGGGTTTAACCCACAGGCAATATTCTCCGCCAAAACCCTGTGTACATTCGATTTCAGTTCCTTTGTATCAGGATGTGTAGTTAACGAATGGAGGTCGGCCACCATAAAAAAGCATTCAAATTCTTCCTGCATGCGCACGTAATTGCGAATGGCACCAAAGTAGTTGCCAAGGTGCAAAAATCCTGTGGGCCTGATCCCACTCATTACAATAGGTTTTCCTTCCATAAAGACGGCGAAGATAGGGAATGGAAAAGAGTTGTGAAACCCTGAATGATGTGTTTGCCTCCAAAAATCAAATTACAATTTTCCACGACTTGATATCTTTTGGTACTTAACATATTGCTGCTATTTAGCCTCGTTGCGTCGCACTCTTGTACTATTTTAAATATTTCAGCAAATAAATCCACACATTTATATTCTTTATGTTTATCTCTGACTGGGTTTCTTTTTGGCATTAGCTGTGCATTCAGCTATCGTATAAACAGTTAATTCAATATTAGATTAGTAATTTTTTGATGATTTTGAAGACAAAATAAAAAGTAAGACATGGTAAAGCTGGAATATTTCGACAGAGAAGACTTTAAGCAGTTAATAGAATGGATGAACAGTGAGCATTTGATTACCAACTGGGCGGGGTCGCTGTTTAAATTCCCTCTCACCGAAGACAGCCTTGACTGGTACATACAAGACACCAATAACGCCGACGACTCTGACGCTTTTATTTATAAAGCCGTGGACACAAAAACGGGCAAAACAGTTGGACATGTTTCGCTGGGAAGCATCAGCGAAAAAAACCGGGCAGGTAGAATAAGCAGGGTGCTCGTAGGAAATACTGCAGAAAGAGGAAAAGGCTATTGCTCCAAAATGATAAATGCAATTTTAAAAGTAGGGTTTGAAGAGCTGAAACTACACCGCATCAGCTTGGGCGTTTATGATTTCAATACAGCAGCAATTCGCTGTTACGAGAAATGCGGCTTCGTAAAAGAGGGCGTGATGAGAGATGTTTTAAGATACCAGGACAACACTTATTGGAGCCTCATAGAAATGAGTATCCTGGAAGATGAGTGGCGCAAACTGCATCACAAGAAAAGCAAGGAACAGCCGGAAGATTGCAAGGAATGCTGAAAAGCCGACTATCGCGGGAGAAATTAAGTCTTACAGGTATTGTGCGTCATTCAGCAGGCACACCGTATTGCTGTGCCTGCACTGAGGTAACAAGAATCGCCAGGCAATCACACGCTTTCTTCCTGCTAAATAGCAGCACCAACGATGAACGGAATGCGACGCAACGATGTCTCCAATGAAAAACTTGCGCCGGTACCAGGAAAAACAAACCGGCATTCTGCATCCACCTGCCGACTTATTCTTATTCAATTCTAAAATCTCAATAAGAAAACTTCAAATTCTCACTCCAATCTTTTTAAATGCCATAAATCATGGTTCTATATCTTTACAACCATTAAATGACTAAACCGTTATGTTGAAAGTTGGTGTATTTGGAGTTGGACATTTAGGTAAATTTCATCTCAATAACTGGCAGGAAATTGAAGGCGTTAAACTGGTGGGATTTTACGATCCGATTGACCAGACAGCTAAAGAAGTAGCAGAAAAATATAATCTTAAACGATTTACAGATATTGATAGATTGATAGATGCATGTGATGCAGTAGATATTGTTGCACCAACCAATCACCACTTTGCTTTGTGCGAAAAAGCAATAAGGAAGGGAAAACACGTGTTTGTAGAGAAACCGCTGGCTAATACAATCGATGAAGGCCGGTTATTGGTGAACATGGCAAGGGAAGCTAATATAAAAATGCAGGTGGGACACGTAGAAAGGTTTAACCCGGCATTCCTCGCAATTAAAGATCTGAAGCTGAACCCGATGTTTATTGAAGTACATCGCCTCGCCCAGTTTAATCCACGCGGAACAGAAGTGAGCGTGATACTTGACCTGATGATACACGACATCGACATTATCCTGAATATTGTTGACAGTGACGTAAAACACATTTTTGCAAGCGGCGTGGCTGTTATGACCGACACGCCTGATATTGCCAACGTACGCATCGAGTTCAATAATGGCTGCGTAGCTAACCTTACCAGCAGCCGCATCAGCATGAAGAAAATGCGGAAGATCCGTATGTTCCAAAAAGACAGTTATATCGGAATAGACTTCCTGGAAAAGAAAACGGAAGTAATAAAGTTAAAGCAGCCGGAAGACACAAACGTTTTTGCATTTGATATTGAAACACCTAACGGCAAAAAAACCATTGCTGTTGCCAACCCGCCTGTAAAAGACGCAAACGCAATAAAGCTCGAACTGGAGGCGTTTGCAGACTCAATTGTAAACAACAAGCCAACGGTGGTTAGTGAAATCGACGGATTCCTGGCTATGGAAGTAGCTCACCAGATTTTAGAGAAGATCAGCCATTCGAGAGCTTTGTCGTAAGGGGACTGCTTACATGAAAAGGATTAAACCGTTACAGATTCACTGGTATATTTTCAGCGATGTAGTGTCGGCAACTGCAACGTGGTGGCTTTTTACCTGGTACAGGAGAAACGTGCTTAATGAGGCTCATACCGGTTTGTGGGAAATGACCGCTGATAGCTTTTTTCGAACTTCTGTTGTTGTCATTCCCATTCTGTGGGTTTGTTATTTTTCGCTAACCGGCTTTTATGGAAAGTCGCTATACAAAAGATCGCGGTTAAACGAATTTACTTCTACATTTTTAGTGAGCCTGATCGGCTGCCTGCTCATTTTTTTCTCAATTATTTTAAACGACCGTGCCCCAACCTATACCTATTTCTACTCGGCGTTTTTTATTTTCTTCCTGTTGCAGGCAGGACTTACCTTTTTTGGAAGGGCTTTGATTTTAGGTAAAGCAAAAGCAGACATTTTAAGGGGGAAAGTAAAATTCAATACACTCCTGGTGGGCAACAATATAAATACGTTCAAAGTTTACAGGGAAGTATGTAAAAGCTTTGCTGCTCTTGGCTATACATTTAGTGGTTATGTAAACACCTCACCATCAAAAAATACTGTAAATAAGTCGCTTCCTTTGTTAGGTACTATTGACGACCTGGAGACAACAATAAAGTCTTACTCGATAAAACAGGTCATCATCGCACTCGAAAATAAAGAAAGCCACCTCACCGATAACCTGTTACAACGCCTGAGTGACATAGACGTAGAAATAAAATTGTATCCCAATGCTGTCGACATCTTATCAGGATCAGTAAAAGCCCAAAATGTAATGGGCGCTTTGCTAATCGACCTCAACACCGACCTGATGTCGGACTGGCAACAAAACGCCAAGCGTTTAATGGATGTAATAGCTGCATTATTATCAATTGTAATACTTAGCCCGCTATTGTTTTATGTGATGTTGCGAACCAAGTTTTCTTCCCCGGGACCCATATTTTATCTCCAGGAACGTGTTGGTTACAAAGGCAGGTCGTTTACTATCTATAAATTCAGAAGTATGTATGAAAATGCAGAAGAAGACGGTCCTGCACTTTCAACAGACCACGATACCCGTATTACACCCTGGGGAAAATTTATGCGTAAATGGCGACTTGACGAACTGCCGCAACTTTTAAATATTTTAAAAGGCGAAATGAGCCTTGTTGGTCCGCGGCCGGAAAGGCAGTATTACATCGACAAGATTACAGCTCTAAACTCTTATTATAAATACCTGCTGAAGGTTAAGCCGGGACTAACATCATGGGGCATGGTTCAGTTTGGATATGCATCGACAGTAGAAGAAATGATAGAACGAATGCAATACGACCTGGTATATATCGAAAATATCTCGTTATTGCTCGATTTTAAAATAATGATGCATACTTTACGAATTATTTTAAGCGGGAAAGGCAAGTAGAGACAGGTTGCCACCTGTCTCTTTAAATCCTTGTCGCCCGTCTCTTTCAATTGTTATAATCAACCCGCCAAAACTGCCCTACAATTTCTATATTTCACCCTTCCATTAGCCGTTTGCTTTCTATGTTTCACATTTCACAATTGTCTATCTTCATTTTCTAATAAACTCCGGGTGAAAATTATATTCCTGCTTACTTCCCTGTTCCTTATATTCTTTTCGTTAGCTGCCCAAAACAAATACTGGCAGCAGGAAGTGAACTTTACTATCCAGGTTTCTCTAAACGACCAGGACCATACCCTTGATGCTTTTGAAACAATTGAATACATCAACCACTCCCCCGACACCTTGCATTTCATCTGGTTTCATATCTGGCCAAATGCTTACAAAAACGACCGGACGGCGTTTAGCGAACAATTATTAAAAGAAAGAAGAACCAATTTCTATTTTTCAAAGCCGGAAGAAAAAGGATACATTAATCAACTTGATTTTAAGGCGAATGGCAGCAATGCGACTATTGTGGCCGAAAGTAACAATATTGATATTATAAAAGTATTATTGCCCACACCTCTTGCACCCGGAAATAAAACGATTATAACTACGCCTTTCAGGGTTAAACTGCCCCATAATTTTTCACGCCTCGGGCATTTAGGAAACGATTACCAGGTAACACAATGGTTTCCAAAACCGGCTGTATATGACAAAAAAGGCTGGCACCCGATGCCCTACCTGGAATTAGGAGAATTCTTCAGCGAGTTTGGTCGTTTTGATGTTGAGATCACTCTCCCTTCTGCCTACATAGTTGCTGCCACGGGTGTTTTACAGGACACAGAAACATTGCAACAACTAAAAGAAAAAGGAATCCACAGCATCGAAGGAAAAACAAAAACCTGGCACTATAAACAGGATCAAGTTCATGATTTTGCATGGTTTGCCAGCAAAGATTTTATTGTCAGATATGATACCGTGCTACTTCCCTCGAAGAAAGTAATCGATGTTTTCTCCTACTATAAACCCAACTCCAAAGCATGGAACGAAAGCGTATCTTTTGCTAAAGACGGCCTGAAAAAATACAGTAATTGGATAGGCGATTACCCCTATTCTGTGGTGAGTGTGGTCCAGGGCAGCAGCAACGAGATCAGTGGTGGAATGGAATATCCTACTATAACGCTAATTACCACCCAGGAAGGTGGCCATGAACTCGATGCTACTATTGTACACGAAATTGGCCACAACTGGTTTTATGCAGCGCTTGCCTCAAACGAAAGAAAACATCCATGGATGGACGAGGGAATAAATAGTTTTTTTCAAAAACGTTATGAATTGGAAAAGTACGGCACTCACGTATATGCAAAAGATTTTCCTTTTCAACATAAGATGCCTGAAGACGAAGAGGGAATGTTACTGGCAGCGATCACAAAAATCAAAAAAGACCAACCTATAGAAACTTCATCAGAAAATTTTACCACCGTCAATTACGGCCTTATACTCTACGTTAAGGCAAGCCAATGGATGAAAAAACTGGAGGGAACTGTAGGAACGAAAATGTTCGATAGCAGCATAAATAAGTACTATCGTGACTGGAAATTCCGTCATCCTTACCCGGAAGATTTTAAAGTATCTATTGAAAAAACAACTAAACAAAACCTCGACAACATTTTTAAAATGTTGTCTGAAACGGGCCCGATAGATTTAGTTGAAAAGAAAACTGTTAAGCCGTCATTTCTTCTCAACCTAAAAAACACCGATAAGTATAATTATGTGAACATTGCTCCCGCAATTGGCTATAATCATTACGATAAATTGATGATCGGTGGCCTGCTACACAATTACCAGCTTCCAATTAATGCCTTGCAATTTACCGGCGGCGCGTTATATGCTACCGGTTCAAAAAAAGTAAATGGTTTTGGCAGGGCTTCGTACAACGTCTATAAGAAATCAGTTCACGTAAGCACCGGGCTTAGTTATATTTCTTACACACAAAACGACTTTATCACCCAAGACAATAAAAAACTGCTCCAGGAAGTAAAGCGGTGGGTTCCTTCGGTAAAACTTACTTTTTTTGACAAAGACCCCTTGTCCACGCGACGTTTTACCGTTCAATGGAAAACGTTTTTATTGAACGAAGGCGCTTTAAATTTCAAAAGCGTCATAACCGCTGCCGATACTTTTGATATTGCAAGCGTAGTAAATAAGCAATCTTTTATAAACCGCCTTGCTTTAAACATTAGCGACAATAGGCAACTTTTCCCCTATAGCCTTGATCTTTCGGCCGATCATGGCAAAGACTTTATCAGGGCGGGGATAACAGCAAAATATTATTTCAATTACAGCGATGGAAAAACCGGCATGAATGCACGCTTCTTTGCCGGCAAGTTCTTTTACCTGAAACCCGCAACTATAAATACCCGCTTTAACAACGACCGCTACTTCTACAATATGAGTGGCCCAAAGGGAAACGAGGATTACACGTATAGCGATTACTTCATCGGGAGAAACGAATTTCAAGGCTGGCAAAGCCAGCAAATAATGGAACGCGACGGTTTCTTTAAAGTAAACACCGAGTTATTAGGCAATAAGGTAGGCAAAACCGATGACTGGCTGATCAGTTTAAACCTTTCTTCAGGTTTGCCCGACAACATCAATCCTTTGAGCATTTTGCCTGTAAAAATTCCTCTTAAAATTTTCGTAGATGCGGGTACTTACGCAGAAGCCTGGAAAGAAAACCCTGCTTCCGGCCGTTTTATTTATGATGCCGGAATTCAAATTCCCCTTTTCGGATCGCTGATAGATGTTTACATCCCGGTTATTTACAGCAAAGTGTATCGCAATTATTACAAATCAACGATAACAGAAAAGCGCTTCTTAAAAACCATTGCATTTACTATTAACATTCGAAATCTCCAGGTGAAGAACCTGTTGAAAGATCTTCCTTTGTAAGAGATACTTTTGGTAGTCCCCGGTAAATCTTTATTCAACTACCGTTGCCACGCTCGCTTGTACTGCAGCACATTATTCTGCGTGGCAGTTCACCCTTGGCTGCTCGAACGGTCGCACACTGCAAATTCAAGGTTTTTGACCAGCTTGTTCCACCGTTTGTGAGGTTTGGCAATAGAAAGCTCTGGCATTAATTTAACCGTGTAATGAATTCCAAAAGAAAGTACAAGTGCTGAAAGGGCGACATATGAGAAAAAGAGAGACGTTATACTAACGTTCAATACTAATATTTCATTTCACCCTTTCAGGGCTATTGTATTGGCTGGTACATTTCTTAACCGGGCTTCACCCTGTTTTTCGATATTCCGTCCTTTCACGACTATTATTACAATCGGAATGCCTTGCAATTTTACGATATTGCACTTATTCATGCACCAGCATTCTTCGATACAATTATTAAGCAACCATGAGATAGATAGAAATCTTTGGGATAAATGCATTATCGCTTCTCCCAATGGATTAATATATGCACGGTCGTTTTACCTTGACAAAATGTGCCCTGGCTGGAAGGCCATGGCTGCAGAAAACTATGATTGGGTACTACCACTTACACAAAGAACAAAATGGGGAATCTCCTATTTGTACCAACCTTCGTTTACGCAACAACTGGGAGTATATGCAAGACCAGGTATTGACATTCCTTTTCCAGGCATAATTGAATGTTTACAAAAGCATTATTCATTTTGCGAAACCGATTGGAACTATGCTATTGAACGAAAAAAAATCTGCACAGATTTTCAAATAACAGAGGCTACTAACTTCATTCTTAACCTTAACGATACTTACCAAAACTTATTTAAAAATTATCACAACGACCTAGTTAAAAACCTTAAGCGTAGCCACCGGTTTCATCACCTGTACAGGGAAACCGCTGACTACAATAAATGCATCAGGCTCTATAAAGAATATTATGCAAGCCGCTTACCAATGATAAAAGATGTTGACTACCAACAATTCAGGCAAATGTGCGATTGTGCCAATGAACATAATGGAGTAACCTGCCGTGAAGTGGTAAATAAAGAAAATGAAATAATGGCATGTGCACTGCTATTATCTGATGGCCAACGCCTTTACAATATCATGAATACAACAACAGAAGCAGGAAGAAGAACCGCAGCAAACCACTTTTTGGTAGATGCAATTATCAGAGAGTTTTCAGGAAAAGATGTGCTGTTTGATTTTGAAGGCTCGGACGTACCGGGAGTAAGGTCGTTTTATGAAAATTTCGGAGCAGTAAACCAGCCTTTCTTCCGGGTAAAATACAACAAGCTTCCCTGGCCATTAAGGCTGGTTAAGAAGTAGCATCTTCCAAAAGTTTTTCAGCAATACATAAATCAATTGGGCGGGTAACTTTTAGATTGCTGTATTCGCCTTCAATTAAAAATACTTCTTTACCAGCGGCTTCTACAACGGTAGCTTCATCTGTAAACGAACTATTATAGGCTTGTTTAAAAGCTGCTGACAATATTTCAGATTGAAAAGTTTGAGGGGTTTGAATAATGCGCACTTTAGTCCTGTCGATTGTATGATGTGAAATTTCGCCGGCGATACGAATAGAATCGGTGGCGGCCACAGCAGGAATTGCACTGCCCTTTTCAACTGCCTGTTCAAAACAATTACGGATTAATTGCTGGCTCACTATACAACGAACGGCGTCCTGCACAAAAACGATGGATGGATGAGAAATAAACTCCAAACCGCTTCTTACAGACTCAAAACGGGTTTCGCCGCCGATTGCCATTTGCACCTTTCCTTCTGCATCCATTTGTTTAATTATCTCCTCTCCTTTTGCTATATGTGCTTTTGGAAGGACCAGGATAATAATCATATCGTCATACGCTTGCAAAAAAGACTGTATAGTGTATTGCAACAAGGGTTTGCCCTTCAGCTGTAAAAATTGTTTTGGCACTTCGCCACCCATTCTCTGGCCCGACCCGCCTGCTACTATAACGGCATATTTCTTCATTTGTCAAAGATGCTGTAAAACAAATAACAGATGAAGTATTGAAGCAAAATTTATAACCGGCGGCATAATTTCTTTAATTTAAATAGAACCATAACACCTAAAGAGACGTTCGTTGATGTAGAATGAGATGGCAGCGTTTTATAAGCAGTACAAGTGTGCGACGCAAGAATGTTGCATGTTGGTACAAAAGCCGGGCACCATAAAAATAAAAAATGCACTTGAAGACTGCAACAAAGAGTGGATGCAAGTGCCCTAAACAAAAAACAAAGCTTATTGTTGCTGAATAATAGCAGGATCACAAGTAGAAAATTATGCGACAAAGTATTTATATCATTGTACTCTTTTTACTGGCATGCGGTAAAAACAAAGACGGGCAAGAGCCTACAATTTTGTCGTTAAAAGAAATGAGCGACCTGGCAACAGTTGAATATACCGTGACTAAAATTATTAAGGCGAGTGACAATAAAACCTGGTTTAAAATTGGGGACAGAAAAATCTTAATGAGTTGTGAGGCACATATAAAGGCCGGCATCGACATGAGCGGCATAAATAAAAACAATTTTAAAATCAGGGATAAAACAATTGAGGTAACACTACCGTCTCCAAAAATTATAAGCCTCAGCATACCTCCAGAAGGCGTTAAAACAGAATATGAAGAAGTAAGTGTTTTCAGGGATAAATTTACAACAAGAGACCGGGATGCTTTAGCTGCACAAGCAGAAACCCAGATAAGAAACAGCGTTGACTCTTTAGGGATACTACTCCAGGCCAAAGTGAATACCTCTTTTTTTGTAACTAATTTCCTGAAGAAGCTTGGCTATGAAAATATTAGCATTAACTATAACGGCAACAGTTTCTTTAATCAAATGCAATGAGCAAACGCAGACGTATTGTAGTAGCAGTCATCTTTATAATTGCAGGCTATTGGCTGCTGCAAAAGCTCGACTTCCTGCCTTCGCTGAAGAACATATTTAAGGCTAAACCAGTGGTGATTGATGAAACTCCTATACTGATAAAAGAAATTAAATCAATAGGACAATTAATAACGTTCAGTTCGTTCGATGAAGTAGTTGTTGATTCGAACATAGTTACACGGGGTTCAAGGTTTGTAAATTCGTTCAACACGCTTGCTCCAATCCCGGTGCTTCCTTCTGCAGATAAACAAATTGTTTTGATTGGCCGGGGAAAAGTGTTGGCAGGTACTGACCTTTCCCTTTTAACCGATAGCAGCCTTAGCATAAGAAACGATACCCTCAGCCTTTTTTTACCAAAGCCTCAAATCTTCGAGGCTATTCTAAACCCCAGCGATTTTGAAACTTTCGTGGAAAAGGGCGAATGGAGCAACGAGGAAGTAACCCTGGTGAAAATTAAAGCCCGTCGAAAAATGACAGACCGGGCTCTACAACAAAACATACTGGGAAAAGCCGGGCAGAAATCTAAAGCAATTATGGAAGATTTTTTAGGAAATATGGGCTATAAAAAAGTGCTGATTTACTGAGTGCTGTTTACTTGCTTTCGAACAGTTTATCTACTTTTTCTCTCGCTTGAATGCTAACCCGTTTTCATCAAGCGCCTTTTTCACCGTTTCCAGTGCATTTTTTCCAACTCCATGAAGGTTTGTTATTTC
The DNA here is from genome assembly GCA_028288485.1 of Segetibacter sp. Taxonomy (GTDB): domain Bacteria; phylum Bacteroidota; class Bacteroidia; order Chitinophagales; family Chitinophagaceae; genus Segetibacter. The sequence continues at coordinate 44,258 of JAQBNO010000154.1, forward strand.
TGCTTCGGTATAAGAAGAAAGTTGTTCCAAAGAAAAGATACCCGCGTTATTGAACGCTCTCGTTGCAGGACCAGCTAACGGTGGCAGGTTATTATTTTCCATTTTCAACTGTTATAAAACTTGCAGATTACTATTCGATATCCAGGCCAAAAGTAATATTTCAAAAAGAACTTTTCATCTATTTCACCCGGTTAAAAACTTTATTACGACTTAAACTTTTTCGTTTTTCGGCTATATTAGCGCATTCAGCAGTAATGACTGTCAGGTGCACAATTTTGCACAGTTTCCTCTTTTTTGTATTTTTCCGATATTAAGTGCTTGCCATAATAACCACCTTATTTATCTTCATCTATGCACTTAACACAAAGAGAGTCCGAAAAGCTGTTACTATTCCTTGCCGGCCAGCTGGCTGAAAAGCGAAAGGCAAGAGGGCTTAAACTAAATTACCCGGAAGCGATAGCACTTATTAGCAGCGAGTTGCAGGAGGCAGCACGTGACGGAAAGTCTGTAGCGGAGTTAATGCAATTTGGAGCAGCCATTCTAACGCGGGAGGATGTTATGGAAGGCATTGCTGAAATGATTCATGAAATACAGATTGAAGCAACTTTCCCGGATGGAACAAAGCTGGTAACTGTTCATGATCCGATAAGGTAGGCGCCATTCTGAAAGAGTAGGAGAAACGCAATAAAGGCGAAAGTTTAATTAAAAGCGCAGGCTGAATTGTTAGTACAGAAGAGTAAATTATAAAAGAACTACCAGATAATACAGTTAGCGAGCAAGTGATATAACTGCGGAAGCGCTATAGACTTTCTCCCACTCGTGTCTAACCGGAAATGAACGGTAGCTTCATAAAAGCGACGATAGCCGCCCTAACAAATACCTCCTACCAACATCCGTCTATGTCCGTCTGCTAACCCCGAAATAAAACAAGCAGTGCGTAGATGTCAATAACTACTTCTGCCTATTTAAGTGACACGCTTCATTAGCATCTCCACCAGTTGCCCATCTCGGCATCAACCGGTTTCATCCATTGACAGGACAACCAACCTTATGTAATTATTTAGAAATAAACTCTACAGGTATGCGAGTTTCTGTTTTAGTACCTAAAAAGTGTGTTTAGGATTAAAAATTCCCCGTCGTGTGGGAACTATTTCCACAAAAAATGTATCTGGTTTGTCAGCCATTTATAAACGTATTTCCACAACAAAACCCACGCAACAAATAACTTTTCTTACTATTTTGATTCACAGGAACTTACCATTTTTAATCCTTAACCACAGTATTAATTTCTTTAATAAAAGTAATACAACAGCAAATGGAACAGTATTTCCATTGGTACCATATATAGAAACATTATTTTATACAATTATCATTTTTAATTTTAATTAAAAAAAAAGTTATGAAAAACGCAGCTTGCTCTTTATCAAAGCTATTAGTAGCGTGCTCACTGGTTATGACGACGGGCACAATAGCGGATGCTCAGAGTACATCAAGCGTCTCTGGCCAATCTTCTTCTAATCGTGGTGCAACGATGTCAGATACTGCCTTTATTAGCAAAAACATTATGGATAACATGATGGAAATCCATCTATCCCAAATGGGTACCAGTAAATCAACAGATGCTAAAATTCAAAGTATTTCACGTCAAATGGTGAAGGATCACACCGAGATGCTTAACGACCTGAAAAAACTTGCCCGTAGTAAGAATATGTCTGTTGCGAGCGATATGCATATGGGAATGGGTACCGGAACCGGTATGAATAATGGAAGTGGAATGTCGGGAAGTAGCTCGACGTCCGCAAATTCAGGTGCCGCTGCATCCGCCAACAAAGTTGGAACTCCGGGAAGTGGTATTGGCGCGGGTACAACAGGAAGCAGAACCGGTACGATTGCTGGCGCAAACGGATCAAAAACAGGTAATGCAACCGGAACCGGCTCTGGCACAACAGGCTCCGACATTGGTACAGCAGGTTCAGCCACAGCAACAACAGGAAGTGGCGCGGGGACAACAGGTTCAACAATGGGATCAGGTACAACAGGAATTGGTTCCGGCACAACAGGTACAACAGGTAGTGGTTCAGGTACAACAGGCGCAACAATTGGTTCAGGAATAACAGGAAGTGGTTCCGGCACAACAGGTGCAACAGGTAGTGGTTCAGCTACAACAGGCGCAACAATTGGTTCAGGAATAACAGGAAGTGGTTCCGGCACAACAGGTGCAACAATTGGCTCAGGAGCAACAGGTAGCGGTTCAGGTACAACAGGTGCAACAATGGGATCAGGTACAACAGGCAGTGGTTTGGGTACAACAGGTAGTGGTTCAGGTACAACAGGCGCAACCATTGGCTCAGGTACAACAGGAACAACAGGTAGTGGTTCAGGTACAACAGGTGCAACAATTGGTTCAGGAATAACAGGAAGTGGTTCCGGTACAACAGGTGCAACAATGGGTTCAGGAGCAACAGGTAGTGGTTCGGGCACAACAGGCTCTACAATGGGTTCAGGAACAACAGGAAGTGGTTCAGGCACAGCAGGCTCTACAATGGGAGCAACAGGAAGTGGTTCAGGCACAACAGGCTCTACAATGGGAGCAACAGGAAATGGCTCAGGTACAACAGGCTCCACAATGGGAACGACAGGCAGTGGCTCGGGCGGAACTGGTTCAAAAATGGGTACAGCAGCTAGTGGCTCAGGTACAACAGGTAGCGGTAGCGACATGGCCGGTATGAGTGGAATGATGCACAGTATGCCAGGAATGGATGCTTTGCAAAATGCCTCAGGAGCAGAATTCAACCGTTTATTTGTTGCTCAAATGCTGACCATGCACCAGGCAAAACTTGCAGAACTGCAAACAGCTTCTACGCTGGTTAAAGATCCGCAATTGAAATTGATTGTAGCTAAAGCAATTCCAAAAATAAAAATGCACAGAGATATGCTTTCAGGCTTGAACAGGGGAAACAGCAACAGGTAATAAAAAAGCATTTGATTAAAAGAAAAGGCGGCAAATAAGCCGCTTTTTCTTTTACCACAACTTTTAAAAAACGCAGAAATTTAGCGGCGAAAATGAGCGATAAACCTCCATGTCGCCCTTAGATCTGCCGTAGAAGTGAGTGACACAACGATGTTGAATGAAGATATTGTGCTCGTTCCAACAACCCTCTTTTGTATACTAACTCATTTCTAAATTAATACCCGGATCTTAATTCAATCGATAGAATAACTGAAAATACCTTCCCAATTATTCTCTCAACATTTCTATGTGGGGAATGTCGTCTTCGAGATACATCTCGCTGTGTTGCCTAAACCCGAAGCCTTCATAAAAGTTTTTAAGATAAAGCTGCGCGCCAATCTTAATTTTCTGAATTCCAAACAAAGAAAAACAAGTGTCGATTGCCTGCTGCATCAATCTTTTTCCCGCTCCACACCGCCTGAATTTTGCAGAAGTAACCACGCGGCCGATAGAAATAAAAGCATAGGATACTCCGGGAGGCACAAGCCGCGCATATGCCGCCAGTTCATTTCCTGCAAATCCCATCAGGTGATAACATTGCTGGTCTTTATCATCGGCATCCTGGAAAACACAATTTTGTTCTACTACAAATACTTCGTTCCGCAGCTTTAAAATCTCATATAATTCGTATGGAGTTAAAGCATCGAAAAAGACACACTTCCAAATAATATCCTGCATTAAAACACATTTTCTTTGATAAATTTCACCGTTTGGCTGTAGGTATCCAACAGGTTATTTCCATACCAGCCATGCCCTTCTCCTTCATAAGTTATCATTTCCACTTTAATATTGTTTGCCTGCAAACGGGCTTTAAGCGTTTTCGATTGTTTAATTGGAACAATAACATCAGCGGCGCCATGAAATATTTTTGTAGGAACCCCATGGGTAGCATAGCTTACAGGACTTGCTGAAACGTATAAATCCGCATTATTAGAAGGCTTTGTACCTAAGAAATTCACCAATACGGGCCGGGAAGCAGCAGGTATTGGATGATTGTTGTAGAAATCTGTAAGGTCAGTAGGACCAAACAAATCAATTACCGCTTTTACCTTCCCGTCGCTATTGTTTTTATAGGCTTGAAGTAATGCAAGGTGGCCTCCTGCACTCGCGCCTATCAAACAAAATTTGTTTGCATTAATATTGTAACCAGGTGCGTTAAAGGAAATAAAATCGATAGCAGATTGTACATCCTTTATTGCAGCAGGAAATCTGTTGGCATTATTGTTAGCGAGCCGGTAATTCATGTTGAATATTGCGTAATCCGGCAATTGTTTATGGATAGCAGAAATCGCCTCATTAAAATCTCTTTTATCGCCACTGTTCCAGCTTCCGCCATGAATAAAAAGAACAATTTTTGTTTTGGTTGTATCTCTTCCTTCAGGCAGGTAAATATCCATATTCTGCGCAGTATCACTTCCGTAAAAGACGTTTTTCAAATCGAGCTGAGCCAGTAGTGTATCCTTTGCTGCATCTTCTGCATTCCCTTTATTGCACGACATCGGGGTTGAAGAGAATAATCCCATACCGAGCAGCATAGCCAACAACTTCATGTTTAATTTTTACGCTAAAGTGCACAAAAGTACAGCCAAAATACTCCCACCTATTTCGTGGGGTTGCCGAATAGTTGTTAAAGTAGTTGTTGTAATTGGGTGAATGAAGAAGATGATTTCAAAAAAATGGCCTCACCTAAAACTTCTACTATCTTCCTGCTACCGGTATAACCGGTAAGCTCTCGTTGCCGTCGTTTGAAACTGACTGCACCGCAAAAAAGTAATTGTCTTTCGAATAAGGGAGCCGGCTGCTGGTAGCAGCAGTGAAAAACTTTTTTTGCCAGGCAGGGGAAGTGGTTTCACGCATGAGCACAAAATAACCCTTTACTTTTCCTGTAGCAGGTGCTTTCCAGTATAAGTACGTGGAGTTGGTGAGTTCTTTCACATCCACTTTGACATCCCGGGGCATAGGAGGTGCTTTTGCAAGGTTAGCAAGGTTGGCGAGGTTCATGGCAGTGTTTTTCCTTAAATATTCAAAATCCATGAACTCAAGAAGATCTGCATACCTTGTTCCGTTTTCGGTTCGTACAGCCTGGTGCTGGTGATCGAAATTCTCGTTCATTTCAGTAATGCGGATCGCGGCAAATCCATTTTGGACAAAAGGCGAATGATCACCCCCGCGTCGAAAGCGATCGTTGCGGTAAATCATTACAACCTCCAGTTGGTCAACATACCGCTCGCCGACTTCCTTTATGTACCTGGCAAGCTGCCTTGAAAGGCCGTCGTTCTCAAGTCCGAGGCTCCAGATTGCTGCTGCATTTTTATCAAGTTCATAAGCAGGAATACCCTCACTGAAAACCCTTACTCGGGTATTGTCGATAATGCGGGTTTCACTGCTGTTGTTGCTGCCCATTATATCGTTGTTCAACATGCCTTCAATGTTCCAGCCTTGGGTTTTTGCTTTTTTGGCAAGGTAACCAGAGCCAAGAAGGCCTTGTTCTTCGCCGCTTACTGCCACGAATATGATCGTTGCCGGAAAAGAATGCTTGCTCATTATTCGTGCACATTCCATTACAGCCGCTACCCCGCTGCCATCATCATTAGCGCCCGGTGCGTCAGTGGTACGGTTCATCACATCGGTCGCCCTGCTATCAAGATGGCCGCTAATGATAAATATTCTTTTATCTGCCGGGTCAGTACCTTTTAAAGTTGCCATTACATTTCCTAAAAGCGTTGGTACATCTACCCTCGTGCTAACGGGAATGGTGGTAGTATCAATCATAGCAGTCAACCTGCCACCCGACCGGCTCGCAAACTCGTTAAACTTCGACAAGACATAGTTACGGGCAGCCCCTATACCTCTTTTTTTATCGGTTTGAGTACTTAACGTATTTCTTGTACCAAAAGAAACCATTTGTTGTACATACGATTTTAGCGAATCTGGTGAAACCTCCTTCACCATTTGTTCTATGGTTGAGTCGCGTTGAACGATTGTTTGCCCGAACGAACTTGTATTAAAAAGAGCCAAAGCCACATAAAGCGCTATTCTTGTTTTCATCGATTATATCGGCGGTTGAATTGATAGATTTACTTTTTGAGAGAGATTTTGTACTTAACTTTTCGAAGAACGTTCGGCTTTGGTTGTGTCACTCACTTGTACCGAATATCATTACGGGGCTTTTATTTTTATCTGGTAATATTACGAAAAACTGTTGCCACCGGTAGAGGAACAAAGCTTTCTTTTCTAATCTGAAATATATCACTTAAAGATGCTTGAAAAGATACCGTAGAAGTGAGTGACACAACCGGAGATCCACAAAGAAATTTTGCTTGCAAACAATACAACAGAAAATATGGTAGCGGTTCAACCAATATCAATACCCATACTTTTCACCCCACTTTTCTTTGAGGAACTTTCTTAGCTCGTTTTCCCTTGCGTTAAGGCCGGGATCGTAGAATTTCGTATTTGCAATCTTATCTGGCAAATACTCCTGTTCCGCAAAATTTCCTTCGAACGAATGGGCGTATTTATATCCCTTCCCATAATCCATATTCTTCATCAGCTTTGTCGGCGCATTGCGAATGTGGAGGGGAACAGGCAAATCGCCATGGCTTTCTACAGCAGCCTGTGCCTTCCCGATAGCTTCGTACGAAGCATTGCTTTTAACGGATGAAGCCAGGTAGGTAGCGCACTGCGATAATATGATCCGGCTTTCAGGATAACCAATTTTACTAACAGCATCGAATGTAGCGTTTGCCAGTAACAATGCATTCGGATTGGCATTACCAATATCTTCACTCGAAAAAATCAGCATTCGCCTTGCGATGAATTTTACATCTTCCCCGCCTTCAATCATTCGTGCTAGCCAGTAAACAGCCCCGTTGGGGTCGCTGCCTCTCATACTTTTTATAAAAGCCGAAATAATGTCGTAGTGCTGTTCGCCCTGCTTATCGTATAAGGCGATTTTCTTTTGGGCAACCTCCATCACAATATCATTGGTAATTACGACCTGCAATCTGCCGGCAGGGGAGGTTTTAAGAGAATTCATAACGAGTTCAAACAAATTCAACAGCTTTCTTGCATCTCCTCCCGATATATTTATCAGCGCTTCAGTTTCCCGTAAATCAATAGAGATACTGCTTAGCCATTCATCTTTCGCTATCACTTCTTTCAACAAAGAAATCAGTTCTTCTTCTGTTAAAGGCTTTAGTACATATACCTGGCAGCGGCTTAATAAGGCAGAGTTAACCTCGAAGGAAGGATTTTCTGTGGTAGCACCAATTAGTGTAATGATGCCTTTTTCAACAGCGCCCAACAACGCATCCTGCTGTCCCTTGTTAAAGCGGTGAATTTCGTCGATAAACAAAATTGCTTTTTCCTGGCTCCTTGACAGTTCAATTACCTCCCTTACATCTTTTACGCCGCTGCTGATAGCACTCAACTGAAAAAAAGGAACATTTAGTGAATGCGCAATTATGTTGGCAACCGTTGTTTTTCCAACACCGGGAGGTCCCCATAATATCATTGAAGGAACGTTTCCCTGTTCGATCGCCGTTCGTAAAATGCTGCCTTTACCGGTGAGGTGCTGTTGCCCTGCTAGCTCATCCAATGTAGTTGGCCGCATTCTTTCTGCCAGGGGGATAGAAGTTTGCTTCATACCATAAAGAAACAAAAAAGCACCAAAAGAGGTGCTTTAAATAACGTTATTGAAAAAACTCTTTGTACTTCTTCATTAAGGCAAACGTCCATACGATATGAATTAGCAGGATGGTAGCGTAGGTTAACATGGTAAAGAAAAAGGTGGTAGCCGTTTTTAAAGGCATGTCGACACCAAAATTTTTTACTGCGTCAAGAAAGGGTTGGGGATTTTTCAAAAGCGGCAATAAGCCAAGTATCGTCATAATACTAAAAATAAGGGTTACAATTCCATTTACCCTAACCCAATCACGCAGGCTATGATTTACAATCTTCTGTTGCTGCAAGACCTCCCGTCGAAATTTAAAGCTGAACCAGGAATATAGTATTACTGCCAGCATCATAAAGGCTGGCAACATCGTTTGGGCAGAAGAAAGCAACATGGGAATGCTGAACAGCATCGATATAGAGAGCAGTAAGGCAACTGCATTTATAATAGCACTAAGAAGTCGATATATGATAGTCATGAATGTTTTGAAATTTTTTGGAGCGGATACCGCGATTTCTATTGAACATCGTTGTCCTGATGGATCCTTTTGGTGATGTCACTAACTTGTACGGCAAATCTTTGCTCAATTTGTTGAGTTAATAGAACAGTGAAGTAGAGTACCAAATAGATTATTTATATAAAATCGACCACTCAGTTGAAAGGCTTTGAGAAAGTCATTAATATCATTAAAAATTAAAAAAGCCTGATCACAGCAATAATTAATCCGCCTATTGCGACCATTGCACCAACTACCAAACAATTATTTCTTTAAATCCCTTTTCAATTTTAGTGTCAAGTTGAGCAATTTTAATCTCTAAATCCTTTATGTCTTTCTTCGTGGAATAATCACCTTTATTCATTTCTTCAGAAAACGAAACTTTAATCTCATTCCGTAATTTCTCTTCTGCTAATGCAAGCTCGCGGACAAAAAAGCCTTGCACCTTCAGAAAGATTAATTTTTTCTCTTAGAAATCATACACAGATAATTCCGAAATTAGCATGAGTAAAATTAAACTTAAAATAAGTAAGTTGAACACCAATTACTTCAGATCCAACTTTATCTGCAACTCATCAAACTGCTTTTGATCTATAACACTCGGCGCATCAATCATAACATCCCTACCACTGTTGTTTTTAGGGAAAGCTATGAAGTCTCGAATACTTTCGCTGCCGCCTAATATTGAACATAGACGATCGAAGCCAAAAGCAATTCCTCCATGCGGGGGTGCACCATATTCAAATGCTCCCAACAGGAAGCCGAACTTGTGTTGTTGCTCTTCTTCATCCATTCCCAATGCCGCAAACATTTTTTCCTGCAAATCCCTTTGGAAAATACGGATAGAACCACCGCCGATTTCGTTACCATTCAACACCATATCATAAGCATTCGCTTTAATATTTGAATAGGGATGATTTAAATAATCAGCGGCATTTTCAATCACCGGATTATTGTTGATCATTGTTCCGATCTGTTCGGGCTTGGGAGAAGTGAACGGATGGTGCCGTGCTACCCAACGGTTTTCTTCTTCTGCATATTCAAACAGTGGAAAGTCGAGTACCCACAATAACTTAAATTCATTCTCTTTACGAAGCCCAAGGCGTTTTCCCAACTCCATTCGCAAATCACTGGTTGCTTTGCGCGTTTTTTCTTCTCTTCCTGCTAAAATTAAAATCAAATCGCCGGGTTGACCTTTACAACTGGCTGCAATGTGTTTCAGTTGCTCCGGGTTGAAGAATTTGTCTACACTGCTTTTTACAGTTCCGTCAGCATTGTATTTTAAAAACACCAAACCCTGCATTCCTATTTGAGGACGTTTTACCCATTCTGTCAGTTCATCAGTTTGCTTACGGGTATACTCAGCACATCCGGGAACTGCAATAGCTAACACAGTTTCGGCATTGTCAAATACAGCGAAACCAGTACCCCCAACTCCCAAAGGGGAGTTTGAAAGCTCCTGTTGCCGTGAAAGAAAAATAGTTGAAGGAACTTTCAGGTTTCCTATTTTCATTCCGAATCGAATGTCCGGCTTATCGTTTCCGTAAGTCCACATTGCATCTTCCCATGTAGTTCTTTCAACAGTTTCTGTATAGTCAATTCCTTTTACCTGCTTAAAGATGTATTTTATCATTCCTTCAAACATTTTCAGGATATCTTCCTGCTCCACGAAGCACATTTCGCAGTCGATTTGAGTAAATTCCGGCTGGCGATCTGCACGCAAGTCTTCATCCCTGAAACATTTTACGACCTGGTAATATCTGTCGTAACCACTTACCATCAGCAGTTGTTTAAAGGTTTGTGGCGACTGTGGCAACGCATAAAACTGTCCTGCATTCATCCGCGATGGAACTACAAAATCCCGGGCACCTTCAGGGGTAGATTTGATTAAGAAAGGTGTTTCGATATCCATGAAACCATTATCGTGCAGGTAATTTCTTGCTGCACGGTTAACGGCATAACGAAGCTCAAGATTACGTTTTACAGGGTTGCGGCGAAGGTCAAGATACCTGTATTTCATACGGAGGTCATCACCACCATCGGTATCGTCCTGGATAGTAAAAGGGGGGACTGCCGATTTATTCAGGATTTTAAATTCAGACACAAGAATTTCAATATCACCGGTTGGCATGTTCGCATTTTTATTACTTCGCTCATGCACTGTTCCTATGGCTTGCAGTACAAACTCGCGGCCCAGCGGCTGCTCGTCCAGTTGTTGATTCAGCGTTTCGTTAAATAATAACTGTGTAATTCCGTAACGATCGCGAAGGTCAACAAAGGTGATGCTTCCGAATTTACGAACAGTTTGCACCCATCCGGCAAGCGTTACATTTGTTCCTGCATCGGCTAATCTAAGTTGTCCGCAGGTATGTGTTCTGTACATATTGAAAAGTTAAGCCCCCACCCCTAAAGGGGAGAAAAGAAATATGTTTGTCAAAAACATGTTCTTTTGAAGGAATATAAATAATTTTTAGAGCGGCAAATATAGTTATAGTTTGTTTGTGATAATTATCGATTACATAACCGGCTACAGGCAGCCGAAACGGGAAAAGAGGTACAAGAGTGCGACGCAACGGATGTTCAATATAATTTCGACTGTCTGGTCCAGGAAAAATACAGTTAACGCGGGAAATATGAACAGGTGAGGAGGAAGGAATCGTACAATCAACCGCTGGATTTGTTTTTGTAACTTTAAACTAAATTCACCTCGGGTTATGTCTAATGCAGATATATTGAAAAGGCTTGTAGACAGCCCGAATGCAATAAAAATAATTGAAGCTGCACAATCTGTTTTTGAGAATGAAAAAATTGAGCGGCAAAAGTTTTATGACCTGGCCCATGAGAACTTTAAAGCAGAGTTTATCAACGGGAGATTCTTTTTGATTCGCCTGCACGTTTAAGACACCTTGTCGTATCTACAAAACTTACCGGATATTCGACACCTATGTTAGTGAAAAAAAGCTTGGATTAGTGGGAGTCGAAAAAATGATGATAAGGTTAACCAGGAATGATTACGAACCCGATATTGTTACTTTAGTCAAGAGAGAGCAGTCCAATTTACACCTGACCAAATGCTATTTCCGGCACCGGATTTTATAGTAGAAATCTTACCAGGTTCAACAGAAAAAATTGATCGTGGAATAAAATATATTGATTATGCGCACACGGGGTACCTGAATATTGGATTGTCGACCCATCAAAAAAACGGTCGAAAAATACTTATTGCAGCAGGGCGAATATTATCGTCACGTAAAATTAGCGGGAGTAGGGAAATTCAGTTCGACGGTGGTGGAAGGATTTGTTTTGAAGGTGGAGGAATTGTTTGACAATGATTAGCAAGCGTTTACTTTATCAAATGCGGCACATACCTGCTTACATTATCTGTTATCAAAGAATTCGCTTCCCTGATGCCTATGCCTGCCGGCTCCTGGCCTACTACCCAACTGCCAATCATCGGATACTTTCCATCAAAGTTTGGCAACTCCAATAACTCCTGGAAAACATAACCTTCTTTTCCATACTCGCCCTCGGTAAACTGTAGCAATTCCCCCTCCTTCACAATTTCAATATTCGCTCCTTCTCTGCCTAGTATCGGCTTTTTAACATAGTTAGTAAGTAGAGCACTGTCAAAGTATGCAGCTAGAAGGTTGGGATGATCAGGATACAATTCCCACAGAATGGGTAGAATTGCTTTATTGGCAAGAAGCATTTTCCAGGATGGCTCAATCCAGAAAGTACGATTAACATCGAGTAAAATGTTTTTACCAAATTCTTCTGTTACCATCCACTCCCAGGGATAGAGTTTGAATATATTCTTTATTGGCTGGTCTTCCATATCCATAAATTGCCTTGAATGTTCATCCCAGCCAATGTCGTCCACAAAAATAAGTTTCGTTTCAAATCCTGCCTGTATTGCACAATCACGCATGTACTCAACATTGGTTAAGTCTTCCAACGTTTCCTTTAAGCAGGTAAAATGAAGCGGAGCAGGATGGAGGTAATTTTTTAAGTACTTCCAGTAGTCAACCAGCTTTTCGTGTACGCTGTTGAACTGGTCTTTGCTTTTATCAAAATCCTGCAGCCAGAACCATTGAACAATGGCCGATTCGTACAAGCTTGTTGGAGTATCGGCGTTAAATTCCAGGAGCTTTACCTTTCCGTCTTTTACACAAAGGTCAAATCGGCCATAAATGGCCGGATGGTCTTCCGTCCAGGTTTTCTCGATATAAGGTATCAGCCAATCAGGAATATTGAACAAGTGATAAAGTTTGTTATCCATCACATGCTGCACGGCACCAAGACAAAGATCCCACAAATCAGCGGTCGCCTTTTCTATTTGATGCACTTCCGTCATGCTTAATTCGTAGTAAACGCTTTCGTCCCAATAAGGAACGTTGGTTGTATGAAAACCGAAGCCGAGTTTTTCAACCGCACTCTGCCAGTTATTTCGTGGAGTTATTGTTTTCCGGATCATTTATAATTGTGTAAACTCTTGAATAATAGTGTGATTAAAGAGGCGTGATTTATTTTTTATTGTACCGGCATCAATTTTCATAGCATCATCGTTGCTACGCTCAGTTCAACTATTATTTTTTAATTGAACTGCGCCTGGCAGTTGACCCTGCGCCAAAGGTCGCACTCACTTTATCTGCAAACCTATAAGCATCTTTGATGGTGCCGCTTATTAAATTTGGCTAACCTTAAGAAGATACACTGTAGCCGCCTCTTCCAAATCCACCCCTTGCTACCGCCCCTTTGAAAGCATTATTGCCAATATTAGATCTTTCATTCAGAGCACGGGAATAGTAACCGGCTCTTCCATAACTGCCATTACGGTAATTACCATAAGGCCTGAAGGCATAATACCAGAGAAGTGCAGTCCCGATTCCTGAATGATGAGCCCTCGTATAAGGTGCAGTGGTGTCGCTTCTCATATACACCTTATTGGCACTCTCCCATTCTTTATCGGGTTTGTTACACGAAGCCAGTGCTGCTGTTATTAAAACAAGATTTATATATTTCGACTTTTTCATCGCTTCAACTTACTTTACTGTTATAAAAATTTCGTAATCCTTTGGCACTGATACATTTTTTGTATCGCCCTCGTCGTTTTCTGCAGTTCTATTTTCTATACCAAGTGAAGGTATAGTATCGTTGTATTGCACTGTTTTATACAGGCTATTTTTTACCCAAACTTTATGTTCGGTAGTAAGAATATCACGGCTACTGTCTATATGAGAAATATGAACTGAAGTTTCAACAGATCCCGCCTTATTTACTGCATCTGTAATGTCTTCTTTTTTCTGGTCGCACGAAGTAAAGGCAATTGCCAGGCAAGCAATAATTGCCATTGATTTTTTTATAAACATATTAATTGCGTTATAAGTTTTCGTTGTAAAAATATAAGGAAAAAGAAATGGGGTCCATAAAAGATGTTTTTATCGGTTGCCTCACTCAACAATGATCGTTCAAAACCCAGGAAACTCTCCAATTAATTTTCCTTCGTTTAAAGGCGCCTTTAACTACCATATCAATAAACGTTATGGCCACGGTCTTGCAATTATAAATATCAAAAAAAGCGGAGAACAAAAAAGCTGCCGTTTAAAAAGTCAATTTCACTAACTACGAAACCAACCTTCATTTTCTTCGCACCTCGTAAAACTGTTTTTGATATGCTTTTTTTTCGCCACCCGTTTGTGTTTGACAGCACCTTTCTTATCTGCAGGAATAATAATAGCTGTAGCAGCAATGATTACCAGCAACAATCTTTTCATTTTATTTAATTAAAATAATCGGTAATAGATAGAAGAGAATAAACAAAGGGATGGAGCTTGTTCTTCCGTTGTAAACAAAGGTTTCCAAAATATTATTTACCGCCTTAATTGCAAAAGGAAAATATTAAGAGAATGAATTTGCCGTGGCTTAACCCTTTGGTTATGGTGGGGTTCTATATCGTAGTTCATCTTTCGGTGGGGCAAGGCTCCGTTTAATGGCGATGTAAATATATGAATGACGAAATATTCGCTCCTTTTTCTCCTGGCAAATAATTATTATTACCCTGTTGCAAATTCGACCATGCAGGCAGCGGCAAATTTTACCGCAATGAACTGGTGCAGCGCGTAAAGAAAATCGCTGAATAGATTTACAAAAAGTAAAAGAGTGCTACCCTTCGACGCTGCTGAGGCCAAAGAACTGCCATGCTGAATCATGCGTTGCAGTACGAGCGTTCCAATGTTATCGGAAGCAACGATGTTTGACAGAAATTCTGCCGCCCGGCCCATAAATATTTCTAACCCTCTGCTTATTCAATAATTATATCAGAGAAAAATCGAACAGTAGATTCAATTTTAATAACCCTAAATATTGTTACTCATTAACTTAAAAATGACTAAAACCTTCGCTTCCTTTCATTTTTTGTATTTTGGTGCTTTATTTAAGCTATGTCTAAAGAATTAAGAAAGGAACAGGCACTCGAGTACCATGCTAAGGGCCGCCCTGGAAAAATAGAAGTAATACCTACCAAAGAAGCTAAAACACAAAGAGATCTTTCACTTGCCTACAGCCCGGGTGTAGCAGAGCCGTGTAAAGAAATTGCAGCAAACAAAGAAGACGTTTATAAATACACCGCCAAAGGCAACCTGGTAGCAGTAATCAGCAACGGTACTGCGGTATTAGGCTTAGGCGACATAGGTCCTGAAGCCAGCAAACCAGTAATGGAGGGCAAAGGAGTTCTTTTTAAAATTTTCGCAGATATTGATGTTTTTGATATTGAGGTCAATGAAAAAGATCCGCAAAAATTTGTTGATATTGTTGCAGCCCTCGAGCCCACTTTCGGCGGTATTAACCTCGAGGATATTAAAGCGCCGGAATGTTTTGAAATAGAAACAAAACTGCGCGAAAGACTGAAAATACCGGTAATGCACGACGACCAGCACGGTACCGCTATTATAAGCAGTGCTGCGCTATTAAATGCGCTTGAACTTCAAAGAAAAAAAATTGACAAGGTAGAATTTGTAGTGAACGGCGCCGGTGCAGCAGCTATGGCGTGTGTTCGCCTGTATGTTTCGCTTGGTGCGCGTTATGAGAACTTCATCATGTTTGATAAAGATGGCGTTTTACACAGGGGGAGGACAGACCTTGATGAAGAAAAACTAAAGTTCGCAGTCGGACGAACAGACTGGACCTTGGAGAAAGCAATGAAAGACGCAGATGTTTTTCTTGGATTAAGCGTAGGAAATGTCGTGACAGCAGATATGGTTAAGAGTATGGCAAAAAATCCTATTGTTTTTGCCATGGCCAACCCTGATCCTGAAATACCCTATGACATAGCTACTGAGGCAAGAAAAGATATTATTATGGCTACGGGGAGATCAGATTACCCGAACCAGGTAAATAATGTGCTTGGCTTTCCATATATTTTCCGCGGTGCTCTCGATGTAAGAGCCACAAAAATAAATGAGGCGATGAAACTTGCCGCAGTGAATGCTCTTGCAGAAATGGCAAAGTCTACCGTACCTGAAATTGTAAACCTTGCATATAACGAAAAAACGATTGTTTTCGGCCCTGAATACATCATTCCAAAACCACTGGATCCACGACTGTTAAGTACTATAGCTCCTGCAGTTGCAAAAGCAGCGATGGAAAGTGGGGTAGCTCAATACCCCATTAATGACTGGAACCAGTATATCGTTGAACTAAACAAACGCCTGGGCCTCGATAACCAGCTTCTACGTGTTATCGGGGCAAAAGCAAGAGGCAATCCTAAGAGGATTGTATTTGCTGAAGCCGACAATTTAAAAATTTTAAAGGCAGCCCAAATTGTATATGATGAAGGAATTGGATACCCGATACTATTAGGGAATGCTTTAAAAATTCAGCAGATAGCCGACGAGAATGGCATTGACCTTAAAGATTTCCCAATCATAGATCCCCGCAGTGAAGACAATGAAGAAAAAAGAAATCATTATGCTACACTCTTTTTTGCCAAAAGACAACGCAGGGGATTCAATTACTACGAGAGCAAAAAAGCAATGCGCGACCGAAACTATTTCGGTTGCATGATGGTTGAAACAGGCGATGCAGATGCCATGATCTCAGGATTAACAAAGAACTACCCTGAAACTATCCGTCCGGCATTACAAATTATAGGTACTGAAAATAATGTGAAGAAGATTGCGGGGATGTACATTATGATCACAAAAAAAGGGCCTTTGTTCCTGGCAGACACTACTGTGAACTTTAACCCGACAGCAGAGGAACTGGCAGAAATAACTTTAATGACGGCAAAAGAAGTTAAAACCTTCAATATCATTCCGCGCATTGCTATGCTGAGCTACAGCAATTTTGGCAGCAGCGATTCTCCTGAGGCGAAACTTGTAGCTGAGGCAAGAAATATTGTTAAGCGTATCAATCCGTCGTTGATAGTTGACGGTGAAATGCAGGCGAGCATGCCTTTTACAAAAGATATATTAAAAGACAATTATCCTTTCAGCGAGTTAGTGGACCAGGATGTAAATACGCTTATTTTCCCTAACCTCGCCGCGGGCAACATTGCCTATAACCTGCTGAAGGAAGTGGGGGGGGCCGACGCCATTGGCCCGATTTTATTAGGATTGAAGAAACCGGTGCATGTTTTACAGTTAGGAAGCAGTGTAAGAAGTATTATCAATATGGCCCTTATTTCTGTTTTAGATGCCCAGATGAAGTCTAAAAGTAATACAGGCGAAGAAGTTATTAAAACACCGTGGTGGAAACGAAAAAGGAAACCATAAAAATATCATAAACACATTTAGATGAGGTTTTTTTCAAAATTTGGCCAATACCTGCTCATGTTGAAGGGTATGTTCACACGCCCTGAAAATCCAAAGATGTATTGGAAGGAATTTATGCATCAATGTGTTGAGATCGGCATTGGATCGCTACCAATTGTTGTCATCATTTCCCTGTTCCTGGGTGCTGTAACTACAGTTCAAACAGCTTACCAGTTGGTAAGCCCGCTTGTTCCAAGCAGCACAATAGGGCAGGTTGTAAGAGATAGTATGATATTGGAACTCTCTCCTACTGTTGTAAGCATTGTCCTGGCAGGTGTAGTGGGGAGTAAAATAGCCAGCGAGCTCGGTAATATGAGAATAAGTGAGCAAATTGATGCGTTGGAAATTATGGGTATTAATACAAAAGCCTATCTCGTTTTACCAAAAATTGTTGCCGCGTTGTTAATGATCCCCTGCCTGATAGCCCTTTCTGCTTTTCTCGGGATCTGGGGTGGAAGAACTGCAGCCGACATGTCGAACATTGTTGCCGCCGACATATTTGATATAGGACTGCGTACCAACTTTTCGCCTTTTAATGTATTTTTTGCCATGAGCAAAGCCTATACTTTTGCTTTCATTGTTAGCAGCGTACCCGCTTATTATGGATATTATGTTACGGGCGGTTCATTAGAAATAGGACGTTCGAGTACAACTTCGGTCGTAGTTAGTTGTGTCCTGATTCTGATAGCGGATTACGCACTTGCAGCCCTGCTGCTTTAAAAAGAAAACCAGATGATCGAGATACAACACTTAAAGAAAAGTTTCGGAGATAAGACCATTTTGAACGACGTAAACCTTGTGATGCAAACAGGGAAATGCAACCTCATTATTGGTTCGAGCGGCAGTGGTAAAACTGTGCTGTTAAAATGCATTGTCGGCCTTTTTACACCCGACGAGGGAAAAGTTTTGTATGACGGGCAAAGCATGACAGAACTCACGGTGCAGGAAAAAAAAGGCCTCCGGCAGCAAATAGGTATGCTTTTCCAGGGATCGGCGCTTTTCGATAGTATGACGGTAGAACAGAATATAAAGTTCATACTTGATATGTTTTCAGATCTTGGTCATAAGGAAAAGATGAAAAAGGTAAATGAAGTGCTGGCAAGGGTGAATATGGAAGGTGCAAATAAAAAATTCCCTGCTGAAATAAGTGGCGGTATGAAAAAAAGAGTAGGCATCGCACGTTCTATTGTGCTTAATCCTAAATACCTCTTTTGCGACGAACCAAATTCCGGGCTCGATCCTCAAACCTCGCTGGTAATTGATAAGCTAATACAGGATATTACCACGGAATTCAACATAACAACAGTGGTAGTTACGCACGATATGAATAGTGTAATGGAAATTGGTGATAATATTTTTTATATGTACCAGGGCCATAAACAGTGGGAAGGTTCGAATAAAGACATCATTCACAGCAAAGACGAAAAGTTAAACGAATTCATTTTTGCTTCGGACTTCTTGCAGGACGCAAAACAAATGCGAATGATGGACGCGGAACAGAGCAAGAAAGAGGGGAATACCGCAGTACGTCAATAAGCCGTTAGTGGTTGAAAACAGACCGCTGCCGCTGTTATCCCCCCAAAGTAACAAGCAGTATTTGTAATTATTTCACCCCCCTTGTTGGTCGCGTTACGCTTAACTTTCAGAACTATTTTTTTGAGCCGTGCATAGGTAATTCTCTTCATCATCGTTGCGTCGCACACTTGAACTATTAGTTCAATGCGCAGCTTTTTTTTCGACCGCTTTTTTTGGGAATTATGGTATTAAGAGGATTAGACGGATATTAATCGACGCAGTTATTGTGTCTCCTAGCGAAACTTCGGTGCATGCAACAATCCTCTTATCCCCACTCCTTCAATACAACTCTTACGGTCTTCACTACTTTAGCTTCGGGCTTTAATTGAGTCAATAGCAGAAAAAGTTGCTATAAAATATGCAGTATAAGTGAGTGACACAACCGGGGCAGAATATAGGACATGTGCCGGTAAACCAAAAAACGATTCGACATTTTAAAGAAGAATCGCTGTATTATAAAACATTAATTAAATGTGCGGGTATTACTGTTATGTACTATTTTTGCCCATCATTAAAACATCATCAAACGTTTGCTATGAGTGTATTAGTTAACAAAAACTCCAAAATAATTGTACAGGGTTTCACCGGTACTGAAGGCACTTTTCATGCTACCCAAATGATTGAATACGGCACCAATGTAGTTGGTGGTGTTACTCCGGGGAAAGGAGGAAGTACTCATTTAGACAAACCTGTATTTAACACTGTAGCTGATGCCGTAGATAAAACGGGCGCTGATGTTAGTATTATTTTTGTTCCACCGGCATTTGCTGCCGATGCCATCATGGAATCCGCAGACGCAGGAATTGCTTTAGTAGTTTGTATTACCGAAGGCATACCCGTACAGGACATGGTGAAAGTAAAAAATTACCTTAAAACAAAAACCACCCGTTTAATTGGCCCCAACTGCCCCGGGGTTATTACTGCCGATGAAGCTAAAGTAGGCATTATGCCGGGCTTTATATTCAAACGAGGTAAAATTGGGATCGTTTCAAAATCGGGTACACTTACTTACGAAGCTGCAGACCAGGCTGTAAAAGCAGGACTGGGTATTTCAACAGCTATCGGTATTGGCGGCGACCCTATTATTGGTACTACAACCAAAGAAGCTGTGGAATTACTAATGAACGACCCCGACACGGAAGGCATTATTATGATAGGTGAAATTGGTGGCGGAATGGAAGCTGAAGCCGCCCGGTGGGTAAAAGAAAACGGAACAAAACCTGTAGTTGGTTTTATTGCAGGCCAAACCGCGCCTCCCGGCCGTAGAATGGGTCATGCGGGTGCGATAGTTGGTGGTGCCGATGACACAGCCGCTGCTAAAATGAAGATCATGCGGGAGTGCGGAATTGCGGTGGCAGACAGTCCTGCAGATATTGGTAAAACAATGGCAGAAGCACTAAAAAAATAATGTAAGTAATATATTATTAAAAAAGCCCGGAAATAAGCCGGGCTTTTTTATTTACAGTCGATTAATACCAGGGTTTCGTTAAGAAATACTCATTTTCAAGTATGGGCAGGTACCTGAAAAACGCTAGCTTGCTCCTCTTTTAAATCATTATCGGACTAATCTTGTTGGTGGTTTGATTATAGCTTGCAGCTTTGCGGCAGGCTTTTTCGTTTTAAAGTAAGCTATTGAAATATTAAGGTGTTAAGCAGCAGGTAGGTAATTGAAGACTTGCCGAGGAAATAAAAGCATGTATAAAAAAGTAAATGTACTTTGCTTTTCAAGTAGTATTCTAAATGACAATTGATTACCTGATAATTGGACGAGGACTAACGGGTACCTTCTTAAGCTATTATTTGCTACGAGCCGGCAAAAAAATACTTGTTATTGACGATGACAAACCTTGTACTGCAAGCAAAGTAGCAAGTGGAGTTATCAACCCTGTAACTGGCCGCAGAATCGTGAGAACCTGGAGAATTGAAGAGTTGCTTCCATTTGCTTTCGTTGCATACAAAGAATTAGGAAACGAGCTGGGAATAAACTTAGTAAAGCAATGCAGTGTCCTTGACTTTCATCCCAGCCTTCAAATGAGTGAAGCCTTTGAAAAACGGCTCGATGAAGAACCGGAATACCTGCATAAAACAACCAGTGTTGATTGGAAGCAGTACTTCAATCACTATTATGGGGTTGGAGAGATTAGCCCTTGCCTGCTGGTTGATATTAACCCGATGCTCAATAGATGGCGTGATAACCTGCAGTTGGGACATAACCTGCTGAATGAAAATTTCAGTTGGGATAATTGTACTGTCCACGATGATCACATTACCTATAAGCACATAACTGCTAAAAAAATTATTTTCTGTGATGGTGTAACCGGTGTTGAAAATCCTTACTTCAAAAACCTTCCCTATGCACCAAATAAAGGAGAAGCGATCATTGCAAGGATACCAGGTCTTTCACCCGATTTTATTTATAAACAGGGGCTAAGTATTGTTCCGTGGAAAGACGATCTGTTTTGGATCGGTTCTTCTTATGAGTGGAATTTTACAGACGTATTACCAACTGCAGCGTTTAAAGAAAAAGTAGCACAACAACTTGGTTACTGGCTGAAAAACCCTTTTGAAATTGTTGATCATTTAGCGTCTGTTCGGCCGGCAAATATGGAGCGACGACCCTTTGTTGGGTTGCACCCAAAATATCGTGCGGTAGGAATATTAAATGGGATGGGAACAAAAGGTTGTTCCCTCGCTCCTTTCTTTGCCAAACAACTGACAGATCATTTAGTGGAAGGAAAACCAATTTATGCTGATGCAGACGTAAAGCGTTTTGAAAAAACACTAGCGAGGGAAATGAATTAATTCACTATGTCTATTTTTGAGTTAAAACATTAAAATGAGCCAGCAGGAAGAAACGTATTCTATACCCTCCCGATTTCGTAAAATAGAAAATCTGCATATTGTTTTTTGGCTACTTAAAGACCTTGGCTGGGCAATGCTTTGGAAGCCGCTGGGTTTAATTATGATCGTTCCTACAATCGGGGCTGCCCTATTAATAACCTGGCAAACCCGCCATATAAAAAGCGAGTTGCTTCATAACCTTGCAGTTGATTTTTGGATACTTGCCAATGCTTATTGGATGATAACAGAGTTCTATTTTACTGACGACAGCCTTCGATACTATACAATTATTCCATTTACAATTGGTCTTGTAATTATTGGGTATTACTATTTGATTGTAAACCCAAGAGAAAAAATATCAAAATCTTGAGCATAGTTTAAACAAGTCTACTTTTTTTATTGTGCAGGAGACTAAATATAAACCCCGCCTTATTAATACAACACATCGTGAAATATGAGCGTCGCTTCTAAGAACTTAGCATCGCCCATGAAACACCGCATCTTCCTTTCAAACTGATTTGTTTTCGCAATAATTGTAACTACTTTCTGATTACAATTATTGTTAAGGATATATCAGTTATATCGATTGGAAATTCAAAAGGAATTCGTTTACCGAAAACCGTGCTTGAAAAATAGAATATTAAAGATGCGGTTGAAGTAATACTGGAAAAAGATTGCATCACATGCGATAATAAAAGTTTCTCAAGGATTTGCCGTACAAGTGAGTGACACAACAATGCTTAATAGCAGCAAAAAGCTAAGGACATAAAAAAAGTCAATAAGTCATAAGGTCATTAAGTAAAAAAACCGTCCTGTTTTGCAGGACGGCTGTAACTATAACTATACATCTAAACATTTTTCAATTAAAACCAGCTCCTGATCCATGTTTCGCTGGCTTTTCCCTGTAATCTTTTGAAACGGCGGTTTACTTCCATTCTATGCCTTATCAAGGTAATAATCATTAACGGAATGAAGAGGAGTGTTAACGGCGGAATACCTAACATACTTATCCAGGTACCACCGTAGTGGCGGCGCATAGGACGTTTTAAACGTTCTGCTATCAGGTACATTGCAGGTACAATTACCAAAGTCATAAAGAATGCGAAGGCTAAACCAAAGATGATTGTCCAGGATAAAGGTTTCCAAAAACTTGCACTATCACCTCCAAAGAAAATGTGAGGATTGAGCTCTGAAAACATGGTTACAAAGTCAATATTAAAACCAACGGCTAATGGTATCAAAGCAAGTATAGCGGCAATGGCAGTGAGCATCACGGGAATGATACGGGTTTTTCCGGCCTGTATTACCGCTTCGCGTGTTTTTAAACCACGACCCCTTAGCTCGTCTGCAAATTCAATTACGAGGATACCATTTTTTACAACAATACCGGCCAGGCCAACTATACCAATACCTGTCATTACAATCGACACTTCCATACCTGTTATGCCAAAACCAAGCAGAACACCGATCACACTAAACAAGATCTCTGTTAATATAATCACCGGCTTACTTACCGAATTGAATTGCAATACCAAAACAAACAAAATAAGCATTAATGCAATTATCAGGGCTTTGAATAAGAAGGCGCCTGTTTCAGCCTGCTGTTCGCCTTCACCCGTTTGGGCTATGGTAACGTCGTCGCTGACCTTATTAAAATTCTGTATCGCATCGGTGATGTTCAAATTGACGTCTGTGGGAGTATACCCCGTTAACACGTTCGAATATAAAGTGATTACGCGTTTAACATTCTTGCGCTTAATACTGCCGTAAGTGCTGGTATAGTCAACCTTAACAAGAGAGCTGATCGGTATTTGTTTAATACCCCCTGTCATTTCACGGAAAACTATTCGCATGTTCAACAAGTCAGGAAGACTTTTGCGCTGTAATTCGCGGTTGCGAAGCTGTATCTTATACTCGTCTTCTCCTTCCTTAATTTTTGATACTTCGCGGCCAAATAATGCGGTACGTAACGCCATTCCTATTTGTGCAGTTGACACGCCTTCTATCATAGCTCTTTCCCGGTCAATTGAAAGGGAGATCTCGGGGTTTGTTAAGTCTACATCGAGTTTTAATTCTTCTACACCTGGTATCTGTAAATTGTCAAGATAGTTTTTAAGATCAACCGCAGTCTTAGTAAGGTGATCAAAATTATCACTCGAAACTTCAATATTAACAGGCGACTCAGTTGGAGGGCCGCTTGCTTCCTGTGCTACTGAAATGGCTGCACCGGGAATTCCTTTCACCGCAGAACGAATAGAATCGAGGTAAGGACCAGAAGAATGACCATGACGCTTTTCAAATTCTACAAACGATACCTGGATACGTCCCAACTCAGGCCGTGTACTTCTGTCACCACTCATAGGATCGGAAGCCCCTATCGCCACATTCGAAATCACACTTTCAACTATAGGATTTGTCTTTCCGTTGTCATTGCGCAATGCGTGATTTACTCTTGCTTCCAGCAACCGGGTAATAGAGTCGGTATACTCGACGCTGGAACCTACCGGCAACTTCAGGTAAACGTACACCTGGTTCGGGTCGGACTGAGGAAAGAATACCACCGGAACTTTTCTTAGTGCGAATATAAAAACCGAAAGAAAGAACAAAGCAACTGTTCCCAACAACAGGTGAACCGGCCTCCATCCTACTAATGCCCAGCGCAATAAATTTTCGTAGTGTCCCATAATCCACGGCAAAGCATTGTTTTGAAACTTGTGAATAAGTCCATCGAGTACATACGTATTCAGCACTATCAGTAATGCAAAGAAGATAAGAAGGTTTCCACCGAAATAAAGACCGAAGATATCGAGCAAAATACCCAGGGCTAACAAACCAAGAAATACCGGCCTTTTAAAAACAGCTTTTTTTGGTGGGTTGGTATCACCATGGGGGCTGTTCATAAAATCAACAGCAAATACCGGGTTCATTATAAAAGCGACTACGAGCGATGCAGCCAGGGTAAAGATGAGCATGGTGGGTAAGTATATCATAAACTTACCTATCAGGCCGGGCCAAAAGAGCAACGGGAAGAACGGGGCAAGGGTCGTTAATGTTCCTGCAAGCACCGGAATGAATACCTCACCTGCGGCTATCCTTGCCGAAAATGCCGATGTCAGTTTCCCCCTTCCTTCCACAAATATGCGGTGTGTATTTTCTATTACCACGATCGCATCATCCACTATAATGCCCAACCCGAAAAGCAGGGCAAAGAGCACCATAAAATTTAGCGTAACGTCCGAGCCCGTAATTAATTCTGCCGCCGGCAGAAATAAAAACGCGACGAACATACTTAACGGCACAGACAACGCTACAAAAAATGCATTGGTAACGCCCATGAAGAACATCAGGATCAATAACACCAGTATAAAACCGATTACAATAGAGTTAACAAGGTCTTTAAATGAAGTCTTTGTTGCTTTACTCATATCCCCGGTAATAACAACATTAAGGTTCCTGGGAATAATGGTTCCCTTCATTTCTTCCACTGCTTTCTTTACGCCATCGGCAGTTTCAATGAGGTTTTCACCGCCTCTTTTAATAACATTAAGTGTTACTACATTCTTTCCATTTAAACGGGCATAGCTTTCGCTTTCTTTAACTGCGTCTTTTATTTCGGCAATATCCTTTAAATAAATCGGCGCACTTGACGTATTGCGAACAATAATCTTTTCAAGATCGTAGGCAGTTTTAAACTGCCCCTTTACCTGTAACGTACGCTTCATGTTACCTACCTCGAGCAAGCCACCCGAAATATCAACATTTTCTCTCGCAACCGCATTCGCAATATCATCGAAAGTGATATTCGATGCCTGCATTTTATAATTGTCAACATTAATCTGGAACTCCCGTTCGGGTGCACCAACAATGTCAACCCTGGTAATCTGCGTTAAATCCTCGAGCTTTTCCTGCATATCATCCGCAAACCTGCTAAGCTTCATCATATCGTAATCGCCGCTGATGTTTACGAACATAATCGGAAATTCTGAAAAGCTTACTTCCTGAACATTAGGCTCCTGGGTAAGGTCGGTGGGCAAATCGGTTTTGGCTTTATCAACTGCATCCTTCACCTTCTGCAGGGCAACATCTACTTCTACATCCGTATCAAATTCAACCATCACTGCTGAATAATCCTGCACCGATGTACTGGTAAGTTTGGAGATCTTCGCACCTGTAATTCCCTTGATCTCCTTCTCAATTGGCTGTGTTATCAGGTTTTCGATATCTCGTGGAGAGTTGCCGACATTAATGGTTGCGACATATATGGTAGGAATTACAATATCAGGAAACTGCTCTTTAGGTAAAGTGCCAAATAGCGTAACACCAATTACCGATACAAAAATGATCAGCAGGTAAATCGATGTTTTATTATTTATGGACCAGGTTGTAGGTCCAAATTCCTTGAACTTGCCGTTAATATTTTCTAATGCACTCATGGTGTTAGTTTTTATAACCACATAGGCACAAAGGCCACAGAGGTTCTCATCTTAGTTATGTTGTAGGTTGATTATAGGAAACATAGAATTAATGATTCATTTATCTTCATTTTCTTCTTTGTGCCTTATGTGTCTATGTGGTGAACCTTATGGCAATAAAGCATAAATTTCATTAACCATTGTTTTTTGCCCTTCTTTAAAAATATTAGTACAATTAAAATTTATAAGTATTCCTTTTGGCTTTTGCAATAACCTCATATAGGAAAGGAGGGTTGCATCGAAAATCGGGTGTAAATCCTGTACAGATTTTAGCTCAACAATAACCAGATCTTCGACTAATACATCTAACCTTAATCCGGCATGTAATCTTGGCCCTTTGTATAAAACAGGAACTTGTAACTCACTTTGATACTTCAATCCTTTTTGATCCAGTTCGTACAAAAAACATTTATGATAGATACTTTCCAGTAATCCCGGACCTAATTCTTTATGTACCTCAATAGCGCATCCGATTATTTTGTAAGTAAGTTCATCAATATATTTTTTTGTAATCATCTATAGACTTTTCTATTCGAAACAGTATGATGCAGCAGACAACCACTATGTTTACTATGCTCCTCCTTCAACTTACATTCACTACTGTGTACTATGTGCCTATGTGGTGATTTTTGATAGTCAACTTATCAACCTACTTCATCAGCCGTTGCCACGCTCGCTTTTACTGTAGCGCCTTCTTCAGCGTGGCAGTTAACCCTGAGTTTGTCGAAGGGTCGCACACTTGTACCGTATCTCAATATTCTCCAAACTCTGCCGGTCTAAGAGGTAGTAACTGTTTGGCCATCGTACAAGCTTTGAAATCCTTCTGCTATAATTACATCCCCTGTTTGTAAACCACCTTTCACTTCGAGGCGTTCACCGTATAATTCTCCTACCTGCACTTGTCTCTTACGGGCTACCACCTTGTTTCCTTCTTTTACCGCAACCAAAACAAATTTTCCGAGTTCATCGGTTTGCAGGATGCTTATAGGAACAGTGATAGCATTAGGAACCTTATAATCCTGTATTTTAACCAATGCAGTCAAATTTGGCTTAAGGCTTTTATCATTAGGAATTTTTGCTTCTGCAATAAAACCTCGCGAAGTAGTACTAATAGATTGGCTGATCAGTGATATGGTAGAATTGAAATTTTTATTGACATCAGGAACAGAAATCAGTACCGGTGTGCCCTTCGATACACGGGATAAATAATTTTCGGGAATATCGGTGACTACCTTCAGATTACTGGTATTAACAATCTTAATTCCCGCAGCAGGCATCCCTGTGAACATTTCGCCTACATGAATATTTACTTCCTCCGCAACGCCGCTTACATTGCTTATTACACTGGTGGTAGACAACTGTTCTACAGCAGCTTTTACATTTTCCTGCTGGGTCTTTAACTGGTTTTCCAGTACATCAACACCCGTTTTAGCCTGTAATAACTGAACTTCCGTTCCAATACGCTGATCCCATAAATTTTTAGTGCGCTGGTAAAGGTTCTTCGCAAGCTCCAGTTGATTTCTTGTTGCTGCCATACCTTGTCTTGCGGCAACCACATTCTGACGTATAATAGCATCATCAAGCTTCAATAGTAATTGACCTTTTTTCACATACTGCCCTTCTTTTACGTATACAGCTTTAACCTGTCCGCCCGGCCCCCTGGGGCTGACGTACGAAATATTTTCCGCATCCACTTTTCCCTGAAGCTCAATATAGTGGGTAAAGCTTTCATTAGCTACAGTATCTAACACCACCAGTTTTGCCTGTTCGGCTTTCGCATTAGTGGTATCCAGCTTAGCTATTTCAAGTTCGAGTTTTTTTATTTCGGCGTTTGTTTGAGCGTGGTCTTTTTTAAGAGCCTCAAGCTGTTCCTTTTTTTGCTGCAGTTCTTTATTTACATTCCCTGCGCCACAGGCAACTATTGAAAGTACCAGGGCCGATAATAAAGAAACTCTTATCAACGATTGCATATAAAGATGGTTTTGATATTTAAGTAGGTAATTTTTACTCCAGTTTTCCTAAAGCAGACTGGAAGGAAATTTTTGCAATGATGGCATTATATAAGCCGGTAAAATAATTTGATTGTGCCGTTTGCCAATCATTATCTGCTTGCAAAACTTCAAAGCTTGAACCTATACCGGCTTCAAATTTTTTCTTTGTCGTGTTGTATACATTTTCTGCCAGCTGAACATTTCGCTGTTGTGCATCCAGGTTGAGTAGAGCATTCTTAAGGCTCTCTTTTGAAGCCGTTTGTTGCAGGTCGATTACCTGTTTCAGGTTCGTTATTCCGTTATCAACCTTTTCCAAATTAAACCTCGCCTGCTGTACTTTGTACTTTCGCTGAAAGCCATCAAAAATGGGAACATTGAGGTTTAAGCCAATGAGAGACGTTTTAAACCAAATGAAATTTTGACTTGTCACGAACTCCTGCCCCATCCCCGAAACAGTATAACCAAGAGATGCAGCTAAAGTAGGTAAATAACCTAGTTTATATCTTTTAAGATCCAACTCCTGCAACCTACGTGAATAGGTTAGGGACTGTATTTCCTTCCTGTCTTCATATTTAAAATTATCATCCAAAACGTTTCGCTTAATATCCTCATTGCTTAGTCCTTCCCTTAAAACAACAGAATCGTTCTGACCAATACCAATAGAATATTTCAAAGCAGCATAAGCCAGCTTTACCGAGTTATCCAATACGCTCAGAGAAGTTTGCAGGTTAGTTAACTGTACCTGTACTTTGTCAAGGTCCAGTCTTTCAGCAAAGCCGTTGACGAACATAATAGAGTCATCATGATATAGTTTTTGAAGACGTTCAATTCCGCCTTTTAAAAATTCAGACTGTTTCTGAGCAATAAGAATAGCGTAATATCTCCTGTAGGCCGAATCCTTGATTCTTTCTTTTACCAGTTCTAGATTTGCCTGCGAATAGCCTAGCGCAGTTTTACGTGCCTGTAAACCAACAAATACATCCGGCTGAAAAAGAAGTTGTGTAAGACTTGCACCTATACTTGTATTCCAGGGCTGAACAAAACTTACTGCCTGGAAAGTGGGGGCGGGCGCTTTTGTGCCCTGGGGCAATAATCCTTCATTAACCAACACCTGGTAAATACCTTCCTGCGACGCGGGAAAAAGAATTTGAGGTAATTGGAGATAACGATTGATCGAAGCTGCTCCTGCAACTTGTGGCAATGCCTGCCCGGTTATTTCTTTGTTTTGTGCATTTTGGATCTTAACGTCAAGCTCTGCATTTTTTACATCTGTAACATTCCGGAAAGCCAGTTCAACAGCGTCCTTCACTGATAGTTCGTACCTTTTTTGTGAAAAAGCGGGAATAGCCAACACTGATATTAAAAGGGTAAACATCCATCGCAATACCATCTGTTTACTCATATTATTTATTTTTTTTACTTTGTTGTTTGTATTTTTTAATAAGCTCCTGCCCCTGTATTGTGGCTACGCCATATAGAAAGTGTTCAAGCGTTTCAATTTCCACCTCTGCCAGATTATACTTTCCGTACGGAAATATCGACGGGTTGAAAGGAATGAACATCGTTTCTATTCTAAACTTGCTGATTACATCTACGTTTAATTCTTGCCTGTATAAACCTTCCGCAATTCCTCTTTCCAGGTTTTCCTTCAGCTTTTTAAAAATGTAATCATACTTATGGCGGTAGAATTTTACAAAAACCGAAGGGTAAAATTTTTCGAGGTCTTCTAATACAATAGGGTTCATTTCACTCATCAAATCAAAGATCATGTCGATATTTGAAAAAACTTCCTGGATCGCATTTTCGGCTATAGTTGAACCTTTTTCGCACGAGGCACAACTTTTTCTTAAAAGTTCTTCTACAACAGCATCTACGATTTCATCTTTGGTTGCAAACGACTGGTAAATTGTCTTCTTGCTCATCCCCGTTTTCGCCGCAATTTCATCCATGGTAACCCTGCGGAAACCGAAGCGGTTAAAGAGCTGGCGTGCTTTTCCTAATATTCGTTCTCTTGACTCCATATTTGATAGGCCCAAAACTATGGAAACTGAATTCATAATGAAAGTTTCCGCAGTGTTATTTCAAATAAAGTTATAAACATTACCATTGCCCGAACTGGTCGCATCTTATCAGATAATTGGCTTCAAACTTTTGAAGGTTTTTTTTCGCGATTAGTTCCTTACCACGCCGCTACGGTTGGCCAATCTATCACGTTGGTCTTGCGCCTTTTCTGCATTTTTTAGCTAGTGGTAATTAGCCGTGGAAAAAACGCAAACGTGGCTTGTCAAAACGTTTTGACATAAATGATTGAGAATCGAAGAAAAATTACTCCCCAACGATCTGTTGAAAAAAAGCTGCACTTTTTTACTACAGATGAACGAAATGCGACGCAACAATGGTTCTACGAAGTACAAAAGCCTGTACCAAAATGATTTAAGAAAGTTTTATCTAAAAGTTCCGGGGATGCCATTTTGTAAGTTTTGGTGACGATTTAAATAAAAGTATTGCGTCTCTAAGAATCCGAACTTTTTTAATCCATCACTTTCATTTAACGTTGATTTTCAGGAATGTTTGAAGCAATTTGTTTTGATTGCTTAATTTTATCCAAATTGTCCTGCATGCATTTAGACGACAAGGAGTTATTACATCAATTTAAACATACACCGGAAAAAGAAAGATCTTTTACCGCTATTATTAAAAAGTACCAGGAGAAGCTTTACTGGCATATCAGGCGAATTGTTGTGGATCATGAAGACGCAAATGATATTTTACAAAACATGTTTATTAAAGTATGGAACTCGCTTGATAATTTTAGGGAAGACAGCCAGTTGTATACCTGGCTCTACAGGATTGCTACCAATGAATGCTTAACTTTCCTTGAACAACAAAAAAGGCGCAGTTCTGTTAGCTTAAGTGACGTAGAAAGTGGGCTAAGCAATAAAATTAAAGCCGACTCAAACTTCGATGCAAATAAACTGGAATGGAAACTGCAATTAGCTATTCAACAGCTTCCCGACAAGCAAAGAGCAGTTTTTACGCTGCGGTATTACGATGAAATGCCTTACGAAGAAATGAGCCGGGTTTTGGATACAAGTGAAGGTGCACTAAAAGCAAGTTACCACCACGCCGCCAAAAAAATCGAAGATTATATATTGAACCATTAACAATTTAATTTCAATACGTTGATTAAACTTTTAGTAGCAAAATAGTGTCTTATAGGGGTAAAGATTATGGAAAACGAGAAATACATACTACAGGAATTGAAGGAAATCAGTCCTTCATTAGTGCAGATCGAAAAGACAAATGTTTATTCGGTTTCATCTTATTATTTTGACAGCCTTTCATTGGAAATTATGAATAAGGTAAATGCAGGCACAGAACCTGTATACTATTTTAGTGACGCTACCCCTTTTACAGTACCGGAAGGTTATTTCGAAAATTTGCCGAAAAAGATATTGGAAAGAGCGTTAAGAGAGCAGGAAAAGTCGGATGAGATTTTTGATGAGATGGAAGAGATTTCCCCTCTCCTTAACACTATCAGTAAAAAACCGGTTTTTAGTGTTCCCAATGGATACTTCGAGAATTTAGAAACAGTAAGACCTTTTACTTCAAAACCTGAAGCAAAAGTTGTGTTGATGACTACAACACGTCAAAAATTTTTCGGGTACATGGTAGCGGCTGTAATAACTGCATTAATGGCAATTGGCATATTTCTTTTAACAGGTAAAACAGGAGACCCCTTGCAAGCCAACGGCAACAGGATAGAAGAGGTCAACAATTTAAGTGAGCAGGAGATAATGGAGTTTCTAAAAACAAACTCTACCCCCGATGAGGTTAATGCAGCATCTTTTAATTCAATTTCAAACGAGCACGAGTTGGAAAATTCACTTAAAGAAATGAGCGATAAAGAGATACAACAGTTTTTAAAGGAAAATGAAGTGCCGGATGAAATTTAAAAAGAATTTTGATATGAAAAAAAAGTTGACTTTATTATTAGTAATTTTTATAAACATTAATTACTTTTGTTTTGCACAGGGCCAGGATGGGAATAAAAAGGCCGAATCGGTGCAGATCGCTTACATTACGAAAGAATTAGCACTTACCCCGGGAGAATCAGAAAAACTTTGGCCCATTTATAACAATTATAAAAATGAGATCAGGAGTGCAATCAAAGCGAATGGCAGCCAGATAGAAATGGAAGAGAAGGTCCTAAACACGAAAAAGAAGTATAAGAACGATTTCCAGAAGGTGTTAGGAAGCGAGGAAAGGGTAAATAAGCTTTTTGAGGCGGAAAAAAATTTCAGGGAGATATTACGACAGGAATTGGAGAGGAGAAACAGACGCGAATAAGAAAGGCCCTGGAACGATTAAATTGATAATTTTCACCTTATTTTAAACTAGGTGTTTTTCATAGGTTAGCAACGGCCAGCTCTTTCCAGGGCCGGCCTTTTTTTTACAACCTTTTTTTCTTTCCCGCTACCTTATTGCAGTTCCGCTGTTTTTTGTGACAAGCTTTTGCTCATTCATCAACATTGTTGTGTCACTCACTTGTACTACCTGTAACTTACGCGGCTTTTTAAAGTCTTTTGTTTCTACTAACCGGTCCTTTAGCGGTTGGGGGTATAAAACGGGGTTTTTATATCATGATAAAACAGGAAGGTCCAGTTTTCTTCCTGTCCCTGCTTCCACCATTTGTGCCGCAGTTCCATGCTCTTGCGGCCGTCGAAGTCGTATTTAGCGGCAAGCTTGCTTTTCATTTGCTGTAACTGTGGAGCAACATCTCCACCAAAAAAAATCGTTTTCCCGTTTTCTTTGATCCAAAAAGCATGATGGTATGGGCTATGTCCGCCTACAAGTTCATAATCAATATAACCGTCGATAACGCCCGACGCCTCCAATAATACTACTTTTGAATTGTTGGTCAAGATTTCGAATTCTGCGGTAAAATAGCTGGGAAAACCTTTCTCAAAAGCATAATCCAATTCTTCTTTGGGAACATAATAGGTAGCATTTGGGAAAGCAAGTGAATGATGACCCAATTTATCAGTCACACTAACCCCACCAGCATGGTCTTTATGAAGATGCGTCAGCAAAACTTTGGTAACTTTCAAGGGGTCAATTCCTGCATCTTCAAGGTTCTTGTGGATCTGTAATTTTCCGTCGAGGGAAAAACCAAGGCCAGTATCGAGCAACAGGATGTCTTTTCCTGTTATTACAGCGAAAGGCTGCACCTCCACTAACAAACTGCCTTTCGCACGGCTTTTTAGTTCATCTTCCTCTAATTTAAATGGAACAAAAACTTTTGTTTTATCTATTGTAAAAGAGCCTTCGCTTAATGGTATTATTTTCATGGGAGCCTCCAACTCCCGAAAGGGAGCGTTTTGAACTATAAATAATAAATTTCTTTTTTATCGTAAGATCATTTGCCGGTCGGCATCGAGCCTGATTAGGATAAATAAAAGCATGGTAAAGGTAAGTAAAGACGAGCCGCCGTAACTAATTAAGGGAAGAGGTATACCAATAACAGGTGCGAGGCCGATGGTCATACAAATATTAATAGTTATATGAAAGAAGAAAATACTGGCTACGCCATAAGCGTACACCCGGCTAAAAGTACTCCGCTGCCTCTCCGCAATAATTATTATTCTGAATAATAAAATTGCATAAAGGCTCAGGAAAACAACACTGCCTAAAAAACCAAAACCTTCGCCGATAGTACAGAAAATAAAATCGGTCCTTTGCTCAGGCACAAAATCATATCTTGTCTGGGTTCCTTTCAAATACCCTTTACCTGGCACCCCTCCCGAACCAATTGCAATTTTGGATTGAATTACATTGTATTCGCTTTGATTCTGACTTTTACCCCGGTTCTTTGATTTTAACTTTTCCAGTTCAGCCCGTTCTTCCGGATCCTCGGGTATGTATGGTTTTCCAACCAGGCTATAAATCCTGTCTCTCTGGTAGGGTTTCATTACCTTATTAATCATATAAGGCATAACTACCGAAGAGATAATACTGGCCACGGCCCACACGGCGACTATCAGCCATAATAGTAACCGGTTTCGTCTAAACAGGCTGCGACAGAAAAATATAACTATAGCAGCAAGTACAGCATAAGCAATAAAAAGAGTTTGCGGGGTAAATATGAGTGATAAAATAAGAATAACGGCGATAGAGGCACCGGCAATTAATATAAAAGGAGGAAGACCTTCGCGGTACATTACGAGGAAGAATGAAAAATAGACAAGTGCAAGCCCTGTTTCGTTTTGTGCAATCGTAATTATTGCGGGAAGCAGGGAGATAGCCGCACCTACAGTTTGTGAAGTTGTTTTACTAAAGTCTGTTTCCTGCCTGCTTATGTACTTGGCCAATGCAAGGCAAGTAAAAACTTTTGATAATTCCGACGGCTGCAAACGAAAGCCACCCAGAACAATCCACGATTTTGATCCTTTAACCTCCGATCCTATAAACAATGCTAAAATGCAAAGTACAATCCCCAATCCGTATAGCAGGTTAGCTGTTGCAGTAAAGAATTTGCTATCGGTTAATAAAATAAATATCGCCAGAACAGCACAAATAACCGCCCAAAGGGCCTGCTTTCCATAGTCTTTGCTTTGCGACAAAACAGGTTGAAGAATACTTTCGCCCTCTTTATACTCGTTCGCAAAAATCATTAAAAGCCCAATAATTACTAAGACACCGTATAAAATTACCATGCTCCAGTCTATGCCCTTAGATATCGTATTATTGTTTCTCATCTTTGCTACTGTCAGGCTTATTTCTATTTTCTTGCGGTAAAATCATAAAAGTTTTCTCAGGTATTACTTCGCCGCTATCCTTACGTAGTGGTTCAGCTTCAGGGTCAAAAGTTGTTTTTTTAGGCACAACTGCTGGTTGTTCCAATACTGTGTCTACGCTAACTTCTTTAATGGCAAGTTTTGCCTGCTTGATAGAATCTTTTACATAATACCAGTGTTTAATAGCAGCAGGAATTAGATCAGCTTTTGAAACTCTTTCAAAGTTATTCATGCTCTCGCCGGCTGAAATAGTGTCGTTTAAGTATTTCTCCATCAAAAGTGTTGCTATTGGTCCTGCCCAGGTGGCACCAAAACCGGCATTTTCAACAACTACAGCAACAGCAATCTGAGGATTGTCTTTTGGAGCGAAACTGGTAAAAATAGAGTGGTCTTTCCCGTGTGGGTTTTGTGCTGTACCTGTTTTTGCGCAATACTGAATACCAGGAATCCTTAAAAAGCTTGCAGTACCATAAACGGTTACATCGTGCATTCCATCTAATACAGCCTGGTAATCCTCGTCGGAAATATTTGTAACGGTATGTCTGGTACGATATTTTGACAGGGTAGTATCGTTTGCGGTTTCATCCTGGATGCTGTCGACCAGGTGAGGCGTATAATAATATCCGCGGTTGGCAATGATACTCATAACATTTGCCATTTGCAACGGAGTAGCCGTCATACGATCCTGTCCGATTCCTAATGTAACAATATTACAACTGTTCCATCGCCTGGCACCCCCGAAGTCGCGGTTATAACGGCTTGTATCGGGAACGCTTGCACGATCTTCACTTGGTAAGTCAACTCCTAACTTAACCCCCATTCCAAAAGCGTTCATGTATTTTTTCCATTTAAGAT
The DNA here is from genome assembly GCA_028288485.1 of Segetibacter sp. GTDB lineage: Bacteria > Bacteroidota > Bacteroidia > Chitinophagales > Chitinophagaceae > Segetibacter. The sequence goes on from JAQBNO010000154.1 coordinate 79,780, forward strand.
ATCCTTCAGAGGCATTGGCAAAAGCAGGATTATCGATGGCCATTCTAAATATCTGGCAGAAGTATGCATTACAGGAGTTAGCTAATGCCAGACGAAGCGTTGCTGCATGTCCATGACCAGCATGGGTACATTTTACTCCACGCCCACATGAATAATAAGCACCACCACAGCCGTAACCATACTTTGGATTAATAAGGCCTTGGTCTAAAGCAATTAATGCACCTAAAGGCTTAAAGGTGGAACCCGGCGGGTACTGACCTTTGATTGCACGATTATACAAAGGGCGGGCTGTATCTAAAGCCAATCTACCCCAGTTCTTTCTAAAGGCAGCACCGGCGAGGTCGTTAGGATCGTACGTTGGACCTGAAGCCATGGCAAGTATTCCACCTGTCTTAGGATTTATTGCAACCAGACCTCCTATTTTATTTGCCAGTAGCTTTTCAGCAAGTTGTTGCAGCTCTATGTCAACACTTGAATAAAGGTTTCTACCGGCTTCTGCGGTAGTATCATAAGCACCGTTTTCAAAACTTCCCTGGATACGGTTTTTATTGTCTTTGATCAGGTGTCTTATACCTCTTGTTCCCATCAACACTTTTTCATACGACGATTCCAACCCGCTTCGTCCCACGTAATCACCCATTTGGTAGAAATAATTCGACTTTCGAATTATGGCAGTGTCCACTTCTGCAACGTAACCTAAAATATGAGCTGCTGCTTTGTATGGATAAGATCGAACCGGCCGCTCAGAAAGGTCAAAGCCAGGAAACTTGTACATGTTTTCATCCAACTGGGCCTGCAACTGTGGCGAAACCAATGGTTCAAAAACGCTTGGCCTATATCGTCCGTTCTTAACAATGGAGGTAATTAAACGTTTATGAAATTCTGCAGTGTCAATTTTTAAAATGTTGCATAAGGCAGCGGTATCAATTCCTTTAACCTGGAAAGGCGTGACCACGAGGTCGAAACGGGCAACATTATCAAGAATCGCCCTTCCTTTACGGTCATAAATAATTCCACGACTGGGATAAACAATTTTTTTTGCTATCGCATTGTTTTCTGCAAGTTTTGCATATTTACTTTGAATCACTTGCAGGTTAAACAACTGCCCTATGATAACAAGGAAAACAACAATAAAAATTAACTGAATTACTCTTTTACGAGATTGATTAAATTCCGGCATATTGCCTTTTCTGTTTTACTAACTATTAATGCTTTTATACCTGCAAATTTGCAGCTTGTTTACCAAAATTCAGTTTAATTTATAGTTAGAGTTTAAACTGGTGCTATTTAAGACGAGGGAACTACGAGAAAATTGTGTCGCCCGCTACTTTTGAGGTTTTTTTTATTCACCGAATGTTATTGCTACTATTTATATCCCGTTGCCCGCCCCGATGAACTGGTTTAAACGGGCGTTGCACTCGTATGCTTTATTTTATCTACTCATCCTTTTTTACGGCCAAAAAAACGGATTTTCGCTTTTTAATCATTTAGCTGTTTTTCCAGTATCGAGTACTCATCCTCTCTAAGTGCTTGATTTAGATCGTTAATCATCGAATGGTTCGAAATTTCATGTTGGAAGCGTGGAATGAAGCCTTCATCTTCTTTTACTTCTTCATCAGGAACGTCCATTTCCCAATGCGCTAATCCGAAGGCAGCCCCGCCTGAAGTATAACCTACAATAAAAGCAACGTGTCCATCTGAGCAAAAAAGGTCAGTACCGAGATGCAGCTTTTCCTCTTTGCTTCTGTTTTTGCCCGTTTTTTTTGCCATTGCTCAAAGAAAACTCGTTTTTATGGTTGCCCAATATTAAAAAATGAACTTGTAGCCGCAAATTATTTTAATCCCGATTTATAAGCATTCTAAAAAAAGGGCACGAAAGATTTGCTGTACAAGGGAGTGACACAACGATGTATAATTCTTATTCGGCCGCCTGTTACAAAAAACTCTCCTATGCTGTATTGGTCCTGAATTTCTGTTTACGGAAAAACATCATTTCGGTTATAAAGATCAATAGCAGGCTTACTCCCGTGGTAGCAGTAACCTTCCCAATGAAATAAAGAAAGTTTCCGAAATGCAACCATTCAATCAACACCAGGTAAAAATGGTGTATGAACGTAAATACAAGCACGTATAAGCCATAAGGGGCAAAACCCATGCTTTTAATAGAAGGCTCAGCATAATTTAGTTCGGCGCCCTCTTGCGAAATAAGAACGTTGATGAGGAAAGGCCGCAGGTACGCAATAAGAACACAGGGGGCAGCATGTAAACCAGGTGTTCCTAAAAAATAATCGAGGGTTATGCCCAAAAGAAAAGCTAGCAGTAACAGGCTGAAACGAGAAATGGTAAACGGCAGCCAGAGTACAAACAAAAAATAGAGGTACGGCGTTATAAATTGGTGCAATGGCGGTATCTGGCTAAGCACGTAAACCTGCACGAGTATGAACAGTATAAATCGTATGATATTTTTAACTAACAGGCTCATTGGTTTTTAACAGGAACAGCCTCCAGCCTGCGTTGTTCTTCCCATTGAACATTTTCTACCAGGTTTACATATTCAATGCTGTAAAAATTGGTAGCTGTTCTAACGCGAATGATAAAAAAATTGCTGCTTGGGTCCTTCAGTACCTGGTCAACAGTACCTACCATTATGTTTGAAGGAAAATTAGCTGAATAACTGCTCGTAACTACCGAATCGCCTTTGGCTACAGGAATACTTTTAGGAATGTTTCGCAGAGTAAGAAAATGAGGATCTTTTCCATCCCACTCAACACTTCCGGTTACCTGGGCCTTTTTAAGCATCGAACTCACCTTACTGTTGCGGTGAAGCAGGCTCATTACGCGGCTGAAGTTGTCACTAACGTCTATAACCGTTCCAATTACCCCTTTAGGACCAATAACAGCCATGTCTTTTTTTACACCCTGCAATGCTCCCCGGTGAAGAGTTAGGTAATTATATTGTTGGGAAACTGTATTGTTAACCACTTTTGCAGGAAGCCAGATATATTTGCGCTGATGACCAAGCGTGTCGCGGATTAAACTGTCAAGATGAGCAACCCTGCTGCTGTCGGGGTTTTCGAAGTTTATGCCGAGGAGGTTTTTAAGCCGGGTATTCTCCTCCAGCAGCAGCGTGTTATTCTCCTTTAAATGCAAATAGCTTTCAACTCTATTGTACTGGGTATTAATACGACCTGTTACCTCATTGGCTACATTAGCAAAAGCAGCCTCATGGGTATCGTTGTATTTCACCAGGAAAACTATAGACAAGATCTGCAAAACGAGGAAGAAAAGGAAGTTAAAGTACCGCCGTATGAAGATGAAAATGTTTTTCATAAGTCCCCTCCCTGCCTCTCCGCCTGCTGGCCGAAGGTGTAAGAAAACAAAATTATATAGCAGTATAAAATTTTCAGAATAATTCTTTAAGTCCTCCTGGGGGCGGAGGATTTAGGAGGGTCTATCTCATTATAAACGGAAACCGCTGGTAATTTTTTAAAGCTATCCCCGTACCGCGGACAACACTTTTTAGCGGGTCGTCGGCAACGTGAACGGGTAGTTTTATTTTCTGGCTCAGCCGCTTGTCCAATCCGCGGAGTAATGCCCCGCCACCGGTTAGGTATAAGCCCCGGCGATAAATATCTGCGGCAAGTTCGGGAGGCGTTGTTTCAAGGGCTTTTAAAATAGCCTCCTCAATTTTAAATATGCTTTTGTCTAAAGCTTCGGCAACTTCCTGGTAACTAACCATGATCTGCTTTGGAATACCTGTAACAAGGTCACGACCGTTAACAGGAATATCATCGGGAGGAGTTTCGAGATCCTTCATTGCTGCACCAATCTGGATTTTGATCTGCTCTGCGGTACGTTCACCTATTAGTAAGCTATGGTAACGCCGTAAAGCTTCCATGATGTCAGCAGTAAATTCATCCCCGGCAATTCGAATACTTTGGTCGCAAACAATACCTGCCAATGCAATTACTGTAATTCCTGTTGTACCTCCGCCAATGTCGATGATCATGTTACCAACAGGCTCTTCCACGTCTATTCCTATACCGAGCGCAGCAGCCATAGGCTCGTGCAATAAATACACTTCTTTTGCTCCTGCCTGCTCTGCACTGTCCCGAACCGCACGTTTCTCTACCTCTGTTATACTCGATGGAATGCAGATCATCATTCTCCAGCTGGGAGGGAACAATGGTTTTTTGGGATAGATCATTTTGATCATTTCCCTTATCATAAGTTCAGCAGCGTTGAAATCGGCGATAACACCATCTTTTAACGGACGTATTGTACGAATGCTTTCATGCGTTTTTTCGTGCATCATTAATGCACGTTTACCTACTGCCAAAACTGTTTTAAGGTTATTGCGATCCAATGCTACAATTGACGGCTCATTAACAACAACTTCCTCGTTATGGATGATAAGGGTATTTGCGGTACCGAGATCCATTGCAATCTCTTGTGTAAACCAATTGAAAAGTCCCATTTATAATAAAGTTCCTTGTGCGTGAATTAATGGCTGCAAAGTTGTGTGAAATAATCGGAAATAACAAAGCGGAGATTTGTATATTTAAATGAGGTATAAAGAGCTTTAACAAACGCATCTGTTTAAAAGCATTTACTTACCATTCAACATTTATTCCGCCGCCGGCCGACGAACTCTTGATCCTCATATCCCCGCGAAAGCTATCGTTAGACTGGTTTTTACAGTGAAGGTTTAATAGTTACCTAAAAAGTAAATAAAGAAGGTGACAGTAAAAGTAGTATATCGCCTAGGAATACATTACGACTAGGCGCCAAAAAGATATTTTTCTGACCGTCTTACCAAAAATGAACTTTACAAAAAAACGCCGGCAGAATGTCTGCCGGCGATATTAATTAAAAGAATCTAACTTTTAGCTTTTACCAGCTGCCACCCGATCCGCCTCCGCCAAAGCTACCTCCACCAAAGCCTCCGAAACCACCCCCACCGGAGTCGCCGCCACCACCAAATCCACCGCCACCTCGGCCGCCTCCGCCTAATAAACTTCCCAATATTGCACCGGTAACAAAATCGCCTCCTCCCCTGCCATATCCTCTCCGGCTCATCATTCCACCACCCCGGCCGCCACCTCTGCCAACCAGCATTACTATAATGACGATAATAATTATTACACCTAAAATACTTCCTCCTCCACCGCCTTTGCCCTTATTGGCTCTATAACCTTCAGGAGCCTTATATTCCCCTGCAGCTGCTTTCATAATAGCTGAGGTTCCGAGGTCGAGGCCCCTGAAAAAATCCTCCTGCTTGAAATTAGGCTTTATTACGTTTTCAACGATGGAGTTACACGTAATATCGGGTAAAGCGCCTTCCAGGCCATAGCCGGGAGCAATAAATATCTGGCGATCATTTTTAGCTATTAAAACCAGGACGCCATTGTTTGTTTTTTTATTACCGATTCCCCATTGCCGGCCAAGCTTTGTAGCGTAATCTACAGGTGCATAATCGTTGGTCGTGGGAACAATTACAATAGCAATTTGGTTGCTCGTACTATCATCATATGCCACCAATTTTCGCTCAAGCGTTGCTTGCTGATCGGGAGTAAGGGTATTTGTAAAATCAGTAACCAGCCTTGGAGGCGAAGGCCGCGGTGGAATTTCCTGTGATATACCGGATAAAACAGGAATAACAAATAATATCGTAAATAAAAAACGCTTCATGTAGTTATCAGAAAAAACAATCCCGCATGGTGCGGGACTGTATTATTTAATGACCGAATATAATTTCATCCGGCAGTTCATTTTTGTCGCTCCTTTCGTACGGGAACTCAACCTGCAATGCTTCACCGAGGTCTTCGATCACAAGACAGATACCACCGGTATAATCATCTTTTGTAAAAGCAGAAATAATCTTTTTTACTTCCTTGTTCCAATATTCGGCTCCTAACCTCTGGTAAATTCCCTCATCAGCAAACAATGCGAGCTGGTGATCGTCTAATGCCAGGTACAGTAAAACCGCATTCCTGTCTTTGGTATTCTCCATTTTGAGGTTAAAGAATATTTCCTTTGCCCTGTCAACGGGATCCACATACTTGCATTTCCCTTCAATAAATATGCGTACCTCACCGCTTGTATTTTTTTCAGCTTTTTTAATTGCTTCAACAATACGTTGTTGTTGCTCGGCGGTAAAAAACTCTCTTTTCTTCTTAAAGGGAAACAGGTCCATTAGCTAAAAATTAATGGTTAGAATTTTACTTCGGGCGCTCTTTCTGCACCAGCTTCTGCAGCAAATCCCTGCCTTTGCTTGAAGCCCATCATACCGGCAAAGATGTTTGTTGGAAACGTACGAACCTTGGTATTATAGGACTGAACTGCATCGTTAAAATCGTTTCGTGCAGTTTTAATCCTGTTTTCAGTTCCTTCGAGCTGAGCCTGTAAACCACGGAAAGCATCATTTGCCCGAAGTGTCGGATATGCTTCAGAAACTGCTAACAACCTACCCAAAGCCTGAGATAACTGCCCCTGTGCAGCCTGGAACTGTTGAACTTTTTCCGGGGTAAGATCAGCAGGATCAACTTTAATTTGAGTAGCAGATGCACGGGCATTTATAACATCAGTTAAAGTACCGCGCTCAAAGCTGGCTTCACCTTTCACGGTGTTCACTAAATTAGGAATCAGGTCAGCACGACGCTGGTAGTCACTTTGCACCTTGTTCCATGCATTTTTTACAACTTCATCTTGCTGTACCAGTCCATTATATTGGCCACATCCGCAGCCACCCAAAACCAAAATGACACCAAGAATAATTATAAGCGTGAGATTTTTTTTCATTGTTTGATTATTTTTTTACGAATGATGTTACCGTTTCGATATGCTCCCTATTGCAAAACAGTTGCCACGAATAAAAAATGCCATTGTGTCTACCGGACAGTGGCATTTGCATTTTACTTCTTTTTCGATTCCTGACAAAGTCAGCTGTTTATTGCTTAATTGCCGCAATACCGGGCAACTCTTTTCCTTCAAAATATTCCAGCATTGCTCCCCCGCCTGTGCTTACATAACTAACCTTATCTGCGAGCCCGAACTGGTTTACCGCCGCTACGCTGTCACCCCCACCGACCAATGAAAATGCTCCATTCGATGTTGCCTCTACAATATAATCCGCTACTGCCTTTGTTCCTTGTTTAAATTTTTCCATTTCAAACACGCCCATGGGTCCGTTCCATAAGATGGTTTTACTTTCACTGATCACTTTGCCAAAGTCTTTAATTGCTTGCTCACCGATATCTAATCCCATCCATCCTTTCTCTATATTATCGTTGCTTAGCATTTTTGTATTGGCATTTGCATCAAACTTGTCTGCAACAACACTGTCGCCAGGTAGATGAAAAGCAACACCTTTAGCTTTTGCTTTTGCAAGAAGGTCATTAGCAAGGTCAAGTTTATCTTCTTCGCATAAACTGCTTCCAATCTCTTTTCCTTGTGCTTTTAAGAAAGTATAAGCCATGCCACCGCCAATAATAATATGGTCGGCCCGTTCTAATAGGTTCTCGATAATTAAGATCTTGTCACTCACTTTTGCACCCCCAAGAATAGCCGTGAAGGGTCTTTCACTTTTATGTAAAACTTTTTCAGCACTCTCCACCTCATTTTCCATTAACAGGCCAAACATCTTCTTATCGCCGGGGAAAAACTTTGCAATGATGGCAGTTGAAGCGTGAGCACGATGAGCTGTACCGAATGCATCATTTATATATACATCTCCTAATTTGCTTAATTTTTCAGCAAATGCTTCATCGCCTTTTTCTTCCTGTTTGTAAAAGCGGAGATTTTCAAGTAATAATACTTCTCCGGGTTTTAACGCGGCTGACTTTTGTACTGCTTCCTCGCCGATACAATCATTTGCAAAAAGCACATTAACTCCACCTAACAATCCGCTTAAGTGAGAAATTAAATGTTTTAAGGAGTATTTGTCGGTAGGTCCTTCTTTTGGCCGACCCAGGTGACTCATAAGAATTACACTGCCGCCGTCACTCAAAATCTTTTTGATAGTAGGGATAGCGGCGGTCATCCTGTTATCGTCGGTTATTTCAAACTTGTCGTTTAGAGGTACGTTGAAGTCGACACGAATTAAGGCTTTTTGACCGGAAAAATTATGGCTTTGGAAGTTGCTCATGATGTATTAATTATGAAATTTAAACAAAAAACCGCAGCCCATTTAACTGAAACTGCGGTGATATCTTTTTACATAAGCAGGAATTGCTGCAGCAAATGATAAAGTACAAGAGTGCGACGCAACGGCTGCAATGGTAAAATTACAGCTGCTGGCTACACAAAAAAGATTTACTTATTAATAAGACCTGCAAAGAACTTAACAGTACGAACGAGTTGGCTAACATAACTCATTTCGTTGTCGTACCAGCTAACTGCTTTTACCAGTTGCTTGTCGCCGGCAGTGATCACTTTTGTTTGCGTTGCGTCGAATAATGAGCCGAAAGTACTACCGATAACATCGCTGCTTACGATCTCATCTTCGGTATAACCAAAACTTTCATTTGATGCTGCTTTCATTGCGGCATTCACTTCTTCTATGGTTACCTGCTTTTCAAGAACAACAGTTAATTCGGTTAATGAACCTGTAATTACCGGAACACGCTGAGCGCTACCATCTAACTTACCTTTCAGCTCGGGAAGTACAACACCAATTGCTTTTGCAGCGCCTGTACTGTTGGGCACGATGTTTTGAGCAGCAGCTCTTGAACGACGTAAATCACCTTTAGGATGTGGTGCATCTAAAGTATTCTGGTCGTTGGTATAGGCGTGAATGGTGGTCATGATACCCATAACAATCTTGAACTGGTCGTTTAAGACCTGCGCCATTGGAGCAAGACAGTTCGTTGTACAAGATGCGCAACTGATCACTGTTTCGCTGCCATCGAGTATTTCGTGGTTCACATTAAATACCACTGTTTTTACGTCGCCAGTTGCAGGAGCAGATATTACAACACGTTTTGCGCCCGCTTTCAAATGAGCTTCAGCTTTTGTTTTATCGGTAAAGAAACCGGTGCTCTCAATTACCACGTCAACCTGGTGATCGCCCCAAGGAATTTGAGCCGGGTCTTTTTGTGCATATATTTTAACTTCTTCGCCATTTACAACAATTGAATTTTCAGTGCTGGTAACTTCGTCGTTAAAGCGGCCCTGTGCGCTGTCGTATTTCAATAGGTGAGCCAATACTTTAGGACTGGTAAGGTCGTTGATGGCAACAACATCTATACCTTCCATTTTATAGATCTGACGAAACACCAAACGGCCGATACGTCCAAAACCGTTAATGGCAACTTTTACTGTACTCATATTTTTAATTTTTCGTTTTAAAAAACTTCGCGAAATTACGAGGAAGACGGGATATTGAATGAATATATTTTTGTTATCAACTTTCGTTCCACCACAAACTTTTGTTGCGTCGCACTCTTGTGCAGCAAATCGTTATGCATCGAAGCTTTTTGCACTAAAAATCTTTTTTTTGATGGCATTTAAAAAAAGTTTTGGCTCGAATACCAGATGCTCCTATTTTTGCACTCCAATTACAAAAAAAGGAGCGTTGGTCAAGGGGTTAAGACACCTCCCTTTCACGGAGGAATCACGGGTTCGATTCCCGTACGCTCTACACACTAAAAGCCTTTAACTATTGATAATCAATGGTTAAAGGCTTTCTTTTTTATCCCCGTTTCTTTACAGGTCTCGCTTATGAATTGACTAAAGTATGATGAACTTTTTGCAGCGAAGTATTCTCCTGAAATAAATTACGCTACGGTAAACAAAGAAAACTTTCAAGAAATACGATAAGCGTCATATTGATTTGCCTAACGCTTTATTTAAAGCTTTCCCGACAGCTTCCTGGATACCTGGGTTTAGACCAGGCGAAGCATAATACGCAAAAAGGTCAGAATCTCCCTCTGTTGCAAAATCTATAGAACCAGGTTCTTCTCCCTGAATTCTTACAAAGTAATCCACTCTGCAACTAATCTCACTTATAGCGGTAGTAAAAAAACACTTTAGATCGTTTCCTTCATGATTAATGGTAAAGCTATACTCTTGCATTTTTTTATAGGAAAATTATTACAGCTGGAAAATATGTAAGAATAAAAATAATATTCGGAAATAGTTATACGTTATCTAAATATAAAATATCCTACATAAAAACTAAAATCCGGAACAAATGTCAAAAATTGAACAAACAATAGTACAAGGTAAAATCGCAGAAATAATAGATACTTCACGCCACGGAGAAGAAATGTTTTTTACTGACAGCAAAACTGCAGCATCAGATATTTTGAAGTATTTGCAAAACGAAAAAATCATTCCGCAGCAGTTAGTATTTAATTAATAACACCTACTGAAGTTTTTTAATAACACGTGGCATCACCGGGAAATTACCGGGGTAACCAGGTGAATAGAATTTAAAACAAAAGCTACCTCAATAATGAAGTAGCTTTTGTTTTTACACAACAACTATCTTTCAGTAGAATGTGAATTAAAAAAACTAACTTCTAAGCAAATTCTTGAACTAAAGTTAGTAAACATTGACAGCACAAACCTGCGCACAACTACTCGTTTATTTTGGTTCAGGAAACTGAAGTATGAACAGTATTTCTACCTCGCTTCAATGGTAAAAACTACAATTGCTTTTTTACGCAACCGGATGTAGCATCCTTTTTTTACTTTAGAAACCCTGGCAATAAATGCTGCAGATGATGTTTGATATGCCGATAAAGTCGTTGCGCCCCTTCGGCTTCGCCCAGGGCAAACGGCCGGGCTCAGTTCACTTAAATAATAATTGAACCGTTCCGACATATCGGAAGCAACGATGACGCTGTGAAAACGAATGCCGGTATTGAAAAATAAGTAGCAGCACGGCCAACAATTACTCTAAAACAAACTCCTGGTGCATCGAGGGCATTTCGACTTTCTCAAAACCTTTCCTGCTCAACCTGGCTGAAAGCTCTTGCTGAACCAGGTACTCGCCATGCACAAGGAAAACCGTTTTCACCTTTTCGGCTTCCTGGCAACCTACGAACCGGCAAAGGTCGTCCTGGTCTCCATGAGCGCTCAGGCTTTTCAGCTGGCCAATCTCTGCTAATACGGGAAAAGAATCTCCGTAAATCTCCACCTTATTTGCTCCATTTAATAATTTGCCGCCCAAAGAAGATGCGGCGCAATAACCTGACATTAAAATAGCATGCGGCTCTTCATCTACACAACTAAATATATGGTGCTTCACCCGACCGGCATCGGCAGTACCGCTGGCCGAAATAATTACACAAGGCTCTTTACTTTCTGTTAGCTGCTTGCTTTCTTCAACTGTCTCAACGTGTTTCAAACCTTTGAATTGAAAAGGATCTTCGTCAATTTTTAAAATGTTCTGCAGGTGGCTGTTATATTCGTCGGTATAACTTTTAATAACAGCAGTTGCTTTCGCACTTAAAGGGCTGTCGACAAAATAGTTTAGTTCGGGCAAGCGGTTTTCTAATTCCAGTTGGTTTAAAGAGTATAATATTTCCTGCGTACGCCCCACACTAAACGCAGGGATAATGAGCTTTCCGCCTTTGTCAACACAGGTTCTCTTAATCCATTTGTGCAGGTTGTCGATCGTATTCGAAGCAATGTCATGCATCTTATCGCCATAGGTACTTTCGAGAATAATATAATCGGCCTGCGGAAATTCGGCAGGCGATTGTAACAATGCGGTGCGGTACCTGCCCACATCTCCACTAAAAGTTATGGATGTTGTTTTTCCATTTTCTGTTACTTTCAAATGAATTGCCGCGCTTCCTATCAGGTGACCTGCGTTTGTATATAACACCTCCACATCTTCATCTACTTTTATCCATTCGCCGTATTGTACTATTTCAAAAAAGGTGGCGGTTGTTGCTACATCTTCAATAGTATAAAGCGGATTAACAGTGTCGACAGCGTTACTCGTCGTTTTATTAATATATGCCGCATCGTAGGTTTGAATTTCGGCACTATCGGTTAAAAGAATTTCCGTTAGGTCTTTAGTTGCTGCTGTGCAGTATATTTTTCCGCTAAAACCTTCCTTTACAAGTTTTGGAATTAAACCGGAGTGATCGATATGAGCATGTGATAAAAAAAGGCAGGTAATTTCTTTAGGATCAAAGCCAAACTCCTTGTTAAGTCCATCTGTTTCAGCTCCCATTCCCTGGAACATTCCACAATCGAGTAAGTATTTTTTTCCGTTGTCTAATGTTAGTAAATGTTTTGTCCCTGTAACCGTTCTTGCTGCACCGTGAAAAGATAACTTCATAAATCTCCTTGCTAATAAAATAATTATGAGTAATGCATTGCTGCTCCATTTAAATCTAAAGAAAGAATGCTCAATGCTATTAGATGGTAAGGTGAATTGCATAATTCATACCGGGAATTTCAACTTCAAATCCTTTTTGCACGAGGTTTCGGGCAAAGTCTGTTTGTACATCATATTCCCCATGTACAAGAAAAATTTTCCTAACCCGGGTGGGATCCTGGCAGGATAAAAACTGTAACAAGTCATCATAATCACCGTGTGCGCTCATACTTGCCATTTTTCCAATTTCGGCTTTTACAACGTAATCATCGCCGTATATATCTACCTGTTTTGTACCGTTCAACAGCTTGCCTGCCAACGACCACGGAGACGCATACCCGACCATCAGAATAGTATTTCTTTCGTCGCTGATGCTATTCTTAATATGATGCTTAACCCTGCCTGCTTCAGCCATTCCACTGGAACTTATAATTACACAAGGCTCATTGTAAACGTTTATTTGTTTGCTTTCATCGGCAGTTTTAATGTAAGTCAATCCCGCAAAATCAAAAGGATCCTTATCATGCAACAAAACCTGCTGCAATTGATGGTTAAAATTTTCGGGATGCCTTTTTATTACGTCTGTTGCCTCGTGGCTTAACGGGCTATCAACAAAATATTTTACTGCCGGAAGCTTGTTTTCATTCTCCAATTGATTTAGTGCATACAGCAACTCCTGCGTGCGCCCTACACTAAATGCCGGAATAATCAGTTTTCCTCTTTTCTCTATACACGTCTTCTCTATCCATCGTAAAAAAGTTTCGGGTGTGCTTTGTACTTCTTCATGCAACTTGTTTCCGTACGTACTTTCCAGGACAACATAATCAGCTTGCGGAAATTCTTCCGGCGCTTTTAAAATCGCATCGTTGAACCTGCCTACATCTCCACTAAATGTTATATGCGTCGTAATTTCTTCTTCAATTATTTGGAGGCTGACAGCTGCACTCCCAATGATATGACCGGCATCCGTAAATAAAACTTTTATTTCGTCATCTATACCGAACCATTTTCCGTATTCAGCGGTACTGAAAAGTTCAAGACAATTTTTCGCATCTTCTATCGAATACATGGGTTCAAACAGGGGAAGTCCTTTTTTTGCCCTTTTCCTATTAATGTACTTAGTGTCTGACTGCTGAATTTCGGCACTATCCATCAACAAAATCTCACAAAGGTCTTTTGTGGCAGGCGTACAAAAAATAGGTCCCTTAAAACCTTCTTTGTATAATTTAGGAATCAACCCCGAATGGTCTATATGTGCGTGGGATAAAACAAGGTAAGTTATTTCACTGGCATTAAATCCGAAATTGCTGTTCAATTCATCTGTTTGCCGTCCCATTCCCTGGAACAATCCGCAATCCAGTAAAAGCTTTTTTCCATTCTTTAAAGATAGCAGATGCTTCGAGCCGGTAACAGTTCTTGCCGCTCCATGAAATGATAGTTGCATAGTTGGGTTTGGAGTAACCGCTAAAATATCAGGCCCCGCTTACCGCAACGCTCCTGGCTTTAAAGCTCCAGGTACAATAAAACTGTGCTACTATTTCACCCATCTCATTTTTACCGACGCTTTCGCAAGCCACAGATTTACTTTCACCTGTAGCAATTGCTTCTTCCACTACTTGTTGTATTTTCAGACCATCTGCACAGGTAAAAACTATTTTACCGATGGCCTTCTTCATAAAGCTGCCTTCAATTTTCACGATAAGCAGGCTTACAGAAGGCTCTCTTTTATATACAGCCGACATGCCTAAAATTCCTGTACTTGCTTCAGCAGCCATCGAAAGAACAGCGAAGTATACCGAATTGAAAGGATTTCTATTGAACCATTTGTATTTCACACTTGTTGCAGCTTCTTCCATTGTTAACCGTTCAAGTTGTAAACCGGCAAAAAATGCTGAAGGAACTTTTGCAAATAAAAACATGCTGAAAGCAAATGGAGATGCCAACCGTTTTCTAAAATTGTTGAAGTTTGGGTTCAAGTTATTCGTTTAAGATGGTGCTAGCCAGGTTGTAATAAAATGAAGTTAGCAATGTTTATTTATTTTCCACCGGGCTTTTGTAATTCAGTTAATCTTTTCTACTTATGACCTCGTTTTTGTTTTCTTGTTTTTTTTGTTTTTTGATACCGGCTTTTTGTACTATAAGAATCATCGTTGCTACGCTCGGTTCAACTTTTAATTCTTTGATAGAACTTAGCATAGCATTTTTTACCCTGAGCGAAGCCGAAGGGTACCCCGAGCTAAGCCGAAGGGTCGCAATCCTTTCGCCTGCATTGCTAGTGGCAACAAAAGAGTAAAGTCGGTTCTGTTTTTATCGATTGTGTTATAATATTCGCTTCCGACAACAGGTATCGCATAAGGCAGATCAGCCGGTTCTGCGCCGGGCGAAGGCAAGCTGAAACAAGCGAAGCGGTTTCAGAAACAAGCGGGTCGAGACTTGTTGCGATAACGAAGCGCGCAACTTGAGCTATAAATGATCGCACCAAAAGTACATTTTGCATGGTTGGGCGCCGCCCCTAAGGTTTCTTGCCTCACACTCTTGCACTTCTGAGTTTTACCTAAACTATGATAAGAAAGTAAAGGCCCTTCAGCAACTAATTCAGCTGATTATCACATAAAACCGCGAGTTAAAAAACTTCACGATGCAATGTAAAGTTGCTGTTGTTGTTTCCGGTTAACCGGAAACAACAACAGCAACACCAAAGCAGTTTAGTTGGTATCACAATAACCTCCTGTATGCGTTCTCAAACAGAGCAAGATGGAGAAGAAAGCTTTACGGGTATATTGCAAACTCTCATAAACAGTATCTTAACAAAAGGAACTATCGAATTCAAGCCCGATAAAGATTGGAGAATTTAAAGTATTGAAAGTACGTGCCGTTCAGGAAGCTGAAGAGTACGCCCTGGTTCAATTTAGTGATCCTCTTGCAATTAACCAGGATTTGAATCGACTGATTGCAGTAAGTGAACAGGAAGATGTAAGCTACAGCATCAATGGCAGCGAAGTGAAAGTGTAGGTTGGCAACAAGCCCGATGGTAGCTATAAAGTAAGCATCAACGAAGGTATTTTAAATGAATGGAACGGCAGGCTTACCAAATCTTTTACTTCAAACATAATTTCCGAAAACAGGCTGCCATCAGTAAAAATCCACGGAAGAGGAAGTATACTTCCAAACAGCTCGGGCAGACTGGTATTACCTTTTGAAGCTGTAAACCTCGACGCCGTTGATGTCTCTATCATTAAAATTTATGAAAATAATGTCGCACAATTTCTTCAGTTAAACGACTTGAATGGTGAAAGTGAATTGCGGCAGGTAGCAAAGCCTGTCGTGAAAGCAACAGTAAGGCCTGATGATGACCAGAGCTTAAACCTTCATAAAAAGAACCGGTTTTAGTTAGACATAGACAAATACATATGTATGGCGACCAGGAGCTAACCTGTTCTGAGTTGTATAATTGAAGACGAAGAAAATAAACTCCGCGAAGAACAGCCAGTTGAAATGGAACTGTATTCGCGTACGGGCCAGTTGTATAAACGTCTTGTTCAAACGAATGCAGAAGACGGATTTAATGTTTTCAGAACGCCCACAGATGCTGCCGCTCCAACGGGTAACTGGAATTGTAAAGTAAAAATTGGCGGAGCTGTTTTTGAAAAGAAACTGAAGATTGAAACGGTAATGCCAAACCGTGCTACACAATTACAATTGTCGACCAACAAGGCGAAACTATTACAGGAAGATTCGAAATTTAAGAAAAGGATGGAAATAAGCAGTTACTCGCATTGAAATTAGCCGCACACCTCATAGTAATTAAAATTTAATTGATATTTAAACATAGCTGACAAAGTTTGGTCAATAACAAGCCGTTAAACGGAGCGTCGCAACTATGTCTCTTTATATTGAGTCTGCTGGCTACCAATCAGAAACATGATTTCAAAGACATTTTGCAATATCGTTATGTGTTGAAAATCAAATCCTACTGGAACGGTCTTTGAATAGTATAGGCAAAACAACTGTTAATGAAACGAGTTTTATTGTTCATAGTTATGATTGTGAGCGTAGGACTCTTTTTTGTGTCTTGTAAAGGCAACAGCGAAACCATCAGCAACAGGTTTTATTATTATCCTCAAAAAAACGTGTATTACGATCTGGGGAAAAAAAACTTTCTTTACTCTTTAGATGGCGGAAAAACATGGAAGAGTGTTGAAAATCCCACGGGACGAGAACCGGGAACGTTAGGGGAAAGAGTGGTACTAGAAAATACCGATAACCAGGTATATAATAGCAATGAAGATCACCGGAAGGCCTATGGAGGAATTTTATATAACATCAGTAGTGGCGATACAAGTTCTTTAAATAACATGTCTGTTACTGAAAGAAAAGAGTCGCAGGCGTCGAGGACAGCAGCCGGAAAACGGGGTGATGCCAAACCGAAAAAGGGAATAAAGAAACTATTTGACAGGATTTTTGGAAAAAAAAATAAGTGATCCGATTCTGTTTCGGGTAAAGTTTACTTTTTATTTTGCTTCACCGTAACATAATTTATTAAGATAATATAAATGAAATCTAAAAAATCTTTTTGGCAACGGATGGGCTTGCACGATTGGTTTCTGAAAAAAGAAGCCGTCGAAACAACACAACAGGTATTAACACTTACGCCCGATGATGTATATAAATACATTGTTCAGAAGTTTGACGAATCGATCGCCAGCTTGTCTTTTGCAAACCGGGTGGTGTTTTTTCATGAATTTATTGTCTGCTTCAATCCTGAAGATTACAATGAGTTCATGGATAATAAGAGAGGAATTTTTGGTTTGATCATACAAGAGTCGGTAAAGCAATTTTACGACACATTGAAAACCTACAGGCTCTCGGGGAAAACGGTAGAGCCGTCAAGCAATAAATGGGTTTTTCGTTTTGTCTCTCATCCCGATTATAAGCGGGGCGACAAAAGCTTTATAGGCAAACTACTGCCGGGAAGCAGTATTCAAAAAGAAGAAAACCTGAGGGTAACTTTTATACCGAGGCAAACAGGTATTGCCGAAACTTTCGATATTAATGACGATATCTTAAAGGGTTTTACCTTTTATAGCGAAGGATATTATGAAGTGCCGTACCACGAGGACCTGTTACTTGAAGAAGGCAAAATAGGTAATGGTGAAAATAGTACTCTTGCCCGTTTTGAAACCATTATTCCCGACAAGGAATTTGCCGGAAAAAAAATAGAGTTCCTGATGAAGGAAAATGAAATTATTGTAACTGGCAAAGAGGATGAACGGGAAGCCTCAAATATTTTTAAAATTCCTTCCGACTGGGTAAACACTCCTCATTTACAGGTCAAGTTCAACAAAACCGATGGAAAATTCTACGTGGCCTCGTTTGGAGAAAAAACAATATTGAACGAAATGGAAGTTTCTCTTAGCGACAAGAATATTCCAACCTGGATAGAGCTACCGGTCAATTCGCGAATGGTGCTTAACGGGATAGTAGGTATAAACATTTTTAAATCGTAACCTATATGAATGCGGCCTTATCAATAGCTCTGCTGGTTATTTGCGTTCTGCTGCTGGTAGCAAATTTTTGGGATATAAAAAATACACACAACCACAATGGCTGAAAATTATTTTGGAATAACTGATACTGGTAAAATGCGCAGCAATAATGAAGACACCTTCATTGCGCGAAAGGTCTTGAACGATCAGTATATAGCTGCCTGTGTAATAGATGGTGTGGGCGGGTACGAAGGTGGCGAAGTAGCAGCCCGTCTTGCTCATGATGCTATCCTCGATCATTTAAAATCTTCATCAGCTGACCTGATTTTGCAAATGAAGGAAGCCATTGCCGCAGCAAACGAAGCTATTTATGCTGAGAAACAGGTCTCCAAAGGGAACGAACAAATGGCGTGCGTACTTACGCTGGCTTTAGCCGACATTGCCAACAATAAATTTTATTATGTGCATGTTGGTGATACCCGTTTGTACTTGTTACGTGATAAATCGTTGGTTAAAGTAACCCGCGATCATTCCTTTGTCGGCTTCCTGGAAGACAGCGGCCGGCTATCAGAAGAAGCTGCGATGCGTCATCCCAAACGTAATGAAATTAATAAAGCCCTTGGCTTCGATTCTCAAATAAGAACGCCTGATTATATTGAAACCGGAGAATCTCCTTTTTTGCCTGGCGATACCATTCTTTTATGCAGCGATGGCTTGAGCGACATGATCAGCAACAGCGCCATAACCGCTATTTTAAACACTGACAAAAGTTTAGCTGCCAAAGGAAAATTGCTGATCAATGCTGCAAACGACGCTGGTGGAAAAGATAATATTACCGCCGTGATAGTTGAAAATAATAAATCGCCCTTAAAGCAGACAGCAACAAAACCGGCTATCTCAGTAAAAAAAAATGACAGTCTAAAAAGTGAGGAAGCGGTAAGCGAGGTTAAAAAGAGTGAACCGGAAATAACGGCAGTCAAAACTAAAAAAAGAAGAAGCATTATTCCTTTTCTCTTTTTCCTGTGCATTCTTTTGTTGGGTGCTTTTTTATGGGTTTTGTACCAGGGCTACTATAATAAGAAAGTGCACGAAGACCAGGTAAAAAATACCGTCGTTCCCCAGAAAAAACGGAACGCACAGGAGCAATTATTTCTCGATAGCATCAATGGCACCAAAACCAGCGAAGTATTCGTGCTAAACCAGGCCGATGCACCGCCAATTATTATCACCGATTCTATTTATGTTAATAAAGATTCGCTGCACATTATTGGCAATGGCGTAACGCTGGTAAGTGATACAACCTACAAAGGGCCGGCTCTTACCGTGTCATCCTCCTGTAAATATCTTTTGCTCGACAGCCTTACGCTTGAGAATTTCGATATTGGTGTTCTTGTTAAAAATCCGGGCTTACATCTAAAAAATGTAAAGTTCAAAAATTGCCGCATTCCGGTCCAGTACAATTTCGTTTTCCCGGAAAGGCCCATTGTAAATGGCAGGTTTGCTGACACGATTTTTTACAATTCAGATTTTTCCCAAAACAATTACTGACCGGTAAAGCTGTTGTAGTGCGTATGTATCGCGGCTTTTATTTTATGAAACCAACCACATGTTTGCCTGTTTTTTGTGAGCCCGGTGTTCGTATTTCAATTGAGCATCGTTGCGTCGCACACTTTTACGGCACCAAAAAAATGAGCAAATCCGCTTTTGCATCATGTGGCCGCTTTTAGAATTTGGCTTTCTTTTTCTAATATTAAAAACAGCTTGTAAGAATGGCTTCGAATACAAATAGGGTTAGTTCAAGGTGGTTGGAACGCATTTTTTTATTGCTGATCACCGTGGTGATGGGTCTACTGTTTTATAAGATGTTTACGGTTCTTCAAAAAGATTTTGCAGAGGTACCAAAACGCCTTAGGGATGGTACTATTATGAATTTAAACGATAGTAAACCCGGCGAACGCATTAAAGTTTTACTCCAGAAGGGATTTTACCTTGAAGATCAAAGAGATATTGACTTAATAAGTACAATAGTAGCCAAAGGAAGACAGGCTGACGCACTGGTAATAGACAACATTGGAGAACTGAATAAGAGCAAATACAATGTAAATACGGGTGATGCCTACCGTAAGGGAGGTGAAGCGTTCAGAAGAAGGGTCGAGGTGGAAAAATCTTTAATTGGATTTTCCGATGACGACACTTTACTTTTCGACCAGGAAAGCAGGAAGCCGATGCAGGTTGCGGCAGTCAACGACTTAGGGATGGGAAGCCGGGCTATAACCGGTTCAGTTTTAAGGGCCGACGAAATACCAGCTGCAGGTGTACTGGTACGGTTGCAAATGATCTTACCAGGAGACAGTTTATATAGCGAAACAGTTGGTGATGTTGAGCAAAGAGTTACGGTAAATTCAAAAGGCGTAAGAAGAATTTATGTAATCGACTCATTAAATCAACGCCAGCTTCAATCACTTACTGCTTATGCAAGAACAGACCAGGCTGGAAAATATACCTTTAACGGCTTGCCCGGCAACCACGCTTTTGCTGTTCTGCCGTTACAACCTGGGTTTGAGTTCGGCCGTTCGCAGGGTGTTGCAAATTTAGAAGAGGACGCTGCTTTTACATTTCACCAGTTACCTAACACAATTAAGCTTTTTTCAACCCGCGATTTCAATAACCTGAAAAAAGAAAAAGCACTGATTGTAAGAACGCCCCAGGAGGCAACAAAATGGTTTTGGATCATTGCTGCGTGTTTCATTGCCGGGTTCTGGCTGCTTCACCTATTGTTAACCATTCGCTTTCCTGACGCCGATCAGCTCATTTTGCCGGTTCTGATGGTTCTTATAGGATTGTCGTTTATTACTTTGTTCAGTTTACAGGATCCTTTAAGAGACCGTTTTCTTTCAAAAAGTACCTTAACTTATTTTGGTGCCGGTGTTTTCGGAATTATTTTCATGATGTTATTTAATCTCAGAAAATTTACGACCGATTCTTACATCTACCGTTTATTTATTTTCAAGAATGTTCGTAAAGCCGCCAATGGCTGGCCATGGGCTTTAATCGCTATGGGTTTATTGGCACTCACTGTTGTCTTCGGGACTGGCCCTGAAGGCAGCGGGGTTAAGGTGAACCTGCTGGGTTTTCAGCCAAGTGAAATCGTGAAATATCTCGTTATTATTTTTCTTGCCGGCTTTTTTGCCACCAACGAAAAATTCATTTCAGAATATTCGTCGTTCAGTAAACGGTTTTCGTTTTTCTTCTTTGCCTTATTTGCCATCGTTGGCACTATTCTTCTTTTCCTGATACTGGGCGACCTGGGGCCGGCGATGGTTTGTTGCTTCACCTTTATCATCCTGTTCTCCTTTTCAAGGGGAGATTTTGCGCAAATGGTTGCAGCAATTGTTTTATATGTACTCTCGATCTGGGTATTTAAAAATGTATTGATAGGTACCGCGATAACTGTAGCAGGCCTCTTATTGTACATGATCATCAAAAGAAAGCAACTTAGTGAGTCGGCAGTCATGGCTTTGGTACTTATAGCCGGCTTTTTATTACTCGACCAAATTCCCTACCTGGATAGATTAATTCCCGGCCCGGTACAAAGATTGACCGATAGAAAAGCAATCTGGCAGGATGCCTGGAACAACGAGGTTTTTGGTGGTGACCAGGTCGCCAATGGTATTTGGGCTATGTCGAGTGGAGGCGTTACAGGCCAGGGTGCAGGCGAAGGTTTTGCTAAGACTATCCCGGAAGCACACACAGATATGATACTGCCATCTATGGGCGAAGAATTTGGATGGACTGGCATCATTTGCATTTTCATCCTCTTTTTAATCTACCTGCATCGCTCGTTTAATATTGGCCGGCAAACAGGAACCCCATTTTTGTTTTACTTATGTTCCGGAATAGGCGTCAGTACTTTTATCCAATTTCTTTTGATAGCGGGAGGTTCAACGGGAGCACTGCCGCTGTCGGGAGTTGCATTGCCGTTTATGAGTTACGGCGGATCATCCCTGCTTTGTAACATGCTTGCAGCAGGCTTTTTATTATCGGCCTCACATCTCCAGGGAACAGTGGCACAAATGAAATTTATCACCCGGCAACAGGACAGGAACTTATTGCCTGCTCTGGTAGCAGCATGTGTGGGTATTGTATTATTAGGGGTAAATGTTTCAAGATACCTGTTCGATAACAAAAAATGGGTAGTTGAACCGGCTTTGGTTGCCGACAGAAGCGGCGCAAGAATGTTCAGTTATAATCCCCGGATTAATATTCTGATGAACAGGCTGCAGGCAGGAAATTTATTAGACAGGAAAGGAAGAATACTGGCAACAAGTCATCCTGAACAAATAAAAAACCAGCAGGATACCTTACTGGCATTAGGAATACCAAGGGAAAATTTGGAAGGCCTTGCATACAAACGTTTAGACCGCTACTACCCTTATGGAGAACAAATGTTCTTTTGGACAGGAGATGCGAATACAGGAGTTTTTAACGGATCGACGAACGGTTACTTTGGCGAGTATGAGCATGCGTCAGAACTTCGCGGATTTCCAACACCAACTTCCAAGTTTACTGTAAGCGCTCACAGGTTTAAAGAAGACCGGTTTTTGCCTCAAACCTCAACGGAAATGACGGTTAGTAAAAGAGATTATAGCGCACTTGCAGGTTTGTTGCTGGCTGGAATAAACAGCCAGGAAGTACAGGCTTTCAAACAAAGAAACCGGGACGTAACATTAACAATGGATGCGGCATTACAAACCAACCTCAACAAAGCATTGGCAACCGATGATAGCGTAAAGATCAAGCGGGTTTCGGTAGTTATCATGGAAGATAATACAGGCGATGTCCTCGCTTCGGCTTCATATCCTCTACCGAGTATTAATGATTGGGATATGCTCACGTTAAGCGAAAGGGAACTAAACCGCCTTCCGGGCTGGAATGTGAACAGCGATATTGGGTTTACACACGCTACCCAACCGGGATCAACGGCAAAACTGGTAACCGCATTGGCAGCTTTCAACAAACTAGGCGAAGCTGCAGCAACAAAAACAATTAGAGTTTATCCACAAGACCTGATAAGGGTAAAAAGTGCAGAACCAGATGAAGCAGGTAATATTTCTATTGAAAGAGCTATTGTGAAATCAAACAACTCGTTCTTTATCAGGCTTGCCAACCAGGAAAGGTTAGAGGAGGAAATGGGAAACCTGTATTTAAAAACCGGGATGTTCCTTCATGGAGTAGGTGGTTACTACTACGAAAGTGAACAAAATAATAACGACCAGCACGAACGATGGAGGCAGTTATGGCGTAAAACAGAATTCAGAAGTATCAGATCCTATAACCCGAACAACATTAAACGAACACGAGGCAAAGGAATTTCGGGTATGTCGTGGGGGCAGGGTGAACTAAACGCTACGCCTGCAGCAGTAGCAAGAGTTGCCGCCGGCATCGCCAATAATGGAATACTAATGGCGAACAGGTATGTTTTGAATGTAAACGGGAAACCTACTGCATTAAAACAAGGCGTGCCGCTGGCAAAAAGCCCGCAATTTGCTGAACACATGAAGGATTACATGATGAAACAAAGCGCGGGAAAAGCGGAAAGGCTGGGATTAACTGTTGCCGGTAAAACCGGTACTCCCGAAAGAATTTGGAAGAGCGAAAGAATCAACGACGGATGGTACGTATTCTTTGCGCCTAAGGCAAATGGGCAGGGCCATATCGTAACGTGCGTAAGGTTAGAGGCAGCAAAGGGTTCGAGCGAGGCAGTGAGGCTGGCCGGTGCATATGTAATTCCCTTGTTAAAAAGCAGGGGTTACATAAAAAGCTTTGAAGGACCGGGCGTTAAAAATCCTGCACCTGCTATGAGCCCCGCCTTAGAGCAAAATCAAACAGGTCAAAACAGCGATTCAGGAGTTGTAAAACAGCCTGCAGTCACGAAAACAAAACCGGCAAATAAAGTAGTAAATAAACCGGTTGAAGACCCAATAGCTGAAAAACCAGATGATGATACCGCTCAATAACTTCCTCTGGTAATTACTATAAAGCTTTAAGGTTTATTTTAAAAAACAGGAAATGACCTTAAACGCTGTGTGATGGCGGACGTCTTTAACTAGGGTAATAACAGCTGCCATTGGCAGAGGAGTAAAACGGAGCGTCGCAAGAAAAGTTCATGGATGGTGAACTGTTCGCTCCAAAAAAATGGACTATTTTTTGAATAGTGGTGGATGAAGAAAAACAAGTTTTGATATTTAAAGTTCTCATTAGTTTGAAAACTCTTGCTGCCAGACTTGTTGTTCTACCAGAGGGAGCGGCTGACAGCTTTACACGATGGCAGAAAATATAATATCGATAAAAAGTACCAATAAACGCTTAACCAAAAATGTTTGATTTTTTAAAATTTGGAGATCGTCCAAAGGATATCAAAGGGATACGCAGCGCCCTAATTCAGTTTATTAAAGACCAACTGCAGAAAGCAGAGGGCGGTGAAGGAAGTAACATAAAAGGGTTGTGCCTGTACCTGACGTGTAGCGAGGAGGAAAAGCACTTATACGAAGCCGCTATTTACAGTGAAGAGGAAGACCGTTTTAAGGAGGAAGAGGTACAAAAAATTGCCGACGACTACGCTATTGCGCTTCCTGAAACATGGACTCTTGAAACAGAATTTATTGATGAAGCACCGCCGGAAGCAATTAAAGCACCAGATGTAGATGCAGCATTGTTTATTTCCACTAAGAAGAAACCGAAAGTACATGCTAATGCTACTGCAGTCATTCGGGTTCTGCACGGTGAGGCCGAAAAAGAAGTCTACACCATTTCATCGACATCCGGAAAAATAAATATCGGCCGCGAAAGAAAGGCACAAACGGCTGATGGATTTTATCGTGAAAATCTGATTGCTTTTCCAAGTTCGAGCAAACACGAAAGTAACAGGTCGGTAAGCAGACAACATGCGCACATTGAATGGGACCTTGAAGCGGGTGCGTTTTATATTTATGCGGATGAAGGTGGAATACCTCCTCATAATAAAATGAAAGTGAGAACAGAAGGCGGAACCCCGATAAAATTACAGACAACGCAAATCGGGCATCGTTTACAGGAAGGTGACCAGGTTATTTTAGGCGAATCAGCATTATTGGAATTTAGAAATGAGGCTGTCGAAAGTTAGTATTACTAACGTGGAGGATCGTTGGACTGGTTTTTTATTAAAGTAAATTTTCCTGCAATAATTATATAAAAATGGCAAAGGTTTTTACAATAACACCTGGATTGATAAATATGGGCGCAATGAAAACAGGTGGCCAGGGGTCAGTTTATAAAGGACAACGTATTGGGGAAATTATTACTGCAGTAAAATTACTGCCCACTCCTATTTTTAATGAAAGTACAGACGACAGGAATTTCAGGGATTTTCAAAATGAAGTTCAGAAACTTAAAAAAGTAAATGAGGAGCATAATCCGAATGTAGTAAGAATCTTAAGTTCGGGCTTGTCCGACACGGGCAATTTCCCTTATATAGAAATGGAATATATTGAAGGTCCTGAATTGGAAGAATTACTAAAGCCACCACATGAACCTGTTTTTACCATAAAAGAAGTTATTAAAGTAGCCGACCATTTATCTAATGCTTTAGCCCACTGCCACAGGAAGAACGTTCGTCACGGTGATATTAAAAGCAATAACGTAAAATTTAATATTCATTCCGGTAATTATGTTTTATTAGATTTTGGCCTTGCCGTAATGTCTGACGAGCAAAGAAGAACCAGCTTAAGGCGGGCAGGTGCAGTTGAATTTATGGCGCCCGAGCAGAACGAAGGGCAAATGCTGTTTGAGACAGATGTTTATAGCTTCGGTGTTATTTTATTTGAGTTGCTTGCGGGGCGGGTGCCGTTTCCTTTAAACGATAAAGGTGAAACCTCACGCAATACAGTCAGGTTGGCACATATGGAAACGCCACCACCGGATATCCTATTGCTGCGTAAGGAAATGTTGCCGGCACAATGGTCTGCAGAAAAGAAAGAGCGGGAAATGCACGTACCTCAATGGTTGTTGGATATGGTGTATAAATGCCTGGAAAAAAAGCCGGAAAACCGCTTTAAAACCGGGATCGATTTGCAGGAATACCTTATTTATAAAAGTTCTCATTTTACTTTCAAAAGTGCTGATGGACAAATACAGATTATTACCGGCGCTAATGCTCAGGAAGCAACATTAAAGCAACAATTGGTACAATACCAGCAACAATTACGTGAAACCGAGAAAGAAATTTCTGCAGTCAACGAGTTAATCAGCGTTAAAGACAGCGAGGCGCAGGAAGTAAGTAGTAAGACGGCCGGGGAAGATGCCTTAGCAACGCAAAATGGAGTTTCAAGAACGTCGTTTTTTATATTGCTTTTTTTATCGGTCGGTTTAGCTGCTTTGGCAGCATATTCGTATGTTAAGAACAACTCTCCGGTATCTCAGCCTGTTAATTTAACTATGGCACAACCAGACTCTTCGGAAGTTCCTGCGCCTGAAATGGACAAGAATAGTCAAAAGAAGAAACCGGAATTGCTAAAGAAGAAAAATAATACTGACAGTCTTAATAGAAATATAAAGGCCGGTAATATTCCTATTAAAAATCCGCGGGTACAAGAACCGGCAAGAGCAAGGAACTTGTCGGGCAAATACAAAGTGGTTTCTAAAGCTTACTTTTACAATTCCCCGGCCGATACCACGCACCGAAAGGCTTTTATTACCCACTGGAATAATGCTGTACTTACTCCAACAGACGAGATGAATGGGTTTATTTATATAGTATACACTAACGAGCAGGGGCAGACGTCGAGAGGCTGGCTACGAAAAAAAGATTTGAAGCCCGCCGATTAATTAAAAAGGAAGTTAATTTTAAGCCGCGAGATTAATGTCATGTTTATAATTTTTTAAAATAGTAACATCGTAAAATTAAATCTGTTAAGTTTACTTAATTGCAGTAAAATAATCCAATAGATGGCAAAGGTTTTTACAATAACACCGGGTTTGGAGAATATGGGCGCCATGAAAACGGGTGGCCAGGGTTCGGTGTATAAGGGAAGACGGATCGGTGAAATTATTACTGCTATTAAACTACTACCAACTCCTATTTATTCTGAGAGCGAAGACGATAAAAATTTCAGGGATTTTCAAAACGAGGTTCAAAAGCTAAAAAAGGTAAATGAGGAACCTAATCCAAACGTCGTAAAGATTCTAAGCTCAGGACTATCTGAAACAGGAAATTTTCCATTTATCGAAATGGAATATATTGAAGGCCCCGACCTGGAAGAACTATTAAAACCACCGCACGATCCAATTTTCACTGTCAAAGAAGTCATTAAAGTTGCCGAACAATTAGCGAATGCTTTGGCGCATTGCCATAAACAGGACGTAAGGCATGGAGATATCAAAAGCAATAATGTAAAATTTAATTTAAACACCGGTAATTATATATTGTTGGATTTTGGCCTTGCAATCATGTCCGACGAACAAAGACGAACCAGTTTAAGGAAAGCAGGAGCTGTTGAATTTATGGCGCCCGAACAGAATGAAGGGCAAATGCTTTTCCAGACCGACGTTTATAGTTTTGGTATAATAATTTTTGAATTGCTCGCCGGAAGAGTGCCTTTCCCTTTGAGTGATAAAGGAGAAACCGCACGAAATACTGTCAGGTTAGCCCACATGGAGACTCCTCCTCCCGATGTGATGTTCTTACGCCAGGAAATGTTACCAAAAACGTGGTCGAAGGAAAAAAGAGAACGGGAAATGCAATTACCTGAATGGCTGGTAAAAATGATTTACAAGTGTCTTCAGAAAAATCCGGAGAACAGGTTCATTAACGGAGTAGAGCTGCACGAGTATATTCTTCACAACAGTACCCACTCTCATCAAACAGGTGAAAAGGCTAACTACGGAGTGCTGTCGATTGACTCCGCAAGAATTAGTAAGGAAAGAGAGCAGTTACAACAGCAATTATTGACATACAGCCAGCAGGTAACTGAACGAGAAAAAGAGCTAAGCTTGCTACGGGCTACCCTCGCAAATAAAGAAAATGAGGTGCAGCTAATTAAAGAACAAACATTAGCTTATTCTGCCGGGCAAAGTAAAAAAGGAGTTTCAAAAACGGCATTTATTGCTTTACTCCTTATAACTCTTGGCCTGGCCGCTTATTCGGGTTATTCTTTATTGAAGATTGGCCGACCTGACGATCAGCAAATTACAGACACTATATCTGATACAAGTAACACAACGTTAACGCCAGAAGTAAAAGCTGTGGCTGAAACAACAATTACAGTAAAGAAAGAGGATACTACTTTAAAGATACCAAAGCCGATAGCGACAGTTAATAAAACAAAAGACTCGATAAATAATCTGGCTAAAAAAGTAGAGCCTGCAGCAGATGAAAATACCGATCCTGCTCTTCAGAACGGCGAGCAACAGAAAGCAGAGGAAACAACCGAAAAAAAGCCGGCAAATGGGCAAACTCAATACATGGTTACATCAAGAGCATATTTTTACAATGAGCCGAATGAAAGCACCAAGCGCGGTGCCTTTATTATTCCTTCAAATACTGCCATAGTAACGGCATTGGATGAAAAAGAAGATTTTATATATGTAGTATTTTCGAATGAAGTCGTTAAAACGTCTGGATGGCTCCGAAAAAAAGACCTGCAGCAAATAAATGACTAGCTCATTGCTCCTGCACACTACAGTTACCTCATTTTTCCTTTACTTAACGTCAGTTTCTACAACAAGTAGCAAAGAATACAATAGATGGCAAAGGTTTTTACAATAACGGAAGGATTGGAAAATATGGGAGCAATGAAAACCGGCGGACAGGGCTCAGTCTATAAAGGACGCCGGTTTGGTGAAATAATTACAGCTATAAAAATTTTACCTACTCCTATCTATAGCGAAAGTGCCGACGATAAAAATTTTATTGCTTTCCAGAACGAGGTTCAAAAGCTTAAAAAGGTAAACGAGACTCCCAACGCTAATGTTGTTAAGATCCTTAGTTCCGGTATTACCGATTCAGGCAATTTTCCGTTTATTGAAATGGAATATATTGAAGGGCCTGACCTGGAAGAATTATTAAAACCGCCACACGATCCTGTTTTTTCAATTAAGGAAGTTTTAAAAGTTGCCGATCAATTGTCGTATGCATTAGCGCATTGCCATAAAATAGATGTGCGGCATGGTGATATTAAAAGTAACAATGTTAAGTACAATGTTAACACAGCTAACTATGTTTTGCTCGATTTCGGCCTGGCAGTAATGTCTGACGAACAAAGACGAACGAGTTTACGTTTGGCCGGAGCTATAGAATTTATGGCCCCCGAACAAAGTGAAGGCCAGATGCTTTTTCAAACAGATATTTATAGTTTTGGCGTTGTATTGTTCGAGTTGCTCGCCGGAACCGTTCCTTTCCCATTAAAAGACAAAGGAGAATCTGCAAGAAATACTGTTGTAGTTGCTCACCTCGAAACTCCTCCTCCCGATGTTCTGCCACTGAGAGCGAACGCTTTACCGCAAACGTGGACCGGCGAAAAAAAAGAGCGCGAAATGCAGGTCCCCGACTGGTTAACCACGATGATCTATAAATGCCTCCAGAAAAAGCCCGAAGACCGTTTTTCCAATGGTATGGAATTACATGATTTTATCTGGCACAATAGCATTCGTACTTCTAACAGTAACGAATTAACCGATATAAGAATTAGCCTGCTGGAACAGGAAAATAAAAAGCTTATCCAGGATAAAGAATACCTGCAGCAGCAGTTATTAAAATACGAGAAGCCTGCCAGGATCACCCATGCGGGCTCTCAAAAATCAGTTTTTCCTGCACATGATGCTACGGCGGTTAAAAGTGATAATCTAAAGCGTAGCTTTCCCAAAAAAATCCTGCTTGCACTTATTTCCTTTATTTTACTGGCCGCAATTGTCATTGCACTTGCAAAATATAGTGGCGCATCCACCTCTTCGGCGAAAGAAGTGATTGCTGAATATAAAGTGATCGCTTCCCGGGCTTATTTTCACAACGAAGCTGATGCGGGCACAAGGAGAAATGCATTTGCTGTTCTTAATAACGAAACCATTAAAGTGTATGACGATAAAAATGGTTTTGTATATACAGAAATTACAAATGAAAAAAATCAAACATCAAAAGGATGGCTACGCAAACAGGATTTAATGACAATCCAGGAATGGCAAAAATACAATCGTACACCTGCGGTTTCTGCATCGCAGCCAAAAGAAATAACCAACCAATTGCAGAATGCTAAGCAATTTTTAGCTACCGGGAAAACTGTAGAAGCATTGATCATTTATAACATTTTAGCCAACCAGGAAGTGCCGGAAGCACAGTACCAGTATGCGCGGCTGTCGCTCCAGAATAAAAATGACAATCTAACTTGCATAGAAGCTTTCGATCTTCTGAAAAAGGCAAGTGATAAGGGTTTTACTCCTGCAAAACGAACCTTAGGCTTTTTATATTCATATGCTGATAATAAAGCAGTTTTACAGCAAGCCAATTATTATGACCGCTGTAATTTTGCCAAAAACTTATCCTTTGGTTCGCAATTATTGATGGAAGCCGCCCTGGCCGGCGACACTGCTGCAAGTAGTCTTTTAGACCAATTGAATATAAAATAACAGTGTCGGCAAGAAAACTTTCGCCTTTTCTATATCAATTGCTGTTGTTTGTTTTTGGTGACCAGCTATCGTTTTTAATGCTACTCCGGTTGTGTCACTCACTTTTACTGTTTCTTTTTATGGCAACAATAAAAACGGTTTGTTGTTCCCACTGTCAAAACAGGGAGAGGCTATCACCTTTTCAAGACAATGTATTGACACTTACTACACGCAACTCCCTACTGAAGCCCGGGAACTCACAACGCGCAACTCACACTTACCAGCCCCTCACTTTATGACCAAGCCCGAAATAATAACTTGCCCGGCTTGCAACAAGCTTTTCGAATGCAGCGCACGAAATATAGAGCTGTGCCAGTGCATGGAGGTAAATTTATCAGTAGCAACAAAAGAACTGATCAGAAATAAATACTGTGGATGCTTATGCAAAGAGTGTCTTCTTATTGAAGAAAATATTTTACAGATGATAAAAAATAACATTTAAAAAATCGCTTAAGAGAAGCCCGCTATTTTTGCATGAAATCCTTCTCATGAAATTTAATCTTCAGCATTTCCTAACCGTAAGTTTTACGCTTTTTGCGGTAATTGATGCCATTGGCTCGATTCCATTATTAATTTCACTGAATGCTAAAATGGGTGGAATTAGGGAGTTTAGAGCAACCATAATATCGGGTTTATTCATGATCGGCTTTTTGTTTGTTGGTGAACCTTTCTTGAAGTTGCTGGGAGTAACCGTCAGCTCTTTTGCAGTAGGAGGGTCTATAGTTATTTTTCTGTTAGGGTTGGAAATGGTATTGGGTCATGAAATATTTAAAAGCGAAAAAGATGCCCGTGCAGGAACAGTTGTGCCTGTAGCATTTCCCATTATTGCTGGCTCGGGTACGTTGACAACAGTAATGTCGTTAAAGGCAAATTTTGCAGAAATAAATATTTTATTAGGTATTTTGGTAAACCTGGTTTTGGTTTACATCGTATTGAAATCGCTACGTTTTTTAGAAAAAGCCCTTGGTGAAGCGGGTCTTATAGCAGTAAGAAAATTCTTTGGAGTAATATTATTAGCAATAGCTGTAAAGATATTTGGAACTAATATTCATGGATTTGGTAAGTAACTATTACTTTTGCAGCCGTTCACAGGCCTTGTAGTACAATGGATAGTATAAGAGTTTCCGAAGCTCCAGATCCAGGTTCGATTCCTGGCGAGGCCACAAATAATTCGGTAAGCAATTGAAGAAATTACTTGTTTTAGTTAAGTTGCTTTGAAATCAAATAATTTCCTTGTCTTGAACCGTTAAATCAATATCTACTAAAGCGCCCTCTTTATAGCGGTCGCAGGTTAAAATATATTCCCCTGATAATCCTAATTCAAATTCCTCGTGCTGGTTGATGTATTCATCAACCACGTCTTTCGCTAAACTCCTGCTTTCCACTTCAACCAGGAAATTTGTCTCGCCTCCATCAGGAGGACTACAGGTTACAATAAACTTTTTCATTTCACTTTTTTATTATTATAATAAATTAATACTGAATGTTTAAGGTGTAGTATGCGAAAGCCTTCCTGTAAACTTATTAAAAATAATTGAAGGATAAAAGCCGACCTGCCGTATACTTATAAAATCGGCTCTTATCTAAAATTTTAAAATATCCAATGAATGTTTCTTGCTTAAGAAGGCCGAATAGAATATGCGGCAGCACAAGAGAGTGACACAACGATGATGAACAAAGAGCTAAAGCCGGCTACCAAAAAAACACTCTTGAGTAAATTGCATTCAATATGAATTCGGGAATGTAGTCTGCAAGGATTACCCGAGATTGAATTGTCTTGTGCAGCTATTTTAAAGGAAGATTACCATTATTCATCATTAGCTGTTGGTATCTTTACCCTTTATGGAAAGGACTACTTTTACTACAACTGACACTGAGATAGAGGAGCAAATACAGGTTTTTGGTGCGAGGGTGCACAACCTGAAAAATATCGACATTTCGATCCCCAAGAATAAGCTGGTAGTTATCACCGGCGTTAGTGGAAGCGGTAAATCTTCCCTGGCATTCGATACCATTTACAACGAAGGACAAAGGCGTTACATGGAAAGCTTTAGCGCTTACGCCAGGCAATTCATCGGCGACATGGAAAGGCCCGACGTTGACAAGATCACAGGTCTTAGTCCTGTAATTTCTATTGAACAAAAAACCACTAATAAAAATCCGCGTTCAACTGTTGGTACCATTACAGAAGTATATGATTTTCTGCGGCTGCTATATGCAAGAATTGGGGAGGCCTACAGCTACAACACGGGTAAGAAAATGGTGAAGTGGAGCGAAGAGGAAATTGTGGAAAATATCTTTTCAAAATTCAAGGATAAGAAAATTACGCTGCTTGCCCCGCTTATTCGTGGCCGCAAAGGGCACTACCGCGAACTTTTTGAGGACGTTAGAAAGAAAGGCTTTTTAAAAGTCAGGATCGACGGGGAAGTCAAGGATCTCAAAGAAAAAATGCAGGTTGACCGGTACAAAATTCACGACATCGAATTGGTCATCGACCGGCTACAGGCGACAGATGATATGAAAGTAAGGTTAAGCCAGAGTGTTCAAAAGACGTTGCAGGTTGGCAAAGAGCTTATGTTCCTTCTCATTAACGACAATAACGAAGTTGTACAATATAGTAAGCAGTTAATGTGCGAAGACACCGGGTTAAGTTATGAAGAGCCTTCTCCAAATGCTTTTTCTTTTAATTCGCCTTATGGTGCCTGCCCATCCTGTAAAGGATTGGGAAGCGTTTACCAGGTAAATATGGAAGCTGTTATTCCTGACCCAGGTAAGAGTATTAAAGAAGGCGCCATTGCTCCGTTAGGCGAAGAACGCGAAGCCTACATTTACAAGCAAATTGTTCAATTAGGAAAGAAACACAAGTTTAGCGTTGATAAACCCGTGAAAGACTTGCCGGAAAAAGCAATGAACATCATTCTTTACGGTAAAGAAGATGCAACTGCCGATGTAGAAATTTCAGGAGATTATGAAGCACTGCCGGGAGATATGTATACCACCGAGTACGAAGGCATCATTAATATGCTTAAGCGCTGGTTTTCTGGTAGCGGTAGTGAATCACTGAGAGAATGGGTAGAAAAGTTTATGATCCTTAAAAGCTGCCCGGCCTGCGAGGGAGCGAGACTAAAAAAAGAAAGTCTCTGGTTCAAGGTTGACGAAAAAAACATCGCTGAACTGAGCCGCCAGGATTTAGATAAATTGTTTGTTTGGTTCAATGATATTGAAAAAAGGTTGAGCAAGAAACAGAATACGATAGCAAAAGATATTCTCAAAGAAATAAGAGAGCGATTAAGCTTTTTGTTAGATGTAGGTCTAACCTATCTTACTTTAAATCGCTCCTCCAAAAGTTTAAGCGGAGGCGAAAGTCAGCGCATAAGGTTGGCAACCCAGATTGGTTCGCAACTGCAAGGCATCACTTACATTTTAGACGAGCCAAGTATTGGTTTACACCAGAGAGATAACCAGCAACTAATTGTTGCCTTAAAAAACCTTCGCGATATAGGTAACAGCGTTCTGGTTGTGGAGCACGATAAAGATATTATGCTTGCTTCCGACCATTTAATCGACATTGGTCCTAAAGCGGGTAAACATGGTGGCCAGGTAGTGGCTGAGGGAACACCTGCATTTGTATTGTCATCAGGTTCGCCAACCTCAGCTTATCTGAGTGGCGAAAAAAGTATTGAAGTGCCCAAAGAAAGACGCGTTGGAAACGGCAAGGTGCTGGAGCTTAAGGGGGTTAAGGGGAATAACCTCAAAGGTGTTAATGTAAAGTTCCCGTTAGGAAAATTTATTTGTGTGACTGGCGTAAGCGGAAGCGGCAAAAGCACATTAATAACCGAAACGCTTTACCCGATTTTGTCAAAACATGCCTTCAACAGTAAGATGATTCCTATGGAGTATAAAACTGTTACCGGGCTGGAGTTTATCGACAAAGTAATTGAAATAGATCAAAGCCCGATCGGCAGAACTCCCAGGAGTAATGCTGCTACGTATTGTGGCTTTTTCACAGAAATAAGAACCCTGTTTGCTGCTATTCCTGAGGCGAAAATTCGCGGTTATGCTGCAGGTCGTTTTTCATTTAATGTAAGAGGTGGAAGATGCGATGTTTGTGAAGGCGGCGGTATGCGGGTCATAGAAATGAACTTTCTACCCGACGTATACGTGCCGTGCGAAAAGTGTAACGGCAGGCGTTATAATCGCGAAACGCTGGAAATACGGTACAAGGGAAAGTCAATCAGCGACGTATTGGATATGACTGTTGACGAAGCAGTTGATTTTTTCCAGAACGTACATTTTCTCTATCGCAAGATCAAAGTATTGCAGGATGTTGGCTTAGGTTATATAACGCTTGGTCAATCAGCAGTAACCTTAAGTGGTGGTGAAGCACAGCGGGTAAAACTGGCAACTGAACTTGCTAAGAAAGACACAGGTAAAACGTTTTACATCCTCGACGAGCCCACAACAGGCTTACATTTCCAGGACATACAGCACCTGCTCGATGTATTGAACAAATTGGTCGACAGGGGAAACAGTGTGTTGGTAATCGAGCACAATCTCGATGTAATAAAAGTAGCCGATCACATTATAGATTTAGGCCCTGAAGGCGGCGATGGTGGAGGAAAGATCTTGTTTGAAGGAACACCTGAAAATCTAATAAAAGTGAAACAGAGCCATACAGCAAAGTTTCTTGCGTTGGAATTAAATCACAAACAAAAAGTGATCGGCTAATCTAAAAGAAGATAAGAAATAGCTTGACGCTGCCCGTTGATTTGCCTGTAAAGTGATCGCAACGCAACGATAATTCTATAAAAACCGGTGCTGGTATTATTGGATAAACTGAAACAGCTTAAGAAGAAAGACATTTTGTTACGGGCAGCAGTTCCTTCTTGCTTCATCGTTGCGTAGCATTACGTTTATCGGGAGTGCAAGACGGAGCAGAATTTCTATATATTAAGTGGCCCTTTTCAAAATTATTTGATCTTTATCCTTACATCGTACACAAAATCCTTAATAGAAATAATAGAAATTCGGGAACTTTCTTTATGCAAAGGATTTAGAAGATAATTAAACTCGTCAGGTAAAACAGCAGATGGAACTTTAATGATGAGGTAGTCACGTTTTTTTAAAAGTTCCGTTCCCATATCTTTTGTAGAAGACGGCGAGGGGGAGTCCCTCCAGTCTCCGGGCAGCTCAGCTATTGACAGTTCTATAATATTGTCTTCCGGTATTTGAAGGGTAGTTACGCTTAAAGCCCTTGGTATATCTTCAATATTTACGTTAACGGTATACTCTAAAACAGAAAGTGCGCGGCTTTCAGAAGTATAAACACAGGGAGTCAATTTATGGTTCCATCTTCCCCCGTTTAAGCGTGCCCCTTCCCCGGTTAAGTCATTGGCATATTTAGTTTTTCCTACCCTGTAAACAATCATAAGTTAAGAATAAACACCATAATCAATTCGGCCAATAAGATTTCTTACTTCTTCTCTTCCGTACTGATTATCTAATATATCATAAGGAGAATGACCACCTAAAGCCTGGTTAGGCCTGAATATCCATTCATTAAATCGACCCTCATCTTCAAAAACTTCGTAGCCATAAGAATAAATATCAGCTACTCCCACAATTTTCTCACTTAATACCATGTCGAACTTTTCCTTTCCCTTTTTATTAATAAGTGTAGCCCTCGCTACAGAAAGTACTTTTGCCAACTGGTTGTAATCGAGATCAGCTTTCTCCTTTAAATGTTCGAGATCTTTTTTAGAGATGCCTTCTCTTATTAACCCGATTTTTTCGAAAGAGGTCATTCGGCTTTCGGGCTTTTTGGTGGCATCGTGCAGAATTACAAAATTATTATCTTGCCAAATATTTAATGCATATTCTGCAGTAGGCTCTGCAATTGCATTAGTAATTTTCGCTACTTCGCCTTCTGCAGCGTATGGCTTATTTGAAACTGCTGTTTCATGCAGATTTTTGACTTTTGATGCATCAATTTCTTTTGCACCTTTGCTTTTTCTTTCGTGTGCCATGGTATAAATATTTACCGAAGTTAGTACAAAGTTATACCTTTTTCGAAGTTTTCAAAACTTTTTAAACAATTTTTTCAACAACCCTAATGTTATTTTATTAATAACCATTAAGATAATAAATAACACTTGAGCTACTATATAACCTGGTTCTAGCGAAATTAGCAGCAAAAGTTCCGGTCTTGTAAAGCACGAAAATGTGTATAAATTTTAACAGCAAGACTACGACCTTTGGCCCTTCAATAAAGAATAAAAAACATAAATGAAAGCAGCAAGCCTAAGTGAAATAAAACAAGAGCTGGTTACACTGCCGCCAAAAAAAGTATTAGAATTATGCCTTCAGCTTGCCAGGTTTAAAAAAGAAAACAAAGAGCTTCTAAACTTCTTATTATTCGAGGCTCACAACGAGCAGGGATACGTGGAAAGCATAAAAAAGGAGATCGACGATAGCTTTTCGACTTTACCCAGGACCAATATGTACATTATTAAAAAAGGGCTGCGCAAGATACTTAGATCAATAACGAAATATAGTAAACATACTGCTGAAAAAGAATCGGAAGTCGAAATGCTCATTCATTTCTGTAAGAACCTGAAAGAATCAGGAATTCGTTTTCGTTCCAACAAGGCCCTATCTAACTTATACGACCAGCAGTTAAAAAAATTAAACGCATTAATAGAGCAGGTGCACGAAGACCTGCGTTTTGATTATAAAAAACAATTGGAACAATTACCCTGATTACTGCCAATGCTTCCGGTTTTTAAGTTAGGAACAATTTATGCTCACGTTCCTGTTTAATAAAATAAAATGAGCGACAATAAAGAACAAAAACAACTGTCCGATATACCATTATCAGTCCTGGATTTAGCAACTATTAAAGAGGGAAAAACACCTGCAGACACATTTAAACAAAGTGTAGACCTGGCGCAGCACGTGGAAAAATGGGGCTTCAACCGCTATTGGCTCGCCGAGCATCATAGCATGGAGAGTATAGCAAGTTCAGCAACCTCCGTTCTTATAGGCCATATAGCTGGAAAAACTTCAACCATCAGGGTAGGCAGTGGTGGAATCATGCTGCCCAACCATGCACCACTCGTTATAGCCGAGCAGTTTGGCACGCTGGAATATATGTACCCCGGTAGAATCGATTTAGGCCTTGGCCGCGCTCCCGGATCGGACCAGGTAACTGCAAGAGCTTTAAGGCGCACCGTTTTAGAAGGCCCTAACGACTTTCCTGAAAGCCTGATGGAATTACAAAAATATTTTTCTGCTGAAAACAAAAACTCTAAGGTTCGCGCCATTCCTGGTGAGGGACTTGACATTCCAATCTGGCTGCTGGGTTCCAGCACTTATAGTGCACAGCTTGCTGCAATACTTGGTTTACCTTTTGCCTTTGCCAGCCATTTTGCCCCAACCTACTTATACGACGCATTGAAATTGTACCGCGATAATTTCAAGCCTTCGGAAAGCCTGCAAGAGCCTTATGCATTGGCCTGCGTAAATGTAGTTGCTGCAGATACCGACAAAGAAGCTAATTACCTGGCTACGTCCTTTTTCCAACTCGCAATGGGAATTATTCATGGAAGTACCAAACCATTGCGTCCGCCCGTTGAAAATATGGATGCGATCTGGACCGAACCTGAAAGAGCAGCAATACTGCAAATGATGAAATATTCCTTTATTGGCGGGCCTTCTACTGTACAACAAAAGCTACAGCAGTTTCTCGACCAAACGCAGGTAGATGAAATAATGATCACGTCTCATATTTATGAACATGAAGCAAGACTTCATTCATATGAAATACTAGCTCAAATATGGAAAGAGAAAGCTAGCTTAGTGTAGTCTACCATTGTAATTAAAACGATTTTCGCTGATAGTTGCGATATTTTTTGTGTAGCCAACGGAAGTAATCAAATGTAACTTCCGTTGCGTCGCACTCTTGTACTTTCGATTCAACCCGGAACAAAAACCGGCTGCAGATGTTAGGCAATAATAAACACCAATAATTCCATCCTGTAATCTTCAACATGCTCTCATGAAAACATACGACGCTATTATTATTGGTGCAGGACAATCAGGTGGTCCACTTGCCGGCAAACTTGCAGAAGAAGGCCTGCGAACAGCACTGATCGAAAAAAAATTCGTAGGCGGCACTTGTATTAATGTAGGCTGCACGCCAACAAAAACAATGATTGCTTCCGGAAGAATTGCACACCTTGCTGCTAACAGCAAAGATTGGGGCATAATAACCTCTGAGATGAAGGTAGACATGCCTGCCATAAAAAAGCGTAAAGACGATATCGTTACTTCTTTTCGTGAAGGATCAGAAAAAAAACTACTGCAAACCGAAGGACTTGACCTTATATATGGCGAAGCAACTTTTACTGGCTTTAAAACAGTGACGGTAAAATTAAACAACGGGGTTTCTGAAGAGTTAACTGCCGACAAAATTTTTATTGACACCGGCGCAGAAACCTTCATTCCTGGAATTGACGGCATTCACGATGTCGGCTTCCTTACTTCATCAACTATTCTCGATCTCGAAATTGTT
This sequence comes from Segetibacter sp., assembly GCA_028288485.1. GTDB lineage: Bacteria > Bacteroidota > Bacteroidia > Chitinophagales > Chitinophagaceae > Segetibacter. The sequence continues at coordinate 118,868 of JAQBNO010000154.1, forward strand.
CCTGAACACCTGCTTGTTATAGGAGCGAGTTACATCGCATTGGAATTCGGGCAATTGTATCGCCGGCTTGGCAGTAATGTTACGATACTTGAACAGGGACCACAGTTTTTGAAACGCGAAGATGAGGACATAGCAGAAGCGCTTAAAAAGATATTGGAAGAAGATGGCATTACCATTCATTTAAACGGTATAGTAAAAAAGCTGCGAAAAACTTCCGGAGAAGGCGTTGAAGCTATTCTTGAAGTAAACGGGGTTGAACAAAACATAACATGTTCACACGTACTGTTAGCTGTTGGCCGAACGCCACAAACCGAAGCGCTTAACCTCGCAAAAACAGGTGTAGCAACCGGAAAGCATGGTGCCATTGAAGTAAACGACAAACTTGAAACAAACGTTGCAGGCATTTATGCAATGGGCGACGTAAAAGGCGGCCCTGCCTTCACGCATATCTCTTACAACGATTACGTGATTGTTTACCAGAACTTGTTTCAGCAGGCCAATCTCACCATTAAAAACCGCCTTGTTCCCTACTGCGTATTTACAGATCCCCAGTTGGCAAGGGTTGGTATTACAGAAAAAGAAGCAAGCGATAAAGGGATGGCTTTTATTGTGGCAAAACTTTCGATGAGCAGTGTTGCCCGGGCAATAGAAACCAATGAAACCCGCGGCTTTATCAAAGCAATTGTTGATAAAACAACAAAAAAAATATTAGGAGTTGCTGTACTGGGCGTTGAAGGCGGCGAAATAATGAGTGTACTGCAAATGGCAATGATGGGAGGTGTTACATACGACCAACTAAAATATGCCGTGTTTGCCCATCCGACGTATTCCGAGTCGCTGAATAATTTATTCATGCAGATCAAAGATTAGACAGAAGTTACAGCAAGTAAAAAAAAGCACAGTAAAGATTTCAAAGTACAAGAGTGCGACGCAACGGCTGCCGCAATGAAAAACTACAGCCAGGTACATAAAAAATATAAGCGGAAGTAAGGCTTTACCTGAAGAAAAACTACGCTACTAAAATGAATTTTTAAAGAACGATAATTGCGAACCGATTGAATTTTTATTAGCTTTTGAGGAACGCCTATAAAAGTGGTGCTTCGATGTATTTTAAGGCGTTTAAACCACTTCTTTCAGTAATAGAAAGATCAGATAACACTGCACTGCACTCCTCCAACATTACTCACTTATACCTATAAATCATAATTGAACTGGTAATGAAACGCCCATAATACAACCCAATAAGGTTATTTCATAATCCAATAGAACATTCCTGTATGGCCAAATAATTAGCACCAGATAAAGGCGTTACTAAGATCATCGCAGCAACATAAAATAGATGAAAAACCTGGGAACGGCTAGTATGGAAGTTGAAAGATTAAAGAACCTGGAAGAATATTCTATCCTTGACTCAATTCCCGAAAAGGAATATGACGACCTCACACGCATTGCCTCACAAATATGTGAAACGCCGATTTCACTCATTACTTTGGTCGACGATAAACGCCAGTGGTTTAAGTCGGCTTACGGGTTCGACATGAGAGAAACGCCGAAAGAATACTCATTTTGCAACCATGCCATAAAAGATCCTTCAACTCTGATGATTGTGAATGATTCGAGAATAGACGATCGTTTCCGCGACAATCCTTTGGTAACAGGCGAATCGCAATTTATTTTTTATGCGGGCATGCCTTTGGTTAGTCCTAAAGGTCATGCTTTAGGCACTTTGTGTGTAATAGATACCAAACCCAAAACGCTAAGCTTAAAACAGGTAGAAGCCTTACAATCGCTTACGCATCACGTTGTAAAACTGCTTGAATTTAGAAAAAAAGAGAACCTGTTAGAGAATGCAAATGAAGTATTAGAAGTAAAAAATAAAGAGCTCGAGAAATTTGCCAGTATCGCCGCACACGATATAAAATCGCCGCTAAACAACATCTCGACTTTAATCCAGTTATTATCCGAAACCTACTCCACAAACCTCGAAGACGGAGCAAAGAAATTCTTGAAACTTATCGATGAGTCGTCGATAAAACTAAGGGGTCTTGTAGATGGAATACTTGAACATAGCCGGAGCGAAAAATTATTTTCGGAAAACAAAATGGAGACAAACTTTGATACAATGATTGAAGACATTGTTCAACTAACCGATCCACAAAGAAAACATTCATTTGTTTATCCTTCGGTTACCGAACCGCTGTTAATTAATAAAACAGCGGTAGAGCAGGTTTTAATTAACCTGGTGGCGAACGGAATAAAATACAATGACAAAGAAGATGTTGTTATAGAAATAGGGTTTTCAGAAACGTGCGATTACTATGAATTTTATTTGAAAGACAACGGTTGGGGCATAGATGATAGTTATCACCAGAAAATCTTTTGCCTGTTCGAAATCGTTCATTCCAGAGACCGCTATGGTAACAGGGGCAACGGAATAGGACTATCAACAGTAAAAAAAATAGTTGAAGGCTTAGGCGGACAAATTAAAGTAACATCGAAACCCGGAGAAGGAAGCAGGTTTGATTTCAGTATTAAGAAATAGATTGCTATACCAAAAACATACTTCCACTTTCTATAACTCTACTCCTGCCTGAAGGAAAAACAATCGGAATAGGAAAATGAAATATTGCTGATTTTCTTATTGCAGTAAAAGTAGCCCCGCCTGAGGCGGAACTACTCCTAATTGAAATGATAATGCCCGGCGCAAAAAAAAATTATTACCAGTTGAACGTTACTCCTCCCGAAAATATAGCAGGGATAGCATTGTAACCTCTAACATCAAAAAACTTTGTACCGGTTATATTTTGCCCGTCTGCAAAAAACTTCACATGTTCGTTTACAGTAAAGCTGGCATGAGCGCCGAAAATAAAATAATCGTTCAACAGAACATCCGCCTTTTGATAACCTCCAACATCGCGCCTGCTGCTTACATATTTGCCGGTAACCGAAAACTCCAGTTCATTCGTCACCTGCCAGTTAATATTTGAATTTAGGCTGTGCCGGGGCCTGCGTAATAAATAGTCGTAGGTAATTGTATCTTTATTAGTAACCCTGTTTTGTGTAGTTTCCTGTGAAGCAAGCCAGGTGTAATTTCCACTGATGCTTAATTGTTTCACAGGTTTGAAAGTGGCTTCGACTTCAAGACCGTTAACTACCTGTTTTAGGTAATTGAAATAGTTAAACGTGATATAGTTATAATCGATACCATTATCGATTTTCCGGTTGAAATAAACTATACGCGTGTTCAGTTTTCTATTATCGAACCGCAGACCTGCTTCGTAGTTAACTGATTCCTCTGCCTGCAAATGTCTATTTAAACTTAACTGGTAAATGGTTGGTGCTTTGAAGCCACTGGCAATACTTCCAAAAATTCTTAGACGCTCAGTAATGGCAAACGAAGGATTAAATGTATAAGTATAATTGGTTCCATAACGTGAGTGGTCGTTCATTCTGCCGCCAAGCTCCACATTAAGCTTACTTTTTAAGCCGCTATAATGAAGCGATGCATACAAAGCTTTTTGATTAAGCGAACTGTCGTATGGTTTTGGGTTATAAGGACCGAATCTTGAAATAGAGGAATAATGTTGGTCGTAATATGAATAACGATAATCTGCCCCTGTTAAAAGAGTTAATGCAGTATTTATTTTGAAACTTCCATACAATTCGACAAACTGTGTTTTACCATAATACTTACTGTCTTCGAAAATGATGCCTGTTTTGTGAATGCTGTCGTTAAAATAATTTCTATTAACCTCACTGTATTGGTAAGTTCCGTTTAAGGTTATAAAATTTTTTTTATAGGTAAACCCTGCACCAGTGGTCAACGTGCTGTTATCTATTGTATAATCCTTTTCATCAGTAAATACGCCTGCATCAATACTTGCATTGTATCGGCTGTACATTAAGAAAGATTTTAAAGACAACGCTTCGGAAGCCTGGAATATAACCTGCGCATTGGTAACATTTCCATCGTAACCATCCTTATCAAATTTCTTGTTGCCTGTACTGTCGTAAGCCGACGAAAAGCCATTGGTATAAAGCCTTGCGTGGCGAACAGAATAAGTGAAACGCTTTTGTTTTCCATACAACTGCAGGTTGCCTTTAAAAGTTCCCAGGTTGCCTTCGCTAACCGTTGCTTTTAGGTTAAAAGGCTTTTTTACATCCCTGTTTATCGTTATAACATTTATAACGCCTGCAATTGCATCGGAACCGTACAGAGTTGATTGAGCTCCTTTACAAATTTCAATGCGGTCAATATTATCAAGTGAGAAAAGGTTCAGGTCAAACTCATTATTGATCATGGAAGGATCGTTTACCGGAATGCCGTCGAGGAGAATTAAAGCACGACCTGAAGATGCACCTCGAACATAAATTGTTTGCACTGCACCGGCATTATTCAATGCACCATTGATGGTAATGCCTGCCTGTTCGTTTAATAGTTGCGATAACGTTTTGCCGGTGTTTTTTTCTATCTGCTCCCTGGTAATAACAGAAATAACTTTACCTGTAGTGCTTTGCTTTTGCGGGTACTTGTTTGCTGTTACAATTACCTCGTCTAATTTCTCGCCTTGCAGAGTATCTGTCTGGGCAGTTGCAGTAAATGCGGCTAATAAAAATGCGGTAGTAAATAAAAATCTGGTCATAGTCTTTTTTGCTATAAACCTTCGGATGAGAAATAAAAGAAATGGAAAGGCATGTGCGCAGCAGCCAATTACATCTCTTGCTTTTCACCCGAAAGCGCGATGATAAAAATATTGAGCGGCAGGTCTTCTGGCTCGTTTCTGTTGAACGCCTTCCCATTTCTAAAACGAAACAGTGGTACTTTGTTCAACAGGAGTGAATTGTGAATGGTGAAGAAAGATTTCACCATTTACCATTGACTATTCACTCACACTTACAGCTACGGGGATAGCGCCGGAATTACACCGGCTTCCCTTTTAATCCCGGTTTTTATACGGGAACCATTCAGGTGCAAAAGTAGCGGACCAAAGGAAAAAGAAAAATTTATTTTAAAACCAGGATTAAAAGAATTACCCGCTTAAATAAATGAGGAGGAAGCCCGGCATTGTATTTTATGATGTATTATTAATAATCCTTATTACATGAACGTCATCGATATACTTCTGATAATTATCATCCTCTTTTACATTTATAATGGTTATTTAAAGGGGTTTATTGTGGGTACACTTCAACTGTTAATGCTTGCTGCCGGGTTAATTGCCGCATTTTTAATGTACCCTCATATTGCCGCATTTCTCCAAAAGCATTGGGCTTCCTTAGGCATCTGGACTGTTCCGCTGTCTTTTATTTTTGCACTTCTAGTTGCCCGAATTATTCTTTCGTTACTCGCAAACCGTATCCTGGCCGAAATACCTGGTTCTGTTCAAACAAGTTTACCTAACCGTGTTATGGGTGTAGTGCCTGGTGCAGTTAATGGTTTGCTTTGGGCCATCATATTTGCCGCTCTTTTATTATCAGTACCGCTTTCCGATTCTATTTCTGCAAAAACACGCGACAGTAAACTTGCGGGTAAAATGGCGGACCAGGTAGAATGGCTTGATGAAAAATTTTCGCCGGTTTTTGACGAGGCTGTAAACAAAACGATGAATAAGCTTACAGTAGAGCCCGGCTCAGAAAAATCAGTTTCTTTACCTTTTAAACACAACAATCCGAAAATACGTGAAGACCTGGAAGCGAAAATGCTGGTTTTAGTAAATGAAGAAAGGCAAAAGGTCGGGTTAAAACCGTTAAAAGCGGATCCTGAAATACAGGTGGTAGCAAGGGCGCATTCAAGAGATATGTTTGCCCGCAGCTACTTCTCACATATCACACCGGATGGTGCATCACCTTTCGACCGGATGAAAAAAGGAAAGGTCAGGTTTTTGGCTGCCGGCGAAAACCTCGCACTAGGGCAAACCCTAACGATATGTCATCGGGGATTAATGAATTCTCCCGGTCATAGAGCCAACATTCTGAATACAGCTTTCGGAAGAGTGGGAATAGGTATTTTAGATGGCGGAATTTATGGTTTAATGATTACCCAAAATTTCAGAAATTAGGTCTTTTTTGTAGCCGACATTTGGTCGCTATTCGGCATCGTTGTGTCACTCACTTGTACTCGAAATCGCTTCTGAACTTCTCACTTTGCACCCAATATCTAATCAGGGAGTCGTAACAGAAACCGGCAAAACTTTGCCATTGAAAAGTTTGTGACCGGTGAGTGCAAAGTCGGCAATGAACTGCCCCATTTGTGAAGCCTTAACGGGCGACTTGTAGCCTGGAAACGCCCGGGCGAGCATTTCTGTTTGCGCCGAACCTAATGCCAGGCAGTTAACCTTAATTTTCTTTTCTACAAACTCCGCTGCCAGGCATTCGGTCAAGGTATGCAGGGCAGACTTGCTCGCAGAATAAGCAGCCAACCCGGGAAACTTTATGCTGCCCTGGTAACCACCCATACTTCCAATGTTCAATATATGACTGCCTTCTTTCATTAATGGAAGCATGCTATGGATCATTTTTACATGCCCCAACAAATTGTTCTGCAGCATTTCTACAAAATCAAGTTGCGTTAATTGTTCAAATGGTTTATTTATAAGCGTGCCTGCATTATTAATCAGGATATCTACCTTTCCTAACCTGTCCTTAATAAAAGGAAGCAGTTCATCCAGGTAGTCGCCATGAACAATATCGAATTTGGAAGTAAACAAAATGCAGTCAGGATTTTGTGCAAGTGCAGCTTGAGCAAGAAGCTTAAGCTTATCTTCTGAACGAGCCAGTGCAACAACCCGGTTGTGTAAATCAAGGGTAAGTTGAAGTACAGCCTCAAAACCTACGCCGCTGCTTGCGCCTGTTATTATGATGTTCATAAATATTTTATATAGTCTCTAATTCAACCACACGGTGTTTAATTAAGTGAAACCCATCTTCTATCAACTTCTTACATTCCGGCTCGGAAGATGCCTTTTCCTGCAAATAATCTTTGATCGATTTTAGTGTTTCAGAATATATGTTTTCCTGGTCCAGTATCTCAAGAACCTCCAATGAGCACAACCAGTCTTCCGGAAAAGACTGCCTTAAATTCTTCCATACCTGCGGGAGTTGTTCGTAATTATTCTGCTGCTCCCGGCAGTCTCTTACTATTTTAAATAAGTGCTGGTACTCTTTTTCCTCGCTTGTATAATGATGGCTAATTGTTTTCGATTTCGGAACTAAAGGTGTTTGATTATAAGCCTCTTTATCTGCTGCACCGCAATAAACTGAAACAATTCTTTCACCCACAGCCATATCGTAATTGCCCCAACCGGGTTGAAACAAAATGTTGCCTTCCTCGTCCACCACTGTGCAATCGCCAAAAGCGATCATTAACAACTTGCCATTCTTAATCGTCACCTCTGTTACCCGGCCTGCAACAGTAATACCAGATTTAAAATTCAATACGGTCTCTTCCATTTGCTTGATTCCAAAACCGGCCAGCGTTTCTAAAGTTGCGTCTTCCAGTAGAATCTCATGTCCTTTTAGTTTTCCAACAGGCGACGAAAAACCGTCTTTATGGTATTGTTTGCCCTGTCCTTTCAACTCCTTATTATCGTAGGCAAGAGCAGAAGGCCCCGAGGTTTTAATAAAGGTAAGGCGGTTCTCTTTATCATACCTGGCACCTGAAAATACGCCCGTTACCTGCAGCCCGGAGCTGTATACCGCTGTACAAACATTTTTACATTCTATGGCTTTTTGCAGGCCCTCTGCCCCGCCCTTTCTAAATGCCATTGTATTTGCAAAATCTTCTAATACATTCACCAGGTTTTGAAAAGTTGGCGTAACAAATAACTGCGGTTGTTCTTTAGTTATATCGAAAGGGTAATTAACCGCATCCTTCGTATACCACAATTTTTCGACTTCCGGGTTCATACAACTTGCACTTTCGCCTATAGAAGAAAGTAAACCTGCTCCGTATATTTTCGGGTTTTCCAGTGTTCCAATAAGACCGTATTCGACCGTCCACCAGTGCAACCTGCTTAGCAAAGCCATTTCTGATGGTTCTCCGAGGTTTGCCTGGCAATACGCTACTTTTTTTTCTGCCTGTCTCAATTCATTAGCATCAGAATCCGGCATTTCTTTTAAAATTGATAATGCACGAATAGCCTCATACAATTCAAAATCTTTCGACGAGAACATTGCCTTTGCTCCAATCGATCCAAAATAGCTTAAGTATTGGTTATAGTCAGTATCGGCAATTATCGGCGCATGACCTGCAGATTCGTGAATGATATCGGGAGCGGGTGTATATTGAATATGTTTTAGCTGGCGAATATCGGCAGCAATTACTAAAACATGGTAAGCCTGGTATTCCATAAACGCTGCAGGAGGTATAAAGCCGTCGACTGTAACTGCGCCCCATCCTATTTTTGCAAGTGCATTGTTCATCTCCTGCAGATCGGGGATCTTTTCAATTGTAAGCCCTGCTTTACGCAAACCCGGGATGTATGGATAATAGGCAACGTCTTTTAAATAACTGTAATTCTGCCTCATCACATATCGCCAAACGGCATGATCAATTGGCGTGTACTTTTCATAGTGCTGCTCTACGATGAACTGCTTTAAATGGTTTGGCAACCGTGAAACCTGCGGATTATTAAAATCATTAAACTGGCTCATATAGTTATCCCTCCTTCTGGAAAATCCGTATTGATAAAGGTAGCAAAATACTGTGCCACAGGATATTTGCGATCCTGATTTTAATGTTTTTTCCGAACTCTCGATTGGGCTCCCATTTCTGGCAACTTCTTTTATTTAACCCGGCATTGTAGCTTCTTAAGCAAAGTCCTATTACATTTTAAAACGAATAAATATTAGACAGCTTTAAATCTTTTAGCTTTGATAAACATCTAGAGTGTCGGGGTTTCTATATATTTTGTGATGAATCTTTGAAGAAAGGCAAATACTATTCTAACTTCTACGCTGGTGTTTTAAATAATAAAACCGAGTTTGAGAAAGTTAGAAATGCTTTTCTAAGTAGAGTTCAGGATCTCGAAATAGAAAATACGGAATTAAAATGGGGCAATGTCATTACATTGAAGCTGGAACAATACAAAGCAGTAATCGATACTTTCTTTGAATTTGTAAAAGCCAACATAATAAAGGTTAGAATAATGTTTAGCGACAATAGATTTATTCGCGGAACCTGACCAGAGAACATCATGACAACCAGTACCACATACTTTACTATCATTTTATAAAGTTAGCTTTTGGTTTACGTTACCTTATATCTGACATTCCTATAGATTTAGAAATCTTCTTTGATAAGCTTCCGGATAGTGACAAAAAGAATCAACAGTTCAAAAACTATTTACGATATATCTTCCAGAGTTTACAGAAGTAAAAATTGCAATAAAGAAGGAATACCTCGAAAATCTTAAGCAACTTTTATGGGTTTTGGCAATGAGCAAATAATAGGAAATTTTTAAAAAAACTCTCCCCATAAAAAAAGTTAAATAGTATTCGCACCGATGAACGGAATGCGACGCAACGATGTTTAACCGGAGTAAAAATGTTTGTACCAAAAACATTTACACGCGCAGACCTTGCACTACATTTATTTCCCGGGTTTTAAACAGCCTGCGTGGTCGCACCTGTCATTTTTCTTTCACCGATCTGTTGACGCCACATGGCATAATACAAACCTTTTTCGGCCAGCAGTTCGTGGTGATTACCGATCTCGGCTACCCTGCCCTTTTCCAACACATAAATGCGGTCTGCATGCATGATGGTACTTAAACGGTGGGCAATCAAAACAGTAATCTGTTCTCTTTCAGACGAGATTTTTTTAATGGTACTGGTGATAGCCTCTTCGGTAATGCTGTCGAGCGATGAAGTAGCCTCATCAAATATAAGCAGGTGCGGATGACGCAACAATGAACGGGCAATAGAAAGACGTTGCTTTTCGCCGCCACTTAGTTTTAAACCACCTTCACCAATAACCGTTTCAAGCCCGTTATCGGCACGGCTTAAAATATACGTGCAACTTGCTTTTTCAAGTGCATCCCAAAGCTCTTCGTCTGCTGCCCCCGGCTTTACAAACACCAGGTTTTCTCTTATAGTTCCTGCAAACAACTGCGTATCCTGGGTCACGAAACCTATTTGACCGCGCAGCTCGTCGAAATCAATTTCGTCGCTGCTTATTCCATTATAATATATTGCGCCATCCTGCGGACGATATAGGCCAACAAGCAATTTTACCAGGGTACTTTTACCTGCACCTGAGGGACCTACGAAAGCAATGGTTTCACCTTTTTTTACATCAAAACTTATTTCGTCGAGGGCTTTAAACTGTGCCGTACGGTGTTTGAAGTTGATATTTCTGAATTCTAACTCATTGATGCCGCCTACTTTGCGTGGATGATCGGGTTTGGCTTCTACCGGCCGGTTTAACAAGTCGTGAAAGTTTTGAAGGCTGGCTTCAGCTTCGCGGTAGCTGATAATTATATTTCCCATTTCCTGCATGGGGCCGAAAATGAAGAAGCCATAAAATTGCAGGGCCAGGAATTGCCCCGGAGTTAATATGTCGCGGAAGATGAGGTACAATAATACGAAGCTGATGACCTGTTGTAAAAAGTTTACCAATGTTCCCTGGATAAAGTTAAGTGACCGGATGCTTTTTACTTTACGCAGCTCAAGTCCTAATATCTTGTATGTGTTATTGTTTAGCCGTTTTACTTCCTGGTCGGTGAGACCGAGGCTTTTCACCAATTCGATATTTCGTAAACTTTCGGTTGTGGTGCCCGCTAATACAGTTGTTTCTTTGACGATATTCTTTTGTATCACCTTAATTTTCCGGCTCAAAATACTGGTAACAACGGCGAGAATTATCATGCCTACAACGTAAGTTGGAACAATACTCCAATGTTTGCTGGCTGCATAAATAGATACAAAAACAACGCTTACGATTATCGCAAAAAATATATTAATAAAAAAGCCGATAAACCGCTCAGTATCGGCTCTTACTTTTGTAAGTATCGAAAGGGTTTCACCGCTTCTTTGGTCCTCGAAATCCTGGTAAGGAAGGCGCATGCTGTGACGAAGGCCGTCGGTAAATATTTTTGCGCCAAACTTTTGAATGATCACATTTACCACGTAATCCTGGAATGCTTTTGCAATACGGCTCACCATGGCCGTACCGACCAATAAACCTAAAAAGTAAAGAACGCCCATGATGTAGTCGTGTTCGGTACGCACTTTACCTGCAGCGTCAACGTGTGGATGGGTGGCGAGCTGATCCATTACTTTACCAATGATCATTGGGCTGAATAGTGAAAATACCTGGTTGACTGCAGCAAGAAACAGGGCAAGAACAATAAACCATTTGAATGGCTTGAGATATTGAAGTAAAAGTTTCATAGAGGTTGTAAATAAAATATCAAAAGTCTGACAATTAAATGTAATAAATTATAAATCAAAAAAGATGTGTAGCGGTCATGACAACGAAACAACGTGGTGATTTACTATCGTTAATCTTCCATGCCACTTGTACACGCAACTAACGCTTACATTATTAAGGATATTTTGACGCAGCCAATTATTCCACTCCTGCTAAAAGCGCTACTTTCATTTTATGAAAAGACTTCTTTCTTTTATTCTGCTATTAACAATATTTCTTCAAACAACAAATGCCTGCACAACATTTTTCCTGGAGAAAAACGGGCAAATGGTATTTGGAAAGAATTACGACTGGATGACAGGAACAGGCATGATCAATACGAACCTTCGCGGCCTTGCAAAATCATCATTGCCTCTTGATGGTGGCAACATTTTAAAATGGACCTCTAAATACGGCAGTACCACTTTTAACCAGTATGGAAAAGAATTTCCTAATGGCGGCATGAATGAAAAGGGCCTGGTGGTAGAATTGATGTGGTTGAGTGAAAGCGAATATCCTGCAAAGGATAACAGGCCAGCACTAAGTGTGCTGCAATGGATCCAATACCAGCTCGACAATTGCAGTTCGGTAGATGAGCTTGTTGCGACTGATAAAATTACCCGTATAACCTCTACCGGCACACCTCAGCACTACCTGGTAGCAGATAGTAAAGGACAGGTGGCTACTATTGAGTTTTTAAAAGGGAAAATGGTGGTACATCGGGGAGATAAACTTCCTTACCCGGTTCTTGCAAACAGCACCTACCAGTCTTCGTTAAGCGTAGTAAACAGAAATACGAGCGATAATTCTCTTGACAGGTTTTCCAAAGCCTGTAACATGGTACAACAATACACAAAAGCAAATATTAATAAACCACTCGTTGACTATTCATTCGACATCTTGAACAAAGTAGCGCAGGGAGGTTTTACAAAATGGAGTATTGTTTACGACATCACCAATAAAAAAGTTTTTTACAAAACGAATTCCGCACAACATGTAAAAACTTTTTCTTTAAACGACTTCAATTATGCCTGCTCCGCTCAACCTAAGTCTTACAATTTGCGGAGTGACGATAAAGGTGATATAAGCAAAAACTTTACGGCTTACTCTAATGAACAAAATAAAGTTGTACTAAAAGCTGCTTTTAAAGAAACGGGTAATAGTATAAATATTGATGAAAGGCTGCAAAATTCATTGGTTGAGTTTGCAGCACGTGTGAGGTGTAGTAATTAAGATTGAAATTTTGGGGGCACGTTATTATAATTGTTCATATAAAGATCCTTACGTCTGCGGCGACTGGCAACCCTCTTTTATTTTACTTCTCGAATCCGGTATTGTAAATTCCCGTTTGAGTACAGGGTAAAAATTGTGTTACTTTTTGTAGCAATAAAATGTACTTCGCATGTTGCGGCAATAGTATCTCCAATTTAAAGACCTTGGGAATTACAATTCGTCAGAACGTTAAAATCGCCTGCAACTAAAGACCTTTCGCAATCATCATTAAGGAAGTGCTAAACTATGAACAACCTTTATTAATACTCTTTTAATAAGAGCAGTTTTGGCCCGTCTACAACAGGTAGTCTGTTACGAATAATAATCCCAATATTCAGTACGCACCGCATCAACATTAAACCTTAAACCGCTTAATCTACAACAAATGAAAGCATTATTGTTTTTAATTGCGCTCTCATGTTCAACATTGACTTATGCGCAAAAATTAAAAGATTATTTGCCATCGTTAGCATTTACTTTTTTAGGTGGTGCAACCGATGGTTTACGAGATGCAAGTATGTATAGAATGGATGGCTACAACAATTTTTGGAATGGTAAACATTCATGGCTTAATAAATATAAGGATCGCAAAGTAAGCGCCGGCCCCGCTTATTTTGGCAGTACAACTTTCCTTGCTTTCACTACCGATGCGCCCCATATGGCCAACATGTTTACACACCAGTTTAATGGAATGGCCATGGCTTATCTTCCCTCTGATAACAATAAGAAATTAGGACATGTTTTTCTAAAAGTTCTTGCTTATAATGCCGCCAGGCAAGCCGGACATAGTATTATTTACGGGTTAATATTCAAGTCTAAATACAAAGACCCCCGATAAAATCTACCTTTCTCCAAGGATGATGTAGCTTGTAGCTGTCCTTTTAATATTCTATAGAAAAAATAGCCCTTGCTGGAATTACTCCAGCCAGTAGGTTATTGCTTATTAAATATTCAACTTTAATAATTCTATTTAATGAAATTAATTGTCAGTTTACTTTTTATATTGGGCATAAGTATTACGGCTTCTAAAGCACAAGGTCGTTTTCAACCAAATGAAGAAACAGGAGTTGCAGTCGGTTTAACCGGGGGCTATTCGAGCAAAATGTCTGCGGTAGGGAATTTTTCGGTTGGCGCAATGGTTAAGAACTTAAATCACTTTTCAATCAACCTTCAATTATTTGGAAATGCCAGCGCTGTAAATGTTCCGGTGATTGGTGAAGCCAGGGTTGGTCATGTGTTTGGAACAGTAGAAATATATGGAGGATACGGCTATCATTACGCAGGAACTGATCATGCTCATGAAGAGGGCGTTGTTGAATTCAAAAGTGGATTTAAGCCGGCCTTCGGTATAGTAAAACATTTTTACCAATCGTTATGGACAGTCGGTGCCGGAATGAGTGGTAATACTTTTTCTCTTCAGGTCGGTATTTTTGCAGTGAGATAAACTTTGCCAGTGCTTTGAACATTTTCGGCTCTGGCGGCAGAAAGTAAGTTTTTCTTTTTGTTGGCCAGGCCGGTTTACTACTATTAGGCAACTGTTGCGTCGCACACTTGTACTTTTTACTGTTATCCGGCAAAATAAAAAGTATTATCTATCTCATAAAAATCGTTTCTTATCCCGCCCACCCCTCCCTATCCAAGCTTCTATATTGAATAGCTTCTGCGAGATGCTCCACTTTTATATCTGCACTTGCAGCAAGGTCAGCGATAGTTCGCGAAACTTTTAAAATGCGATCGTAGGCGCGTGCAGATAAGTTTAAACGTTCCATGGCTTTTTTCAGCAGCCCTTCACCTGCCTGGTTAATTACACAAATTTCTCTTAGTTGCTTACTACTCATTTGCGCATTTGCATATGTGCCTGGTGTCTCTTTATATCGTGCGGTTTGTATGTCTCTTGCCTTAACTACCCTTTCCCGAATATCTGCAGAGGCTTCACCTTTCGCTATATTGCTTAGTTCCGAAAACTGGACCGGTGTTACTTCAACATGCAAATCGATTCTATCAAGCAACGGACCAGAAATTTTATTCAGGTATTTTTGCACAGCACCGGGTGGACAGGTACATTCTTTATCAGGGTGATTATAATATCCACAGGGACATGGGTTCATACTTGCAATCAACATAAAGTTAGCGGGGAAATCAAGTGCAACTTTTGCCCGCGATATGGTAACTCGTCTTTCTTCCATTGGCTGCCGCATTACTTCCAGCGCCGTGCGTTTAAACTCTGGTAATTCGTCTAAAAACAAAACGCCATTATGTGCCAGGGAAATCTCTCCCGGTTGCGGTATTCCACCTCCCCCGACTAATGCAACATCCGAAATTGTATGGTGTGGACTTCTAAATGGTCGCTTGTTTATCAAAGAGGCATTTTCAGGCAACTTTCCTGCAACGCTATGGATCTTTGTTGTCTCCAAAGCTTCCTGTAAACTTAGAGGAGGCAGAATGGTGGGAAGCCTTTTGGCAAGCATTGTTTTACCTGCACCCGGAGGTCCTATTAATATGGCATTATGACCACCGGCTGCCGCAATTTCCAATGCCCGCTTTATATTTTCCTGTCCTTTTACATCGGTAAAATCAAGATCGAAGAGGTATTGGGTATTAAAGAATTCTTCCCTGGTATTTACGTCTACAGGTTTAAGAGAATTTTCATCGATAAAAAAGTCGATCACCTCCTGTAAATGAGTAACGCCATAAACCGCAAGATTATTTACCATTCCTGCTTCCCGCGCATTTGCTTTGGGCACAATCAAGCCTTTAAAGCCTTCTTTACGTGCCTGTATCGCAATCGGTAAAGCACCCTTAATTGGTTGAATAGCTCCATCCAAACTCAACTCTCCCATTATCACATAATCTTTCAGCACCTCAACTTTTTCAATTTGTTCACTGGCTCCAAGTATACCGATTGCAATGGGAAGATCGAAAGCTGATCCGCTTTTTTTAATATCGGCAGGAGCCATATTTACCACAATCTTTATTCGCGGCATCCTGAAACCGTTGCTCTTAATTGCACTGTCTATTCTTTGCTGGCTCTCTTTAATAGCACCGTCCGGTAAGCCAACTAAAAAATAACCCTGGCCTTCACTCACGTTAACCTCGATCGTGATATTAATCGCCTCCACACCATATACAGCACTGCCGAAGGTTTTTACCAGCATGAATTAAAATTGAAAGAATGAAATTACAATATTGAAAGTAATGAAAAGAGGGGAAAGAATAATGGTTTATCAGAACCAGGATTAGAGTGATTAAACGGATTGTGAGGAAGAAGCAATAATTCGAGAGATGTAACACCTGCGAAAAAAGAGACCTAGCGGAAGAGATGATAAAAGAACCAACGAAAATTAATGCAGATCTAAAACATTTTCGTTCATTACTTCTAACAATGCAGCCGCTCCGGGTTGGAATATAAAAGGCATCTTAAATATTATTAACTACCCTCCTTTCGATGCCTTTAACCCCGAAACTGTTGAAATGATAAAAATATGTACGAACCAGTTAAGGAAAACAATCGAAGTCCTTGCGCATATCCTCCTTGTAAAGAATAATGTCAGTCCCGAGATCTATGCAATAATTTTAGGGGTCCTTTTAATGAAATAAAGAAAACATTTCTAAACAGCAGGATCGACATCTGTGTAAATATCTATACCGATTTTAAAGTTCCCGTTATCAATATCGATAACTTATTTTAAAAGTGTTTTGATCAACCTCTTTTCAAATGAATTAATAACCGCGAAGTTGAAAATTAAAAATCGCGATAAGATTATAAAGGCCCGGCAGAAGGAAAGAGCATGCGATGTCATTTCATCGTCCATCTAACTCCTATAAACCCTTTCGCACCTTGTACGGCTGCAAAATTATATGACGGATCAAAAGTATAACCATTAGGGTTTGTACCCGGCCTTGCATTTCCATTACTATCCCAATATTTCCCACCCGCTTTATTGAACGGATCATCGGCGTGGAGATAAACATCTCCTGGAACAAAGTCGAGCAGGTTTTTTACACCCGTATATATTTCCCAGCCTTTTTTGAAAGTCTTTGTCACCTGGAGATTCATAATACAATACAACGGAGATTTTGCAGGCCGGTAGTCACCTGGAACTACCGGTAAATGCATCGATCCGTTTACCCTTCCTGTCCAGTCAATTGAGAATCCCGTTTTTGGTAATGAGTAACTTACCGCATAAGTAGCTGAAAACTTGGGTGCAAATAATTGAGGCAGTTTTGTTGTAGTACCCGAATTATTCTTATCCATTGTATATACATCCATTACAGTAATGCCCGCATTTACTTTGATACCGTTAGTTAAGGCAACATCCGTATTAACAGTAATCCCTTTTGAAATAGCATACCCATCCAAATTTCCATAAATAATTTTAGTGGGGTCGGTTAAAAAGTCGCCGACAATTTTATTGGTAAAGTACGTATAGAAACCACTTACGTCAAAGCTTACAACGCCTTTACTCAGATGGGCGATTGCGGAATAATTCACGTTTACGTTCCAGCTTCGTTCCGGCTTTAAGGTTTCAGCAATTACAACCTGCCTTGCACCCGTTAATGCTGCATGGTCTTCGGTAAACAGGTTTACCACTCTGTAACCATTACCTCCGCTTAAGCGAACGGTGTTCGATTTGTTAGGCGAATATTTGAAACTCAAACGCGGCGTTAAAATGCTTCCATGGTTGTTATTATAGTCGTAACGAAGCCCGATTAGCGAGGTTAGCTTTTCAGACATTTTCCACTCATCCTGTACGAAAATGCCGGGGAGATAAGTTTTACCCGGCAGGTTTTCACCATTGAGTTTTGCAGTTGCAGGCGTGTTATCGTCGTACCAGGTATAGCGCAATGGCATACCAAAAAGAACATCATGGTTCCTGAACTTTTGGTTGTAGCGTAATTGACCAAATGCAACGTGTTGTACAGCGTCGAAGGAAGTTGTTCCGTAATAGCTATCCTGGTGATGATAGTTGTATGAAAAGTCGGCGAACAGGTTCTTCGCCAGTTCATAGTTGCCAATCAATTCATACCGGTTGGTATAGATGCTCTCTCCATAAATACTGTCTGAACCACGAAAGTTTTTGTTCCATTGTAATTCACCGCCCCAGCGGTTTTCATAGATATATCTTCCCGCCAGCGTAAACACTTTATTGTTCCGCCTGTTAAAGTTCCATTTGTTGAAGATGGAGATGCGGTTTTGCAAAGTAACATCGGTAAAGTTGTCGTTGTTGATATCGCGTTTGTTCCAATAGTTGAAATAATTTACTCCAAGCATTGAAACTGTTTCTCCCATCTTAAATTTTGTATTGAGATCTACATTGTATTCGCCGATACTGGTTGAAGATACATCGACCTTTAATTTATCTGCAGTCAGTGGATCTCTTGTGATAATGTTTATCAATCCGCCTACAGCTTCACTTCCATAAAGGGTTGACGCAGGACCTTTCACCACTTCAATCCTTTTTACCATGCTATTCGGAATTCCTGATAAACCATATACCGTAGATAAACTGCTCACGATCGGCATTCCGTCTATTAATATCATCGTGTACGGACCTTCCATGCCGTTTATGTGAATATCGCCTGTGTTACAAACGTTACAATTCAGTTGCGGCTGAATACCATTCACCATTTGCAGGCTCTCAAAAATATTAGGCGAAGGATTTTTCTTAAACAAAACAGGACTGTATACTTCAACCGGTATCGGGCTGTCCATTTTACTGATGGCTTTCATGGTTCCGCTTACCACAACATCTTCCATTATATTGTCTGCCGCCTTCAATTCTATACTATCTGCATTTTCACCTTCCGATATCGTAATTTCTTTTACCTCGTGCTGAAGACCAACACCAGAAAAATGTATTTTAATTTTGCCCGGCTGCAGGTTTCGTAAAATGAAGGTTCCCGATTCGTCCGTTAACGTTCCCTTTCTTTTCCCTTCGGTAATTATCGATATTCCCGCCACAGGTTTGCCAACTACCGAGACCTTACCACGTAAAATATTCTCTTTTTTCGTTTCAACTACCTGCGCTGTTATTATCTGACCTGGAACAGACAACATCAGGAGTATAAGTACTTGTTTCATATTTAGACTAGTCTAAATTTTTATTTAAACAAACTTAAATAAAATATACTAAAATTTAAAATTAAATTTTTAGACCTGATAAAACTAAAGAGAAGACTAATAAAAGAAGGCGGGCCGAAACAATGGAAGGAGGAATAGCTTATTTTAATGCTTTAACAGGAAGCGAAATAGTTTGGGGACGAGCACAACCTCATTATTCCCTATGGTTCCCGGGAACGGCAGCGGTCGTGTCACTTCTTGCCGCCAACCTTCCTTCGGTATAAGTGTGCGACGCAAGCAAAGCCCAATAGTACCACAAAAGCCGGCCCCACAAAAACTCACCACATAATTACCCTACCACGTTCAGATGACCAAGTCCCGGTTCTTTTTCCGCTTTCCGTAATCCGTTGTTCCCGAATCTGAAAATGATTTGATTTTTCCTGTGCTTCTTTTGCAGCGGAAAAAATCAACAATGAAAAATATCTATACCAAAGCTTTCTGTTTTCTTATTTTTTTTAGCTGCCTCGCAACAAGTGGTCAAATTTTCCATTCTACGAATATCGTTTCTGAAAAAACAGAAGCCGGCGGCGGTACAGAAGGAGAATACGCTGAAACCGGAACCGTAAAAGGACACCTGCTCACGATTGATAACAAGCCGGCAGCGGAAGTAGGTGTTACTATTGAAGGATTAAACAGGTATACGGTAACCACCGAAAACGGCGATTTTGTTTTTAGAAACGTAAGATCGGGAAACCATACGCTCGTGGTAACTATGGCTGGCCTCCAAACACTGCAAAAGGAGATTACAGTAATAACTGGCGAAACGCTCGACCTCAACTACACACTCCAGGAAAATTTTAAAAAACTGCAGGAGGTAATTGTAACCTCTCATAAAAGCATTAACGAGAAACCTGTTTCTGTGGGCAAAGCACCTATTAACCCAATGGACCTTCCACAAAGTATAGCCGTTCTTGGTCAAGGTGTCATCCGCGATCAACAGGCTATGCGTTTAAGTGATGTGATTAAGAACGTAAACGGTGTGTATTTAGCTACAACACGTGCGAGTACGCAGGAAAACTTCTCTGCACGGGGCTATAGCTTTTCGAGCAGCAACCTGTTTAAAAACGGCGCCCGTATTAACTCGGGAGCAATGCCGGAAATGAGTTCACTCGAAAGCGTTGAAGTGCTGAAAGGAAGTTCTGCCATTTTATATGGCCAGGTTTCTCCCGGTGGTATTGTAAACATGATAACCAAACAACCTAAGTTTAATTTTGGTGGCGAAGTTTCTTTCAGGGCCGGAAGTTATGATTTGTATAAACCTGCATTTGATGTGTATGGTCCGCTTTCTTCTTCAGTTGCTTATCGTATAAACGGAACCTTTGAAACTGCCAAAAGTTACCGCGACGTTGTAAGTTCTGATCGTTATTATGTAAATCCTTCTTTCCTTTTCAAGCTTGGTGAAAAAACACACCTTGTTATTGAAGGAGATTATCTGAAACACAATTTTACACCCGACTTTGGAACCGGCTCTTTAGGCGGAACTAAAATTGCGAACCTTTCCCGCTCTGCTTTTTTAGGCACTACCTGGCAATACGCAAAAACCACTCAAGCTACTACTACTGCAACCTTAAAACATAGCATTAACGATAACTGGAATATAAATACGTCTCTCTCGTACCAGAATTATGCAAGAGATTATTTTTCAACCGAACGCATACAAGCCGATTCTGTAGGTGACTGGATAAGACCATTAGGAAGAACAAATACCAATGAAGATTATTATGTTGGCCAGGTTAACCTGACGGGTAAATTTAAAACGAAAGGTTTAGAACATACGCTTTTAGCCGGTGTTGATGCCGACAGGTATTTGACCACCAATTATACTTATAGTTTTCCTGCAGTTGCAGGTCTACCTGCCGGTAGCTACGATAAAATAAATATTTTAAACCCATCAAAGTTTGCACAGCGTACAGACATACCTGTTACAGAAAAAATAAGAAGGGTTGATTTACCAATCAACCGGGGTGGTATTTACGTGCAGGACCTGGTTAAACTTTCATCTAAACTGAACGTTTTGGCCGGTCTTCGTTATTCGTATGTTTACAGTGATCAACCCGACTCTACCAACCTTCTTACCAATGCAAAGTCAAAAGGTAATTCTAAATACGATAATGCAATTTCGCCAAGGCTTGGCGTGGTGTATAAACCACTTACAACAACTTCGATTTTTGTCAGCTATTCTAATTCTTTTGCTGTTAACACCGGCATTGATATTGATGGCAACACACTCGATCCATCAATTATCGACCAGTACGAAGTGGGCGTAAAGAACGACTTTTTCAAGGGTAAATTGTCAGCCAATGTAACCGCATACCGCATTAAAAACAACAACCTTTCACAAACAGCTCCTTACCTCAAAGACGGAGTAACAGCTAACAATAATTCAGCAATTAAAGCCTTAGTAGGCGAAACAACAAGCGATGGAGTAGAAGTTGATCTGTCAGGCCATCCTGCAACAGGTTTAGACATTATAGCAGGCTACAGCTACAATTTTATCAGGTACACCAAAACACCAAAAGCTGTAGGCAATTACATCGAAGGAGAAAAGCTCGTAAATAATCCCGCCCACACTGCTAACACAACTATCTTCTACACATTTAAAAATTCGCGTCTTAAAGGCTTAAAGTTAGGCGCTTCGGCTTTCTATATTGGTAAACGTTATGGTGGCTGGAATACAGACATCACTAAAATGACACCTGTTGTTGAGTACCGCAGCAGGCTTATTCCTGTAGACGGCTTCGCTACCATAGACCTTTCTGCAGGTTACACATTCAATAAAATTTCGGTTCTTGCAAAAGTCTCTAACCTTACCAACAGCTTTAACTATTATGTTCACGAAAACTATAGCATTAATCCAATTCCTCCAACACAGCTGGTAGCAACCGTTGCATATAAATTTTAGAATAATC
The DNA here is from genome assembly GCA_028288485.1 of Segetibacter sp. Taxonomy (GTDB): domain Bacteria; phylum Bacteroidota; class Bacteroidia; order Chitinophagales; family Chitinophagaceae; genus Segetibacter. Next base: position 140,580 of record JAQBNO010000154.1, read on the forward strand.
AATAGAAATTGGTAAAAAGTTCGCGATCTGTTTTTTAAAAAACATTATGGACCAAACGGAAGTACTACTATTTAGCACTGTTGCGTCGCACTCTTTTACTGTCATAATTTTTTTCGGCAACAAAAACATAACTAACCATCAAAATTAAACCAGGCTTTGTTAGCCTGGTTTAATAGTATCATCAACCCGTCACCATGAAAGTTTTCTTCCGAAACATACACCTCTATTTAAGTCTTGCCGCCGGCCTGGTTATCATGACTTGTTGCTTTACAGGCGCCATACTGGTATTTGAAAAAGAATTACAGGAAGCATTAAACCACGAGCGATACTTTGTAAAACAGCAGAACTTACAATTACCCATCGAACAGTTGATCAGTAATGTAAAACAGAAATATGCTGCAGCTAAAATAGCGTCCGTAAAAATCTATCCCCATCCGGAAAGAAGCGTTGAAATAGGTGTTTCAATACCTGAAAAGGGAAACAAAAAAGAAAACGGCGTTACAGTAAAAAACGAGCAAATACAACATGGCAAAAAAGAAGGTTCGGAGGGAAATCGTGAAGCCGCAGGAGGACAAAAGGGAAAATCGTCCCCTCCCGCAGGAGGTGGCGGAAGACCAACACATACAGCATTTGTAAACCCTTATTCAGGAGAAATAATTGAACTCTACAATTATCGCGAAACTTTTTTCTATACCATGTTCTCCCTGCACCGCTGGCTGTTAGGAGGAGATAGCAGTATCGGGAAAACGATTACCGGCGTTGCTACTTTCATCTTCCTGTTCATTCTCATTACCGGCATCATACTTTGGTGGCCAAGGAACAAAGCCATTTTAAAACAACGCTTAAAAATAAAAACCGCGGCAAGCTGGAAAAGGATGAACCACGATCTTCATATTGTGCTTGGCTTTTATTCGGCTATTTTCCTGTTCATCTTCGCCTTCACCGCTTTAGCCTGGTCTTTCAAATGGTTCAACGACGGCATTTATACAGTTACCAAATCTTCGATGAAACCGGCTGAACCACCAAAGTCAATAGTTCAGGCGGATAAAAAGGCCATCAATTACGATTCTGCTTTTGTCGCCATAAATAAAGTGGTTGCGGATGTACACTATTATAGCCTGAGAGCTCCAAACGATTCTACCGGCATTTTTACGGCAACAGTCCTTCCACTAAGCGCCCATGAAACTGCTGCTGACAATTATTACATCGACCAATACTCCGGTGAGGTAATCGGCTCACTAAAATTTAAAGACAAGAATGTAGGACAGCGTGTTCGATCTACATTTAAGCCTGTGCATACTGGTTCTATTTATGGCTGGCCCTCTAAAATCATTGCTTTTCTTGCCTGCTTTTTTGGAGTAACATTTCCTATAACAGGAACAATCATGTGGATTAACAGGTTGAGGAAGAAAAACAAGCCCGTAAATGACAAAGTATTATCCAAACAACTCGTGTCGGAAGATGATTACGAAGACGAAGTGTAGAAGTAAATTAAGATTCTTATATAAAATAAAAGATGGCCGATTACACAGTTTACAATGCGGGTTCCCTTACAGTTAATTCGCTGCTACAATGTCTTCAAAAGACCTTTTTCCTCCTGTATAAGTCGCTACAACCTTTGTCTTCGATACATCCGTCTCACCCACTTTCATCAAATCTTTGTCACGTATTATAAAACCGGCTTTTTTTACCCCCTTCAATACTTCCAACCTCTTTTTCTAAAAAGCATGCTTTGGCTGCCCATATCGTCATGCCTTTTATGGCTTCTTACCTGGTGAAAGCATAATATAAAAAGCGACTGGACATAACCTAAAAAATGAGCATGAGCATCTATAAATCCGGGATAAACAGCCTGTCCTTTTGCATCCACCGTTTCTTTCGCCTTATATTTCTTATAAATTTCACTATCTGTTCCTACGGCTACTATCTTTCCGTCTTCTACCGAAAAAGCCTGAACTATATTAAATCTTACATTGACCGTGTACACCCGGGATTTAAAACAATTGCATCTACATTTCTTGTGTAGGTGAAAGCTGCGGCTGCAAAAAATACAAGAAGGAAATAACGAATAATAAACGCATGAAATAAATTTGAAGTGACCTGTGCAGTCTTATTTGCTTTTTGACCTGATAGCCTTGTAAATCTTAACAGCGCTCATCAATACAATGATAAACAAAACAAGACCGGCAAGCCCCCAAACAAAACTAAAACTTTGCTTTACAACCGCTAACATTACAATTGCTATTAAAAAAACGGTGGCCACTTCGTTCCAGATGCGTAATTGTTGCGAGGTATATTTAAACTGGCCGTTCAACTCCTGTTTAAAGATGTTATGAAGGGTAAAATGATAGATATACAATCCCAGTACAAAGCATAGTTTAACCAGGAGCCATCTTCCCTCCGGCTGTAATAAACTCCTGTTCCAGTTACCATTAAATAGTACGAATACACCGAATACTAAAGTAAGAACCGCGGAGGGCCAGGTAATGCCGTACCAGAGCCGCGTCATCATCACATTAAATTGAGTGCGCAAAGCATTTCGAATTGCTTCCGGTTGCTCGTTAGCCTCTGTATTATAAATAAAAAGCCGCGGCATATAAAACATGCCGCTAAACCAGGTAACCACAAAAATGATATGTAAGGCTTTGATATAATTATACATGAGATCTTAAGCGATAGGTTTATTTTGGTTGCCGGCTTTATTTCTTACCTAAACACCGTTGCCCCCCTAATGAACATACGTTAGGGCAGGTGTCACCCTCTGCGTCGGTTTATTCACTATTTATCTCTTTCCAAAAGATTAAATAGCCGGGAAACTAACCCGGTGTTGTTTCAAAACCTGTTTCGTTACGTTTCATCGTAATCCTACAATCACGGTTCTATAACACCATTTCTTTCTTCCCTTCAGCAAAATCTTTCACATAAGTTACCAGCGATTGTACCCATAAAGGCTGAATATTCAAACAGGGGATAACTGTAAAGCTTTCGCCACCAGCATGAAGAAATGACTCTTTTCCGGCCATCGCAATTTCCTCCAGGGTTTCAAGACAATCACTAACAAAAGCAGGGCATAGGATGACCAGTTTCTTCACGCCTTCTTTTGGTAATTCTTCGAGTCGCAGGGCTGTATAAGGCTTCAGCCATTCTTCCCGCCCTAATCTTGACTGGAACGAAAAACCTATTTTATCCTTAGGTATATCGAGGTTTTTAGCTATCAGTTGCGTAGTTGTCCAGCACTGGTGCCTGTAACAGGTGGCATGGGCCGGGGAGGGAACTTCACAACAATTAGCAACTTTCATACAATGTTGATTGGTAGGGTCGGCTTTTGTCATATGCCTTTGAGGCAAACCATGGTAGCTAAACAAAACCTGGTCATATTGCTGCTGTAAATATGGTCGGATACTTTCAGTTAAGGCATGTATATAATGAGGCTCATCGTAAAACGGCTTTATAAATGATAATGAGAACGGATACTTTTTCTTCCTATGAACCGATTTAGCATGTTCAACCGCTGTTTCATAAGAAGACATGGCATAATGCGGATACAATGGAATTGCAATAACTTCTTCCACCCCAGGCGCACGTTCCATTAATTTATCAAATGCGTATTCCATTGTAGGATTGCCGTACCGCATAGCAATTTCCACCGGTTCTTCCACATTAGGCTGTAAGGCTTGCTGCAATTGCTTTGTAAGTACTACCAACGGAGAACCGTCTTTTGTCCAGACAGATTTATAAGCTTCTGCAGATTTAGGTGCCCTGAACGGTACAATAATGCCTCCCACCAACAATAACCTTAAAATATAGGGATAGTCGATTACTCTTTCATCCATTAAAAATTGCATCAGGTATCTGCGCACATCTTTTACTTCAGTAGAATCGGGTGATCCCAAATTCATTAATACAATTCCTCTTTTTGCCATATCTCAAAATAATGTGCAAATGTAAACGGTCAGGATGAAGAAAAGTTCAAAAAACCTCGGGAAGGTGACACTGGAAGCGAACGGGCGGGATCGAAGAGGGATTGCTAAAATAAAAAAAGGCACGATGCAAAAGCATCGTGCCAAAATTTTTGTTTCAGTCCTTCAATTTTTCATATTGCAATCGTAGAAGGGCTCTTTCATACAGTAATAAGCAATCGTAAAAGGCAAGTAGTATTATCGTTAGAAGCACCAGTTTCCTGATTTGCTGGTGCAAAGAAAAGGCAACTTTTCCAAACTAACAAATGTTAGTAAGCTTTTTGTAAAAAATTTTCTACAACTTTTTTTTACGAACGATAAGTGTATCACAACGTTGAAATTAAAGAATATAAATCCCCCTTTTTTTGTTGTCACGCAGGTAGTGGTAAGTCTAAAGGTGTAAGAAAAAGAACTTAGAAGAGTAAAGAGTAAATAGGAATAAAGGTTGCCGCTATGAAAAGATGCAGTATAAGTGAGTGACACAACCGGAGATGAGTAAAGAACGAAAGCCGGTTTCATAAAAATCCTTCCAGAAAGACGAGCGGGATTTATAATAAAACAGCAAGTTGCGATACAACTTGCCGTTTTACATCTCTTTTAGCTCTTTTATCTTAAATCTTTGATTGCTATCGGGTCTATGTCGGAGTAAACAAGGTTCTCCCCTCCCATAGCCCATATAAAACCGTAGTTTGAGGTGCCACCACCAGAGTGAATTGACCATGGAGGAGAAATTAGCGCCTGGTTATTTTTTACTACAATATGCCGTGTCTCCTGCGGCTGGCCCATCATATGAAATACAACCTGGTCGGCTGGCACATCGAAGTAGAAATATGCTTCCATTCTACGGTCATGTACATGCGAAGGCATGGTATTCCAAACGCTGCCTGTTGCTAAAATGGTTAGTCCCATTACTAATTGCGAACTGCGGGCACCTTCGAGATGAATATATTTATAAATAGTACGCTCGTTTGCTGTAGCCGAACTTCCAAGAGTTGTTGGAGAAGCGTTTTCCTTTCTAATTAGCTGGTGCGGATACTCCTTGTGTGCAGGAACAGAATACAGGTAGAACAGCGCCGGAGAATCGGTTGACAAGCTTTTGAAAACAACTTGCTTAGAACCTTTTCCGGCAAATACTGCATCCAGCTTTGAAACATCGTAAGTAGTTCCATCGATGGTTACCTGGCCCGCGCCCCCTACATTTATGATCCCCATTTCACGCCGTTCAAGAAAATAATCAGACTTTAAATTGTCGTAAACCGGAAGTTCCTGCTCGCTGTTAACCGGCACAACACTTCCCACGATTGCACGGTCGTAATGCGAGTAGGTGAAGTTAAACTGGTCGGGCTGCATTAAATCTTCTATCAGAAAATTCTCCCGGAGGCCGGCCGTGTTTAAGCCACTAACTTCCTTAGGGCTTTGCGCATACCTTTGATTCATCATCATAGCTTATCGATATTTATTTTAAATTGTTTAAGAGCGTTACATATTGCACGCGTTTTAGTGAATGGTGAGTAGTGAGTTGAAATGGAGTTTCACGTCTGACCTTTCACGTTTCACTTTTGGCTTTTCACTGTCGATTTTCCGATTTCCACTTTTCTAACCTTTCTTCCCCTAGCGTCCCATCCATCCACCATCTACAGTTAATATTGTTCCGTTCACATAATCAGAAGCCTTTGATGCCAGAAATATTACGGGCCCTTTAAAATCGTCTACCTCGCCCCATCGTCCGGAAGGAATTCGATCAAGAATAGATTTACTTCTTACCGGGTCGTTTCTTAATGCTTCCGTATTATCAGTAGCTATATAACCAGGTGCAATTGCATTCACATTTACGCCTTTTGACGCCCATTCGTTGGCAAATGCTTTCACCAGGCTTCCTACCGCGCCTTTACTTGCAGCATAGCCGGGAACATTTACACCTCCCTGGAAGGTTAAAAGTGAGGCGGTAAAGATTATTTTACCAGAGCCGTGCCTAACCATTCTTCCGCCAATGTCGCGGGTTATAATAAACTGGCTGTTGAGGTTAATATTAATGACTTTATCCCAAAACTCGTCGCTATGTTCAGCAGCAGGCTGACGCAAAATGGTTCCTGCATTGTTTACGAGGATATCAATCACCGGATTTTCATCAAGCACCTTTGCTGTAAATCCTTTAACAGAAGCACGATCGTTAAAATCGCATTGATATGGTTTAAACGATCTTCCTGTTACAGTTACTTCTTTTTCAGTTTCACTTCCAGGCTTCAACGAAGTGGAAACACCTAAAATATCAGCACCAGATTCGGCAAGAGCAATGGCCATCGCCTTACCAATACCGCGGTTACAACCTGTTACCAGTGCTACTTTTCCGGTAAGATCAAATAAAGAATTTATATTCAAAATTTCTGATTATTGTATGGGTGAAAATTATGATTTTAAAAAAGAAAAACGCCTGATGTCATCTGTTACCGGTGCTGAAGTGCAAGTTTATCGAGTGCAGCAGGATGAAAGCGAATTTCGCTGATCTGCCCTTTGAACCAGTTTACTTTATTCAACCTTACTCCAAGAGAAATTTGTCCTGTTGTCATTGGAACAAAATTCACATCTCCTTCCAACTCCTTCACCGCTTCTACATAACTCGTCATTTTTTTGCCATCGTACACTAACGCTGCCCAATACCATTTATCGGTTGGGTGCAATATAGTTGAGTCTATTAAAGTAAGTCCGTCATTAGTCTTACCATTCTTTAAAAAAGTATCGAGATACCATTGACCCTTTGGAGTTACCCGGACTTCAATTGTTCCGCGGTTCGATTCCTTGTCCTGGAAATGAACAAATCTTGGTGCTGAAGGACCATCTCCTGCAGGTTTAAAAAGTACTTCAATTGTAAAACGAGACCATCCTTCTATAGGAATTGTTGGAATAATAAGTCCATCGTTTACGCCATTGAACGAGAGAGAAGTTGCTGTAGGTTCTTTAGTGATTGCAGGATTACCCAAAATCTGAGGACGATAGGTACCAACAAGTTTGGGATCCTGAATTTTCCAGGTAATGGTTTCAGCAGGATCAGTGATATTTGTTCCTGCAATGAGCGCTATAGTACAAATAGAAAAAACCGTCATAGCAATCCTTTCCTGCAAACGGAGCTTAACAGCCATATAGTTTACAACCTTCGCTTTCCATCCTGGAATTGATTTTCTCATAAAATGTTTTATAGCACTGCCTCTAATTAATATAACCTTGTTTAGATCCTACTTTTTTCCCGCAAGGTCGAGAGCTTGTGTAGTAGTATAATATTTACTCAGCATGTTCGGGACTTCCCATGCCGGCATATCCCCTTTTTTTAGATAGCTGAGAAAGTTTTCTGTAACCCGTGCAAAATGCGCTTCATGTCCTTCTTTGTATTTTTCGGGAATAATTACTTCCCAGCCTTTGGCTGTCTTCTTTAGTTCAACTCCCGGATGTTTTGCCTGTATCGTTTTAAAGCTTGCAGACAATTGCTTTTCAAAAAAAGCGTTATTATTAACCGGTTCGATGTAAACAGCAGGTTTAAATGATTGTTCCGCTCCCTGCCTTATAATTATGTTTGCTTTAGTTCCCCGCATTATAGAATAATGAGTATCGCCCGATCCCTCCGGTGCTTTATAATCCCATTTGGCTATCACTTTTACATTTACACCGTTTACCTGGTAATTCATTTCTCCATTCGCAAAAACCTTCAAAACACTGTCCTGAACCTTATCCTTTAGAAAATCGGGGAAAGCGTTTTGTTTTGTGATACCACTAAACTGGGTTAAAGTGAGATCGGTGCTCCATTTCCTCGCCGATGTTAATTTGATGTCTTTTTTGTAATCAATCGTCTTGCCAGGGAAACATTCCCATTGAACCAGGTCAACAAGGTGTGTAGCAACATCTACCATACCTTCTCCCTGCTGCGACACGTCCATAAACCAGGACGGGCGGGTTAAAATGTTGCCGGAGACATACTTGTAAAAGAAGTGAACACTTTCCATTTCAACTGCAGGGTTTTCGGGGGTTCCTTTTTGTAAGCTTCCAAAAATGGCTGGCGTCATAGCAAGTTCACGTTGAAGCATATTGGTAATTTCAAACCGCTCGGTCATGATGTCGTACAGAAGCACTTTCTTACGGGGAGCAGCAGCAAACGTACTTTTCAATACATTAAAACCAGCCTGGTCAATCACCATGGGTTTGTCGGCCAAAACATTAAAGCCGCCGTCAATTGATCTTTTGATGTATTCCGTCTTGTCACGGTTATTGCCTGATATTACAACCACATTTCCCTTCTTTTCCTGCAGCATCTTATCCAGGAAATCCTTTCCCAGGTACACTTCTTCCTTCCAGTAAGTGGTATTTTCAGTCGACTTATTATATGCCTCGATCTGTTTAAGGTATTGCTGTACTTCAGGTCCTTCGGGTGCATAAACGTATACAGCAGGATCTACATTTTCATACATTTTCTTCTGTACCAAAGAAGCGTGAAAGTGCCCCGGATCTAAATTAATCAACCTTACTTTAGAGTCCTGCGTTTGCGAAAAAGACTTGTACGATGCTATCGACATTGCTATTGTTAATAAACCCGACGTTACTATTTTCATACATTCTTCGGTTAGAAACAGAACAAATATCTATTGTTCACTAAATAATTAATTTTAATTTCTCTGCTATTATTATGCTGGTTAGTTGTTTAATTCTTTTGGTACCAGCGCCTGTTCGCAAAAGGAACATCGTTGCGTCGCATTTCGTTCATCCGCATCTCATTGTGAATCTCCAGCCTTTATTGCAATTACTTCTAATGATTTAAAACACCTCTCTTTTTAATTATCCTGTTGCTCGTGCGTTAATAGCGTCATTAATTTTGTTGTAGTTATCCTCATATCGTCTCCTCAGTTATTTCTAACTGCAGGCTTTAAATGAATAATTTCCATTTGCACGCTGATCCTTCGAGTACTCAAGATGAAAGGATCCACCGCGGCAGACGATGATGTGATGTAATACAACTGCCGGTATCAAAAAAAGCAACTTAATTATTAAACTTAACAACTTCCATTTTGGGCACCAGCACACGAAACATCAGGAACCATGCGACTAAATATACCAGTCCGCAAATAAAGAACATAATGTAATAACCGGTTTGAATGTGTCCGAGGGCCTTGTAGTGATCAAAGAGACCTCCGGCCAATCTTGCTACGATCATACCACCAATCCCTCCTGCCATACCGCCTAAACCCACCACCGATGCCACCGCAGTTTTAGGGAACATATCGGATACAGTAGTAAACAGGTTTGCGGACCATGCCTGATGAGCCGAAGCCGCCACTCCAATTATAAGAACTGCAAACCACATATTAAAGCCACCTGCAGCCTGCGAAAAAATAACGGTAATCGGGAAAACAGCGAAAATCAACATCGACGTTTTTCGTGCCCGTACAATATCATATCCCTTATTCTTAACCAGCCACATGGGTAACCATCCTCCAAAAATACTCGCAACGGCTGCCATAGTATACACAACGGCAATAGGTAAACTAACCTGCATGCCCACCAGGTGATATTGCGCAGCCAAAAACGCCGGTAGCCAAAAAAGGAAGAACCACCAAATTCCATCGGTCAGAAATTTAGAGATAACAAACGCCCATGTTTGCTTGTACCTTAATAATTCCCCCCATGAAGTTTTAGCGTGTGCTTGCGGTTCAATTGCAGCAGCCGGCTCTGGTTCTACAACATCGCTGTGAATGTAATCGAACTCGGCCTTCGATAATTTCTTATGTTTTGAAGGAACCTCGTAATACATAAACCAAAAAATTAACCAGAGAAAACCTATAGCACCGGTAGCTATAAAAGCAACCTGCCAGCTATAATTTATAGCAATGTATGGAACAACAATCGGCGCAACTATGGCTCCTACATTTGTTCCGGAATTAAATATTCCGCCTGCCAGCGCTCTTTCCTTACGAGGAAACCATTCTGCAACAGTTTTAAAAGCAGCAGGAAAGTTACCGGCCTCAGTAACTCCAAGAAAGCCGCGATACATCATGAAACTTAATGTTCCGGTAGCAAAGGCGTGAAGTATAGAGGCAATACTCCAAAGAATTAACGTAATTGCGTAGCCTAATTTAGTGCCGATCTTATCAATCACACGGCCGGCAATCACCATTCCGATAGCATAACTAAACTGGAAAACGACCACAATATTAGAGTAATCAGTTTCCGTCCAGTTAAACTCCTTTTCAAGTGTTGGTTTTAGCAGGCTGATTACCTGCCTGTCTAAATAGTTAATAGTTGTTGCAAAAAATACCAGTGAACAAATGGTCCACCGGTAATTGCCAATTTTTCCAACGCTTTCTTTTACATCAAATGCTGCTACTTTTTCAATGGCTGCCATATAGTCAATCGTGTTTTTGTGTAAGATGAACAATAAGAAACAGGCAAAAACTAGCCGAATACTTCTTATTGGAAATCAGGGGCTTAAGGTACTCCCATTTTTTTAAAATTGCTGTTTTTGTTCCTGTTCCTTACACTATTTGCTGTTTAAAAAACCAGAGTTCTGTTCCTGCTGTTGCAGAAGGAGACTGTAGTTTTGTTTTTTGTGTTACGATCCATATCTCTCTGTATGCATCCCCGGTTGTGTCACTCACTTGTACGGCATCTTTTCATGCACCTTTGTTCATAGTATGCCTTAGTAGTTGATCTTGTAAAAAGACGATAGATTAACTGTTCAATTGAGAATTGGTATACCACTACCATTTTACAAAATCATTCTGCCTGGTAATCTGGTTCATCTTTTTTCCTGGATCAAGTTGAACACTTCCACTGCTCAAATCGATGCCTTCAGCAACTTTTACCTTTACCTCAATCCATTCCGGAACCAGGTCTAATGGAGCCTTCACAGAAGCAACGGGCACGGTGGCAATAGTACTGCCCTTTGCATCCTTCAACACAAGTGTAGTTGCCGGAGAATTAATTGCACCAACGTTATATACCCTAACAGTTACTTCATTTCCCTTTATCTTAATATCAGTTGAGCTCATACCAACATCAGCACGTTCCTTATAACTTGTTTTAGCCGGTTCTACCAGCTCCAGCTTTACAATCGTGTTTTTACCCGGAGCAAAAGCGAGTTTAATTGTCTCACCACGTTCAAGATTGATAATACGTTCAGAAGAATTTTTGTCGATCTGCTGATCATCATTCAGATCCAGGCCCTGTCGCACACGCCAGCTGCCCGGCTTAATATCCCATACGGTCATGCCTACACTAACGGTTTGTTTCTCCATGTTATAAGCAAGAACCTCAATGTTAGACTGGCTTCCCCTCGATACAAAAAAAGCAAGACTTTTATAAGTAGCCGGCTTGTCCATCTTCCAGCTTACATTATTCTGTTGGTAAATGTTATTGATACGGGTAAGTGCAACACCTCCGAGACGATCTGTTTGAATATCATTATCAGGAGCTACGATGCGATCGATCCAAACGCTTCCTTCGGTATTGATATATTCTCGTGCTCCAAGGTCTTTAATTCGTGCTGTGTAACGAGCAACCAGGCTATCTTTATCAAACTTCCTTGTTTCCTGTATCCTGCCGGGAATAGGTACCAGGTACTTTTTGTCACCTGTTAAATCATAAGCAGCCATAAATACCTGCCAAATATTTTGTCCCCCCGGATTTCCCCGAACCTTATCGGTACTAAAATTAATCTCAGGATAAACAATCCCCTTGTCATCGGTATGCGCCAATAGTCCATCAGCAACTTCCATTATCATTTTCTTCAGCTTAGGGTTGCCATTGTAACGTGCAAGAATATAAGCGGTATGCAACATGTGGTATGAGTGGTACCCCGACCACTGCCAAGGGTCTTCAGTAGCCATATAAGTTCCGCCGTAGTTGCGTGAACGGAAATGGCGATGGCCTGCCGGATTTATTTGGGTTACATCCTCCAATATTCTTTTGGCGATTGCCATGCCTCTATTTATGTGCAGTGGATTTCCATAATCCATAATCTGCATTTGTCCGACTGCTTCTACTCCCTCTTCGTATGCATGCAACAGGTCTGTAGTAATAGTGGCGATCCCGTTTGTAAACATGGGTAAACTCTTTTGACGAAGACTTGCATAGTAAGGATCCCTTTCATTGTCGTAAAAAGCAGCCATAAACAGTTGCAACGACTTCATCGTTTTTTCCGGTTCGATACCCATGAAAGCTGTTCCTGCAAACATGTTGGTAAAGTCATCATCATCAGAAAGACCTCCCCCAAATTCACCATTTGCAATTTGCCTGTTATCTATATAATAGTTAATGATCTTTTCGAGGTGTTTAAGATACTCTACCTGCAGGAAAGCCCATTCCGGCACACTTTTAGGCCGCGTTGGTATTTTGTATTCAGGTTGTTCTTTTACATTACTTGTAAGCACATATTTGTAAGCTTTGCCAAGGAAATGATTTGGGTTTACTTTTAAAAGATCACTATCATCGGCGTAAAAGCGGTTAGCAAGATTAAGTCTTGGTGAAACAGGACGTTCTTCAACAGTAAAACCGTATAAATCGCGAACCTGTGTAATGCGATCCAGTTCATGCTCAGGGCTCGCTTCCTGTTTTGATTTGTACACCAAACGTACACGTGCCCCTTTCAGCAATGCAGGAGTAAGATCTGCACCTGCACCTGCAAGGGAGATATACAATGCACGGCCTTCAGGTAAAACACGATCACGGGTATCAATCCATAAAGTATGGGCTTCGTTTGGCTTAACAGAAAAGCTGAAATCTGCCAGATCCCGCATTTGCCACAGCGGATCTTTAACCCGTATATTCATTGGAAAAACACCGTTATGCGTTGCCTTTACAGCTAGTGCAGGCAGTTCAATTTCAACGCCATCCAAACCTTCATTTGGTCGGCCCGTATAAGGGACCATTATATGAATGAAGGGAAGAGAATTTGCAGGTAAGGCTTCTGGGTTTGTAGTATTACTACCCTCCTTTACTCCTACCATTTTTGCCCGCTCGTCTGCCGGATATCGTCCGTTGATAAACGCAGCAACATCTTCAAGCGCCTTATTATTTAACGCTTCAGGAGCGGAAGCAAGGGTAAACGATTCACTTACCCGCCCTGCAGGAGCCTTACCATTATGTACATAGTAAACGCCAAACTCTCCAATTGGTTCCTCAATCAATGCATTGTCGAAGCGGATCTTACCCCCTTGTTTTACCTGGTTAATCTCGTGGTAAGATTTGATCTGTCTCTGGGTACGCACTGCAAATGTTGTATCGTATGAATGTTCTTTTTCGTAGGTCAATTGCCCCCAGGCCTTGCCCCACACTTCAACGTGGTTCCATGGCTCGTTGGGAAGGTCAAACTTTATCGATTGACCGGAAACGGAATAGATATCCCAGTCAGGCAAAACAAAATAGTCATAGCGGCCGGGAAGGCGGGACATGTTGTAAACACCCGGCCAGGTAGTTTCACGTATGCCGTCGTTCCCCTTCCAGTACCACCGTTTAACATCTTTTGCCTCATGTATCTCAACCTTTCGAACTGCCACATCAGAGAAAGTCAAAGCTTTGGGAGGATTGTTTGGAAGGTTCCAACCATGACGCGTCCACCATTCGTCGCGCCACGTACGGTTGCTGAGATTTCGGTTAAGTTCCGGAATCACTTTTGGAACTTCATTTTTTGAAAGCTGGGTTATATTCTCGTCCGACAACATCCGGTCGTAAATGCGCAGTTCATCCAGGTCCCCACCACGCACAAAGTTGTATTCACTCTGCACCTGGTACGGGCTGATAATACGTGAATGTGGACCGAACTGATCTAATCCTGTATCATACACATTTCCTGTTACGGATTGCTTTTCTGCAAGTTTTCCGTCTACATAAAATCGAATGCCTTCAGTTTCATCCCAGGCAAGAGAAAGGTGTGTCCATTTATCAGCAGCTGGAAATGCATCCATGTGATAAGAAACTCTTGTACGGGATAAACCTATATCGGTAACAAATGCATCGAAGCCTGAACCATTCCAATCAATCCTGAGCCACACCATATCCCAACTGGAATGATCTGCATAACCCACGCGAAAAACAGGAAATGGCGTTGGGCCTACAGGATAACGTGAACGCCAAAAAAACGAAAGTGTACCACGCTGGGCATAAATATTTCCGGGAGCCCAGTACGACATCAGTTGGTTGTCTGCCGCTTCAAAGGCAGAACCAAAAGCTCCATTAGGAACACTTTTAACGTCTCTGAGATAGTTTGGTAAGTTCTGCCCGCCAGCAGCAAAATCAGCAGCAAACTGTTTCTCCCCGGAAAGATGAAAAAGCAAACCCGGTTCAGTTGATTTAGCAGGATTAACAGGTTGACCGGCCATCAAACCCCTCGGTGTTTCAGGAGCAACCTGTGCCATTACAGGTTGTATAAAAAAAATAAATAAAGCAGCCTGGAAAATTAAATGTGCAAAAATTTTTGTAAGCAGTGGCAATGTTAGTGTATTTCTCATGTGTTAGTATATTAATAATTATTACGGAGCAGTAAGCTTACTTACCAGCCTTAGATTGGTTAGCTGCCTTGACATAATTGATCAAGCGGCTCATGTTTTTTATATAAGCAGAAGTGGAAATGTAATCGTTATCTGAAGTATCGCGGAACGGAGATGTGTCTGTTTTATCTCCTACGTTTGTTGTAGCATACTTATCTGTCAATTCTTTGCTTTGTCCATCACCGGTGTACGGATTACTGATCATAACATGCTTTACAAGCCAGCGATTCTTTGCATCAAGAGAACTTACCAGTTCTTTTACCATCGGCTCCGGAGTTGGATCATTGGATGAATAACGATTCAATACAAGCGCCTTTTGAGGAGTTCCTTCACTATTAAAGCTCGATGGTTTAATTGGTGAATCTTTTGTCGCTTCTTCAGCAGGCAGAGCACTTACTCTTGCATATTCGTCTTTTAGCTTTTGAAGGTTAACTCTTGCTTTACCGTAATAATGTACCAGCAGGTCTTTATCATTATTATCAACATAATAATGCCCGTACGCAACATTTGATCCTTTCCGGTGAACATAGATTGCTTTATCTGTTCCTATTTCAACAAATTGCGGATGCGTATATTTTCCGTTTTCAGTTCCGCTTGCAGGAAGCTTTGTTTTTTCAAGCCATTGTATTGCCTCGGGAACACGAGCAATGTATTTACGGTCGCCGGTATACTGGTAAAACTTCAGCAATAACATTGCATGATCAAAGGTGAAACCCGGCAAAAGTGAAGAAGGTTCATAAGTACGGGCCCCGGTTGGCTGCAGCTGCATATTGTATTGCTGCCCCCAGGCGCCGCTCGAATGTTGTGAGAGCATATAGAAATTCATTCCCCGGCTGATGGGGTCGAGCAACCGCTCCTCTCCCAGTGTTTGATAACACTGAATAAGAAAATTTACATTTTCCCAGATTACATCGTCATTAAAAGTATAGAAGGAAGTATAATCTTCATGACCAGTTTTATTAAAATCGTGCCTGAGAGGAAATCGTTGTGGCCAGCCGCCCAGTGGGTATTGACTCTTGATCATGAAATTGATCGCTTTATCAAGAGAGGCCTTATACTTCGGATCGAGTTTTTCAAGATACATTCTTAATATAAAACGGGCCGCATCAGAAGACACGTCATCGTCATAAGTATCGTTGCCATAATAATGTTGAAATTCCTCCAGGCGCCAGCCGTTTTTACCGATCGTATTGTACCATGTTTTCAATGATTTGTCACCGGCAAAATCAATCATGTAGTTCCAGCCGCCCTCGTTGCTTTGTCCCCAGATCATTGCTGCTGCAGCCTTTTCTGCAGCCTGGTAGTAATAGTCGTTGCCGGTAGCATGATAAGCATCTAACAGCATGTGGCCCACACTAACCGTCCCTCCATCCTGCACCCAGATCATGGTTTTATAAGCTTCCATCTCCCCCCAGCGGCGCGAAAGGTCGGGCGTGTAGTACCAGACAAAACCGCCATTGGTACTTACATCTTCCACCATATATTTTGTGGCCCGAAGCATGGCTTGTTCTGCTTCCTGTGCCAATTTCTGTTGCGCTTCTATTACTGTATTTGCCAGTAAAAAAAAGGCCGAAAAACTTAGAATAACCTTATTTATGTTCATTATGGAATTTATGATAATGGCAGCACCTCATGTTTTAACTTAATTAGGGCCAACCTTACATTATCGTTTATTATCGATAGATCAGTATAAGAAGTTCTATAGAAGGATTTATGTAACGGGCAGAACAACTTTTTTCAACATCGTTGTGTCACTCACTTGTACTTTCAGTTCTGATTTCAGCTATCCGAACAAAAAAATGTAACAGCAAAGGCGTGTCGGAAGTTTTTCTACTCCTTTACATCGGCCCTTCGCTGATCATGCTAAAAAAAGTACAAGAGTGCGACGCAACGGAAGTTAGATAGTAGCACTATGCCTGGTCCCAAAAAGCCCCTTCAAAGTAAACGGTAAGAGCAATCTGAAATGCTATAAAAAATTAATTAATTGCTACTTCTTAATTTGATAAGCAACTACCCTGTTTCCGTAAAAAGTTGGTACCAGTAAAAGGTTTTCCTTTGGCAGGTAATCGATGTCGGCCGCGTTTATTTTATCCGCCTTTGTATCAAGCAGCTTTGTTACCTGGCCTTTTGATGAAACATGATTGATCTCCCCGTTCCAGTTTGAAATAATAAAATCGTTACCATAAGGCACTATTCCGTCTCCACCAACCAAACCTTCGGCTATTTTCCTGAGCGACTTTGTTTTTTTATCCACTTCATAAAAAATACCTGCTGTCATGTCAATCATGTAAAACTTACCGTTATGCGCCAGCAGACCGTTCGGCTTTTGAAACTCTTCTTTTTCAAGCCATATTTCTGCTTTGTTGTTATTTATCGTGTAAACCCTTTTCTTATTCGAATCCGAAACATATACCACTCCTTTCTCATCAACAGTAACATCGTTCAACATTCCGGGGTCTTCGATATCGATTGTTTGTACAACTTTACCGGTTTTTGTATCAATTACAACCATCTTGGTTAGGTCGGCAACGTACAATAAACCCTTTGACAAGCCAAGACCTTTCGGAGCATCCATTCCTCCAACTACCCATTCAACATTCTGCACTTCGCCGGTTAAAGAAATACGGCCGATAGAACCGTTATTGTCTTTACCTGCAGCCGGGTTATTAATGTTTGACACATACAAAACATTATTTACCCTGTCATACAACACCGATTCGGGCTCCTTTAAAACAGCAGGTGTTTCCCACTTTTTATCGAGACTAATTTGCTGGGCACTAACGGGTGAAGCGGAATGAATGAGAACTGTTAAAAGGGCTGCAGAAAAGCCCGTTTTTAAAATAGTCGTTGGTTTCATAATAGTGTAGTTGATTTATTTAACGGCCATTTGCTTTCTAGTTGACTTGATATAACTGATCAGTAAGTTCATATTTTTTATGTACTCAGGGGTTGAAATATATTCCTGTTCGGATGGATCTCTAAAAGGAGATGTATCAGTTTTGTCGCCTACATTGGTTGATGCATAATCGTCGACCGGTTCTTTGTTTTGCCCGTCGCCGCTATATGGATTACTTATGGAAACGTGCTTTACCAGCCAGCGATTCTTACTATCAATCGAACCAATAATTTCTTTTACCCTTGTATCTGACATTACTATGTTTTCGGGAGCAGCATTGCGATTGAGGGGATAGTAACTTTGAGGTGTTCCTTCAGCTAAAAATTTTCCCGGCTTAAGAGGCGAGTCTTTTGTGGCTTCGTCAGGCGATAAAGCACTAACTTTTGCATACTCGTCTTTCAGCCGCTGAACGTTGATGTTTCCCTTACCCTGCATGTGTGCCAACAGCTTACTATCGTTGTAGTCGACATAGTAATATCCGTGTGTAACGTTTGAACCTTTACGATGGACAAAAATCGGTTTGTCGGTGCCAAGTTCAACAAAAAGGGAATGGCTGAATTTTCCATCCTGGGTCATGCTTGCGGGTAGTCGTACTTTTTCAAGCCAGTTAATTGCCTCCGGTATCCGTGCAATGTATTTACGGTCGCCGGTGTACTGGTAAAACTTAAGAAGCAACATAGCATTTCCGTAAGTAGCTCGTGGTAAATAAGCTGCAGGCTCGTAAGTACGTGCACCGGCAGGTTCCATTTCCATGTTATATTGCTGTCCCCATGCACCATTTCCCTGCTGGGTAAGCATGTAAATGTCCATTCCGCGGTGAATGGGGTCAAGCAGCCTTTGTTCGCCAAGTGTGAGGTAACACTGAGTGAGAAAATTTAAATTTTCGTAGATCACGTCGTCGTTAAAGGTGTGGTACGACGAATAGTCGGGGTGACCGGTTTTATTGAAATCATATTTTAACGGATATCGTTGCGGCCATCCGCCGTTTGGATACTGGCTTTTCAATAAAAAATTGACAGCCTTGTCGAGAGCCGGTTTGTACTTCGGGTCCATCTTTTCGATGTACATTCTTAAAAGGAAACGGGCGGCATCGGAAGAAACATCGTCATCGTACGTATCGTTGCCGTAATAGTGCTGGAACTCTTCGAGGCGCCAGCCGTTTTTCCCGATTGTGTTGTACCAGGTTTTCAGCGACTTGTCGCCTGCAAAGTCGATCATGTAATTCCAGCCACCTTCATTGCTTTGTCCCCAGGTTAAAGCTGCTGCAGCCTTTTCAGCGGCCTGGTAAAAGTATTCGTTGCCGGTAGCGCGGTAGGCATCTAAAAGCGTATGGCCAACACTAACTGTTCCACCGTCCTGGGTCCAGACCATACTTTTATAAGCCTCCATTTCTCCCCAGCGGCGCGAAAGATCGGGCATATAGTACCAGACGTAACCACCGTTTGTGCTTACTTCATCTACCATATATTTTGTAGCGCGCAGCATAACCTGTTCAGCTTGCTCCGGCAACTTGTTTGTTTGGGCAGATACTACGGCGTCAGAAAGTAAAACAATGGAAGCAACAGTTAGTAAAAGCTTACCGATCTGCATAATTAGAAGTATAAATGAACTTGGGGTTTTTTTGAGAGAACCGACATAATCGCGCTTTAACATCTTACCTGTAGAAACCCTTGCAATACCGTCTTTAATTCGGGCTGTTGCCATGAAAAACGGGACGTACAAGTGAGTGACACAACAACCGATGCCGCGTAAAACTTTAGCTGGTCTCCCAAAAAATCTTAAAGTCCGGTTGTTAAAGCAGAATATTCGTCAGTGTCTAATAACCGGTGTTTTGAACTAAATTTCTATTGGCAATAATTTGTTGAGCCGGTATCGGGTAAAGTCCCCTGAACTTAGGAGTTTCGGTTGTATGGAACTTCCACACGCCTGTAAAATAATCACCGAAACGGATCATATCTCTTCTTCTTGAACCTTCCCATAAAAGTTCCCGGCCTCTTTCATCTTCAAGGTCTTTTAATGTAAGAGTCGCCAATTGCGATGCATTACTCCTGGCCCTTACCTGGTTAACAAGCACTCTCGCAGGTTCAACACTTCCGGTTCTGAACAGTGCCTCGGCTTTAATTAACAGAACATCAGCATATCTCATTAATACTACATCATTGTCTGCATCGCGCACAACCCATCTGCCATTAGGAACATACTTAAGCACTTTGTAACCTTCGTTGTCTTCAGCCTTTGTGATATCTTTAATTGGTATAAGTACCAGTTGTGTACCGTTGGGATTTTTTATCGGGTTCCCGTTCGCGTCGAATTGAGGACCCCAAAGGATGTTCTTCCGGCGTACATCATTTTCCTCGTACCTGTTTAAGGCCTCTTCGAAAGTATTAAAACCATTAGCAGGCACAAATGGCAAAATTGGATTGAAAAGCGTAACATGAAGAGGATTTAATGCACCGCGAACAAATTGATTTCCCCCGGCATTTTGCGCAGGATCTATAGCGAATGAAGAAATCAATTCTTTGGAATTGTTGTTGTCGCCAGAAAAGTTGGTTATAAATTGTGGCTCGAGAATATAGGCATTGGTGCTAATTACTTTATCAGCCGTTTCAATTGCCTGTGCCCATTTTGCTGTTCCTGTATAAACTCCCGCATTTAAATACACGTTAGACAAAGTAGCATAAACTGCTTCTTTTGTAAAGCGTCCATAATAAGTTTTGGTAACAGTTTTAACAGAAGGAAGATTGTTGGCCGCTTCTAACATTTCTTTCTCGACAAATGCAAAGACCTCGGCCCGGGTATTATTCTTTGGCAAATTGGTAGGGTCTATTTTTGCTGCTGTAACTATTGGAACATTACCCCAAAGGTCCATAGCATAAAAGTATGCGTTAGCCCTTAAAGCGCGAACTTCCGCAATAAATGGAGCAAGATTTCCTGCTTCCGGCGATTCCTGCAAGCTTTGCATTACAGCATTAGCAGCGCCTATAATGGCGAAAACTTCATTCCATGCTGAATTATTCTGGCTATTTTCAGGACTAACCTTGTGTGTAGCAAATTCTATGTGAACTCCCCCATCGAACCAACCGCCATTGGTTCTTGCGGCAATAATATATTCATCAGTTCCTAACTCCGTAGCCCTATAAGTTCCATTGTAATAAACCAGGTTAACCGACCTTTGGTATACACCTACTACTGAAGACAGCGCTTCTTCCTGGGTTTTATAATAGTTCGTGGGCGACAGCGTGCTGAAAATTTCTTCCTCCAGGTGCTTGGTACATCCTCCTAATAAAAGTACAGGAAGTAAAAAGAGGAAACCTTTTAATTTATTAATACTTGCTTTCATAATAAAGTTTTAATGCGTTTATGTTTAGGCTAACAGCTGTTCTTAAAAGTTGAAGTTTGCACCAAACGAAAATGCTCTGGCCCTTGGATAACTTAAATAATCAATACCAATTGGTGCAGCGCCCGAACCGTTTGTGTTAGAATTTACTTCGGGATCTTGTCCTGAATACTTTGTGATTACAAATAAATTTTGCCCTGTGAGATATAACCTGGCGTTACTTAACAATTTGAAGGAAGAAACATTTAAGGTGTACCCGATTGTCAGGTTATCCATCCTGAGAAACGTACCATCTTCAATCCAACGTGAAGAATATCTTTTAACTGCTGTTCTGTCTACTCCTGCAGCTATAGCACTGCGAAGTACATTTTTACCGGGCATATTACTTAAGTAAGAAAGATTAAGAGCAGTAAGATTTAAGATATCGTTACCAACAGAACCACGCATATTAACCTGTGCGTCAAACTTTTTGTAAGTGAATGAATTACTTACACCGTATATAAAATCAGGTTGTGCATTTCCTATTATCGACCTTAAAGCAACCCCGTTCGCATCGGTTTCGAATTGCTCAAGACCGCCTTTGACGCCTAAAAAACTAAGCCCATAAAAAGTGCCTATAGGTTGGCCGGGAGTGATCAATTGAGCGTTTACACCAGAAAGCCCGGAACCTTGTACAGGAGCTGTTTCAATTTTATCGGTACTGAAGGTGCTATTTGAGAGACTAAGAACTTTATTCCTGTTTGCACTGAAATTGCCACTGAGTCTCCAGCTAAATTCACTTTTCTGAATAATTCTTGTACCCAGAGTTACTTCAAATCCCTTGTTTTGAACACTGCCCACATTGGCCAACTGCGTAGGTACAACAGAAGGTGAAGGAACCGCGAAGCTAAGTAGCAGGTCAGAAGTTTTCTTGTTATAATAATCAACATTACCGGTTACACGACCCTCAAAAAATTCAAAGTCCATACCGAAATCGACCTGTGATGTTTGCTCCCATTTAAGATTAGGATTTGCATACTGAGTAGGTAATACAACGGTTACCCTTGTACCTCCCACTGAGTATCCGGTAGTGCTTGCACCAAGAGTGGTCAACGACCTTAAGTTTCCAATTTCCTGGTTTCCTGTTACACCATAACTAACACGAAATTTTAAATCGCTCACAGGAGTATTTTTTGGAAAGAATTTTTCGTTTGAAATTCTCCAGGCTACCGATCCTGAAGGAAAAGTTCCCCATTTATTACCAGCTCCAAAACGACTTGATGCATCTCTTCTGATTGTTGCAGTAACAAGATACCTGTCGGAATAGGCGT
The DNA here is from genome assembly GCA_028288485.1 of Segetibacter sp. Lineage (GTDB taxonomy): Bacteria > Bacteroidota > Bacteroidia > Chitinophagales > Chitinophagaceae > Segetibacter. Next base: position 162,605 of record JAQBNO010000154.1, read on the forward strand.
AGTTAATACGACCATAATAAGATATGAGGGTATTGCTTTCTTTGTAAGTACTTAGCCCGTTTATTGTTCTTGCAGCCTGGAGGCTATTCCATTTAAACTCGTCAGATATAAATCCTGAACCCGTAGCCCTGCTACCCTGGTCGATAAAATATTGAAATGAATAACCGGCAATTGCATTAAAATTGTGCATCCCATATTCTTTCTGAAATCTTAAGGTAGTTTCCATTAATTTATTCCAGTCTCCTGTATTCAATACGTTTGCTTGTCCTCCCAAACCTCCACCGAGAGGACTGGCTTTTTTAATGTAAGAGTTCCGGCTTATATCCTGGTAAGAATAACCAAGATTTACATTGAAGCTTAAGGGCTCAAATATTTTGTAGGTTGTTGACAAGCTGCCAAGAAATCTTTTTGTAGTTGCTTCATCCAGTATGTGATCAGCATAAGAAACCGGGTTAACCGTGAACTGGCTAAACTGGTTGAACTGTCCGTTCCTGTTATAAACCGGGAAAGTAGGATTAAATACATAGGCGTCATACAACATATTGGTTCCACTTTCACCACCGACAGTATTAGAAATAGGTGCTGTCTTTGCGTTTATTTGTGATCCGGTAACTCTAAAATCGAAATCGAGTTTTCCTCCAAGCGTTTTATGCTTAATATTCATTCTTGCCGACCCTATATTTTGCTGCGAAGCAATTACTACCCCTTGTTGTGTATTGTAACCAATAGATGCACGATACTGCGTATTTTCGCTACCACCGCTTAACGATAGATTATGGTCTTGTGAAAATGCAGACCTTAAAATTTCATCCTGCCAATTTGTAGTGCCCAGTGAATCCCTGATAACAAGGTTCAGGTCTTTAGCAGCCTTCCTGTACTCATCGGGGTTCAACATTTCCAATTTTTTTGTTACAGAAGCAATACCAAAACGGGTGCTGTAACTGGTACGTATAGCCCCTGAAGTTCCGCCTTTTGTTGTAATAACAATTACACCATTAGCTCCTCTCGATCCGTAAATAGCTGTGGCAGATGCGTCTTTAAGAACAGTGATGTTCTCAATGTCGTTTGGATTAATAGTGTTTAATGGGTTTACTGGTTCCTGGTCTAACATACCAACATCACCAGAGTTAAGATTTGGCTGCCTGGAGATCGAGGAAGTTGATATTGCAACTCCATCAATTACATATAAAGGTTCATTTGATGCACTGATAGAAGTACCACCCCTGATTCTTATCGTATTGGAACCACCTGGTTTTCCACTGTTTTGCGCAATATTAACCCCGGCCATTTTGCCCTGGATTAGTTGCTGAGGACTTAATTGGGGGCCGGTATTGAAATCCTTTGCACTAATAGATGAAACAGAACCGGTAACATCTTTTTGACGCTGAGTTCCGTATCCAATTACTACTACATCATTTAATTTTGTATTTGCTGAGTGCATTCTCACATCAATTGACGTTTGATTTTTTACAGCGACTTCATGATCAGTAAAACCAACAGATGTAAATACCAGTACATCACTCGGTTTTGATACCGCTATTGAATATTCTCCGTTGTTGTCGGAACTCACACCGGTTGTTGTGCCTTTAACCTGTACAGTTACGCCAGGAAGTGTAGTGCCGTCATCCCTTGTAATTTTACCCTTTACATTAATTTTTTGTGCAATAGCAATATTTGCACAAAGAATCGAAATGATAAAGAGCATTGAAAATGGTAAAATTTTACTTTTCATATTGCTGTAGGTTTTTTGTTTAATTGTTGCCAATGGAAGATTTTAATGATTGGCTCAACATTTCGTGCAGGATTATATTGAGCAGACTTAAAAAAGTCTGCTCCAGGTAGCTTTTCAATTGCTAAAAGAATACTTGGTTACGCAGTTACAACTATCATTGCTGGTAGTAGTGTTAGTTGTAAAATCGGGGAAAATAAGAAAGTGTATAAAGAGAGTTATGGCAATGCGCCTTTGTAAAATGAATTATTCATACAATCGTTTTTAAGATAATAATAGGCAGAATAGCAGCAGGGAGGAGAAACAGATATAAATTTAATTATACTATTTAAAAAAGAAGGTCAATAAATCATGTAATGCGACGCTTATTTGCATCTTTTGTTCGTGAAATGTAACCTTTTTGAGGCAATCCAAAACCAATTACAATCCCATTAATAGAGGAGACTTTTTTCATACAAGCATTTTTTTAAGGCAATCGTTTAAATCATTCGTTACTTACTTTAACTCATCGTTATTCGATGAATTAATTCTAAGCAAACTTTTTTTCAGGCGGGACTAAAGATGCCATCTTTTTATTTAGCAAATTAAATTTAATCAATTTTTATTTACGCAAACGATGCCGGAAAGGTAAATAAGGCATAAGTAGGTGGAAATGAGGATACTATTTAACAACTGTTAACAGTTGAATTAAGAGATAAAGTGATTGATGTTGTCTTTTATTGGGCAAGAAATTTTTTTGGAGGTCATCCTTGTAAGCCAGGATTGAACATCGTTGCGACGCTCCGTTCAACGTTTTTGTCAATTTTGTAGCTTTTGTTTATAGCATTTTTAACCACAGATCTTATTGCTAATTCTAATTTTTTGCCTGTAGCAACAGCATCCAGTTCAACCGGGAAGGTTTCTTTATCGTCGCCCCTTTTTTCATGGCTTGCACATCTTCGAACGGAATAACTTTTTCAGCAAGCGGATCGAACCACACACCGGTATAATTTGAACCGGAAAAATCTTTTGACAGTGTTATAGTTGAACCTGAAAGAGAGTAAATAAGCAACGAAGTATTCTTATCGTCAATAAGGCACCAGTTCTGGTTGTTATCTTCTACTATACCATCCTTAGGCTTCATGTTCATTAATATAGCGGCCAGGTATTTTTTTACGAAAGAGCTAAAAGTTGTGCGTCCTGCCCAACCGTCTTTTTGATTGCCCATAACTACCTGGGCACCACCTGCCATTAAAGATGGAATGGGGCTAACGTCATTATACACAGATACAACAGCTTTATCCGGAAACCTGTCAGTGTATTCACGTACCTGGCGGTACATTTGTTCCTGTTGAGTAGAAAATGGAACACCGCTTTGAAGAATAAACGACTCTCCAACCATTTCCCGGAACGACCTGTTTGTGCCTCCCGGCGGCGCCCATACATCGTCACCAATTGAAAATGTGCCTGCTGGCCGGTATTGCCAATAGCGCGTATCAATTACATCCACCTGTTTTGCCAGTTCCCGATCAGCCAAAATTGAATCTGTTATGTCTTTACTGGTATTCAAAACCAGTCTAACGTTTCGGTTACGCTGTTTTTCCCAATCGCTTACTGTTCTCATAAAAAAGCGCTGGAATTCGAGCGGTCCCGAAAACTCGCCGCCAAGATTAAAAATGACGTTATTGGCAGAACCAAGTTCATCTAATACGTGAAAAATATACGCTCTATGCAGTTTCACCAGTGCAGGGTTATTTGCATCGTAAAACTGGTTTCCACCATGAAACCTGGCCCACGGCTCCACAGGAGGCGGTTCAGGAAGGCCGGTCTCATTGATGTTGTTAGCAGGCCTGAACGGATGATCGACCCAGTGGGTTAAATACTCCAAAAGATTGTGTGTATCGTATATACTGTTATATAGAATTAACCCGTTCTCGTCGCATAACCCCGCAAACTCCTTGAAGCGTTTAAAATACCAGGGATTGAAAGTTGTCAGATCAAAAAGGCTTAACCCGTCCCAGGCTTTTCCTTTGCCCGTACGCAACCAGGGCATTTCAAGAAAAGGGGCCCAAACCATTCCATCTTTCCTTTGTAACGTAGAGTGGTCATCCCGCCGGCGGTCGTACCAGAGCCCTGTAATAGCCTGGTAAAAAGAAGTTCCCTGGCTTGCCATATTTCGTGCAAGTGCAGGCAAGTCTTCAGTAAGCCCTGCTCCCACCCTTCCCGGAACCCACCGCGTAATACAGATACCTGAGTTTAATTCACCACCAGGAAAAGGTTGACCTCTCCAAAACTGGTCTCCTGTTGTACCACCCCATACAACTTTATCCCCCATAACAAACCGGCCATTTACAATCGAAAATGTAGGTGCCTGTTGTTTTGCAGCAGGATGATCTGCCGGAATCTCCCTGGCTGTAAATTCCCGGGGATTGGAGGATGTTTTTTTGTGCCCATCCGCTACCTGTTGAGCTGCATTTTGTGTATTACCCAAACGTTCGTTAAGCTGCTTTTCATACAGAGAATTTTTTGAATTGACAACAAGATTTGGATATGCTTGTGGTCCCAGCGCTTCAATGTCCTTTGCTGTACAGTTCCAGATGACCGAATTGGCTGCGGTCCATCCACCGCCCTGGGATCTGTCAAAATCGAAGGTGAGGCGAAGACCGGCGCCTTCAATGTTTACATTCTCATAAAGAATTCCTGAAGCCCAACTTTCAAATGAACCGCTTGCACCAAAAGCACGTGTTGCTTTACAATTAAGAAAAACATTTGGACCTCCGGCACAAAAACCGGCTGCAAAATCATTAACACCAGAGTCAGCCCTACAATTATTTACCAAGACCTGTTGCCCCTCCACAAGGAAACTATGCCGGCGATAGCCGCCAATTTCGGAAACAGGTTGTTCACTTGCACAATTTTGAACAGTAACGCGCCTCGCTCGCGGTCCTACACGGATTGCAGAACTTACAAAATGACGGGCAACAACGTTACTAATCCAGGTATCTTCTGAATAGTTTAGCTGTATTCCTATCCAGGAGTGCTCTTCATCAGACCTGTTATCATTTTCAAATTCACTTTCTATTGTTATTCCTTCCAGGACTGTATTACGAATTAACTCATTACCGGTTACTTTCCTTACAGTTCCTCCGCCGTATAATTGTTCGAGCGCTGTTGTTATTGGTGCATCCAGGGTTATTTCCTTTTTTACAGCATTTACAGCAGTAATTAGGCGGTCCCATCTCAGGTCCCTCGACGCGGCTGGCCAAATCATTCCTCTCCTATCCGAAAACATCCCGTCATCTTTATTCATTCCAATATCGGAAATCCAGCTTGCAGAACCTGGACGGGTAATTACAACGCGGTCTCCAATTTTCAAATCTTTTAAATTATCTACAGTAAGTGTAAGGCTTCCGGCAGGGACAAGTGTGTTTGTAACTTGCACAGCATTGCGGGGGGAAACAGAATCTACAGTGCCAATTTCTATTAAAGTTCGACGCTCCGTTCCGGAAGCTACAATAACTGTTTTGCGGTTGTCAGCAGCTCCATTTATTGCTACCCCGCTTTTATCAATAATCAACTTTCCTGAAACTTTATAACTGCCTTCCCGCAATTGCAAAGCTCCACGGAAACCATCTTTTTGTACAGGAAGCTTTCCAATATAATCAATAGCTGATTGTAAAAGTTTTGTGTCGTCGCCACCAGTAGGGCGAACAAACAAGATTACCGGAACTGTAGGCGGTGCAATACCTCCACCTTTATAACCTGCATAAGAGAAGTCAATTTTAACAACCGGCGAACTTACGCGGTGTTGGGCAGAAGCTATAGATAGCTGTAAAATTAAAGACGGTAAAATTAAAAATATTCGTAGCGTATTTACTTTTCTCCCCCTGGAAATTATCCATGTATGCATGAGTAGAATTTTATTGAGAACCTTCTTTTCGGTAAGAGATTCAAATACTTGATCAAACCTTAGATGCTAAGCTTCAGAATTGCAAACGACTTTTCGATGAAAAAAGATAAAAAGTACAAGAGTGCGACGCAACGAAAGCTTCATAGTAAGAATTCGGTATGGCCCAAAAACAACAGACTTAATGAGAACAGATTAAAGAAGATTACTTCGCCAAAAGAAAATTGTCGGCTAATAAATGTATTAGCCGACAATCTACTTTAAGGTGTTTGAACAACGCTTAATAGTTCGGATTTTGAACAAGGTTAGGATTAGCATTGATTTGTGCAGCCGGAATTGGATAAATGGCTCTCCATGGCTCAGTTACCGTAGTTTTAAATTTCCAGGTACCGGTAAAATATGTACCAAAACGAATCATATCTCTTCTGCGGTGGCCTTCCCAAATAAATTCTCTTGCTCTTTCGTCTTCAATATTTTTCAACGTAAGGCTGGTTAATGCAGATGCGTTACTGCGGGCTCTTACATCGTTTACCAGGCCAAGTGCTTCGGCTACTTTTCCGGTTCTGAATTGAGCTTCGGCTTTTATTAATAGTATATCTGAATACCTCATTAATACCAGGTCATTATCGCCGTTAAACCCCGCCCATTTAGCTCCTACCGGCGTATATTTTAATACATGGTATCCTTCGTTGTCTTCAGCTCCAACCAGGTCCTTTACAGGAACCAAAATAAGTTGCTGGCCGTTAGGATAACGCAAGGGGGTACCGTCTAAATAAGTTTGGGGTCCATACTCTATTAAACTTTTGCGATTGTCACGGTCTTCATACCTGTCCAATGCTTCCTGGCCTGTACTATAGCCATTAGCAGGAATAAAAGGCAAGTTATATTTCTTCTGGTCTAACGAATGTTGTGCATATAATATAAACTGGTTTCCGCCTGCATTTTTAGTTGCATCGACTGAGAAGGATGAGATAAGTTCGGTAGATTTATCTTCGTTTGTTGATCTGAAATTATCTACAACATCCTTTTCGAGCTTATAAGCGCCTGTGCTTATTACTTTATCAGCCATCTCAATGGCCTTATCCCAATATGCCGTTCCGGTATACACCTGGCCATTTAAATAAACGGTAGCTAAAGCCGCATAAACAGCCTCTTTTGTAAACCTTGGATAGTAAGCGGTCTTCTGTACAGTTTTTACCGAAGGCAGATCATCAGCAGCCTTTAACATTTGTGATGTTACAAAATCAAATACTTCTTTGCGTGAATTGGTCTTAGGCAAATTAGCAGGTTCAATCCTGGCTGTAGTCACTAAGGGAACGTTGCCCCATAGATCCATTGCGTAAAAATAGCCATAAGCTCTCAACGCCCTTGTCTCTGCTATCAGTCCCTTTAAATTAGCTGCATTCGGTGATTTTTCCAGGCTTTCCAATACGGCGTTAGCCGTACCTATTTCCTGGAAAATGTTAACCCAGGCCTGGGCCGCCCTTCCATTATCAGGCTTTGCCTTATGCTGTATAATGTCTATTTGATTTTGATCGAACCAGCCGCCGCTGGCTCTTCCGGGAACAACAAATTCATCTGTTCCGAATTCGGATATTCTCCACGGATCGCCTATATGAACTACTTGCGACAATAATGAATACACTCCGACAACAGAAGATAATCCTTCCTTTTCTGTTCGGTAAAAATTATCGGGTGACAGACTGCCGAATGTCTGTTCATCCAACTTGGTGCATGCTGCTAACATTGTTGATGCAAGAACCAGCAGCTTTATTTTTGATATATACTTATTCATTTTATTAAGATTTTCAATTTTACCGGTAATTAAAAAGAAACGTTCAGTCCAACAATCACAGTTTTAGCTCTTGGATAAGCCAGGTAGTCGATACCAAGAGGTGGGATGCCGCTGGCTGAAACATCGGAGTTAACCTCAGGGTCTAAGCCGGTGTACTTTGTTATCAACAATAAGTTCTGGCCGGTGGCATATAATCTTGCACTTGAAAGGAAAGAATTCTTCAGATTGAAGGTATAACCTAAGGTAATATTGTCTAAACGTGCATACGATCCATCTTCAATCCATCTTGAAGAATATTTCTTAGGTTGGTCCCTGGTAACTCCATCAGTAATGGCCTGCTTAAATACATTCCTACCGGGGAGGTTACTTAAGTATGCTAAATTATTGGCGGTTAAATTAAATACATCGTTGCCTACCGAACCTCTTAAATTAACGCCAAGGCTCCAATTTTTATAGGTAAATGTATTGCTGAATCCGAAAGTAAAATTTGGCTGGGCAACACCTATAACTGTATCCCTGGCTCCTAATACCTCAACGCCGCTTTTGATCTCAATAAACTGTCGGCCATAAAACAAACCTAACGGCTGACCGGGTGTAATCAATTGGGCAAATGGTCCTGAAAGACCTTGTCCCTGTAATGGTGAAGTTCTTATATCTTTTCCCCGGAATAATTCATTGGAAAGGCTGAGCACTTTGTTCCTGTTCCTGCTGAAATTAAGATCTGCTTCCCAGCTAAAATTTGTACGCTGAATAATTTTGGATCCTAACTCAATCTCGATCCCTTTGTTTTCAACACTACCTACATTCGCTAACTGGGTAGGTATAGAAGATGGTGATGGCACATCTAATCTAAATAAAAGATCGGAGGTTTTTTTGCGATAGTAGTCAACTGAACCATGGATCCTTCCATTAAATAAAGTAAAATCTACTCCTGCATCAACCTGTGCTGTTTGCTCCCATCTTAGATCAGGATTAGCATATTGTTGTGGAAGTACTATAGTAATTCTTTGTCCACCAACTAGATAACCGTTGGTACTTGCACCGAGTGTTGTAAGTGAATTTAAGTTACCTATTTCCTGGTTACCTGTAACACCATAACTTAAACGCACTTTCAGGTCGGAGACTGTTTGGCTTTTAAAGAAATCTTCCTGCGAGATTCTCCATGCAACCGATCCTGAAGGAAATATCCCCCATTTGTTTCCGGATCCAAATCTACTCGATCCATCACGTCTCACTGTTCCTGTAACCAGGAACCTGTCATCAAAATTGATGTTAGCTCTACTGTACATAGAGATCAGACTATTACTTTGCTTATACGTAGATACACTACTTACTGTACTTGCAGCTTGTAGACTGTACCATTTAAATTCGTCTGATAAAAATCCTGAAGCAGTTGTGCGGTTACCTTCTTCTACAAAATATTGATAAGAATATCCACCTATTGCATCTATAGAAGTTTTTCCAAATTTTTGATTAAAGCGCAAAGTTGTCTCTAATAACTTATTATGATCCCCCAGTTTTTGCACGCTGGCATAGCCCCCCAACCCTTCTCCAAGAATGTTGGTTTGTTTGATGTATGAATTTCTGTCAATCGTTTGATCAGTATAACCGAGGTTAACATTGAGACTTAAAGGATTTATAATCTTATAGGTCGTGGACAAACTTCCTGAAAACCTTTTATTAGTCCTTTCATCCTGTACATCAGTAGAAAACGAAACGGGGTTTACCCGGTAAGGACGAACATGGTTATAATTTCCATTAGCGTCATAAACAGGATAGGTGGGATTAAAAACATAAGATTCGTAATTCATACTTGTACCCTGTTCGCTGCCGACTGTATTGGAAACAGGTGATGCATTTGCAAACGTAGTTCCGTAGTTCACCCGCATGTCAAAGTTTAATTTATCGTTTAGCGCACTATGGTTTATGTTTATTCGTGCGTTTGCCCGTTGTAGCTTTGAACCCAGCATAATACCTTCCTGGTTTCCGTAGCCCAAGGACGCTCTATAGGTAGTTTTTTCACTTCCACCCGAAAATGACAAATAATGATCCTGTGTAACGGCTGTCCTGTAAATCTCATCCTGCCAGTTTGTATTTGCCCCCTTATCATCTATTGTGAGTGATAAATCCTTAGCAACCTTTCTGTATTCGTCTGCCGATAGAACGTCTAATTTTTTGGCAACAGTAGATATACCTACGGATGCGCTATAGGTAACCTGTGTTCTTCCTGCTCTTCCTTTTTTTGTGGTTACTACAATTACACCGTTTGCTCCTCTTGATCCATAAATAGCTGTTGCAGAAGCATCTTTAAGAACGGTAACAGATTCAATGTCATTTGGATTAATCGTCATTAAAGGATTCACCGGCTCCTGGTCAAAAACGTCGGTACCATTTCCCCTGATGTTTGCCTGGCTTACGCCCGGAGAAGTTGCAATAGGAACCCCGTCGATAACGTACAACGGATCGTTTGAACCGGTAAGGGAAGTGCCTCCCCTAACTCTTACTGTATTTGATGCACCGGGTTTTCCACTGTTCTGAGAAATATTTACCCCGGCCATTTTTCCCTGGATAAGTTGCTGTGGGCTCAATATCGGGCCCTGGTTAAAGTCCTCAGCGGTTACAGTCGAAACTGCTCCGGTTACATCTTTTTGTCTCTGCGTTCCATAACCAACCACCACCACATCATTTAATTTAGTATTAGTCCCAAGCATTGTAACATCTACCATGCTTTGGTTTTGTACCGGCCTTTCGAGGCTATTAAAACCGACTGAAGAAAATACCAATACATCTGTCGGCTTGGAAACTGTTATTGTATACTCCCCATTATTCCCGGTACTTACGCCGGTTTTTGTGCCTTTTACCTGCACAGAAACTCCAGGCAAGGCGGTTCCATCTTCCCTGGTAATTCTACCCTTTACAGTCATTCTTTGTGCCATGGCAGAAGGTGCACAGAAAATGGTAATTGCAAAGAGCATTAAAAATTGTAAAAATCTCCTTTTCATATTGTTTAGGTTTTCGTTTAATTTGTTTACCTGCTTGCAGGAAGATCTTGAATATTGGTTATGACTTTACAAACCAAAGCAATGCAAAATATAGATCTAAAAAACACGCACTTGTAGTAGGCATTATGCCTTCCTTTTTAGACTAATGAGCACGGTAATCACCTTCCATAAAATGGCTATAGAGGCGTGGCTAAAAGGAGCTGAAAGAAAAGAAAGAGTAAAAAGAGAGGATTCATGGGGCCTTATAGTTGTAAAAGAATTTTTTCATGCAATCGTATTAGAGGTAATAAAAAGGAAGAGGAAACGCAGGAATGTTTATACGGACAATAATTTAAAACTATCCTGTTTTAAATTTTACTGTCCTACGTAATTTCTAAAAAGTTGATCCTTACAGTGAATCTTTTGATCGTTAAGATGTAACTATTTGCGTTAACCCAAACTTGGTTTAACAGAAGGAAATTTCATGAGGTTGTATTTTAAAAGCAAATCGTTTATAATCAATTGTTACATATTGTGTCAAAGCTTCAATAAAGATTGACATTTTTTAGCTATCAAAATAAATTCTATCCTTTTTTATTTACGCAAACGATGCCGGAAAAACCAATAATGCCTCGATAATTCCTAATAATAGCGAAGAAGCGTCTTCATTTCATGGTTAAACTAAGAATAACCTGCGTGAATTTTCCGCCACAGACCGGTTTTAATCATTTTGCGAAAAGTATAGTTGAGGTAGTAGAAGTTTTAAGAAAAATGGTTTATTCCCGACCGGGAAGAAAAGACTGTAGTGTAATAAGATGCTGACTGTAATACAAATCATTATAATAACCGCCGTACTGCAGTCAAAATTTTGGGGAAACAGGCTGTCCGAACTTTATTAAACATCGTTGCGACGCCCCGTTCTACGGTTTCACCTGGTAGAGCTTTTCACCTTTATTATTTATTATTTCTGACAGCTCGAAGTCTTATTGTTTCGTCTCCTAAAATTTAAGAGGCGTTCAAATACAATTGGTATAAAATAAAAATGCATGGAGTAAACTCCATGCAATAGAAAAAAATTTAAAATTTCAAAATTTCATATAACAGTAACCGCATTATGCAGAGCAATCAAGATAGCAATGAGCAATGTTAGAGGCGATTTTAAATAAGGCAAACAATCGTAGAAAAACACACACGGCATTAATACAAAAGTTAGCGGCAATTTTCGTTAGTTGCAATCTTAATACGGTAGCAAGCGGAAACAAAGAAACGTTATTTTTTTAAACTAACAAACGTTCGTTCTTACTATTAAAAAAAATTAATCTTTATAAAATAAAAGTTAAAAAACTTAAATCTCTCCCTTTTCCGGGTTAAAGTGTCCAAAACATATCTTCATTTATCACTTTTACTCCATGCCGTTTAAAATGAAAACTGGATTTGGACTAACTGAATAAAAAAAATTGCCAGGAGCTTTTCGAATAAAGTAATTGTTGCGTCTGTCATGCTATCTGATGGCCCCGCCAACGAGTGACGATTTGAAAAGCCTTTACCGTGTCGAGAAAATCAAACACCTACTTAAAGAACTGTGCAGGAGGTTCGTTCTACGGCTAAACACGCAGCTTCATGACTAAAATCACGTTTTATTATGACGAAGGCATGACAGTGAAATTATGCTGCTGGTTGCTGTGAGACTAACTTTGCCCCATCGAATCAAGACTCAAAAATGGTAGAAGAGAAACAGAACAACATTTCTAAATTCTTTATAGCGGGAATAAATTATAAAAAGACAGAAGCTTCGATAAGAGGACAGTTTGCTATTAATAACGACCAATACGCAAATATTTTATCGGTCGCCCCTGCTTTGGGTCTTTCAGAATTCTTCATTCTTTCAACTTGCAATCGTACCGAAATTTACGGGTTTGCCGATGATGCGTCTCAATTAATCGATCTTCTTTGCACACAAACCACCGGAAGCAAAGAAACTTTCCTTCAGTTATGTTATATTAAAGAAGGTGTTGAAGCTGTTCAACATATTTTCGAAGTTGGAGCCGGTTTAGAGTCACAGATCTTAGGGGATTATGAAATCATAGGCCAATTGAAACTGGCTGTAAAATTTGCAAAGGAAGCAGGGTTTGTAAGTGGTTTTACAGAAAGGCTGGTAAATAATGTAATACAATCTACTAAAGTCATAAAAAACCAGACTGCTCTTAGTGGCGGAACTGTTTCGGTTTCGTTTGCAGCAGTTCAGTACCTTAAAAAGAATGTGAGTAAGATCTCCGGCAAGAATATCTTGTTGCTGGGTGTTGGAAAAATCGGCCGGAACACTTGCAAAAACCTCGTTGACTACCTGGATACTAAGAAAATTACCTTAATCAACCGTACAGAAGAAAAGGCGGTTGAACTGGCAAAAGAATTGGATTTGAATTCGGCACCAATGACGGAATTACCGGCTTATATTCAGTCTTCAGATATCATACTCGTAGCAACTAACAGCAGCGAGCCTACTATTCTAAAATCGCAATTAGAAAACTTTGGAGATAAGATCATTATTGATTTATCTATTCCCTACAATGTTGAAAAGGAAGCGCAGGAACTGCCAAATGTAACTTTGATAAATGTTGATGAGCTTTCAAGATTGAAAGATGAAACCCTGCAAAAACGCGTTGCAGAGGTACCTAAAGCAAAAGCAATCATTGCGGAACATAAAGCAGAATTTTTAGAGTGGAGCGAGATGCGTAAAAATGTTCCTTTCATCAAAGCTGTGAAACAAAAGCTGCACGACATGCATAATTGCGAGCTGTATCTTTCTACTTATACTACCTATACAACCGATACAACTGCTGTTAACGCTATCAATGTTCAACTAATCCAAAAAGTTATTAAAAATATGGCTGTAAAGATGCGCCAGCAACACCAGCCAGGTTGCTCTTACATTGAGGCAATCAACGATTTTATAAAGACCCACAGTAACTAAGATGCGCAGTAAGGTTTTAAGAATTGGAACCCGGGAAAGCCAACTTGCAGTATGGCAGGCAAACCGGGTTAAAGAGCTATTGGCTCAACAAGGATATGAATCTGAGTTAGTTTATATAAAAAGCGAAGGCGACATCGACCTTCAAACTCCACTATACGAAATCGGCGTGCAGGGAATTTTTACCCGTAGCCTTGATATCGCCCTTTTAAACAACCGCATCGATCTTGCTGTTCATAGCATGAAAGATGTACCTACCCAATTACCAAAAGGCATCGTACAAGCTTCAGTTTTAAAAAGAGCATCGTATAAAGATTTGCTGGTGTATAAAGGTGACCGGGAGGAATTGGAGAAGGCGCTGGGCTTGGTGAACGGGCAATGGGCAATGGGCAATAAGGAGAACCCGCAATTCACCATTCACCATTCTCCATTCACGATTGCCACCAGCAGCATTCGCCGCAAAGCGCAATGGCTCAACCGCTACCCTGATCATGCTGTCGAAAACTTAAGAGGCAATGTAAACACACGCTTACGAAAAATTGCAGAAAGCGATTGGAACGGGGCAATATTTGCCGCTGCAGGATTGGAGAGAATTAATTTGCGTCCTGAAACTTCAATTGAACTGGATTGGATGTTACCAGCACCTGCTCAGGGAGCTATTGTAGTTGTATGCCGCGATGAAGACAGTTTTTCCTTTGAAGCCTGTCAATATTTTAACGACCACAACACCGCCTTATGCACTAAGATCGAAAAGGATTTTTTGAGAACATTGATGGGTGGATGCTCTACCCCAATAAGTGCTTTAGCTGAGATTGCAAATGAAACATTAATTTTCAAAGGAAATCTTTTTACTGTCGACGGAAGCGAAAGAATAGACATAGAAAAGACAGTCGACGTCGGCGAAGCTTCACAACTGGGAGAAGTTGCAGCTCTTGAACTTTTAGAAAAGGGAGGCAGGGCAATTGCCGACAGTATTCATCATGAAAGATAGAAATCTGCGTATATTAAGTACACGTCCTTTAGATGAAGCATTGGTTGAAAAAGCCTCTTTTAAGCATATTACAATAACCACACTTCCATTTATCGAAATAAAAAAGCTGGTTACAAACGAGGTTTCGCGGCAAATAGAAATGTTATCAAAACTGCCTGCTACTGTTGTTTTTACCAGTATGAATGCAGTTGAAGTTGTGGTCGATTTACTTCCCGCCAACGCTGTCATGCCCGGCTGGAAACTCTATTGCATAGGTGGCGCAACTTTCACATTAGTCAAGAAGTACTGGGCTTATGACAGCATTGCATTTACTGCAAAAAATGCCACCGACCTTGCTAAAAAGATTACAGCAGATAAAATAACCAACATTCATTTTTTCTGCGGCAATAAAAGACGGGAAGAACTTCCTGAAATATTAAGGGCAGAAAATATAATGGTGAACGAACTGGTTGTGTACGAAACTATTGATACGCCGGTAAAAATTGAAGAGGATTATAACGCTATTTTATTTTTTAGTCCAAGTGCCGTCAACAGTTTTTTTACCAGCAATCAGGTTTCTCCCGATACTATTTTGTTTGCAATCGGCAATACTACCGCAAATGCCATTAAACAATTTAGCAGCAATAGCATTGTTGTTAGTGAGTTTCCTGCCAGGGACCAGCTGGTAGATAAAGCAATAGAATATTTTGATAGGGAGCGGCTAAGGTGAAACGTGAAAAATTGGAGGTGCGATTGCTACTTTCATTTTGATGATTGTGTAACAAGCAGAGGTAATGCTATTTTACATCGTTGTGTCACTCACTTGTACTGAACAGCTATATGGAACAAAAAAGAACATCAGTTAAATAACAAACTTAAAGGATTACGATAATAACCAATCTAAATGAACGAGCTTAAAAACGACCTGGTATTAAGAGCACTAAAAGGCGAAAAAACAGAACGCGTACCCGTTTGGATGATGCGACAGGCAGGTCGTTACTTACCGGATTATCTGAAACTTAAAGCCAAATACGATTTTTTTACCCGCGTTCAAACACCGGAACTTGCAACTGAAATAACCCTTCAACCAATTGACCAGGTTGGAGTAGATGCTGCCATTATATTTTCCGATATCCTGGTCATCCCGCAGGCAATGGGTGTAGAAGTGCTGATGGAAGAAGGAAAAGGCCCTTCCTTACCAAATGTTATAAAGAGTCAGCAAGATATAGATGCATTAATTACCGATGGTGCTGAAGAAAGTTTGAAGTATGTAACCGATGCCCTGTCACTAACAAAAAAAGAATTAAATGGCCGAGTGCCGCTTATTGGTTTTGCCGGCGCTCCGTGGACCATCTTATGCTACATGGTCGAAGGCAAAGGCAGCAAAACATGGGATAAAGCAAAGCAATTTGCTTACACAGAACCACAACTTGCACGGCAATTGTTACAGAAGATCACCAACATAACTATAAATTATTTAAAGGCGCAGGTGAAAGCAGGTGCAGACCTTGTACAGGTATTTGATAGCTGGGCGGGCGCATTAAGTCCTGCTGATTTTAAAACATTTGCACAACCTTATCTTGTTCAAATTGCAGATGCTTTACAGCACGACGCTCCTGTAATTCTGTTCCCCAAAGGAACATGGTATGCTTTAAAAGACCTAAGCCAAACAAGCGCAGCAGGACTTGGAGTGGACTGGTGCGTTGAACCTAAGGTGGCAAGAGAGCTGACAAATAACAGCATCACCTTGCAAGGTAATTTTGACCCGTCAAAACTCCTTGCGCCAATTCCTGAAATCAAAAAAGCAGTAAAGGAAATGATTGATGGTTTTGGAACACAAAGATACATAGCAAACCTGGGACATGGAATTATGCCAAACGTTCCGGTTGATCATGCAAAAGCGTTTGTGGAGGCGGTGAAGGAATATGGGTTGTGAGTGGTGAATGGTGAGTAGCGAGTATTAAGACTTGTAGTCATTAAAAAACCAAAATATGTATTTGCAATTAGCCCATACTAAACTCGATGCTTGTCCACAAACAAGGAAGTTTACGCTTGAATGTTATAAAATAACAAAACTGCTTCAGCTGATGAGAAGTTTGCAATGTTTCAGCAATTAAGAAGAACGGCGTTGTCTGCACTCTAAGTTTAGCAGAAGGAGCACCCGGAAAATCGGCAAATGAAAGGAAAAGATATTTTGAAATTGCCCGGGGATCTGTGATTGAAGTTGATGCAGCAATAGATATTGCGTTTGACCTCAGTTATGTAACAATCGAAAATTTAGAGAATTTAGGAAAGGCCTGGTTAACACTTTTGAGTTATTAACAGGATTAATGACTCAAGGAGATAATACTCGCCACTGACAACTCACTACTGAAAACTCACAACTCGCAAGAATGACCATAAAAGAACAATGGATCGACTTTATACATCAACTGCAAAATGATATATGCAAAGCGCTTGAAGCAAGTGATGGCAAAGCAAAGTTTGTGGAAGATGCATGGGAACGGCCGGAAGGTGGCGGAGGGAAAACACGGGTAATTGCAAATGGCGACGTTTTTGAAAAAGGTGGAGTAAACACTTCAGTTGTTTACGGCGATGTAACAGATGCCATGCGAACTCAACTAAAGATCAATGGAGCGAAATGGTTCGCTTGTGGATTGTCTTTAGTTATTCATCCATACAATCCTTTTGTTCCAACGGTTCATGCCAATTACCGGATGTTCGAATTGTACAATGAGAATGATGAAATAATAGACAGGTGGTTTGGTGGCGGCACTGACCTTACTCCTTATTATTTATTTGAAGAGGATGCGAAACATTTTCATCAAACGTATAAAGATAGCTGTGACCAGTTTGATAATTTCTTTTACCGCAGGTTCAAAGCTGAATGTGATGATTACTTCGTTAACTGGCACCGTAACAAAGAACGTCGTGGTATAGGCGGGATCTTTTATGACTACCAAAAACCAACAGAAAGCAGGGATGTAAACTTCTGGATGAATTTTGCAAAAACCTGTGGCTATGCATTCATCGATGCATATATCCCTATTGTAAATAAGCGAAAGCAAACTCCATTCACGCAAGAAAATAAACATTGGCAGGAAATCAGGCGTGGCCGATATGTTGAATTTAATCTTGTTCATGACAGGGGAACAATCTTTGGCTTAAAAACAAACGGCAGAATCGAAAGTATTCTTATGAGCCTGCCTCCTACTGTTCGTTTCGAATACAATTACCAGCCACAGCCGGGAAGTGAGGAAGACAAGTTATTGCAGGCTTGCCTGCATCCACGAGACTGGTTATCCCAGCAACCGTCAGAAGAAGAAAAAGCAGATTGGGCAAGACGTTCCAACACCTGTTAGGGATTGCTCATTTGGAGATTTAGGTATTTTGAGATTTGTTACAAAAGCCAAAACTTTACAATCATAAATAAGTTTGAATTACAAAAACGGCAAAACAATTTCATGTAGATGTAATAAAAATTTGCAGTCAGTTTCCTAAAAATGCAGCCGGGTTTGAAACAGCAAAACAATTGATAAGATCTGCAGGTTCAGCCGGAGCAAACTACAGGGCAGGTTGTAGAGGAAAATCCAAGGAGATTTTTATTTACAAAATAGAAGTTGTTTTAGAAGATGCGGATGAAACTTTATATTGTCTGGAAGTTTCTAAAAAAGCAAACCTGTTACTTGAAAGCGAAGAGCCTGAAAACTTAATTAAAGAATCGAACGAACTTGTGAGAATCTCCAATGCAGCAGATATTACTGCAAAGAAAAACAGGGATACAGAAAATCCCAATATCACTAAATCTCAAAATCAGAAATAACTGATGTATTTACAACGACGAAACAGAATATTAAGAGCAACTCCTTCTATACGAAGTCTTGTTGCAGAAACTACACTTACACCCAACGATTTCATCGTTCCTTTATTTATTGACGAAGGAGAAAATATAGAGACTGAAATAGCTTCGATGCCGAATTATTTCCGTAGAAGTATCGACCTTACCGTTAAGGAAGTAAAAGAACTTTGGAGCCTTGGAATAAAAAGCGTTTTGCTTTTTATCAAATGTAAAGATGAACTCAAAGACAATACCGGCAAAGAAGCATGGAACAGAGATGGTTTGATGCAAAGAAGTATCAGGGCAATCAAAGATGCAGTTCCTGGAATGTACGTAATGACTGATGTGGCCCTTGACCCATATTCATCTTATGGCCATGATGGAATTGTTGAAAACGGAGAAATTGTAAATGATCCGACAGTTGAAGCATTGGTAAAAATGAGCGTCAGCCATGCAGACGCTGGTGTAGATATGGTTGCTCCCAGCGATATGATGGATGGCCGTATAGGTGCCATAAGAGAAGGATTAGAAGAAAATGGCTTTACTAAAGTTGGTATCATGGCGTATAGTGCTAAATATGCCTCCTGTTTTTACGGACCTTTTCGTGATGCGCTAGATAGTGCTCCTGGCTTTGGAGATAAAAAGACCTACCAGATGGATTATTCGAACCGCACTGAAGCAATCAGGGAAACATTAATGGACATCGAAGAAGGAGCTGATATTGTAATGGTAAAACCGGGCTTACCCTATCTGGATATTGTTCGTGAAGTTAAAAATGCTGTTGATGTTCCGGTAAGTGTTTATAACATCAGCGGGGAATATGCGATGATTAAAGCCGCTGCAAAAATGGGTTGGATAAACGAAGAAAAAGCCATCATTGAAACATTAACAGCTTTCAAAAGAGCAGGAGCGGATTTAATTGCAACATACTTTGCGAAGGATGCGGCGAAGCTGTTGAATGTGTGAATGGTGAAAAAGAAAAACCGTCATCTCTGTTTCATACACTTTGATTAATTTGTACGAAGCTACTATTTATGTTCTTTACCCTTAATCACCAAAAGCTCGAGGCTTACAAACATTCAAGAAACTTTATTCTTGAATGTTACAAATTGACAAAAGAGTTACCATCGGATGAGAGGTTCGGAATGATATCTCTGATAAGAAGAGCAGCATTATACACCCATGGTAATATTGCAGAAGGGGCTTCGCGAAAAACAGAAGTTGAAAGAAAAAGATATTATGAAATTTCAAGAGGCTCGATTATAGAAATTGATGCAGCCCTAAATATTGCATCAGATTTAGAATATTTGCAAAATATAAACATTGAATTACCGGGCAAGAATATGGTATCATGTTTCAGGATGCCGACAGTAATGATTGAATCTCATCCGCACCCTTGACCATACACCATTGCTCATTCAGCAAAAGCCATGATAGAAAAAAGCATACAATTATTTCAAAGAGCACAGCAGTCAATTCCGGGCGGTGTAAACTCACCCGTCAGAGCCTTCAAAAGTGTTGGTGGAACACCAATTTTTATAAAGAATGCAAAAGGACCTTATTTATACGATGCGGATGGTAACCGCTATATCGATTATATCGCGTCATGGGGGCCGATGATTCTGGGCCATGCTTATGACCCTGTAGTTAAAGCTATACAGGAACGTGCTGTTTACTCCACTTCCTACGGCGCACCTACAGAACTCGAAATTGAAATGGCTGAACTAATCCTTAGCATGGTTCCTAACGTTGATTTAATACGAATGGTCAGCAGCGGAACCGAAGCCTGTATGAGCGCTTTACGCTTGGCGCGTGGATATACGGGACGAAATAAAGTTATAAAGTTCGAAGGTCATTACCACGGGCATGCAGATAGCTTTTTAGTAAAAGCAGGAAGTGGCTTGGCAACCTTCGGCATACAGCAAGTGCCAGGAATAACTGTTGGCGTTGCTGCAGATA
This sequence comes from Segetibacter sp., assembly GCA_028288485.1. Lineage (GTDB taxonomy): Bacteria > Bacteroidota > Bacteroidia > Chitinophagales > Chitinophagaceae > Segetibacter. Next base: position 182,731 of record JAQBNO010000154.1, read on the forward strand.
CATTAGTTGCAGCCTATAATAATCTTGATCAGGTAAAGCAACTCGTTGCTGAAAACAAAGGTGAAGTGGCTTGTATCATTCTTGAGCCAGTAGCCGGTAACATGGGTTGTATTTTACCTCGACCAGGATTTTTAGAAGGCATTCGTCGATTGTGTGATGAAGAAGGAATTGTTTTCATTCTGGATGAGGTGATGACGGGTTTTAGATTAGCGCCCGGGGGAGCACAGGAAAAACTGGGTATAAAAGCAGACCTGGTTACTTATGGAAAAGTAATTGGCGGCGGTATGCCAGTTGGCGCATTTGGTGGAAAGAAAGAAATTATGCAGCACATTTCACCTTTAGGAAATGTGTACCAGGCGGGAACATTAAGTGGAAATCCTATTGCGATGATTGCAGGTTACACTACTTTAAAAACACTGAAAGACAATCCAACTATTTATACTGAACTGGATGAAAAAACAGTTTACCTGAAAAATGGATTAAACGAAGTTTTAGCCTCATGGGGACAACCTTATGTTATTAACCAGTTCGGTTCAATGATCAGTATCCATTTCAGTAGTCACCCGGTTACCGACTTTGCCACAGCCGCTTCAGCTAATAACAAAATGTTTAACCAGTTTTTCCACGCGATGTTGAACAAGGGAATATATCTTCCGCCTTCTGCATTTGAGAGTTGGTTCTTAAATAATGCGCTTAGCTACGAAGATTTGGATGAAACGATTAAAGCTGCTAAGGAAAGCCTGGAAGAGGTGAAGTAAATTGAAATAAAAATTGCTGAAGCGAAAGCCGGTACTATCAAATGGATATTTATATGTTGGACAGGTTCTATCCTTACAACTTTCGGGCGATGTTTGCATTTCTCAAACTCTTTCCGGATAAATAATAACGCTACAGCTAATTGGTGAAACGGAGGCAAAAGAATTATTTGCCTCCGTTTTTATTAATCGTGGTAAAGTAGTATTTGAAATTCTTAGCCGGCAACTAAAATGCAAACGTCAACCAGAATTACAACGGTTGCAGTGTGCGACGCAACAGTAGCTTAATTCTTATTCAAAAGCTAAGTTCAAAAAGAAAAAACTACCGGGGCATCAACAAGTCACATGGCTTTAGACCGGTGTGTTTTTTAAATGCAGTAGAAAAGTGAGATATGGAAGAGTAACCGAGTAAGGCAGAAACGTCTGTTACACTTAAACTTTTTTCATACAACAGGTATTTCGCGTGCTCCATGCGTTGCTGTTGGTAGAAGTCGAAAATAGTAGTTCCAAAAATTTCTTTGAAACCCTTTTTTAAATAACATTCATTTATAGCCACTTTTCGGCTTAGCTCTTTAATAGTAATAGGGTCACCGATATGTTGCAGCAATACTTCGCGGGCATGTAATATTTTTTCCCTGTCGAGGTCATTTGCCAGGAATTTGCAGGAAAAGCCTTCTTCTTTCTCATCAACAAGACATTCGAGGCTGTATAAAAGTATCTCGTGAATTTTCGCATTCACAAAAATATTTTCAAGGCTGCCACTATAACTATGGTTTAAAAAAGAGTCTAAAGCGGTTCTTTTTCGCGCACAAACAGGAAATATTTTGGTAAACGAAGATGGATGTTTAAATGCGAGAACTTCATCTTTGCGGTTGCTTAATTTTACATTATGCGTAAACTGGCTAAGAAACGTATGTGTAAAATGGAAAGTAAATACATCAACAGTTTGAATCTTTCCCTTACAGTTGGCTGTAGGCAACTCGCTGCATTTGGCACAATTTCTTTCTTCGCAATAACGGTTACCAGTACTGCAATAGCGCAGTTCCAGGTAATTTTTTTCGGGCTGGTTGGTATGAAAATGATAAACCATCATGCCTGTATCTTCCGACGCCATCAGGTTATGACTATAGTAACGCCTGATAGAATACTGCAATGAGCCCGGAATGTTTTGCTCCTTCTCATAAAGTAAATCCATCGAAGCATCTACGGTAGTTTGGTTTGCAACTTTTAATATATCGAGAGGTTTCAACATCGAGCGCAAATTTAACCCATCGAAGCAGTAAAACAACTCGTAAAATGTCTTGTAATCGTCATATTAATAGAAGTAATGCTTTATTTTTTTATATAACCGGCTTTTCTTTATGTGGGGAACGTCGTTGCGACGCTCCGTTCATCTTTCGATTATTAATAAAGCGGAGTTTTTAAAAAATGGTAGCACTTAATTTTCCTGTCATATAAAAAATTTCAAAACTTTAATTCGTTTTTTTCCCGAAACTCCTATAACTTACTCTCGGTTTTTCCTTCCAAAATGCCCACACGTCCATCTTGGGCATCGTATTTTTTTTACTCCAAGAACCAACAGTAGCAAGGGTTTTAGCCGATTTAATTAATTTTCACTATTGTAAAAGAATAATAAATAACTGGGCTTTTGCAAGATTTCAAATTTAAATTTGGTAGAATAGAAATTAATTAAAAGTTATTTTTTGGAATAATAACTCCTCACAACTTTATTGATCCTGTTAAAGGAATAGTAAAAAATTGGGTAGTTTCGGGAATTATTTTAAAAAACCTATTCTAAGGATATCCGATATCTATTTAATTACTATTTTTAAACCGATTGCCTGCCATTGTACAACAGAATAATGTAACAACATATTATTCTACAATTTTAAACCTTATCTATTATGACAGGTACTGGATTATACTCTCCGGAATTTGAACACGATTCTTGCGGAATTGGCTTTGTTGCCAACATCAAAAACAACAAATCTCACCAGATTGTTTCAGATGCTTTAACTGTGTTGGAGAATATGGAACACCGCGGCGCCTGTGGTTGTGAAAACAATACCGGTGATGGCGCAGGTATAACTATACAAACACCTCATGAGTTCTTTTTTGACGAATGTATTAAAACCGGTGTTCAATTACCTTCATTCGGGAAATATGCTGTTGGTGTTATTTTCTTTCCACAAGATGTACCGCTGAGAGAAGAATGCAGAACAATCTTTAACAGGTCGGCCGAAAAGCTGGGTCTAGAAATACTGCATTACAGAAAGGTGCCGGTAAACCCTGAAGGAATTGGTGCAACTGCATTGTCGGTAGAGCCCGAAATAGAACAGGTTTTTATTGCCTGTCCCGACTATATTTCAAAACCTGAAGATTTTGAAAGAAAGCTTTTCATCTTGCGTAACTATGCAAGCCATACCATAAATAACTCTATTAAAAAAGATGAAGTCGGTTTTTACATCTCATCACTTTCTTATAAAATAGTCATTTATAAAGGTCAGTTGATCAGTTCGCAGCTACGTAGCTATTATCCCGACCTTAGAGACAAAAGAGTAGTATCCGGCTTTGCCTTAGTGCATTCAAGGTTTGCAACCAATACTTTCCCTTCCTGGAAACTGGCCCAGCCTTTCCGCTATATGGCACACAATGGTGAAATCAATACGTTGCAGGGAAATCTGAACTGGCTTAAAACAAGCGAAAAAGGTTTTACCTCTCCCTATTTCACCAGGGAAGAAATGGATATGTTATTGCCGGTAATTACTGCTGGTCAATCTGATTCAGCCTGCCTCGATAATATGATCGAGTTGCTTACACTTACCGGCCGCTCTCTTCCGCACGTAATGATGATGTTGATACCGGAAGCATGGGATGGTAACACATTGATGGATGCTGATAAAAAAGCATTCTATGAGTTTCATGCAAGCTTTATGGCCCCGTGGGATGGACCAGCATCTATTTCTTTTACCGATGGAAAAATGATCGGCGCCACGCTCGACAGGAACGGCTTGCGTCCTTCAAGATATATTGTCACCAACGACGACCGTGTAATTCTTGCATCAGAAGCTGGCGTTCTTCCTGTAGACCCTGCAATTGTAAAAGAAAAAGGAAGGCTGCAGCCCGGTAAGATGTTCGTGGTTGATATGGAAAATGGTAAGATCATCAGCGATGATGAGTTGAAAAAAACCATTTGTTCTCAAAAACCTTACGCTGAATGGCTGAATAAATATAAAATCAGGATGGAGGAACTGCCTGAGCCGCGGGTATTATTTACCGAACTTGAGCACGACCAGATTTTCAAATACCAAAAGAGCTTCGGATACTCAATTGAGGATGTTGAAACAGTTATTGCTCCAATGGCTTTGGATGGCAAAGAACCAATTGGCTCAATGGGTACTGATGTTCCTTTAGCTATTTTAAGTGACCGGCCGCAACACCTTAGCAGTTATTTCAAGCAACTTTTTGCCCAGGTTACTAACCCGCCAATTGATCCTATTCGTGAAAAACTGGTAATGTCGCTGGCAACTTTTGCCGGAAGCAATGGAAATTTTTTAATTGAAGATCCACTCGCTTGTCATAGTGTTGCGCTTAGTCAGCCGATACTTACCAATTATGAGTTAGAAAAGCTGCGTAGTATTGACACAGGCATGTTTCATGGAAAAACCCTGCAGACTTATTTCCGTGCTGATGGAAACCCAGGTTCTTTGCAAAAAGGTCTAGAAAGATTATGTCGCTATGCTCTTGATGCGGTTAATGACGGCTATAAACTCATCATTTTATCTGACCGCGCAATAGACTCGGAGCACGCTCCTATACCTTCATTGCTGGCAATTTCTGCTGTTCACCACTTCCTGATCCGTAAAGGCTGCCGTGGGCAGGTGGGTATTGTAGTTGAAGCAGGTGATATTTGGGAAGTGCATCATTATGCTTGTTTAATAGGTTTTGGCGCTACTGCCATTAACCCTTACCTGGCATTATCTACTATCCATGATCTTAACCATAGCGGTAAATTAAAGACCGATCTTGATGATAAACAATTAACAAAAAACTACATAAAGGCGGTGAACGACGGTTTGCTGAAAGTATTCTCAAAAATGGGAATCTCAACACTGCAGTCTTACCAGGGAGCACAGATTTTTGAGATCATTGGAATTAATAAATTGGTGGTTGATGCTTATTTTACAGGAGCAACATCACGCATCGAAGGAATTGGCCTGGATGAACTGGCTAAAGAAACACTTGCTAAACATTATGTCGCCTTTAAAAAGAAGCAGGTTCCTTTTGAAAGATTGGCTTTAGGCGGAGCATATGAATGGAGAAAGGGCGGTGAATTCCACTTATTTAATCCACAAACGGTTCACCTGTTGCAGTATTCAACAAAGATGAACGATTATACTTCCTTTAAAAAATACTCCAAGCACGTAAACGACCAAAGTGAAAAGGCGTGCACTTTAAGAAGTCTATTCCAGTTTAAGCCCAATCGGCCCTCGATATCTATTGATGAAGTAGAACCGGCAGAAAATATATACAAACGTTTTGCTACAGGTGCTATGAGCTTCGGATCTATTTCACACGAAGCACATTCCACTTTGGCTATAGCAATGAACCGGTTAGGCGGAAAAAGCAATACAGGTGAAGGCGGAGAAGATGAGATGAGGTATGATCCTTTACCGAACGGAGATTCATTAAAATCAGCAATCAAACAAGTTGCCTCTGCAAGGTTTGGCGTTACCAGCTACTACCTTACAATGGCAGAGGAGCTGCAAATAAAAATGGCGCAGGGTGCAAAGCCCGGCGAAGGTGGACAGTTACCAGGACATAAAGTGGATGACTGGATTGGGCGTGTTCGTCACGCTACACCGGGAGTTGGCCTGATCTCTCCCCCGCCTCACCACGACATTTATTCTATCGAAGATCTTGCCCAGCTAATTTTCGACCTGAAGAATGCGAACAGGGATGCAAGAATAAGTGTAAAACTGGTTTCGAAAGCCGGCGTAGGTACCATTGCTGCGGGTGTGGTAAAAGCCAAAGCAGATGCCGTTTTAATTTCCGGGCACGATGGAGGAACAGGTGCTTCGCCAATCACATCCATCAGGCATGCAGGATTACCGTGGGAATTGGGTTTAGCAGAAACGCACCAAACCCTGGTTAAAAATAAATTACGCAGCCGTGTAGTTGTACAAACCGACGGCCAGTTAAAAACAGGCAGAGACGTTGCGATTGCAACTTTACTGGGTGCAGAAGAATGGGGCGTTGCAACTGCGGCGCTGATTGTGGAAGGTTGTATTATGATGCGAAAATGCCATTTAAATACCTGCCCGGTCGGTGTAGCTACCCAGGATCCTGAATTGCGGAAACGTTTTACAGGTGAAGCAGAACACGTGATTAACTTCTTCAAATTCATTACGCAGGAACTAAGAGAAATAATGGCTGAGCTGGGCTTTAGAACCATCAATGAAATGGTGGGCCAGGCAGATTGCCTCGAAGCAAAGCACAACGTTAACCACTGGAAGTATGGCAAGTTAGACCTTTCAAGGATCTTATATAAAGAGCCGGCAAGTGCAGAAACCGGATTATACAACCAGGAAGAGCAGGATCATGGTCTAAAAGATGTACTTGACTGGAAATTGCTGCAAGCTGCGCAGCCTGCGTTGTTAGAGAACAAAAAGGTATACGACTCCTTTAAAATCGTTAATACAGACCGCACAGTCGGCACTATAGTTTCGCACGAAATTTCAAAACGTTTTAAGGCTCACGGTTTACCCGACGAAAGTATTCATTTCAAATTTACAGGTACTGCAGGTCAAAGTTTCGGGGCATTTAATACAAAAGGCGTTACACTTGAGTTGGAAGGTGATGCCAACGACCACTTTGGAAAAGGGCTTTCAGGCGCAAAAATGATCGTTTACCCCTCGAAACAAGCCGGTTTCGTTCCCGAAGACAATATAATTATCGGTAACGTGGCTTTTTATGGAGCAACATCTGGTTCTGCCTATATCAGGGGTAAAGCCGGTGAGCGGTTTGGGGTTAGAAACTCAGGCGTAAACGCAGTGGTTGAAGGTGTGGGCGATCACGGCTGTGAGTATATGACTGCAGGGCGTGTAGTTATATTAGGTGATACTGGTAGAAATTTCGCTGCAGGTATGAGTGGAGGTATTGCTTATGTGTACGACGTAAAAGGCGCTTTCACTTCGCTTTGTAATAAAGAAATGGTTGACCTTGACCCGGTACTGGAAGAAGATACTGCAGAGCTTAAAGAAATGATTATAAATCACTACAGGTATACAAACAGCAGCGTTGCCAAGTTTGTTCTTGACGACTTTGAAAACCAGTTGAAGAACTTCGTTAAAGTATTCCCTAAAGATTACAAGAAAGCATTGGCAGATGCTACGGTTAAACAGGTTGAAAAAGTAGAAAACAATAATTTTTGAGTTAGGTGAACCGCTGTTCTCCGCATCGTTCCCCGAACGGGACAAGTAGTGTCGCTGACTGAATCGGCGTTGGTTAATGTGGCTGGTTGCGAAAGACGTTAATCGTAAGTGAACCGAAATCGCAAGTGAATCGAAGTTGCGGGTAAATGTGAACCGGTTACGTGGTGACGCAAATGTTTTGAAATGCGTTCTTTCTTACTGGCGATTGACGAATAACAACTGGCGATACACGACTAAACGCCGCTGATCGACGAAGTCAATTCGGGATTAACGATCTAAAAACCGGCGATCGACGAACTAACTGCACAAGAGTGCGACGCAAGTAAAGCGTGATCAGGGTTTAAATGTTTGTAACCAAAAAGATAATATCAGCAAAATAAAGATATGGGAAAGCCAACAGGTTTTATGGAATTTACAAGAGAGCTTCCAAAGAAAAGACCGGTGGAAGAAAGGTTGAACGATTACAATGAATTTGTGCATCTGTACGAGGAGGAAAAGTTAAATCACCAGGCAGCCAGGTGTATGGATTGTGGGATTCCGTTTTGCCATAATGGTTGCCCTGTCGGTAACCTGATCCCCGATTTTAATGATGCCATTTACCGTCGTAACTGGAAAGAGGCATATGAAATACTTTCGGCCACTAATAATTTTCCTGAATTTACCGGTAGAATTTGCCCTGCGCCCTGCGAAAGTTCGTGCGTACTGGGTATAAACCAACCGGCGGTAACTATTGAAGAAATTGAAAAGCATGTAATTGAAATTGCCTTTCAAAAAGGATATGTCCAACCGTTTAAAGGAATTGTAAGAACAGGTAAAAAGGTGGCTGTAGTTGGATCCGGACCGGCAGGCATGGCAGCAGCAGCGCAACTAAATTATGCAGGTCACTCTGTTACTGTGTATGAAAGAGACGATGAGCCGGGAGGTTTATGCCGCTACGGCATCCCTGATTTCAAGATGGAAAAATGGGTAGTCGAAAGACGTGTAAAACTAATGGAGGAAGAAGGAGTTGTATTCCAATGCAATTCGGAAGTTGGTGTAAATGTGAGCATGAACGACCTTTTAAGAGTTAACCATGCAATCGTTTTAGCAGGTGGATCTACCGTTCCGAGAGACCTGAAAGTTCCGGGAAGGCATTTAAACGGAGTTGCTTTTGCCATGGATTTCCTGAAACAACAAAATAAAAGGGTCAGCAATAAACCGGTTGAAAACCAGCTGCTTGCAACAGGAAAAAACGTTGTAGTAATAGGTGGCGGTGATACAGGCAGCGACTGCGTGGGCACCTCTAACCGCCAGGGAGCTGTAACAGTAACGCAATTCGAATTGTTGCCAAAACCTCCGGAGGGCCGTACAGATTATATGCCCTGGCCTACTTATCCGATGCTTTTAAAAACCACCTCTTCCCATGAAGAAGGCGCACAACGTCAATGGGCAGTTTCTACCAAGGAATTTATTGGCGATGAAAACGGTAACCTGAAAGCTTTGAAGATTGTAGACCTTGAATGGAAGATTACTGCAGATGGAAGACCTGCGCAATTTGTTGAAGTTGCGGGAAGCGAACGTGAAATTCCCTGCGAACTGGCACTACTGGCCATGGGCTTCTTACACCCTCAACATGCAGGTTTGATAAATGAATTAGGAGTTGAACTGGACGAAAGAGGTAATGTAAAAGCAAATGACAAACAGTACCAGACCAATATTCAAAAGGTTTTTTCAGCCGGCGATATGCGGCGTGGACAATCATTGGTAGTATGGGCTATAAACGAAGGAAGACAGTGTGCTGCAAACGTTGACGAATATTTGATGAATAGCAACAAATAACAGTAAACGAACTAATTCTAATAAAAATAGGGGCCGTCACAAATTTAGTTTTGTGGCGGCCTCTTTTTTATTTTAGGGCTTTATCCTCTCACAAACCGGGTTCAAATTTCTGCTCCTATTCTAATTACTTTTAAAAATATATGTACGAGTAGGTTACTTTTTACGATTTACTGGATTAATTTACTGTAGATTTGATACATTATTTATTTACTCATATAATATAGTTTAACATGCGAACCGTTACATTAAAAAAGATTATTCCCTTTTTGCTGTTAGCTGCCGTTGCAATCGGAGCCATTTTTATTCCTTCTGTACCAGCCTTCGATGATGGAGGAAAATACAATAGTGCCGACATTGGCTGGATCATCGTGGCTACAGCACTTGTATTTTTAATGACGCCCGGTTTAGCTTTTTTCTACGGTGGTATGGTTCATAGAAAAAATGTTATTTCTACGATGATTAAAAGCGTAGCAGCTGCAGGCGTAGTAAGTGTTTTATGGGTGGTTGTTGGATTTAGCCTGTGCTTCGGAGAATCAATCAACGGGATGATTGGTAACCCTTTCACTCACCTGTTTTTTAAAGGTGTGGTATCAGGAGCTCCTTGGAGCTTAGCACCAACTATTCCGTTGGTATTATTTGCGCTTTTTCAGCTAATGTTCGCAATTATCACTCCCGGTCTTGTTGTAGGAGCTGTCGCTGAACGTATACGCTTTACCTCGTACATCTTATTTATAGCCCTATTCAGCCTGTTGGTATATGCACCAATAGCACACTGGACGTGGCATCCGGAAGGCTTTTTGTTTAAAATGGGTGCTCTGGATTTTGCAGGCGGAACAGTGGTTCACATCTCTGCCGGTTGTGCAGCCTTAGCGGGAGCGTTAGTTCTTAAGCGTCGCCAGGTACACCTTGATCACAAAGAAATTCCCCCAGCGAATATTCCTTATGTTCTCATTGGAACAGGACTACTTTGGTTCGGTTGGTTTGGTTTCAATGCAGGTTCTGCACTAGGTGCAAATGCGCTTTCCGTTTCTGCTTTTGCTACAACAAACACTGCAGCCGCTGCGGCTGGGTTGTCCTGGATGTTTTTTGATGCCCTTCGTGGAAAAAAACCTTCCGTTTTAGGATTTTGTATTGGTGCCGTTGTGGGTCTGGTAGCTATCACTCCTGCTGCAGGTTTCGTTGCAATTCCACAAAGTATATTTATAGGTTTTGTTGCCGCTATCATTTCCAACGTAGCTGTATACTATAAGCAAAAATCAAAGTTAGACGATACACTCGATGTATTTCCTTGTCATGGTATCGGCGGTATGGTTGGTATGATCATGACCGGAATTTTCGCAACTACTACTGTTAACAGTGTAGGTGCTAATGGTCTTTTATATGGCAATCCTTCTTTCCTTTTCACCCAAATAAAGGCGCTGGCAATAGTTGTTGCTTACAGCTTCATTGTGTCATATGCAATTTTCAAATTCATCAACTTCATACTTCCTATGCGTGTAACTTCTGAAGAAGAAGAACTTGGTTTAGATGCAAGTCAACACGACGAAAAATATATGCAGGGCACTTTGTTAATCCATAACAACGGTAAACTAAAGGAAGAAATGGTAGATCTTTAGAATTAAATTTTCTGCAACTCACAAAAAAGGTACAGCTATAATAAGCTTCTGCAAAAGCTTAAGCTGTACCCTCCTTAATAAAAACAAAAATCAATTACAATGTTACCAAAATTATTAACTACTAGCCTTGCTATGGCTTCAATTGTTGTAAGTTATTCTCAGGAACTTGCCGCAGACTCTGCTAAAAGCTCTGCCTTGGCTGCTCCAACATCACCATTTAAACTTTCAGGGTCTGTGGATGCCTATTATAGGTTCGATTTTCATAATCCTAAAACTACTCCATATAATAACAAGACAAGTTTTACCAATTCCCAGAATTCCTTTGAACTGGGAATGGCATCGATTAAAGCCGAACACACTATCGGAAAAGTAGGATTGGTTGCAGACTTAGGCATTGGCCGAAGAGCAGAAGAATTTTCTTATAATGACAAAGCCGGAATGAACTTAATCAAGCAGGCTTTTATTACATATTCACCATCAGAACACGTTAAATTAACAGCCGGAAAATGGGCGACACATATTGGATATGAATTGCTCGATGCTTCTGCCAATAGAAACTACAGCATGTCTTATATGTTTACAAACGGTCCGTTCTTTCATACAGGTGCAAGGGCAGACTTTATGTTTGGAAAAACCGGATTTATGGTTGGTATAGCTAATCCTACCGATTTTACAACTACAACTTCTTCAACGAAAACCCTGATCGCACAATTTAGCACCGGAACGAAGGATGATAAGCTGAAAGGTTATTTAAACTACCAGGGATACTTTGGGCAAAAAATTTCTAACCCATCGGCGGCCCGCCTTAACCAAGTTGACCTGGTTCTGCTTGGAAACATCAGTTCAAAAATTAGCCTTGGTTACAACGGAACTATTCAAGCTGTAAAGGATGAGGTTACAAAAAGCACAAAAAGATGGATGGGTTCAGCCTTATACATTAATTATGATCCCACTTCTTTTCTTGGCTTAACCTGGAGAAACGAATTCTTCAGCGATGAAAAATATGGGTTGAAGGTGAATAATGGCGCCACCGGATCCAATATAATTGAGTCTACGTTATCTGCAAATTTTAAAGTTGATAACTTCAAATTTATGCCCGAGTTCCGCCTGGATAATTCTTCGAAGAAAGATATCTTTTTCAAAAGTGATGGAACTTCTACGAAAAGAACCTGCACTTTCTTAATGGCTGTTGTTTACAGCTTCTAATTTAAGGCAGGGCTGATTCCCTAATCTCTCTCTCCAATATTTTCTGATCTTTTACCAAAATGCTTTGATTACTATTTGCCAGGATTTAGTCTTATAGTAATCAAGGCATTTTAAACAATATCCCGCCACCTTACAATAACATACCTAAACAACCCGATAAAAGCATGAAAAAAAGCATAAGTTCTATTCCTTTCATTTTACTTGCCATCTTTGCAATAATTTCAATCTTTATACCCCTGTTTTCAGATTTTGACGGAAGCTCAACCTACAACTGGGCCGATATTTCCTGGCTTCTAATTGCATCCGCTCTCGTTCTTCTAATGACCCCCGGCCTATCTTTCTTTTATGGAGGCATGGTCAGCAAGAAGAATGTAATATCCACGATGTTACAAAGTTTTATTGCTACCGGGCTTATCAGCGCGGTTTGGGTTGTTTTTGGGTTTAGTATGGCTTTCGGTACATCCATCGGCGGCATTATAGGAAATCCTGCTGATTTCTTTTTTATGCGTGGCATTAATTCTCATGGTCCATGGAGCCTCGCACCTACTATTCCGTTATTATTATTTGCTCTCTTTCAAATGAAATTTGCCATTATTACTCCTGCTTTGGTAGTGGGAGCAACTGCAGAGCGTATACGTTTTACTTCCTACGTATTGTTCATGCTGCTTTTTAGCATATTCATCTATTGTCCCCTCGCCCATTGGACCTGGCATCCGGACGGGATCTTATTTAAAATGGGTGTTTTGGATTTTGCCGGTGGAACGGTGGTACACATATCAGCCGGTTGTGCTGCCTTAGCAGGAGCCATTGTACTTAAAAGGCGCGCAGTTCACATGAGAAGAGAAGAGACAAAGCCGGCAAGAGTACCTTATGTATTATTAGGAACGGGGCTATTGTGGTTTGGCTGGTTTGGCTTTAATGCAGGCTCAGCGTTAGCAGCAAACAGCCTTGCAGTTAGCGCTTTCGCCACCACAAACACAGCATCTGCTGTTGCCGGTCTTTCCTGGATATTTTTCGATGCTTTGCGCGGAAGAAAACCTTCAGCCCTTGGTTTTTGTATTGGTGCTGTCGTAGGCCTGGTTGCTATTACGCCTGGTGCCGGATTCGTTGGCGTTCCTCAAAGCTTTTTTATCGGGTTTATAGCTGCAATTTGTTCTAATCTCGCAGTTTATTGGAAAGGCAAAACTACCATCGACGATACTTTAGATGTGTTTCCCTGCCATGGAATTGGCGGCATTGTAGGAATGTTACTAACAGGTGTATTTGCAAACAAAAAAATAAATGCAGCAGGTAACGATGGTCTTTTATATGGCGGAACCGACTTTTTCTTCACCCAGCTACTTGGTTGTGTTATCGTAGTGGTGTTTTCAACTATCATGGGTTTTATCCTGTTTAAAGTTGTCGACTTAATTCATCCAATGCGTGTTACTGATTTGGAAGAACAAACGGGCCTGGATATTACTCAACACGACGAAAGTTTATAGATAAGAACAATAGTAAATACAGAAATAAAAAGAGTTCCGGCAGTAACACTAACGGAACTCTTTTTATTTTACCTGATACTCTCTCCAGTCATACACCTGTTTTGATGATTTTTTTTATGCTACCAACATCCGCTCTTTGTGCATCTCCGGTTGTGTCACTCACTTGTACCGCATCTTTTCATGCGCCCGCTTTTTTAAGTTTTACACAAGCAGCGCTGGAAAAGAAGTTCAGAATATCAATGATAGTATGGCCGGTACTTTCTGCCGGACTGCTTCTGCACCAGGCACATAAGGAAGAGGAATAAAAAATCACAGGTACAAGAGAGTGACACAACGATGCCGGGGAAAGCGTTGCTGCTCACTTAAAAAAAAATTAAACCCAACCGCTTCAAATCAACATCCCGATTTACTATCGTATAACCATAAAAAAGGAGGCGCAAAATATGCGCCTCCTTTTTTTCTTACAGAAGTAAGTGAGATTATCTTAAAAACAACATTTCGCGGTATTTCGGTAAGGTCCATTTCTCGTCGGGAACCAGCATTTCAAGCTTATCTAAATTATACCTGATCTTATCGAAGTATTTTTCTTTTACTTCGTCGCAATAAGCAATTGCTTTTTCACGGGTATCAGTCATGTTATTACAAACTTTTCTCGCCTCAATCATATTCCTTACATCGTCGCTTAAAGTATTCACCAGGCTACAAAGTCTTTCCAAAACAATTTTTTGATTCCTGAACGACTCATCGCCCAACCCTACTTCTTTCAACCCTTTAATATTCGTTATTATCGTGTTTTGGTACTCAATAACAGTGGGAAGTACAAAATTAGTAGCAATTTCTCCCATTACCCTTGCTTCGATCTGTACCTTCTTAATGTACTTTTCAAGTTCGATTTCGTGGCGGGCCTCTAACTCGTCGTGAGCATAAACGCCGTTACGTTCAAAAATTGCTTTCGCCTTATCGGTGATCATCGCATCCAAAGCTAACGGAGTAGTTTTTACATTGGCTAAACCTCTTTTTTCGGCCTCCTGTGCCCACTCTTCGCTATAACCATCACCTTCGAAAAGCACTCTCTTGCTCTCCACAATATACCTTTGGATTGTATGCATTAATGCAACTTCCCTCCTCTCGCCTTTCTCGATCAAACCATCTACATCTTTTTTGAAGGTCTTTAAGGTTTCTGCCATGACGGTATTTAGTACAGTCATCGCATTTGCACAGTTGGCCGAAGAACCTACTGCCCGAAACTCGAACTTATTGCCGGTGAAAGCAAAGGGAGAAGTCCGGTTACGATCTGTATTATCTAACAGGAGTTCAGGAATACTTCTATGAAGGTCGAGTTTTAAAATTGCTTCATCCTGCTCATCAAATTTTTCTCCAACCCTGCCTTCAACTTCGTTTAATACCTTGGTGAGGTACTCTCCAATAAAAACAGAAATAATAGCAGGAGGAGCTTCGTTTGCACCCAAACGAAAATCGTTTGCAGCACTTGCTATCGAAGCCCTCATAAGATCAGCATAATCGTGAACCGCTTTAATTGTATTAACAAAGAAAGTAAGGAACATCAGGTTTGTCTTCGGCGTTTTGCCTGGAGCAAGAAGGTTAACACCTGTATCGGTTGCCAAACTCCAGTTATTGTGTTTTCCACTACCGTTAATTCCCGCAAATGGCTTTTCGTGTAACAGAACTTTAAGTCGGTGACGCTTTGCAACACGTGCCATTATATCCATTAAAAGTGTGTTATGGTCAACCGCAAGATTTACTTCTTCGTAAATTGGTGCGCACTCAAACTGGCAGGGAGCAACTTCGTTGTGACGCGTACGTAAAGGAATACCAAGTTTATAACTTTCAGTTTCAAAATCACGCATGAAACTGTACACTCTTTCAGGAATTGAACCAAAATAGTGGTCTTCGAGTTGCTGCCCTTTCGCAGGTGAAGCACCGAAAACAGTTCTGTCGCAAAGAACCAGGTCGGGACGTGCATTGGCGAGACCTTCATCTATTACAAAATATTCCTGTTCCCAACCCAAAGTTGGAGTAACCTTAGTCACGTTACGGTCGAAATAATGACATACGTCTACTGCCGCTTTATCAATAGAAGCAAGTGCTTTTAATAAAGGCGCTTTATAATCGAGGCTGTGACCTGTATATGCGACAAAAATAGTAGGTATACATAAAGTAAGTCCGTTACCGATTTCCATGATAAATGCAGGAGAAGAAGGATCCCAGGCGGTGTAACCGCGGGCTTCGAAAGTTGCTCTCAAACCTCCGCTTGGAAATGAAGAAGCATCAGGTTCCTGCTGAATTAATGCGGCGCCGTCGAACTCTTCTATCGCAGTGCCATCACCTTTGAGGGTAAAAAAACTGTCATGTTTTTCTGCAGTAGTTCCGGTTAATGGTTGAAACCAGTGAGTGTAGTGAGTTACGCCTTTGCTTTCTGCCCATCCCCTAATGCCATTTGCAATTTGGTTAGCCAGGGCACGGTCAATTTTTTTACCACTTCTGATACTTGCAGCAAGACTCTTAAATGCCTCATCGCTCAAATATTCCCTTGCTGTTTTTAAGGTAAATACGTTTTCGCCGAAAATAGCAGTAATTTTTGTACTGGGTTTTAAGGCAAAGTCACTTTCGGGAGACTTGTTAAGATCTTTAATAGCAGAAAATCGTAATGACATATTTTAATACTTTTTTTATTTGCCGTTTAAATAATTTCGCAAAGGAACTAAGAAGGTTTAAAATTATAGTTTTTATTTTTAAATAATTTCAATTCCATGCTTAGCCGATGCCTTTAGAGACAAAAGAGGTTGTAAAAAGAGGAGTTTGACTCGCCAAAGTAAATATTACAAAAAACTGGCCTTTGTATTATCAGCCTATTTACCCTACGGCATTACAAGTGAACCAACAGATTGCCCGATTAGAATGCGGTAATCCGAAATAAAAAAAACTGACGATTGCAGGTAAAAAAAAGGCAGACCAGATGGGTCCGCCTTTAAAAACTAACAATATAATTGACTTAAACCAGGAATTAAACCTGCACAGACTTTACGGTTTTAATAATAACTGCAGCAACTTTATACGGATCAGCGGCAGAGTTTGGACGACGATCTTCAAGATATCCTTTCCAACCTCTTTCAGCTGTTACCAACGGAATGCGAATTGAAGCACCACGATCTGAAATGCCATAAGAAAAGTCCATGATAGACGCTGTCTCGTGTTTACCAGTAAGACGTAAATGATTATCAGCGCCATAAACATCAATATGTTCTTTCACCACAGGGCGGAAAGCTTCACAAATTTTATCGTAAGTTTCTTTACTACCACAAGTTCTTAAAACGGTATTAGAGAAGTTTGCGTGCATTCCCGAACCATTCCAGTCTAATGTACCTAATGGTTTACAATGCCAGTTAATTGAAATACCATATTTCTCACCAATTCTTTCTAGTAAGTAACGGGCTATCCAAATTTGGTCGCCGCAATCTTTAGCGCCTTTTGAAAAAATCTGGAATTCCCACTGTCCCGCAGCAACTTCTGCATTGATACCTTCTACATTAAGACCAGCTTCAATACATGCATCTAGGTGTTCCTCAACGATATTTCTTCCAAAAGCGTTGTTCGCACCTACTCCGCAGTAGTATGGACCTTGCGGCGCCGGGTAGCCTCCCTCAGGAAAGCCAAGTGGCTTATTAGTAGAAGGATCCCACAAAAAATATTCCTGCTCGAATCCGAACCAGAAGTCATTATCATCATCTTGAATAAGTGCACGTCCGTTACTAGGATGTGGGGTACCATCAGAAGATAATACTTCACACATTACCAGGTAGGCATTTTTACGTTGAGGATCTTTTACGATATAAACCGGCTTCAACACACAATCAGAAGAACCTCCAGGCGCTTGTTCTGTTGAGGAACCATCAAAAGACCAGTTTGGCAGATCTTCCAGGTTACCTGTAAAATCTTTCTCGATTTTTGTTTTACTACGAAGACTTTGCGTAGGCTTATATCCATCAAGCCAGATATACTCAAGTTTTACTAACGACATAAACTAATTAAGATTAAAAAATTAATGACTTTAAACGATTTCAAGCGCAAAATTATAGAAAAATTTACCCAGTTTTAAAAAATTTTTCATTTTAGACATTAATTTTTAATTAACCCCCTTCAACTGCCATACATATTTTATCTTTTAATGTTATTAGAATTACGTGTTGCCAAAGCATGTAGTGAACACACTGCAATGAAGAAGGATTGAATACCGCCGTGGCGGAAAGACGCACGATGAGGCGTACACGCCTTTACCAAAAGATGACAATTAGGCTTAATAAAGTAAACCGGTTTGGCTACGTTAGCTTATAATTGAACGACAAATAAAATCGGGTATAATGCCTGAAGAACTGATTTGCTGTTCCGCATTGTCCTCCCTGGTGTTACCTGAAAGCACAAGGGTTGTTTTTATTCCAAACTTATTGCCTCCCAAAATGTCGGTATTCAGGTTGTCGCCAACCATTAAGATCTCTTTTTTAGTAAATGGCCCTACGCGTTGCTTTAGCCTGTTATATGCATAGGTGAACATTTGAGTATCGGGTTTACCAAAATGAATAAACTTTTTGTTCAGCATGCTTTCCACCAGCCTGGCAATACCGCCGGCAGCAACAGAAACATCGTTTTTTGATACCGGATATAATTTATCGGAGTTGGCAACAATTACAGGAATGTTTTTTCGGCGAAGCAGGTTTACTGTTTTATTAATATCAGTATTCCAGTCGAAACCCTCATCGTCTAAAAATACAAAAGCGGAGATGTCGTTGATATCGTCGATGTCAACATCTTTTACAGAAATGTGTTCAAGACCTGACTGGAGTATATAATGGGCGGAATTTTCGGTACCCAGGTATGCGATTTTCCCTTCTGTAATTTTATGTTGAAGGAAGTGCTTGGCCATCATTCCCGAAGTAATTACTTCGTATGTTTCAAATCCATCTAGCCCGAGTTTCGCAAAGCTTTGCAACTGTTGCTCCTGGCTACGGGAAGCGTCGTTGGTGAGTATACGTATAGCAATACCTTTTTCTCTCAACTTAGCTATAGTTTCAGGTACACCGTCGATAAGACCATTGTAGTTTTTTAAAACACCGTACGAATCTAAAAACACGGCTCTGAACTTTTCAGCCAGGGGTAAGAAAGGTAACAACTCCATATGTACTTTTTAAATATTCAAAGCCTTTAAGATGACATCAGCATTAAACTGCTTATCAACCGAAGGTAGGTAAATGTCAAAGGCTTCCTTCTGCAATTTAGTAGCAAATATTTCGTGAAAGAAAAACCTGCCGTCTTTAATTACGTAATTGAGAATAAAAAAACGGTAAGCTTCTTTCATAAACCTTATTTCCGGTTCTGTTAACGGGTAAACATTATGATATGCCTTAAGGAAAAGTAAAAACCGCTCTTCCATCAGCGGACTAATATAGTAACTAAAAGCAGTTCTGTCACCAATATCTGAAACTACCCGGCTTAGAAAATAAAAGTCGAGTATTCTTGAACCCA
The DNA here is from genome assembly GCA_028288485.1 of Segetibacter sp. Taxonomy (GTDB): domain Bacteria; phylum Bacteroidota; class Bacteroidia; order Chitinophagales; family Chitinophagaceae; genus Segetibacter. Next base: position 201,582 of record JAQBNO010000154.1, read on the forward strand.
TTCTAAACCAGTCGTAATCCCAGCGGGAGTACAATCTCAGGTTCGATGTAACTGAAAAATTTCCAATGTTCCAGTCAATGAAAACCGGAATTTTATCAAACTCACTTTCCTTAAGTTTTTCAGTGTTATTGAGGAACAGATCAGATTGCTGCTTTATCTGATCGGTATGCATGCGATGTTCGTACCGTCCGTAATCAGTTTCCAGTATTCCCAACAAATGATCTATGTCTGTTTTAAGTGTTTTTGAAGATGGTGGAAGGGTGTTGCGCGTATAATGGCAGGCTTTATGAAAGTGAGCAATTTGCTCAGCAAGTTTAATTATCTGGAATTCTTCAAGCCGCTTCGGTAAGCGTTTTTTTATGGCGATAGGCCTGTAAAAAACGACCCACGCATCTAATACTGCATCCTGGAAACGGTAGACAAACAAGAACTTGCCTTTGGCTAATGAGCGCGCAAGAAAGTTTTCGAAAGGTGCCGGTAAATTATTTGAAAGCGTATCGATAATGCTATGGTCTTCAACGAAATGCTCGTAAGCACCAAAGTAAGACAGCTTTGCAATAATAAAATTGCCGTCGGTAAAAGTAATCCTGTAAACATGGTTTGTGGAAACCATTACGCTTATATCAACTATCCTGGCTATTTCACGGGTGCAGTCATACGCCATCCATGCTTCCCGTACTATTGCAGTAAAATCGATAAACGGCATATTGTATACCTCCGGGCTGTTAATTTCATTTAGAGTTTTTAACATCTGTTGTTTCATATGGCAACATCGCCATGCACATAGCAAGTCGAGTTACGGCTTTTACTTAAATTATTTTATCTCTACCCGTGCTCCTGTCTAAGTTGCAATCGGGAATGGTAAGTATCAAAACGAAAAATTTTTATAATACGTGTACCGCATTGCAAATTTTATTTGAACCTTTTTTCGTTTTAGATTTTCACCGCCAGGAAAACGTACTATCAATCGTTAGAGCTGAACTGCCGCAACTATTTTTACCGTTTGTAATTAGAAGGCTTCTAATATTTAAAAAAATAAATAAAGAGAGGTTAGCATCATAAGACGTAAGATTTATTATTGGTTTCTTCAAAAATTAAACCCTGCTTTCCTCTCATAATCTTCTATTCTGTAATTGTACTATACAGGTAATAATAATTGCTTGACTTTTCTACAATCCATCAAATATTCTACGATTTTAATCATAAAATCGCTTATAAAAAAAGTAAAAATGCTTAGAAAACACAAGAGTTCGCAGGCGAAACATATTAAACAAAACAATAACGGCAAGTATTTTAAGACTAGTAAATACTAACGCGGCAAACTGTTATAAAAAACTTTGCAAAATGTAGAAAAGGTCGCCATAAGTTGTAGGAAAACAGGGGTTTGGTGGAATAAAACGGTGCGGTACAAGTGAGTGACACAACAAAAGCCGAGGGAAGAAATTCTGACTGTAACAAAAAAAAATAACAATTTTTTCTTGCAAACGGCCCAGGTTGTGTAATAATGTGACCGCAATTTTTATAAAAATCTTTTTTGATTAGAGTCTCGCCCTGCTTTTTTACAGACCGATTTTCTAGGACGTTTGTAATATTTGATTATCTTACGCCCCGAAAATACAATTGTTGATACTGTCAGCTATAAATATCATCATCTCTTTAAAAACGCCAGGTATTTCGTTATGTCATATACCTGTTACTCCAATTACAACTACAACAACCCTTTAGGGGTTGCACTTTACTATATCACCTCCGGGCATTTAGCTGCAAATAAAACCTTCGGGGTTTTTCACTTTCAATTTATATTATTAAAACAAGGTTCATGCAAGTATTAAAATTTGGCGGCAGTTCTGTTGCAAATGCAGTAAACATTGAAAAGGTCGTTAACATTATTCAACAAAAATCAGCTGGCGAAAAAACAATTGTAGTTGTATCGGCGCTGGGTGGAATTACAGATATATTATTGGAATGCGGTTCACTTGCTTCTACCGGCAACGAAAATTTCAGGGAAAAACTGCAGGTAATTGAAAGCAGGCATATGGAAACCGTAAAGGCGCTTATTCCTGTAACGCAGCAAAGCCGCATTTTAAGTCATGTAAAAACGCAATGCAATGAACTGGAAGATATCTTCAACGGAATTTTCTTGTTGAAAGAATTTTCGGCAGTAACAAAAGACCGCATAGTAAGCTATGGTGAACTGCTGTCGTCGAATATTTTAGTTGCAAGGCTTTTATCTATAGGTATCGATGCAGCGTGGAAAGATGCAAGAGACTTTATAACTACAGATAGTAACCACACCAACGCAGCTGTTGATTTTATCACCACCAATCTACATATCGGTACATATTTTCGTGAGAATGCACATTTGGTAACCGTGGTTCCGGGATTTATAGCCTACGATACTACGGGGAAAACTACGACTTTAGGAAGAGGAGGTTCAGATTATACCGCAGCTATTATTGCAGCAGCAGTAGATGCAACGAGCCTGGAAATATGGACTGATGTATCGGGGATGATGACTGCCGACCCACGGCTTGTTGCAACCGCAAAAGCCATTTCGCACATTTCGTACCAGGAGGCCATGGAATTGTCTCACTTTGGTGCTAAAGTTATTTATCCGCCTACCATTCAGCCGGTGATGAAAAAAGAGATCCCGGTTTGGATAAAAAACACCTTTGCGCCCGAAGACGAAGGCACTTTAATTGAAAATACGGCTATTCATAGCGGCAAAAACATCAGGGGAATCTCCAGTGTAAACAGTATTGTTTTACTAAGCCTGGAAGGAAGTGGAATGGTTGGAATCCCGGGTTTTTCCAAAAGGCTGTTTGAAGCGCTTGCACAGGAAAAAATAAATGTTATCCTTATAACACAGGGATCTTCAGAACATTCAATTTGCGTGGGGATCGACGAACGAAACTCCGTTCTGGCCAAACAGTCGATTGATCGTACATTTTCTCACGAAATTGAAACCGGTAAAGTGGAACCTCTGGCCATCGAAGCCAATTTGTCAATTATTGCCCTTGTTGGTGATAACATGAAAAATCACCCGGGCATTAGTGGTAAAATGTTTGGTGCTTTGGGTCGTAACGGCGTAAACGTTCGGGCAATTGCCCAAGGCTCTTCAGAAAGAAATATCTCAGCCGTTATTTCAAGAAACGATGTAAAAAAAGCCATTAACGTTTTACACGAAGAATTTTTTGAAACAACTTACAAGCAGCTTCACTTATTTATTGTTGGAATTGGAAATGTTGGAAGCAAACTGTTAGCACAGATTCACCAGCAGCAAACTTACCTCCGCGAGCATTTGCGTCTTCAAATAAAAGTGGTAGGCATTGCCAACAGTAAAAAAATGCTGTTTAACGACGAAGGTATCGAGCTCGTAACATGGAAGGAAGAAATCCAGGAAGGCGAACCGATGGACATAGCTGCATTTATTGAAATCATTCAGTCTAAAAACCTTCGAAACAGTGTTTTTGCCGACGTAACTGCTAATTACGAAATAGCCCACTCTTACGATACACTTTTGCAGCGCAGTGTTTCTATAGTGGCCTGTAACAAAATTGCATGCTCCTCGCCCTACGAATATTACAAAAAACTGAAGGACCTGGCCAAGGAATACAACGCACAGTTTCTCTTCGAAACAAATGTTGGTGCCGGCCTGCCTGTGATTGGATCGCTAAATGACCTGTTGAGAAGTGGTGACCAGGTTAACCGGATAGAAGCAGTTCTAAGTGGCACCCTTAACTTCGTGTTTAATCATTATGATGGAACAAAATCGTTTGCAGAAGTGGTGCAGGAGGCGCAAAACCAGGGTTATACAGAACCAGACCCCCGCCTTGATTTAAGCGGTACCGATGTAATGCGCAAGATTATGATCCTTGCCAGGGAGTCGGGTGAGCAACTCGAAATGGAAGACATCACCAATTTTTCGTTCATGCCCCCGGCGTGTATGCAGGGAAGCGTGGAAGACTTTTACAAAGAAATGGCCAACCACGAGGCGCATTTCTTAGCGCTGTATATGGCAGCCAAAGAGGCTGGAAATAAGCTGAAGTTTGTGGCCTCATATGATAACGGAAAGGCGTCGGTTGGCTTGCAACAAATTCCGCCGAACCACGACCTTTATCATTTGTACGGCAAAGACAACGTGGTGTTGTTTTACACCAACCGTTATGTAGAACAGCCTTTGGTGGTTAAAGGCGCAGGTGCAGGTGCTGAAGTTACCGCCTCAGGGGTTTTTGCTGATATTATTAGGGCAGGAAGGTAAGCCCCTGCCCTAAAGGGAGGTGAGAGAGTTAGCGGATAGCACTTTCGCATATTTATAATAAAAGGTTTTTGGGGCCCGGCGCTTATAGCCCTGATTTTGCATCGTTGCGTCGCACACTTAAACTGCATCAATAAAAATCAACTTAACAGGTAATTTTTCAAGCCCCTTTACGGGTTTGGGGTATATATTTGAAACATGGAATTAGAGAAAAAGCATTCTATTTCTTTACAAGGTGAAAAACAGGTCACTATTCATGCACCTGGAACTGTTGCAAACATGGTTTGCGGCTTCGACGTGTTGGGAATGTGCCTGAAGGAACCTTTTGATATTATGCAGGTAAGGCTGCTTGACGAGAAAAAGATAACGATTATTAGCAAAGATGGGTACGAACTTCCTACCGATCCCGCTCAAAACACAGCAGGCGCACCTTTAATTGAAATGCTGAACGAAATTGAGGGCTCTATAGGCTTTGAAGTAACCATTCAAAAAAATATAAAACCAGGCAGCGGTCTCGGTTCCAGTGCAGCAAGCGCTGCCGGAGCAGTAGTAGGGGCAAATCATTTATTGGGCAACATATTTTCAAATGAAGACCTTGTTCGTTTCGCCATGTTCGGCGAAAAAGTTGCCAGTGGAGTGAAACATGCCGATAATATTGCTCCCTGTATTTATGGCGGTGTAACCCTCATTCGCTCCATATTTCCTTTAGACATCATTACTATTCCTGCTCCAGATTTTTTTGTTACAGTTGTTCATCCGCAAATTGAAGTAAGAACCTCAGATGCACGCCAGATTTTAAGAAAAGAAGTTCAGCTAAAAGCAGCGATCAAGCAATGGGGAAACATTGCCGGGTTAGTAGCTGGATTACTAAAAAACGATCTCGCACTTGTCGGTCGCTCACTGGAAGATGTAATAATAGAACCCGTTAGAAGCATATTAATTCCAGGTTTTGATGAAGTAAAAACGAAATGCAAAGAAGCAGGCGCATTAGGTGGAGGCATTTCCGGCTCAGGCCCCTCTATTTTCATGTTGAGTACTACCGAAACTATAGCAAAAGACGTGGAAGCTGTAATGAAAGAAGTGTTTGATACAATAGGAATAAATTATCATACCTATGTTACAACGATTAATAAAACCGGGGCACAAATTATAACATAGAAGAAGGCCCCGCCTTAAAGGGAGGAGAGACTAAGGGAAATACCTGAACGCATTCCTGGGGCAATTCTATAAAAAATAAAATTCCTAAAAGGGATCCAAAATACTACTAATGCTTTACTACAGCACTAATAAACAAACTCTTAGAGCAGACTTCAAAGAAGCAACAATAAAAGGCCAGGCACCAGACAAAGGATTGTACTTTCCCGAATCTATACCACAATTACCTGCAGGTTTCATTGAAAATATTGACCTGTTTTCAAAAGAAGAAATTGCTTTTACTGCCATTCAACCTTTTGTTGGCGATACTATCCCAACCGAGGTTCTAAAAAAAATTGTTGCTGAAACTATCAACTTTGATTTTCCCCTTGTACAAATAACAGACGATATTTATTCGCTTGAGTTATTTCATGGGCCTACACTTGCATTTAAAGATGTTGGTGCCAGGTTTATGAGCCGTTGCCTTGGATATTTTGTACAGGACATCAATAAGCAGGTGACCGTACTTGTGGCAACTTCAGGAGATACCGGCGGCGCTGTAGCAAGCGGGTTTTATGGTGTGGAAGGCGTAAATGTTGTAATACTTTATCCATCAGGAAAAGTGAGTAGTGTCCAGGAACTCCAGTTGACTACACTGGGCAAAAACATTACGGCCATCGAAATCGATGGTAATTTTGATGACTGCCAGCAACTGGTGAAACAGGCATTTGCAGACGAAAAACTAAATGAAGAACTGTTTCTCACGTCAGCAAATTCTATTAACGTTGCCAGGTGGCTGCCGCAGCAGTTCTATTATTTCTACGCATTTCAGCAATGGACGGATAAAAAAAATCCCCCCGTTATCTGTGTTCCAAGCGGCAATTTCGGGAATATTTGCGCCGGTATGGTAGCTTATCTCCAGGGTTTACCTGTTAAGCATTTTGTTGCAGCGGTTAATGCTAATGATTCGGTGTATAAGTACCTGCAAACCGGCACTTATCAAAGCCAGCAGGCTGTTGCTACTTTGTCGAATGCAATGGATGTGGGGAACCCAAGTAATTTTATAAGAATGATGGAATTATTCAAACACGAATATCCGGCTGTAAAAAATGCAGTAAGCAGCTTCAGTATTACCGACGCTGAAACAAAAGCCACCCTTAAAGATACTTTTAACCGGAACAGTTACCTTCTGGATCCACACGGGGCAGTGGCATTCGCGGGACTGGAAAAATACCTGAAGCAACATCCTTCCGATAAAGGAATCATACTTGAAACAGCGCACCCGGTAAAGTTTTACGACGTGGTTGAACCAGTTATAGAACAACCGGTTGAAAGACCCGCAAGCATATTAGGCATCTTGAATAAGAAAAAAGAAAGCGTGAGGATGAACCCCGAATATCAATCGTTTAAAGAGTATTTGTTGAGCTAGCTGGCTAACTCTACTGATCTAAACAACTTTGTTACCGATATTACAATCCTTATACAACTGACAAATGAAAAAGCAATTGGGCTTTTGCAGGAATTGGAAGAATTACGGTTAATTAAAATTTTAAAAAATATCGAAGCCAGCCAAAGTTACCAGGTAAATATAAAGGCATAATCAGCAAAGAGGACGGACAACAAAACGAACACATTAAACAAATGCGAAGTAAATGGAACAGTATCTGATTGGTACCGATCTGGTTTTCTGATTATTTCTCAGTTTCACAACCTGGTGCCGGGATAGAGTTTATGGATATCGTATTTGACGAAATACCTAACCTTTCTATTATTACTCCAATCGAACTCCTTTGTTGGAGAACAGATTCAATTACAGAACAAAAAGTTATCGATTTACTGCCGACAGCAACGTTCTACAGATTATTCCAAAAGTTGTCTCTCATCGCGTAAACCTTCTTCGACCGAGGAAAATTAGACTGCAGATGCTATAACCGCGGCTACGGTTCTTGCCTTCGCCTACACTCTCGTTACCGTAAACACAAAAGATTGGGGCAATATGGATGGATTGATAACAATAAATCCCAAGGTGATGTAGGAAGGAGTTGGTACCAACTCTAGCGCTAAGATTAAAATTTTCTGTTGCTAAATGAAGATTTTCAGTACAAGTGTGCGACGCAACAAATGGTTAATAAACAACAAAAGCCGACCTCCAAAAACTGACTTTTCTCGCCCCGCTTTTTATCATTTTGCCACGTGCAAAAACAAGGGGTTAAACCTTCGTTTTAACGCCTTAAAACCCTTTATTTTTCGTAGTTTTGCCCACCTCCTGCAATTTTATTAAAAGCAGGAGAATCAAGCAGTTATGGAAGATGAAATTTTAAATGACGCTGCGGCACAGAATAAGAATTATGGTGCCGACAGCATTCAGGTTCTGGAAGGTCTGGAAGCGGTGCGAAAAAGACCGGCAATGTACATCGGAGATGTCGGCTCTAAAGGTCTGCACCACCTTGTTTACGAGGTAGTAGACAACAGTATTGATGAGGCGCTTGCAGGATACTGTAAAAACATTAATGTTACTATTCACGAAGACAACTCGATTACCGTCAGTGACGACGGAAGAGGTATTCCTACAGCTATTCACACCAAAGAAAACCGAAGTGCACTTGAAGTGGTGATGACGGTATTGCATGCAGGGGGAAAATTTGATAAGAACACTTATAAAGTGAGTGGCGGTTTACATGGTGTAGGTGTGAGTTGCGTAAATGCATTAAGTACACTTTTGCATGTAACTGTTCACCGGGAAGGTAAAATATTTGAACAGGAATACAGGTGCGGCGCACCCCAATACCCGGTTAGAGAAATTGGCACCTCTGAAACTACCGGTACTACGGTTCGGTTTTGGCCCGACAATACTATTTTCCAGATTTTAGAATATAGCAGAGATATCCTGGAAGGCAGGTTGAGAGAGCTTTCATTCTTAAACAGGAAGATCAGTATTAACATTACCGACCTGCGGGAAAAAGATGAAGAAGGAAAGCCGTATTTTAAAAACTTTTATAGCGAAGGTGGAATTGTTGAGTTTGTTGAAATGCTCGATAAAAATGCTAATCGTACAGCATTAATTCCAACCACCTTATTTGTTGAAGGTTTTGATGAGCCAAGCATGGTGGGCGTTGAAGTGGCAATGACCTATAACAGCGATTTTAAAGAACACATTTTTTCTTACGTTAATAATATCAACACCATCGAAGGTGGAACCCACGTAACTGGTTTTAGACAAGCGTTAACTCGTGTGTTTAAAACGTATGGTGACAAAAACGGCTTATTTGAAAGAGCCAAGGTTGTGGTGGAAGGAGATGACTTCAGGGAAGGATTGAGTGCTATTATTTCGGTAAAAGTACCTGAGCCGCAATTTGAAGGCCAGACAAAAACAAAACTTGGTAACAGTGACGTTAGTGGAATAGTACAAACAACGGTTGCTCGCGCCTTAGAGGCCTACCTGGAAGAAAATCCGAGAGAGGCAAAGAACGTGATCTCAAAAATCATCTTGGCAGCACAGGCGAGGGTAGCGGCTAAAAAAGCCCGGGAAATGGTGCAGCGTAAAACTGTATTGAGCGGCGGTGGGTTGCCCGGCAAGTTAGCAGATTGTTCGGAAAGAGATCCGGAAAAAACAGAACTATACCTGGTGGAAGGAGATTCGGCCGGTGGAACAGCAAAGCAAGGTCGTGAAAGAAGTTTCCAGGCTATTTTACCATTGCGTGGCAAGATACTGAACGTGGAAAAAGCAATGGAGCATAAGATTTACGAGAATGAGGAGATCCGTAATTTGTATACGGCTTTAGGCGTAACCGTTGGCACTCCTGACGATCCGAAGCAGCTTAACCTTGCAAAACTACGTTACCACAAGCTGATCATCATGACAGATGCTGACGTAGATGGAAGCCACATCGCAACCTTAATATTGACCTTTATTTTCAGGTACATGAAAGAGTTGGTACAGGCAGGGTATGTTTATATTGCTCAACCTCCTTTATACCTCGTTAAAAAAGGCAAAGAGCAGGAATATGCTTACAACGAAGAACAACGAAAAATGTGGGTAGAGAAATTAGGCGGAGGTAAAGATGATAGTGTAACTATTCAACGATATAAGGGCTTAGGAGAGATGAACTCTGAACAGCTTTGGGAGACTACTATGGATCCGGCACGCCGTACTTTAAAAAGAGTAACCATTGAAAGCATGGCAACCGCGGATGAAATCTTTAGTATGTTGATGGGAGATGAAGTTCCGCCGCGACGGGCATTCATCGAGAACCACGCGAAATATGCGAAGATCGATGTGTAATACCATAATCAGTAAAAAAAGGGGGTGTAAACTTTACGTTCACACCCCCTTTTTTATTGAAATTTCTCTTGTCTATATTTTTCTTATACTTATGGCAGAAGGAAGTTAACATGTTCTTGAAATCTCTAACAATCTTCGAATCTAACTAATTATCATCTCCTTCTTATATATCTTAAACAGCCTAGTCGGTTAAAAAACCGTTGCCCCATACAATTATCAATAAAGGCAATACTACAAAGCTGAGCATGTGATACTCAGCAGCTTTCTCACGCTCGAGATGTATTAAGTGTATTATACCTCTGGTTATACCGCAGGCGTAACACCCGGCATTGAAGACAACCTGCGATAAGCATAAATTCACCATTATCAAAAAAATCTGCCCCAAGGATAAGTAAAATTACAGGCGTGATAAAAATGAAACATGTTGCGATTGTGAAATAATAACCAAGGTTTTCAGATTTGCTTGCTATGTCTTTTGGTTATTGTACAACCAGTTTGTACTGTCGCTACCTGACAAGATGTTTTCCGTAGTCGTGCTCGTTTTTTCACTTCCCTCTTTACCAGCAGTAATTTTAGCAGACGAAAGACCAATCACTAAAATAGCCAGAAAACAAACAATAAACTTGTCTAAATAATTCATACCTGTTTAAGATGCAGGGTTTTGATTTAATGCTAAAAATATTATAATAGGTACAAAACCTAAATAAACCGTTAATTTATCTTAAAAATAAAAGTAGTGAAACCTGATGAGCGTTTTTCGGATCCGGTTGATGCTTTTCGGGCAAATTAACTCGGAAGAAAAAAACCTCTTGATTACATACGTTGAATAATCAGGACAAATAAAAAAGCTATTTTCAAATATCTTTTCATTCTCCAAATGTAGAAGACCATATCCCAATATATTGCTACATTCTACAAAGCAGCTCCGACTTTTGCGTTATCAGTTCTATTTCTTCAAAAAAATTGTAGCTTGTGCCCCCATTCTTAAACTATTTGATTCACTAATTTAAAAAACCAACAACGATGGATACTGAAAAAATGATCAAAGCGTATTGCTTGAAAACCAAGGAAAAAAATGTTCCGATGCACGAAGCGGTAATAACTAAAACTGCCAAAGGCGGATACATGGCCGGCGGTCATGATGGCAAAGGCAATAAAATGGCTGCGATATTAAGTGAAGCAAAAGCTTTAAAAGCAATTGAAGATGGTGTTGCTACTAAAGGCTACTAATTTTATAGCGTTTTATATTCGAAAAACCCTGCAAAAAGTGCAGGGTTTTTTATTTTCAGTAACCGGGTTATAAGCAATAAAAAAATATTTTCGATTTTAATTAAGGTTAAGTTGGCATGAAATATGTCTGGTGCAATTAAAATATTTTTTAACCATACTTAAACGCAAATTGATATGAAAAAATTACCTTTTTTACTTATTGCCTCATTCATTTTTTCGACAGCAAAAACCTTCTCGCAACAGTCTTCAATTCCTTCACCGTCATTGAATCTTGGTGTTGAAGCAGGTTTACCAGTGGGTGATTTTGGCAAAGGATATAAAGTAGGGCTAGGTGGTAGTCTGAAAGCTTTGTTTCCTGTAGCAACTGATGCTGCTATTACTTTATCAGCAGGATATATGAGTTTTTCAGGAAAGGAAACCACCCTTGGTGGAAACACAGTATATAAGAATCCGGCTTTAAATATGATCCCTATCAAGGCAGGTTTCCAATATAGCTTTCCCGGTGGTTTATATTTCGAGCCTCAGTTAGGTTATACTAACTTCAAAGTGAAAGATGGAAAATCAAACGGAGCTTTTACCTATGCAGCTAACCTTGGCTACCTTATTAATCGTAAATTAGACCTTAGCGCCCGTTACGAAGCCTTTAGCAAGAATGAGGCTACTACTTCATTTGCCGGGCTTAGATTAGGTTATAACTTCTCTTTATAAAACTACTTTTTTTAATATTTAAAAGAGGCTGTCTTAAAAAAGGCAGCCTCTTTTTGTATCTCTGGTATATGCCGGTTTAAACAATTATACCAGCACAATGCATCTCACATTCCCGTTATTTTTTTGGTGGACGAACATCGCTTTTCATTGCAACATTGTTGTGTCACTCCCTTGTACAGGTATGTTTCCATGCGTCTTTTTTGTAACATGTTTACTTAAAACCTTACTGTCGCTATGGTCTTAATCTCTTTTATTCATTGTAACTGTAAGGTATGTTACTTCGCATTCCTTAAAGTTTTGAAGGCCTCTAAGGGAGAAAAAACACTTTACTCGCTTTTCGACAGCGGAGCAACTTACTCCTGCATCCCCGAAGAAAGCATTGAAGATTTGGAAGAACAAATAAAACTTCATACCCCGTACGTTTAGCAACCGCGAGTGATGCAACTTTTTATGAAAATAAACCATACTACGCAACTCGACTTCTATCATGAAGAAGTTCGGTTGTCAGATGAATTCTTAGTGCTTCCGCAATTAAGTGAAGAGGCAATTATAGGTGCAGCTACAATGCAAAAGTGGAGATTGAAATTAGACTTTGAAAACGACCGGGTAATTGTTGATCCAAGAGTGGCGAAGCTTATTCAAATTAACCTTATTAAAAGAGATTAAGCTACCAATAAAGTAGCGTAATCTTTAATACCTCCCTTGTATGAAAAAACAGGAAATACAATTAGAACTGCCCCTTGAAATACAGCAGTTAAACGGAGCGTCGCAACAAAAGATCGATTGGTATTCAACCGTTGAAAAACAAAAGAATTATCGGCTTAAAAGTAAAAACGCATCAGCGAAATAAATTCAAAAGCTAAAAGCACTAATAAAAAAACCTTCCGCTAAGGGAAGGTTAAGCACTATAGAACTTCGACCTGGTTTCTTAATAAGTCTTCAAAAACATCGCGGTTGCGGATCACTTTTGCTTCACCATCTTTGACCAAAACTTCAGCAGGTTTTAATCGCGAATTGAAGTGACTCGACATTTCAAAACCATAAGCTCCAGCATTATAAAAAACAAGGTAGTCTCCTTCCCTCACTTCGTTCAGCTTTCTATCCCACGCAAATGTATCTGTCTCGCAAATATTACCAACTACTGTATAAATTCTTTCTGCGCCTTTTGGATTGGTGATGTTATCTATCTTGTGAAACGACTCATAAAACATGGGCCGTATAAGGTGATTAAAACCGCTGTTAACTCCGGCAAAAACAGTGGCCGTGGTTTGCTTAATCACGTTTGCTTTTACCACAAAATAGCCGGCTTCGCTTACCAGGTATTTGCCGGGCTCGAACCATATTTGCAGTTTTTTTCC
>JAQBNO010000197.1 GCA_028288485.1 Segetibacter sp.
AGAGAAGAATCATAGCATTAGATGTGGGTACGTTATAAACTTTAGTGCGTTAAACAAGGTCAAGACCTTTTAGCAACAGAGGTAAGATCTACAAATGATCTTAATCGTGAGAGTCTCCATTTTTACAACCAGTACTAATCACCAAAAAAATATATGACAACCACCTGTCTCGTCGTGTTCTTGGTAATCTTTTCGCGTTCCTAAACAGGAGAACAATGCAAACAAAGAGTACCAAGAACACCTGTATTTATTAGCCGGCTATTTATAGTGACGCAACAACCTGGAAAGAAAGTGTTTAAACAGGCTGTTTTGAAATTGAACTTATCTCATTTTAATCCGTAGCACCATCATATCGGCTGTTAGATACAACGTTTTTTCGTCGGGCGACAATGCACAGTTGGAAACTAGCTGGCTGATCTTAATTTTGCCCAAAAGCTTACCATTTTTATTAAAGATCCACACACCTCCTGGGCCGGTTGCAAAAACGTTTCCCTTGCTATCGATCTTTAAGCCATCCGGCAAACCTTTTTCCAGCTTCGATGCTGCAGATGCATCATAAAACACCCGGCCATTTACCAGTGAATCTCCAGTGCCAAAATCAAAAGCATACCAAACAGGTCTTGTAGAATCAGAATTTGCAACAATCAATGTTTTTTCGCCTGGTGTAAATGCAATTCCATTAGGCCGGGTTATTGAATCCGTTAATAAAACTACTTCTCCTGAAGCATTTACTTTGTATACACCCTGGAAAGGTAATTCCTTCAACGGGTCATCCATATTCTTTTCGAGCCCATATGGAGGGTCAGTAAAAAACAGGTCGCCATTGCTGCGGAACACCGCATCGTTGGGGCTGTTGAATTTCTTTGACTGGTAATTATTTGCGATGCTTTTATACACCGCTTTTGGAGCATCAAGCGATGCCTCCATTATGGCCACCTGCCGGTTGCCGTGTTGGCACAATACCAGCCGGCCCTCTTTATCCAGCAACAGACCATTAGAACCCGTTTCCCCACCCCGTGCAACAGAACCTGTATAACCAGAAGAATCGAGAAAAACCTCTTTGCCTTTTGCTTCTGTCCACTTATAAACAGTGTTCGCAGGAACATCGGAGAACAGTAACATCTTGCTCCTTTCAATCCAAAGCGGGCCTTCGCTCCAGGTAAAGCCTTCGGCAAGGGTATCTATTGAAGCTTTTACATCAATGATTGAATCGAGCGCAGGATCAAGACGTTCAATATTGCCGGCTTGCTCTTTAGGCGTACAGCAAAAGAAAAGGCACAGGAGAGAAAACAAAAGAATTACTTTCATACTATTACAGTTGAATTTTGGTTTACGAATTTTCTATTTGATACGATCTCTACAACACCTGTCCAAATTACGGGCTACCCCTTCAAGTCCAACACTTTCCGGGTAAATCGATTACTGAATTTCCCTTATTCCTGGTTTAGTTAAACGTCAGCTTTTAGTGCAGCTTTAGCATCGGAATTATTCGTTTCCGGGAAACAGGTTTCAAAGTAAGTTTAATAGTAGCAATGTAGTTCACATGGTGCAAATTGATGCAGGAATTATTTTTCACCTGCTAATTCATTTCTCCTTGCTACTTTTGCCGCTCACTTATATGCCGTATGAAAAAAATAATTGTCAATTCAACCCTTTTCTTTGCGTCTTTTAGCTTGGCACCATTTACAATTGCACAAACTGTAAATACAACAAATAATTCTCCTGTAAACAATACCATCCAGGTTCCTTCAGGGTTTTCTACCACGATTGTTGCAGAAGGTGTCGGCAACCCACGACATCTTGCGGTTAACAAACAAGGCGGTGTATATGTAAAACTTTCGAAATTAAAAGACGGAAAAGGAATTCTTTATTTAAAAGATACAAACGGCGACGGCAAGCTTGAACTTCAAAATGCTTTCGGGGACTATCCCGGCACCGGCATCTATATAAAAAACAACTACCTGTACGCTTCCTCCAATGATGACGTGTATCGATATAAGCTTGATAATAAAGGAGAGGTCATTAAGTCGAATGAGCCTGAAAAGATCGTGGCCGGACTCGTAAACAGGAACAGGGATAATTCAAAATCACTCGTAGTTGACGACAAAGATAATGTGTACGTAAATATTGGTTCTTACCTCAGTTCCTGCCTGGTTAATCCCAATTCAAAACAGGCTCCTAACCCGTGCCCTATGCTTGATTCTGTCGGCGGTATCTGGCAATTTAAAACCAATAAGCTGAACCAACAGTATAAAGACGGAGTTCGCTACGCGACAGGTTTTAAAAATACTGTCGGACTTGACTGGAACAGTAAAACCCGATCTTTATTTCTTATGCATCATGGGCGCGACCAGTTAAACGAGCTCTTCCCGGCGATATTTACAAAAGAGCAAGCGGCTCTTTTACCGGCGGAAGCGATGTATGAAGTAAAAAAAGGTGACGACGGCGGCTGGCCATATATCTACTACGACCACTTTCAAAACAAAAAAATCGTGATGCCGGAATATGGTGGAGATGGCAAAAAGACAGGCGCAGAAAACGCTATTGATCCGATAGTCGCTTTCCCCGCTCACCTCGCACCGAACGGACTATTATTTTACACAGGCAACAAGTTTCCGGAAAAGTATAAAAATGGCGCTTTCGTTGCCTTTCACGCAAAATCAGCGGAATTGCAAAAAGGGTACTTCGTAGCTTTTGTTCCTTTTAAGAACGGCAAGCCTTCCGGTAAGTGGGAGATCTTCGCGGAGAACTTTGCAGCTGGCACCGATGTGCATAAACCTTGTGGTTTAGCTATGGCTAATGATGGTTCCATATATGTTACTGATGATGCAAAGGGAAATATTTATCGTATCCAATATGACCAGTAAATAGCGACGCTTTATTTCTTGCTATTCAACTTTTTAATAAGTTCAGAGATACCGGTTTCAAAAAATTGTCGATTGAATAACTGACTGTTTCTGGCCAACCATCTGGCGGATATTTTGCATGAGGTCGTTATTAACTTACTTCAATTAAGTTATCTCTTCCTTCATAAAGTACTTCTATGTTCCTGCCTTTGATCCTATAGGCAACATTACCTGAACCAAAACGATAAGGTGCATAATATAACTGTGGTGCTCCGGTACAACAATGTTCAATAGATATTCTACTGCCGGGAAATAAAAAACAAAACTATAGAACAACGGCCGGTAATCATAAAGTACCCGTTCTTCCCCCATCGACCGGCAGGTTGATTCCATTTATATAAGCAGCAGCCGGCGAACACAAAAATGCAACAGCCGCCCCAAACTCGTCGGGCTCCCCTACCCTTTTTGCAGGTATTGAAGCTACGGTTTTTTCAAGGATCTCTTCTTTGCTTATTCCCTGGTCGGAAGCCTGTTTGGTAAATAAATAATTGAGCCGGTCGGTATTGGTGAAACCAGGCAAAACATTATTAACTGTAATGCCGTAACTGCTTATTTCGTTCGCCAAAGTCTTGGCCCAATTGGCCACTGCCGCTCTAACCAGGTTAGAAATACCCAATCCATTAATGGGCTGTTTTACCGATGTGGAAACAATATTAACGATGCGGCCGAAACCCGCCTCCTTCATGCCAGGCACCAGGAGTTGGGCAAGCAAATGACTGCTGATAACATGTGTGCGAAATGCCTTTTCCATTTCGGCAGCATCGGTGTCTATCATTGGACCGGCAGGCGGACCACCGGCATTATTAACAAGTATATGAACGACCTTTCCTTTGGCCAGGTAACTTTTAACCGCCTTATCTACCTCTTCCGGTTGCGACAGGTCGATACACAGGTACGAATGCTGCTGGCCCTTCGATTTATCTAATTGCTTCACGACGGATTGCAGTTTATCATCGCGGCGACTAATGGCAATTATGTTGGCTCCAAGCAAGGCAAGTTCGGTTGCACAAGCAAGTCCTAACCCTTGTGATGCACCACAAACAAAGGCGGTTTTATTAGAAAGATCGAGGTTCATAATTAAAATTTATAATCTTCCCTTTCCGGGGTAAATACGTCTAAAAGCTCGCAGGCGGTAAGAGCCCGGCCTCCATGTTTTGCAAAAGGAGGAATAACTGCAACCGTGCCCGGTTCAAGTAACGTCATTTCCCCGTTAACCGTCAGCTCGAACTGGCCCTTGAGCACGTGGGCCACCTGTTCGTGCAAGTGAGAATGTTCGGGCATCACGGCGTCTTCATCCACTGTCCAATACATAAAGGTCATGGTACCTGTATGTATCGTTCTTCCCCTGTACCCGGGAATCACTTCTTTTTCGTTCAGCGTTTCTATATCTACAAAAGGCATAGACAGGATTTAAGGATGCAATTTACTTATATTCAATTTACCTCAATTTAAAAGGCTGCCCGATTTGCAATTGGCAGTAAAACACTCCGACAAATTTCATTCTTTTTGGTAGCCGGCAGCAGTCCATAGATCCACTCCGGTTGTGTCACTCACTTTTACCGCATCTTTTCATAGCGGCAGTTAAGACGTTAAAAGATGATGGGCAAAGGTGAATGGTGAATCAATCGTGAATGGTGAATGGTGAAGGGTGAACAGGGTTATTTATCGATGGGTCTTATTGCCCGAAAGGAGCAAAATGCGGGTAGAAACAACGGAATGAAGCGTGCCGTAGGTACTCAACTTTTGCTTGGCAGGTACGGGGCCGATTTTTCCCCTCGTCATTCTTCTACCGACCTTGAACCTCTATTAGGTTATAAACCGCCGTTAACTACCATTAAATGGTAAAGGTGCAAGGGTGAGTTGTTAGACCATATTACCTGGAAGGGCGTTCTATTTGTTGAATAGAAAACAACCGTACAAGTGAGTGACACAACGATGAATCATAGAATTGGCACTGTTGGTGCCAAAAGAAAAATCTGCTAAGTAAACGACGTTGATTATTTAAAGGGCTACACAATCCGGAGCTATCATCTCCCGCTTTTCGCAATAATAATGCTAACACATAAAAAAGTAGCAGGGAGGAAAAGTTTTCCCCTCACTGCTACTTTCAAAATTCATACTGCCGATTCTGTCTTCCTTTACTCTTTGATTATTTTTTCTACAAAAGCTTTTTCATTTACAGTAATTTTTATCATATAGAAACCTTTTAACCACCTGCTTACTTCGGTGAATTTGAAGGAGTTTTCCCCTTTTTCCAATTGAAGCGGTTTTTCAAACATCAGCCTTCCCGTAGCATCGTAGAAAGAAACATTTGCAGACTGCCTGGTAACAGAAGAAACGTTAAGCATTAATACTTTGTTTACAGGATTTGGATAGACCTTCACTTTTAATGAGTCCTTAGAACCAGTATTAAAGGAGATGACATTCGAAGAGAAGATCTCGCCGTTTTTATTTACCTGCTGAATAAGATAGAAAACCTGGTCGTTTTTATAGTTTGTAAGGTCATCGATAAAATTGTAAACCGAAGAAACGCCATTTTTAGATCTCACTTCTGCTATTGGCTCAAGCGATCCTGACTCGTTACTTCTTACAACTACGTAATGGTCGATTTCCTGCTCGTTTTCTACTTTCCACACTAACTGGGCCAAGTGCCGAACCAATGTTCCGGAGAAGCTTAAGATTCTGATTGGTAAGATATTACTGCTTCTCCAGTCACGGTCACCGGTTGCAACCGACTTAGTCAGACTGACAACTGAGCCAGATGGCAACGGGCCGTCAAAGTTCCCGTTAGGGCCCATATTGCTGTTAGACACGTTCTTGTAAAGATTGGGCAGTGCAGCGGTCCTGAGGGTAAAGCGGTCGAACTGGTCGAGCATTCCATCTTCATCTACATCGTTGGTATTTATATTCGCCTGTGTTAGGCCAAAGTCCTTCGATGCTTCATTAATATCGGGCGCTCCATCATTATCAGTATCCCTGTCGAGGTAATCAGGCAGGCCGTCTGCATCGTGATCATAAGGCGTAATTCCACCACCACCAAATGTGCCGGCCAAGAGATCATAAGCGTCAGTTAAACCGTCGCCGTCTGTATCTGTGTCGTAACCTACCATATAGCTACCGGTAGATTGACCTTCAATGTTGTCAGAAATACCATCATCGTCGCTATCTATATCCTCGAAATTCGCCGGGCCACGACCGTCACTATTCAGCAATTTAAAATTAACCAGCGCTTGTACTGATAACGCCCAGCCGTTTGTTGCCGCACCACTTACACCTCCATTATCAACTGATACTGTAGCTGGATAACCGGCTTCTACGGCATCTGTTATTCCGTCGCCGTCGCTTTCAATATCGAGGAAGTCCGGTTTACCATCCTTATCCATGTCACTCGGCAGTAATCCTTCGTCCCCATATTCATTGTCATTCAGGTCAGCAGATGAAAGTATACCGTCACCGTCGTTATCTGTTCCATCTACTACACCGTCGTTATTGGTATCAATAGCTCTATTATCCCCCGATTCCCTGAAATCCGGAATACCGTCATTATCTCCGTCCAGATCTATTGCATTCAAAATACCATCCTCGTCGAAGTCGAAGAAATCGTTGTACCCGTCATTGTTCAAATCTTTCCAAACCAGTTCCTTATAAGGATAGCCATAAAGGTTGGTGCCTATAGGTATGGGACATCCGGGTGAACTGTCGACGTAATTAAGTATCCCGTCTCTATCACAATCTTTAAAAGGCTCGTAACCATTATTTTCGACTATGTTAGGGATACCGTCATTGTCTTCGTCGAGATCTTCTGCGAAACCGGCGTCTATTTTAAGGTTAAGCTCGCCTATTCCGACTGTAACGGTTAGATTACCGGTAGCAGGGTTTGGATCGCTGTCTATAGCAGCATCGCTACCCTGGGTCGCCTTCCTGGGAATGTAAAGTATAAGCTTTGGTGCTCCCGGAACAGATGGCGTGGTAAAGTGCATCGTGTAAGTACCAGGTGTAAGTGATTCAAAAATGTAATGACCATCAACATCTGTTGTAGTGGTTATAGTATCTGTGGGGCTGAATAGAGATACAGTGGCGCCCTCTATACCCCTTTCTCCCGCATCCTGTATTCCATTACCGTTGTTGTCGAGCCATACAAAATCGCCAATTGAAGCTGATCCTTTTAAGCCAAAGTCGACTGTGTTATTAATAGCACTTAAGGTAATGATGGAATTTGTACGAATTTCATTTCCAATTACATTCACACCATTGTTATCATCATCCGTATAATTATTTGCATCAACGCTGGTAGCATTAGTTGCACCAGGTTCATAACCCAAAGGCATTTGCATACCCACGATATAATTTCCTGATTTCAAACCCGTGAACATGTAGCTGCCACTGGCGTTTGTGGTCGTGCTTATTATTGGCGTACCATCGGCAACATTGTCGGCATTGTCGTCGGCATATAAATGCACGCTAACACCGCTGATCCCTGTTTCTGCTGCATCTTTCTCACCGTTGTTGTTTACGTCGAACCAAACAACGTTACCTATTGTAAATGGCCTATAATAACCGGCGTCAATATCATTTGTAAACTCATTGGTATTAAGGTACAATGAAACTTTACCGTTAATAGGGTCACTATCTTTTGCTCTGTCGGCGCCCAGCAACGATTCGGTCACAAAATAACCGGAAGGAGTAGTGAACGAAATGGTATAGTCACCGGCAATAAGTCCTTTAAAAGTATAAGAACCCGCGCTGGTAGTGTTAACAGCCGTAGTTCCACCAAACTCTGAAGTGAGGGTAACCTTAACTCCACCCACACCAACTTCAGTATCATCCTGTATTCCATTACCATTTGCATCGTTAAAAACAAAGTCACCAATGGAACCGGTACCTATTAAACCTATATCAACTGTATTATTACTACCACTCATGGTAATATGATTGGTCAGAACTTCTCCCCCGTTTATTTTAACGCCATTGTTATCGTTATCGGAATTGTTATCGGGTATGTTGCTGGTTGCTGCGGCAGGTCCGAAAGCATAACCAGGAGGAACAACAACACTAACAATATAATTTCCTGAAACTAACCGGGTAAACTGGTAGTTGCCACCAGCGTCTGTTGTTGTAGATGCTATAGGTCCTCCATCAGCTATATCATCACCATTGTTGTCGGTGTAGAGGTTAACGGTAGCTGAAACAATCGGAGGTTCATTTAACTCTTTTAATCCATTGTTGTTAAAGTCGTACCATATTGCATTTCCTAACGTAAATGGTATATAATAACCTGCGTCAACGTCGGTTTTAGTCACACCGCTTCCTAATAAGACGGTTACTTTCCCATTTTCCGGGTCACTATCTTTTGTTCCATCGCTACCAATCGAATCAACTGAAGCGATATAACCTAAAGGAGTAGTAAATGCTAATGTATAAGTACCTGCAGCGAGGCCAGCAAAAGAATATAAACCTGAAGCGTTCGTGCTCGTACTCAATGTTAAGCCGTTTGAACTGGTGATAAAGACTGACACACCTGCAATTCCTGTTTCGCCGGTATTTTGTACACCATTACCATTTGCATCGTTAAAAACAAAGTCACCAATAGTACTGGTTCCGTTTAAACCTATGTCTAAAGTAGCATTATCACCGGTTAAATCGATGCTGTTAGTTCTTACTTCAGAGCCCGACAACCGGACACCGTTGTTATCATTATCAGTTCCGTTACCGGTATTTGCGACCGAATTAAGACCGAGTGTAAATCCTGCAGGTAGTACTACCCCTATTAAATACCGTGTTTTCGACAGGCTGGTAAATACGTAACCGCCCCTTACATCTGAAACAGTAGTTGCGATAGCTGCACCATCGGCTATATTGTCAGCATTTGCGTCGGTATATAAATTCACTGTTGCCCCGGCTATTGGCGCTTCACCAGCATCATAAAAACCATTACGATCAAAGTCGTACCAAACTGCATCACCTAAAGTTAAGGTGTTGAAATTCCGCCAGTCACGATTAGGATCAGAAGTATATGTGCGTATCAGTGTTACGTTAGAACCTGCAGGGCTTGGCCCGGCGAAACTGCCGTTACTACCCATTCTATTTACAGATACGTTCTCATAACTGGTGGCAGTTCCTGCCGTATTAACATCGAAAATATCAAATTCATTAACCAATCCGTCCCCATCGGTATCAACCATATTTATAGTAGCCTGGTTAAGGGTATTGATTTTTGAGGCTTCATTTAAATCGGGCAAGGCATCATTATCGGAATCTGTATCCAGGTAATCCGGTATCCCATCGCTGTCATGGTCGTAAGGGGTAATACCTGCTGCACCAAAGGTTCCTGAAGTAGTTCCATATACATCGGCCAAACCATTGTTATCAGTGTCTGTCCCCGCCGGCACTTGGTAAGTGTTTGTCGACTGGCCTTCTATGTTATCACTGATGCCATCATCATCACTGTCAATATCCAAATAATTTGCAGCGCCGCTGCCGTCAGTATTGCTTAACACAAGCGTAGTCTGGTATTGAACTGAAGTAGCCCAACCATTAACCGATGTGCCGGTTACAATACCATTGGAAATAGTTACCAGGCCGGTAAAACCAGCCTCGATTGCATCTACAATGCCATCTCCATCACTGTCGAGGTCATAAGGATTTGGATAACCCATCTGATCGGTGTTTTTGTTAGGGTAACTATCTGCCCTGCCATCGTCATTAGCGTCAGGACCGGTAATTATTAAAGCTCCGGACGTTTCATTGGCATCGTTGAAACCGTTGCCATTTGTATCGCCGAATGCATTGATACTTCCATCATTGTTCGAATCGCTTCCGCCTGCTTCTACAATATCAGGAATGCCGTCGTTATCACTATCCAGGTCTTTCGTATTCTCCCTTCCATCGCTGTCAAAATCTTTAAAGCCCAGTCCCTGTCCACTACCGGCTGGACCGCTATTGTTGGCATCAAGATTCTGGGACAAACCATCGCCGTCGGTATCTGTAAAATTATCTATGATGCCATCGCCGTCTGCATCCACACCAAAAGCTTCCACTACATCAGGAATTCCATCGTTGTCAGTATCAGCATCAAGATGATCTGGTATTCCGTCAACATCAGTGTCTAACGATGCAACCGAGCCGGATGGATTTAAGGTACCAATGTCAGGATCGCGGTAATTGATAATACCATCCATGTCATCATCCCCTCCCGGGTCGCTTCCGCCAGGCAAACAACTAAAATTGGTAGCGCCATTGCCACATATTTCTACAAAATCTGTAATACCATCATTTTCATCGTCGATATCATCAATATCAGCAATGCCGTCTCTATCGGTGTCGATAAGAAGTTGCATCAGGGCCGTTCCGGTGGTCAACGATTCTCTATCAGCATTATCTACCGAATAATAATCAAAGACAACATTTACAAAGCCGGCAATAGGGTCAACAGTTACCGGTTGGGTCGGTTGTCCTGCTGCGTTCGCAGGAATAATCAGACCAGTCAGAGGAAAAGTAGCATTAGTGTATTCGATACCGTTTACGGTAAGTTTAGTGACGTGTTCGGGGAATATAGTAAGCCGGATCCTGGAAATAGTTCCGGGAGACGGATCGCTGCCGACCGCAATATTGGTAAACGTATTGGCCGGAATAGCAACAGTTTGAAGTCCGCCTGAGTAAGTAACAAAGTTTTTTCCACTACCAACAGAAGGCAGTCTTTCAATGCCGAAATTAACCCCGGTAATATTAGCCAACTCTGTTTTTACAGCAATGGAAGAAGTAGGAGCGCCTGCTTTATTACCCGATCCTGCGCCGTTAATGGTCCCGTAGGCATCACCAACGCTAACCCATCCTGCCGGTAGTTTGGCAGATGTAGGTGCTTTTGTATAAAGTGCAGAATCAATGGTGGAAAGTAAAACGTTATAATTTACAAAAACGTCTGCCAAAGGAAAGGAATAAGCGCCCGTAGTGCTATTTACAGTTGTTTTAAATGCGACGTTTCCTGCTGTGTCTACCAGGTAAGCAAAAACAGGAACACCGGACGGAGATCCAATACCTGTACCATCTACAAGTCCGTCTGTTAAACCATTCGCATCATTGTATAGATTTCCACTTATGGTCATGCTGTTTTTTACAATACCAAACGCGAAAGGAAACGCACAGGTTCCGCCACTATTGGCTGTTAGCGCATTTTGCGAAGCGGTCGTAAATTGATAATATGGAATAATAGCTGCAGTATCAACTTTTGTTATATAACATTGCGGATACTTAAGATAAGTAATGGAAACATTATCAATAAAGATTTCATCACTCTCATCAACATTCGCATTTGTCAAGAACCTGATATAAGTATTGGCTGAAGTATAAGGAGTGATATTTTGGTTGAATATACTAACATATGAAGGATCAATTGAACCATCGCCTGAAATGGTATAAACAGTACTCCAGGTAGTTCCGTTTGTAGACGCCTGTACAAGAACATCTTCTCCGCCGGCTAATGATGCTGTTGCGCGGCGGTAAGAAAAAGTCAGGAATGCGGCAGTTGATCCGCTAAGATTTAACCTACGGATGGCAGCTACATTGTTATCCTTGAGCCGCAGCGCGTAACCTAATAAACCATCCCTAACTATCTCCGCATCTGTATTTACGTAGGGTTGGGCGGGGGTTACACAAAAGCCGGTCGAAGCAGGATCTCCTGAATCTGTCCAGTTCGTCAACCATGCGGTCGTTCCATCTGAACCTGCCGCACAGGTGCTGGTTCCACCGGGACCATCAAAATCGTCCTCCGTTGACTTTTCCGGATAGGTTAAAAAGAGGTAGGAACCCGACGCATCAGTCAACACAGAATCTTTAAGCTCAGATGGATTTATCGTTCCACTACAATTTGCATCTGTATATAAATATAGTTTAGCGTTCGGAAATCCATCTCCACCATCGTTATTCAACCCGTCCTTATTTTTATCTAGAAAGAGCTGGCCCGAAATAAGGTTTTGGTTAGTAGGCGTAGGACATGCATCTACCTTTATAATTACCCTTGCCATGTCGCACACTATTGGGCTAGGGGTTGAACAAACATTGTACTCCAGCGTATCTAAACCAATGAATCCCTGCTTTGGCCTGTATAAAAGCGTGCCGTTAGCATTTGCACTTACCGTTCCGTTTTTGGGCTGTAAATAGCCGGCGGTGATGACTGAAGCCGGATCAATTTCGGCCTGGAAGCCGTTATCATTTTTTAATATATCAATAGTTACCGGGCGATTGGTTAATGTAAAGGCGTTGTCGTCATTGGCAAGAACAAGCTTGAAGGCACAAAATGGCTGAATAGTATAACCAATGTCCCAGCCGGGGTTCGCCACAGGTGCTAATGAAGGATCTTCTCCATAAACTGCAGCTATTTTTGTACCATCGCAGGTATAAATCGCAATACCGCTTTGATCCCTGTCCGGGTCCAAAACTTTACTGTATTTGAGTGCATTTAACGTAAATGTTACGTCATAATGCAATCCACACGGACTAACGCTTCCCCCATTCAGAACATCGCCGTCGTATTTAACATAGATTCTTGTGTTATTAGCCGGGGTTACCCATACAGGGTTATAATTACCGGTACCATCAGTTGAACCTGGCGCCCAGGCTAGCGTAGCATAAGTGGTTAGCCTTGGTTCGGAAATCAGGTTGAAGGACCAGTCATAATTTGGACCATTAAGATTTGTTGTAGAACCAGGAGAATATGAGCCGACAATTTCTATGGCTGTAAAAGCTTCTCCCGTCGGGTTTACAAACTTATAGGTATTGGTAGTCGAAAGCGCAAGAGGGAAACGCACTACTGTTTTAGCAGGTAAATTAATGATACCAGTGGCAGGAGCGCCCGACGTCCAGGTGACTCTAAGCGGTCTGCTAAGACTGTTATACAACATTACAACAGCAGAGTCAGGTGATCTGGTGGTGGGCACCGGAGTATAGTAGACATTGGAATACCAGGTCGCCGGGAAAATAGGGACCTCACGGGATGAAAAACCATCTACACCACCAAAATGAAGGTCAACACCTATTAGGGCATTACTGGCAATCGTAGCACCATTTAGTACTCCCCCGTTTACAAGAAGAGACTGACCTTCATTTAAAACAGTGTTTGTTTCAAAAGTACCATTATTGTCTTTATCAATATTAACAGTAGTGTTATTAAAAGCAGCGCGAATAAATAAAGCAGTATACCTGAAATCACGGCTGTTAAAGTTTTGCCCTACAGGAATAGTAAACGATTGCCCGAATTCGGTAGTCGACGAAATATTCGTTTTCATTGCCTGCACACCAAAATATGTCGGTTCGCCTAACGCCTGTGTCATGGTAATTTGGCCGGAAGAATAAATTTTGTCTTTGCCGTCATAATAAATATTAGCTGGATTTCTCGGAGTTACATCCATTGTATTATCTAAGACTATGCTTCCGCCGGCAGGAATAATATCATTAGGATATCCCGGTGCAATTCCATTGAATGGATTACCATCGCCCCAAATAACTGTAGTAGTATTTGTTGGACTTAGGATATTACCCTCATACCCGTCTTCCCAATGATCCCATATAACAGTCATATTTGGATAGGGGATTTTCAAGCTAATAATAGTCCTGATATCGTTAATAGTAATCCCGGCATTTTGGGATGCTAATAAAGCAGTACGGGCATCCTGCTCCGGGTATGGAACATAATACACATGGCTCTTTGCGGCATCAGCACACGGATCTATAAGAGTGGGATCAATCTCGATATAGACTTTTCCTGTGGTACATAAAGGAGTTGGCGAAGTAAGATCACATACCTGGTAGGTAAGTGTATCCCTTCCCGCAAAAATACCGTTAGGTAAATACACGATCTTCCCGCCCGAAAGAAGGGCACTTCCGTTATTAGGTTGATTGGTAATAGTTAAAGATGATGGATCAAGATTATTATTAGGGTCATAATCATTGTCGAGCACATCGAGGAGTAAAGGTGCTCCTCCTGCACCGACTGCAGAATCCGTCATCGCCACTGGCGGGCAAGTTGTACAAAAATAAAAGCTGCTTCCCCTTAACGATCTTACTTTGTTTTCGTAGCCTTCTTTCGCTATCCCTAAAATATTATAATTCCCACTCGCCCCTGTTGTATTCCAGGCAAATTCATACGTACGTGTACAACCGGCAGTAGCCACCAATGTTGCAGTAGTTGTACCGCCAATTGGTGTAAAGCTGAAATTCAAACCAGTGATATCACTTGCACCAAACGGGTCTGATACAGTTGCCCTTATATATTTGTTGCCACCTGGCACAGCACTGACTATAACACTTCCACCAGGATAAGGCGCAGTGTATACATCTAAATTTGTGATTTCAATATATGTAGATACAGGCAAATCAATTTTTGAAGGTTGGTTTTTACTATCGTATTGAATGGTAAAATCTACGCCGGCCTGAGCAGTTACTATATCAAGCGTTATTGCCTGTCCTGCCGGAATGGTTACATCTGCTCCAAGCATCCCATCCCATGTAATAATTCCTGTACTGCTGTTGTAAGACGCGTTGTTAAGTGTGATGATATTAGTTGTGCCATATTGAAGCGAAGCAGTAATAGCTGGATTTGCCGGCATTGTACCGTTTACTACCGCTATATAAGTACTAACAACAACGGGGTTTGCTGCTTTTATTTTTAACGGAGTACAAAGTAGAGGAGATTGAGTAAACGTAGTAGTTGTAAGGCCATTAAGTGCAGGCTTGAGAGACAAGGCTATTTGAAACCATAGGTTTGGATTAGTACTTGTTCCCCACGACATTGTTACGCTTGGCGCCCCGGCCCTGGTGCTACCGGCGCCGGTCATATTAAAAGTACCCCTGATATTCCATCTCGCAGTTTGCCCGCCACTTGGGGTTGCAGTGGGGTTATTATCGATACCTACCACATCATAAACCAGTTCATTATTAGCAGACACTATAGTAGTGATTGGCGTACTATTGCCTGAATTTGTAACGGGTGCACGATAGGGATTAGTTTGATCAACCCCGAAAAAAGTAGTAACCCCGGCTTTAATACTTCCATTACTGCTAGTGTTGATTACAACATTAGCCGAACCTAAAGGAGGATTTTTTAACTGCCAGATTTCGACACTTGGCCTTCCTGTTCCCGTAGCAGATACCAGTGTTAAATTTTGCCCTGCATAAGTTATCCCGGTTACACTAGTTTCCAGTGCAACGCCAACCAACATATAACGGTTATTGCCGGCACCTGTAACAAAATTAGGAATGACAAGACTGGTTCCTGACGTTGAGCCTGAAGCCGTATTGTCAATAGAAATGCTGCTGCTTATACCGGTAGTGCCTAATGTTGCAGTACTGGCAGTTGTAATATCATTTGTTGCAACCGGGTCGATGCGGTCAAGTGACTGGGAAGGATCAGAAAGATACAGTTGCTTTGTTACTATAGAAGCGTTCATGCTGACCGTATGGGTAGAAGTCGCTGTACCGTTACAGCCGGGCGCACTCGCAGTTATAATGGTTGTATTGTTCCAACTTGCTACATAGGTTACATCTCCGGTTAAAGCGTTAATGGTATTGCCACCACTTAAACTGGCCGCGTCCAAACTATACGTTACTGCTGCGCCGTTGTTTGCAGTAGCTGAATAGCGTACAGTACCTGCTGCCTGGAGACGTGAAGACACATCTCCCATTGCAAAAGTTGGGGTGCCATTTGAACTCGTTGTTACTGTATGTATCGCAGTTCTCAAACCATTACATCCTGTTGCACTTGCGGTAATTGTCGATGTCCCTATCCAGTCTCCCAGGTAGGTTACGGCTCCCGTTGCAGGGTTAATAGTATTACCGGCCGATGTACTTCCAGCATCCAGGCTATAAGTAACACCTGAATTAAAGCTTTCCGATCCTGTATAGGTTACGGTTCCCGGGCTCTGGCAACGGGATGATGTGGAGCCGGATAAAAAATTCGGCGTTCCATCGGGTGTAATTGTTACAGTATGCTGCGCGGTAGCGGGACCATTACAACCTGCAGCACTTGCAGTAATAACAGTAGTGCCCTCCCAGGTGCCGGAAAAGGTAACGGCACCAGTAGTTGAAACTATTGTGCAACCACCGGCTAAACTTGCTGCATCAAGGCTATATGTAATACCGCTTGTATTTGGGGCAGTTGCAGTATACGTTGTGGTTGCAACACTTTCGCAACGGGTGGAAGTTGCGCCTATTGAAAAAACAGGCGTTCCAACTGTTTGCAAAGTTGTTACCGTATGTACTGAAGATCGGGGGCCGTTGCAACCCGTTGCGGTTGCGGTAATTGTTGAAGAACCTGTCCATGTGGCTACAAAAGTTACAGCACCCGTTACTGTATTGATTGAATTACCCCAGTTTGTACTTGCAGCATCTAAGCTATAAGTCAAACCTGTATTGTTCGTCGATGTTGCAGAATATATTGTAGTTCCTGCAGCCTGGCATCGGTTAGAGGATGCACCCAATGCAAAAACCGGCGTTCCAACTGTCGGTGTAATCGTAACAATATGATTTGCTGCCAGGGGACCGAAACAGCCTGCAGCACTGGCGGTTATCGTTGATGTGCCGCTCCATCCGGCAGCATATGTAACGTCACCGGTTGTTGCATTAATTGAATTTCCACCTGCGCGGCTTGCTGCATCGAGCAAATAAGTTATTCCTGAAGTATTTGTAGCTGCAGCAGAATAATTTACAATTCCTGCTCCCTGGCAACGAGTGCTGGCATTACCGGATACAAATACCGGCGTTGTTACCGGCGGAATAATATTCACCGTATGCGTAGCAGTAGTTGGCCCGTTACAACCGGCCGCTGTTGCTGTAATAATGGTTGTGCCGTTCCAGGTTGCCGTATAAGTTACCTGGCCGTTTGTTCTGATGATATTGCCAGCAGCAGCACTGGGCCCATCCAGGCTATAAGTTATACCTGTAGTATTATTTGCAGTGGCTGTATAAGTAACGTTTGCTGCTCCCTGGCAACGAACAGAGGAGGAACCTAAAGTAAAAACTGGCGTGGTAACAGAAGAAGTACTGCTTACTGTATGGTTAGCAGTTCTCGGCCCATTACAACCGGTGGCATGGGCCGTGATAGTTGAAGAGCCTACCCATCCTGTTACATACGTTACACTTCCGTCAGTCGCATCAATAGTATTACCTGCAGCTATACTTGTAGCATCCAGGGTGTAAGTAATACCCGTTGAATTGTTGGCCGTTGCGGTATATCTTACCGTAGTAGCTCCCTGGCAGCGGGTTGAATTAGATCCAAAAGCAAATACAGGAGTACTAACTGTTGGAGTGATAGTTATCGTGTGTACAGAAGTAACCGGTCCATTACAACCTGTTGCTGTCGCAGTTACGGTTGAAGTGCCCGTCCATGCGGCATCAAACTGAACATCACCGGTATTAGGATCATAGTTATTGTTACCAAAATTAAAAGTTGTATTGTCGAGCCTGTAGGTTATCCTGGTAGAGTTGGTAGCTGTTGCAGCATATCTTACAACCCCGCTTCCCTGGCACCTGACGGAAGTTGCACCTAGTGTAAAAACAGGTGTACCTACAGTCGGTACGACCGTTACTGTATGGGTGGCGGTTTTTGGCCCGCTGCAGCCCTGGGCAGTTGCAGTTATGATGGAAGTTCCTGTCCACCGGGCAACATAGGTTACAGTTCCGGTAGCCGGGTTTATAGAATTACCCCCGTCAAGGCTATTGTTGTCAAGAGTGTAGGTAATACCGGTGGTTGTAGTAGCTGTGGCAGTATAGGTTACATTTGCTGCTCCCTGGCAACGAGCCGACGTTGCTCCGGCATTAAAAACGGGAGTACCAACTGTCGCTATTACGGTAACAGTGTGCGTTGAAGTTCTTGGACCATTACATCCGGTTGCAGAGGCAGTGATCGTTGAAGTGCCTGCGTATCCTGCTACAAAAGTTACATCTCCTGTAGCTGCATTTATGGCATTTCCGGCGGCCCTGCTCGTCCCGTTAAGACTATAGGTAATTCCCGTAGTATTGGTTGCGGTAGCGTTATAATTTACTGTTCCGGCTCCCTGGCAACGACTGGAAGTTGTTCCCAAATCAAAAACAGGTAAACCTACTGTTGGTGTGATTGTAACAGTATGTGTTGAAGTTTGCGGCCCGTAACAACCCGCAGCACTTGCGGTTACTGTGGAAATACCGCTCCAGGCTGCTACATAAGTTACTGCTCCGGTAGCTGAATTTATCGTATTGCCGCCGGTTATACTTGCAGTATCCAGGGTGTAGGTAATTGCCGTAGCATTATTTGCAGTAGCGGCATAAGTTACTGTGCCGGCGCCCTGGCAACGAACGGATGTTAAGCCTGAGGCAAAAACAGGTACTGTTACGGAACCGTTCACCGTAACTGTATGATTTGAAGTAGAAGGTCCGTTACAACCGGTCGCCGTGGCAGTTATGATTGTAGTCCCTATCCAGGCTGCATTATAGTTAACATCCGCTGTTAAAGAATCAATAGAATTACCTGCAGCAATACTGCTTGCATCAAGGCTATAGGTTATGCCAGTTGAAGTTGTGGCTGTAGCTGAGTAGTTTACAACGCCCGGCCCGTAACAACGGTTAGAGGTAGCGCCCAGGTTAAAAACCGGTCTTCCTACCGTAGGAGTGATAGTGACCGTGTGTGTTGAAGTTTTAGGGCCGTTACAACCAGCAGCACTGGCAGTTATTGTTGAAGTTCCACTCCATCCGGCAGCATAGGTTACTATACCGGAAGTTGAATGAATTGTATTGCCAGCAGATCTGCTTGAAAAATCAAGCGTATATGTAATACCAGTAGTGTTGGTAGCTGTAGCTGTATAAGAAACTGTCCCTGCACCTTGGCATCGGACAGATGTTGAGCCTGAAGAAAAAATGGGCACACCAACAGTCTGGGTTGTTGTTGCCGTATGCATTGAAGTGGATGGGCCGTTACAGCCTGTTGCAAGTGCAGTAATTATTGAAGTTCCTGTCCAGGCAACATCATAGGTTACGATACCAGTAACTGCGTCTATTACATTACCACCACTTACACTGGCTGCGTCGAGTTGGTAGGTGATGCTTGTATTATTAGTAGCCGTTGCCTGGTAAGTTACTGTACCTGCTCCCTCGCATCTTGTAGAAGTTACTCCAATAATAAAAACCGGAGTACCAACTGTTGGCGTAACAGTTACAGTGTGTGTTGCAGTTTTAGGGCCATTACAACCAGCAGCACTGGCTGTAACAACGGTTGTTCCGCTCCAGCTTGCAGAATATGTTACTTCGCCCGTAGTTGCGTTAATAGTATTTCCGCCGGTTATACTTGCATCATCCAGGCTGTAGCTAATGCCGGTAGTTGTCGTTGCTGAAGCATCATACGTCATCAGCCCTGCTCCCTGGCAACGTGTTGAAGCTCCCCCGAGCGAAAAAACGGGTGTCCCTACTGTAGGCGTGATGGTAACAGTATGTGATGTACTTTGTGGACCGTAACAACCGGCTGCAGTTGCAGTAATTGTTAAAGTGCCTGTCCATGCTGCTGAATAAGTTACCGCACCTGACGATGCATTAATAGTATTTCCACCTGAAGTGCTGGTTGTATCGATACTGTAGGTGATACCGGTAGTATAAGAGGCAGAAGCTGAATAAGTTACTGTTCCGGGTGCCTGGCATATAACAGATGTGGTACCAAGTGAAAATACAGGTGCCGTTACAGAACCACTGACAATAACAGTATGGTTAGCTGTTCTCGGACCATTACAGCCGGCAGCACTTGCAGTGATAACCGTAGTTCCTGCCCAGGTGTTAACATAATGAACATCTCCTGTTAACGTGTCGATCGTATTTCCGGCTGCTAAACTGCCCGCATCAAGGCTATAAGAAATGCCAGTGGTGTTAGTAGCAGTTGCGGAATAATTAATTGTTTCAGTTGCATGGCAACGGCTTGATGAAGCACCTATTGCAAAAACAGGCACACCTACGGTAGGGGTTATGGTTACAGTATGATTGGCAGTAGCGGGACCATTACAACCGGCTGCACTTGCAGTAATCGTTGAAGTGCCGCTCCAGCCTGCGTCGTAAGTCACCGCCCCTGTTGCCGCATTTATCGTGTTACCCCCGGTCCTGCTGGGTCCATCAAGGGTATAAGTAATACCTGTCGTATTTGTTGCAGAAGCGCCATAAGAAACAGTTGCTGCTCCCTGGCAGCGCGTTGACGTTAAATCCAGGAAAAAGACGGGTATACCAACTGTAGCTGTTATTGTAACAGTATGGGTTGAAGTTTTGGGACCGTTGCAACCTGTAGCAGTCGCGGTGATGGTTGAAGTTCCAACCCATCCAGCTACATACGTTACTGCTCCCGTTAATCGATCAATAGCATTTCCACTACTGACGCTTGTTGCATCAAGATCATAAGTTATCCCGGTATTTGTAGTTGCAGTAGCTGTATAAGTTTCAGTTCCCGCTCCCTCGCAACGTGTAGACGTAGCACTCATGGTGAAAACAGGGGTGCCAACGGTCGCAGTAACTGTAACTGTATGTGTTGCAGTTTTTGGACCGTTACAACCTGCAGCACTTGCAGTAATAATTGTTGTACCACTATAGGTAGCAGAATACGTGACTGCACCTGTTGAAGAATTAATGGTATTGCCACCAGTTATACTTGCATCATTGAGACTGTAAGTAATGCCTGTGGTTGTAGTTGCTGCAGCATCATATATAACTGTTCCTGCTCCCTGGCAACGCGTTGATGTTGCTCCCGTTGAAAAAACAGGCGTGCCAACAGTTGGGGTGACAGTTACTGTATGTGTTGCATTTTGAGGGCCATAACAACCGGCTGCGGTTGCAGTGATGGTTGAAGTTCCCGTCCATGTTGCCGAATAAGTTAGAGCACCTGTAGATGAATTAATTGTATTTCCCCCTGCTGTACTTGCAACGTCCAGCGTGTAAGTTATGCCGGTAGTATTAGTTGCTGAGGCGGAATAAGTAACCGTTCCGGCTGCCTGGCAAATAACCGATGTAGCGCCAGACGAAAAAACGGGGATAGTTACAGAGCCGTTGACTGTTACGGTATGAGTAGCAGTTTGCGGACCATTACAACCGGCTGCACTGGCGGTTATAATGGTAGTTCCTATCCAACTGTCTACGTAATTAACATTACCTGTTAACGCGTCTATCGTGTTGCCAGCTGCTAAACTTGCCGTGTCCAGGATATAAGTAATACCCGTAGTTGTAGTGGCTGTCGCTAAATAATTAACGGTTTCTGTAGCATGACAGCGACTAGAAGAAACTCCCATTACAAAAACCGGGGTTCCCACTGTAGGCGTAATGGTAACGGTATGGTTTGCAGTTAACGGGCCAAAACAACCGGCTGCACTGGCAGTAATAATGGAAGTTCCGGTCCAGGCTGCAGTATATGTTACAATTCCCGTAGTAGCATTAATCGCGTTACCTGCAGTTAAACTTGACGCATCAAGAGTGTAAGTAATTCCGGCGGTATTTGCTGCAGTTGCAGCATAAGTTACGGGCTCCGCTCCCTGACACCGGGTGGACGTTAAACCCGAAGAAAAAACGGGTGGGGTTACCGGCGCGTTGGTTGTTGCCGTATGGTTTGATGTAGAAGGACCATTACAACCTGTAGCAGTTGCAGTGATCGTTGAAACCCCTGTCCAGGTAGCTGCATAAGTTACAGCACCTGTACCGGCATCTATTAAGTTGCCGCCTGCAATACTTGCTGTATCGAGGCTATAAGTAATACCAGTACTAGTGGTTGCTGTAGCAGTATATGTTACGGTTGTTGCAGCGGGGCACCTTTCTGAAGTGGCGCCCATTGCAAATACAGGCGTACCAACTGTAGCTGTAACAGTAACTGTATGTGTAGCTGTTTTAGGGCCGTTGCAACCTGCTGCACTTGCAGTAATGATAGTTGTTCCGCTCCATCCTGCTGCAAAAGTCACTTCCCCGGTTGCGGAATTGATCGTATTGCCACCCGTTACACTGGCCGTATCGAGGCTGTAAGTAATGCCGGTAGTTGTGGTTGCTGAAGAGCCGTAGAGTACCAGTCCCGGGCCCTGGCATCGTGTTGATGTAGCACCAGATGAAAAAACAGGCGTTCCAACACTTGGAGTGACGGTGACTGTATGAGTTGCTATTTGTGGTCCATAACAGCCCGCGGCACTTGCCGTGATTGTCGAAGTTCCACTCCAGGTCGCCGAATAAGATAAAGCACCCGTGGATGAATCAATAGTATTACCGCCGGTAAGGCTTGCTGCATCAAGGCTGTAGGTGATACCTGAAGTGTTCGAAGCAGTTGCGGTATAGGTTACAGATGCCAAACCCTCGCATCGTGTAGTTGATACACCTAATAAAAATACCGGTACAGTTACCGGTGGATTTGTTGTGATAGTATGAGTAGCAGTTTTCGGACCGTTACAACCTGTCGCACTTGCGGTAATGATAGTTGTGCCGCTCCATCCGGCTGCATAAGTTACATCACCCGTTGAAGCGTTAATAGAATTGCCGCCGGTTATACTTGCATCATCAAGACTATAAGTTATCCCGGTAGTGTTAGCGGATGTGGCAGCATAAGTTGTAGTACCTGCCGCCTGGCAACGGGTTGATGTTGCGCCAAGACTAAATATTGGTGTGGTCACGCTTGGCGTAACCGTAACAGTATGATTAGACGTTCGTGGCCCATTACAACCTGCAGCGCTTGCTGTAATGGTTGTGGTTCCGCTCCAGCCCGTGGCATAAGTTACAGCTCCGGTGGTCTCTGCAATAGTGTTTCCGCCGGTTATACTGGCAGCATCCAAAGTATAGGTGAAGCCCGTAGAGTTAGTAGCTGTAGCGGCATATATTACTGTTCCTGCTCCCTGGCAAAGAACAGATGTAGCTCCGGAAGTAAAGACAGGTACACCTACAGTTGGAGTGGTGGTAACGGTAAGCGTGGCTGTAGTAGCGGTACCGCAACCGGTAGCTCTTGCCGTAACGGTTGAAGGGCCCGTCCATGCTGCGGTATAAGTTACATCGCCGGTTGCCGCATTAATAGAATTACCCGCCGCTGTAGTTGTTGCGTCAAGTGTATAAGTTATTCCTGTAGTATTAGTAGCTGTCGCCGAATAATTAACTACACCTGCACCCTGGCACCGCGTTGTTGCGGCAGTAAAAGTTGGAATCCCTACGTTTGGAGTAATGGTAACTGCCAGGCTTCCTGCACCTGTGCTCCAAATACCTGTAGCATTATTTTGAGCTCTTAGGTAATAAGTCCCCGTACTGGTAGCATTATAAGTGGCAGCGGAAGCAGCAGTACTTGTACCTGTAGCAGCGGTTTGCCAATACCAGGTTACGCCGCCCGGCGGTGTGCCGGTACGTGTAAGCGTAACCCCACCAGGTAAACACTGCGGCGAATTCGATGTAGGGTTAGCCGGGTTGGCAGGTATTGGTGCAACAGCACCGCTCACAATTACGTTCTCGTTTGACCATGTTGACGTGTTATTCCTGGCATTTATGAGATATAAACGGAAGGTCACTGCTCCTATATTATTGAAAGTTGCAGCAGGTAACGTTACAGTGGGACTTTGGCTGCTTGTTGTAGCAGTACCCGTACCAATATTGGTTGCATAATTATCAATACTCGAACGAATTGCCCAGGTACTACCACTGCCATTGCCATTTGCACTTACAAGCTGGGTAAATTGTACCGTCGTTAATCTTAAAAGATATCCTGCATTTGGTGATATAGTAAACTGGTTATACTTCGTTAGATCTATAGCAGTAGCATTATTCCAGTTGCTATTTATAAAGGCAGAAGTTGATGCAACACAAGTGGTACCATTGTTTGAATAAGCACTGAAGACAGCATTTGCAGGCTGGGTGGTTACATTCCTGTTTTGTGTAAGGCAAGTTACCCCGGCTGCTGAATTAAATTGATATTGAGCAATTTGTTGGGCGGATGCAGTTGAACCCAGAAGCCATAATATGGCCGTTAAAAACGAACCTTGTAAGCCTCTCTTAAAAAATTCACGCCTCGTTTTTGCTTTTCTTATTATTTCGCCTATGCCAGCAGTAAAAAATAATACATCTTTTACAGTTAACAGAACAGGTAACAATTGCCTTAGTACGAAAGATTGGGAATGGTTCTTCATAAGAAATAGGTATAAACTCTCCTTTGTTCAAGGCAGTTTTTATAACAACGTCAGTATGAAAAGGAATATTGTTTAAGGAAGCGTTTTATAGGCATTGCAAGTAAACCGTATACTTTACTATCCTGCTACCTAAAACACTCAGGAGAAATGCGCGTTATGAAAGTTTCAGCACTTATTGGCCACACCAGGGGAAGAAATCACGAGACGTAATCGGTTATAAATGCATGTTTATTAGGAATTGGAAGAGTATAATGAGACAGGCTACTGTAAGCAGGACTGGCTTTTGTTGCGTCGCATTTCGTTCGTCTTGCA
The DNA here is from genome assembly GCA_028288485.1 of Segetibacter sp. Classification (GTDB taxonomy): domain Bacteria; phylum Bacteroidota; class Bacteroidia; order Chitinophagales; family Chitinophagaceae; genus Segetibacter. The sequence goes on from JAQBNO010000197.1 coordinate 24,341, forward strand.
GTATTTCAATTTTACTTTTTCCACCTTTTGCTTAAAAAGGTCAAACTTCTTCTGACACCCTTTACTTCGTTCGTTTAAAATACAGTTATTATTATCCCGTCTTCAAGTCGAGCGCTTTAAAAAGGAAAACCTCCTGAATAATCAAGAGGTAATATTTACTCAAATTTTATCAGGTTCTATTTGTGGTGGTTCTTCATAGAAATCCCAGGGAAATTTGAATGGGAACTAAAATAACATTTACTATAACGAATGTTGTTAACTTTTATTGCAATGAGGGTGTCGTTCTTTTAAACAACCGCGCGGTTTACATTTTAGTTAACGGGAAAAAGATTCGCCGGGTAAATAAAAAGCAATAAACGTAGAATCTTCGATGCACCCGGTTTACTCCCAAACCGTTGCTGACTTGTTGATAAAAAAAACAAGTGTACAAGTGAGTGACACAACGATGTTTAATAGAATTACTACCGCTCGTCCCCCAAAAAAAATAAAAATTTTCGTAACAAGGGCATTGAATAAAATGGGTAATAACCACCTTCTTTCAGGAACGACAATTGATAAAAATTTCAACAGCTTGCAAAGTTGAAAGCATATAGATGCAGGATCTAAAAGGAGGATATTAAAACTTTGAGCGAATGTTGAACCTGGAGGTGAACATAGGTATTAACCTGAATGAACACTGAAAAAAGAAATGCCAGGAAAGCCTACGGGAATGATTTTAGCAGTAAAAATTTTTTGGGAGGAATTATGAAGGAAAAACAATAGCTCCATGACCTTATGTCAAATACTCATTATAGATGATGACACCGATGACGTAGAGATCTTGTCAGAAGCTTTTACAAAAAGCGGTGTGGATCGGGTACATTATGTGAACTCGGCTATGCGGGCCTTTACCTACCTGGAGCAAGTGGAAAGAAAGGAAGATTTACCTCAGTTAATTGTAACCGATCTATATCTTCCGGGTATAAGTGGGAGCGAATTTTTAACTGATTTAAAAAACATGGAACGTTATAAACATATACCCGTTATCGTTTTATCTACAATAAAATCGGAGAAACAAATTGAAAAGTACAAGAAGATGGGAGTAAAGGAATATTTAAAAAAACCCACAACCTATGAAGAGTACCTGGAAGTTGCGAGGTATATGAAAGAACAAATTGCCTAATATATGCGGGAAGTAGCAATAACTTTATTGATGTAGACTACCAGGCATGAGTGAGCCGTCTTTAGTTTTTAGCGGAAAAAAAAGAAGTTTTTTACAGCGAACACCCTACTTCTATTTCTTTTACTTTTCCTGTTGAAAGGGATTTCGTAACATGTTGTAATTCTTCTTTTGACAAAGTAAATAACCACGCCGCAATGGGCAGATTCCCTGGAAAACCTCGTTGTTTCCGGTAGTGTTTTTTAAATTTGAGCATTAAAAGAAGCGACATTTCATACTGTATACCATCCTCGATATAGACATATTTTTTTAGCTGGGGATCGAACCTGAAGAAGAGGTTAAACATAAGTATAAAACTGTTTAACTGCCCGCATTATTGCAATTGAAGACAATGTAAAGGTTGTTTTAATCTTTATTTAAACTTCTTTAAATAGTTCAGGTATAAAACATAAACAGGAGTTATAACGCACCAGAAAAGCGTTAAGGAAAACAGGCCGAGAATAAGGGTCGCTGTTGCCAAATACTCAGATACAGGAAAATAAAATTTTCTTTCCATAAACTTAATTTAAATAAGACTGAGAAGTATGAAGAAGATCTGCTTTAGAATATTCCTGATTAAAAGAAGAAAATGAACCTTTACCCTGTTAACTTTGGCAAGTATCTGAATATTGAATATTAGGAGAATAAGCCTTATAAATTTACTTCTTTTAATCTTTATTTTACTATTTTTTAAGTCCTTTTGTTATATAATTATATTCCTACTTTGTAACTACTGCATTTTTAATTAACCGGAAATATTGATACTTTATTTCGTTTTCACACAGTTCTAATACCACGTAACGAAGAAGCTATTTAATTATTAACACAGTGCCCAAATTCATATGTCAATTTTTCTACGCGACCAACTAAACAACATCATTCAATTATCTCTGCCTCCTCAACGAATTGTTTCTATTGTGCCTTCGCAAACAGAACTATTGTACGAACTTGGGTTAAACGAAGAGGTAATTGGCATCACCAAATTTTGCATTCATCCCCCTGAATGGTTTCAAACAAAACAAAGAATTGGCGGCACAAAAAACGTAAATATTGATAGGGTAAAAGCATTACATCCTGATCTTATTATTGCCAATAAAGAAGAGAATGTAAAAGAACAGATTGAGGAGTTGCAAAAAGTTGCTCCTGTCTGGGTTAGTGATATATATACGCTCGACGATGCTTTGGAAATGATTACGACAATTGGAAAACTGGTAAATAAACAACAACGGGCAAATGACATATCAACGCAGGTTAAAAACAGCTTCAATCAGTTAATTCCGTTGTCACGCCCCATAAGTTCTGCTTACCTTATCTGGAAAGATCCTTATATGGCCGCTGGCGGCAATACTTTTATTAACGATATGCTCGACCGGTGTGGTTTCGACAATATTTTTAAACGGCTGAGTCGCTATCCCGAAATAGACATCCCCCATATGTTAACCAGCAATAACACCGGCTCTGCGGCGCTTGTTCCACCGCTATTTTTAAAACATTGCGAAATTCTGCTGCTCTCCTCCGAACCGTATCCCTTCCGGCCTAAACATATAGACGAGCTTAATTTACAACAAGTTGCAAGTAAAATTGTACTTGTGGATGGCGAAATGTTTAGCTGGTACGGAAGTCGCCTTTTGCGCGCCCCGGCCTACTTCCAAAAGTTGATACAGGAAATACAAGGTTAATCAGCTACATTTATTCCAATAACAACAGAACATGGACTTTTCAGATATTCAGAACGCTGACAGGGAAAAGAAAACCGACGCTCCTTCTAAAAAGAAACCTTTTTATACTATAAATTCTTCACTGCGCAGTTACCTTAAAGATCATGGCCGCGAAGTTAAATTACCTGTTACGTACGACGACCTTGCACGAATTACTTATTCAGTTCCTTTAAAAGACAAAAACGGGAAAGATACATTCTGGGAGAAGGCAATATATGATATGAATGAATGGGAGTACCTGCGGGATGGATTGATTAATATTTATGCCATCCTGAAAACTGAAGGTGATCTTAGTTTTTCAAAACACCTTGATGTTGCCCGTATTGATTATTGTGCATTTGGAAACTCCAATCCTTTTCGAATTCGTATTGTTAATAAATACAACGACAACTACGATCATTTTTATATTAAGGTCGCCGATGCTTCAAGAATTTATGGCCTTGAACTGGAGCACATATTGTCGCCAAACCGGCTCACTTATTTTACACATTATAATACACTGGTTGAAGAGCACATTCCGGGAATACCGGGTGACCTTTTCACTCAACAATATCTTGATCTGCCGAATACCAATAAAATACGCTTTGCAAAAGAGTTCGTAAAGTTTAACGAAAGGTGTTTTGTACGGCTGCTGGGCGATATGCGCAGCTACAATTTCGTGGTCGATATTACCCCCGACATTGAAGATTTTCAATACCGCCTGCGCGCTATAGATTTTGACCAGCAATCGTATGAAGGACGCAAAAACCTTTATCTGCCTCAATATTTTAAAGAAAACCTTACGCTCGTAAACCTCGCACTACAATACCTTAATAAAGACTCTATTGAACAATACCAGTCTGAAGAGAGAACGATGATGGCCTTCAGAGTGGCCGACTCCCGTTACCGCCTGATGGAGCTTTTTAATATCATGTGTAGAGACAAAATTTCGACGGCTGAAAAAATTACACAGTTAAAACATGAACTGGCAGTCTTTTTTAATAATCCACTTTTTTTGAAATGCAGAACGATGGGTGATGTAGTTAAATTGAACCTCAAGCAAACCCTACTTAAGAATTTACTGGTTATACAACAAGCCAAAAGAAAATTGACCTATTAACCGATATTCGCAAACGGCGAATTGTGTCAATTCTTTTTGGTACCAACAATCGTTTTTTGCTGAAACTCCGGTTGTGCGAATGGCTCCCTTTGGTGATGTCACTCCCGTCGGAACGGCTTCAGCGGGCAGGCAATTCTACCGCATCGTTTCCTGGCCGGGGCTCAACTGCAACTTATAATATTACATCATCAATCACTGGTGGAAATTGGAAGCATCAACAACAACGGGGCACTCACATTACAGGCGATAAGATAAAATTGCGGCTAGCCTGAAATTGGTGACAAGAATTACCTTACCGGCATTTATCTTGTTGCTTGTTTCACCCTTACGAGGTTTTACTTTCGACGCAGGTGGGCAAAGGCAGAATAAAGATAAAGCTGTACAAAGAGTGCAAGTGCGCTGGGGCGCCGGTTTGGAGGGGCAACTTTGACAAATGGATAAATAGAGGAGGGTCGAAAAAAACCGTTAACGAATATTGGGACGAAAAGCATTTCAACCGCCATGTAATGAAGCTGTGCATTTACTGAACGATGCAAGAATGTATATACTGACAATAGGATTACAGGAGCATAATGAAATGCATTAGCAATAATAAATACAGGCGGCAGCATAGAATAAATGCCGCTTTTGCGGTAGCAAGGTGTAGTGCATAAATTTAAAATTCAGAAGCTAAATCGTGTATTTATAATACTTTAGCCGCAAGGAAAAATATTGCAGCTTCCTTTGTAACTATTTATATATAAATTGCACCGCTATAACTTCAATACCCATTTGAATAATATATGAAAAAAGACGAGGAGGACTTTGAAGCTAAATTAACCGGCGACAAAGGGAAGCATGAAGAAGCGAAGCAGCGGTGGTTCAAGCGAATTAAGAAAGGTATACTTACAACTACTTCAGAAAAAAAAGAAACTCCCGAAGGGCTTTGGACCAAATGTCCTGAATGCAATTTCATTTCCACCACTGCCGACCTGCGTGAAAACCTTTTTGTATGCCCAAAATGTGCCTACCATCACAGGATCGGAAGCGAAGAATATTACGATATTATTTTCGATAACGAGGAATACGAGGAGTTGTTTGATAATATTCGAAGCAAAGACTTTTTGGGCTTTACCGATCTGAAACCATACGGCAAGAGGCTGGAAGATATTTGGGCAAAAACGGACCTCACAGACAGTATGCGTGTTGCTGTAGGAGATGTGGGTGGGAAAGAAATAGTAGTTGCCTGCATGGACTTTGAATTTATAGGCGGAAGCCTTGGAAGTGTGATGGGCGAAAAATTTAGCCGCGCTGTTGATTATTGTATTGCCCATAAATTACCCTATATGGTAATTAGTAAAAGCGGCGGCGCCCGAATGATGGAAAGTGCATTCAGCCTTATGCAACTAGCTAAAACAAGTGGCAAACTGTCGCAATTGACAGATGCAAAACTACCCTTTATCAGTATGTTAACTGACCCCACTTTTGGTGGCATATCTGCTAGCTTCGGTATGTTGGGAGACCTGAATATTGCCGAACCGGGAGCATTAATAGGATTTGCTGGTCCAAGGGTAATTAAAGAAACTATCAAAAAAGACCTTCCACCAGGCTTTCAGCGCAGCGAATTTTTATTGGAGCACGGCTTTCTCGATTTTATAATTCACCGCAAAGATTTAAAACAAAAAATAACACAGCTGATTCTTCTGTTCCAGGGCTAAATGACTGGGATGTATAAATCAACCAGGTAGTGTGCACGAGGTAATGGGTATAAATAAGTTAGCTAACTTGTTTATACCCATTACCTCTTTTACATACAGTGATGTTAAAAGAATTTCGGTCTTCGCATTTGCAAATGTTATTATTCTAGGTTTATTTTAACAGTTTTCCTATCCAATATTTTCAATCAGCTGTCGTCTTGTGTTTAAACCGTTGTTATTTATTTTACTTTTGCCCGCTAACGGGAATTCTATGGCTACAAAGGAAATGAACAACAGGTCGGCTTATCATGAGTATGCAATTGAAGATAAATGGACTGCAGGGATCGTTTTGCTTGGCACAGAAGTAAAAAGCATACGAGAAGGGAAAGTAAGCTTCAATGACAGCTTTTGCCTGTTACATAAAAATGAACTGTGGGTTCGGGGCTTATACATTGCAGAATATTCCCTGGGAACAATGAATAACCACATTGCGGTTCATGACCGAAAGCTCTTACTTACCAAAAGAGAACTACGTAAGATTGAAAACCGAATGAAAGACAAGGGCTATACTATTGTTCCATTACGTGTCTTTTTTAACGACAAACATTTGGCTAAAGTTGAGATCGGTCTCGGCCGAGGTAAAAAACTGCATGACAAGCGTGAAACATTAAAGAAAAAAGATACAGACAGGGAGATAAAGCGATTTTTAAAATAAAGTCGGCTTTTTCTATGCAGTTAACAGGTAACGAGTAACCCGAAATGTTTTGGTGCAAGTATTTATTAATCCAATGTAAATCAATCCAATTGAAGAAGATACGTTTCGGTTTGTTACTCCTTGTTTTCTTATTGCCGGTAGCTATAATATCTGCTCAAATTGTAACCGGAGAATGGTATGGAGTCGGCCAGGTTAAAAGAACAGGAAACCATAATAGTTACCTTTCGGAAATGATACTTAAGCAAACAGGAACTCAAGTATCAGGCGAATTCAATTACTTCTTCAGAGACGTAGAAATAAAAACCAGCATCACTGGTACTTACGATTCTAAATCAAAAACTCTATTGTTAAATACTAGCCCTGTGCTCAACTTCCAGGCTAAAAATGCTAACGGGGCAGATTGCCCGATGGAAGGACTGTTTTCACTGGTAGTTTCCGGGAAACAAACCTTTTTATGGGGCCAGTTTAACGCTACCAACGAATACCGACTTACTTGCCCCTCGATTAGTGTAAAATTTGCAAAATCTACCGACAAGCCAAAACCTTCGACTTTCAACGAAGAAGTTTATGATACCGTAAAATTGCGACCAATTGAAACAAGGAAGAAATTGAGTGAAACCGAAATTCTTATCAGCAAATTAAATAAAAGGTCGTTTGATGTTCTTCAAATCATTGATGTAGATGCTGATAGTTTAAAAGTTTCATTATACGACCTGGGAGAAGTAGATAACGACACAATTTCCGTTTTTTATAACCGCAAACCCGTAGCTAACAGACAGATGTTAAGCGATAAACCCATGACGTTTACCCTTCCTGTCGATACCAATGTAAATGAACTTTCGATGTTTGCTGAAAATCTTGGCAGGTTTCCTCCTAACACTGCCCTCGCAATCATTTATGCCGGCGAAAAAAGGTTTGAATTCAGTATGACCAGCACATTTATTAAAAATGCTGCGATCAGGTTTAGGCGAAAACCGCGCAATTTAGATCCTAAAAATATAAATTGATGGTGTGAATTTCCGGTTGAGACGCGATGCATTGCATCTCTACCGGGAATTGTCCGCGTAAAATTTATCCTGCAACCATTTTACCCCGTTGTTAATAATATAATTCGAAATCCTGCATTATAATCATTGTGGCCGGTAATTAATATCGCACGAAAATGGTTCGACATTACATCAAATTCACCTAATTCCAAATTCATATCTGGTCGTAATTCAACTGGTTTTACCCATTCGGTTTCTGCAATTTTTCCGATTGCCGATCATTGTATTTTCGCAGGCAACGGTTGTGGTACCAATATTTCCCCAAATAACAGCTACGGTGCGGTACAAGTCGTTATAAAATACATCCCGCCATTTGAATAATCCGTGTTTTAAAAGGGGTGGAAGTGATGTGGTATTTATTTTTATTTAATTCGCCCGTTTTCGAATTTCGGTTTTCATTACAAAAAGAATGGATGTTTTCCTATACCGGTATGAACGTGTGTCAAATGCAGTTGGGTCGTAAAACAAAACCAGTGAGCATTGTTTTTGCATTATGTGGAATTGCCAGCTGGATTTGCCTCAATTACCCAAACCGTATAATGGAACAAAGCAAATCATTAAGAGGAATTATCAGTAACTGAACTAAAAAATTTTAATTGAAAAACACGTTTATGAAGCACATTTTCACACTTTCGCTAAGCCTGCTGACTTTTATCAGTACAACCATTGCCCAGGATTCTTCTAATAAAAGCAAGTATGTTTCTCCTTATACAACCAACTGGATAAAAGATGGTGCAATTACGGTAGGTGGGATTGGACTAACAGCCCTCGGGGTCTCGCTTATACAAAACAAAAAAGACCTGACTCCTGCTCAATTGGCGACAAAGACCCGCGATAAAGTTCCTTTTTTTGATCGCAGCAGTGCAGGATTTTATTCCCCGCAAGCGGATGACGACAGTTATATTCCTTTCCAGGCATCGTTTGCTATGCCTGTACTGATGGCTTTGATAAACAGCAACGAAAGGCATCATATAGGACAAGTACTCGTTCTTTATACGGAAACAATGGCCATTACAGGAGCCTTGTTCACCATGGCCACCGGGAATATTTACCGCAGCCGTCCTTATGTGTATGGAAATAAAGCGCCATTAGATTTAAGACTCGATAAAAATTCGCAACGATCATTTTATGCGGGTCATACTGCTGCCACTGCTGCCGCTACTTTTTTCATGGCTAAAGTTTACCAGGATTTTAATCCAGGCTCAAAAGCTACCCCTTACGTGTGGGTAGTTGCAGCATCAGTACCTGCGCTAGTTGGATATCTACGCTATAAAGGAGGCATGCACTTTTTAAGCGATAATATATTAGGATACGCTTTAGGAGCAGGTGCAGGTATTTTAGTGCCGCAGTTGCATAAAAGCAAGAAACTCAAAAATGTGAGCTTTGCTCCGCAGGTGGGAAATAAGTCGAAAGGACTGGCCGTCACTTATCGTTTTTAGGCTGCATCAACACTTTACCGTCAACTTTTTCTATTTCGAAAATGTGTTCCTGGTTTAATTAGTTAATCCAGGAGCACATTTCTCTTTCATACTTAATGCATCACTCCTATCTGCCTCCCTGACCAACCGGGGAAGAGTGCTTTATCGCCACTGATCTTTAAATGCTTGCCTGCAACTTCGCTAAATACGCTTCTAAAATCAGTTGTGACGGCTAAGTCACGCCTGTCTTCAAGGTTTTCTATCGCTAAAGGTTGCATGGTGCCGTGTACCAATCCGCCATTCACGTTGTTGCCTAAAATAAAATTACAACTACCCCGTCCATGATCAGTGCCGCCACTGCCATTCTGTTTTACAGTTCGTCCGAACTCTGTCATAGTCATAACGGTAATATCGTCGTGAAAGGCCCGCATATCATTCCAAAAAGCCGTAATACTGTTACTTAAATCGCCAACATTCCTGGCAAAAACACCGGTGTCTGTTCCCTGGTTAAAGTGCGTATCCCAGCCGTTTGACTCGGCAAAAGCAACTTCAAGCCCCACGTCCATTTTTACCAGTTGAGCAATTTGCTTCAATGAATTTCCAAGTGGACTGTTTGGATAAAGGGCATTGTTTTCGGGTTTATAATTAGCAGGGTTTGCTTTCTGTATCATTTTAATGGCATCGAAACTTTCTTTACCGGTTTCTTTGAGCAGATCAGAAGTTGTTTGGTCGTATAAATCCTCAAAGCTTTTTGCAGTCATATTAACCGTAAGGGGGTTAGCCTTCATTTGGATAGCAAAATCGCGCAGGTTACTTATAGAAACAGAAGCATTATCACCATATAAAGAACGTGGCCTTGAAGAAGTGAGGCTAACGGCACGAAAAGGCGAAGCATCATGCCCCAATAAACCTACCGCGCGGTTCAACCATCCGCTTGGCGTACCTTTATTAAAGGGAGTACCGGATTCCATATAATCCTGCGCATCGAAGTGTGAGCGGGTATTATTAGGGGAACCAATACCGTGAACGATTGCCAGGCGTTTCTCGCGATAAAAAGGTTCAAAAGCCTTCATTGAAGGATGCAGACCGAAACGACCATCGAGGTCAATGAGCGGAGAACCTTTCTGATCTTTTGCTGCCGACATAAACAGCTTAGGTCTTGCGGCCTTTAAATATTCATCTGTAAACGGTGTTACCGCCATTAGTCCATCCATCGCGCCACGTTGAAAAATACAAACCAGCACTTTTTTCTTCTTATACGAACTTAATATTTTACTGCTATCGGCCGCATGTGCCATGAAAGAAGGCACTCCACCTAAGCCAATTCCAAACAGCGCCAGTCCCCCTGATTTTAAAAAGCCTCTTCTTGATACCATTATTCTACTTTTTAATTGCTCTATCGCTAAACACTTCTATTATTAAATTAATCGCTTGTTTTTTACATTATTTGTTATTGCGACCAAGTTGATCATTTAACATCAACGTCTTTTAATGGGTCTTTTTTTGAGCCAGCTTCTGCAATTCTTTTCAACATCGTTGTGTCACTCCCTTGTACTTCCAGGTATTCTATTCGGCTTTTTAATACGATTCTACTGAAAACGAGGTTGATTGAAATTTAAATATTCGCTTATTTAATCCTCTTATTCATACTAAAACCATTGACCAAAGATGCCATGAAAACTTACAGTAGAAGTGCCGTCCGGCTGAATGCGTTCAGACGGGAGTGACATCACCAAAGAGATCCATTCCGACAACCTCGGTTGAATATTTAACTTCTGTTCGATCTAAAAAAATCGCAATATTCAATTCTCGATTATCAACATAAAACTGCTATCACTAATCTTGGCAGCGTAGCTATTTACGCTGAAACTCAGGCGACCCGATAATAATACCGACCACTTGCGACATTATATTATTATTACCCTTCAAGGTTTCGACAGGCCCCGGGTTTTCCCGGCCGCCACCTTTCTTACCTAATCTTTTTTTCACCGCCGGCAAATCTTCCATATTCAAATCCTGCATTTGCATTACTTCAACTTGCGTTGGTGACTGTGCCTGGGCTGCATTATCCACTTTTTTCTCAAGTTCAGGGTTGAGAAGCAAAGGGGTAAGGCGTTTTATAGTTTGGCTAAGATCACGTTCAGGCATCATTAACTTACTAAAAGCTGCAAGCGCCGCTTCTGCGCTTTCGGGCTCGTGGCCCTGGTTTAAAGCCAGCAAGTCTATCTTAATACCAGGAATGCGGTGCGATGCGAAAGCCAAACCAAAGTTCATGCGGTTGAGCAATGACCCGGTGTTGATCCAGTACTGGCCTTTGTCCGGGAAACCCGTAGGAGCCTGGAAGTAATACAGCTTCTGGCCCATTTTCTCTACCCACTTATATAATTGGAAAGGCATAACAATGTCGGCATTCAAACTTCTTGAAGTGCTAACGGCAAGCTCAAAAGGCGACTTTGTTTTTTCGCGGACGGCAGCTTTACTCCAAAACTCAGGCGACGAAACCATCGTCATGATCACTTGTTTTATGCTGCCATCTTTATCGGTAAATGTTTTAGCCATTTTATTAATGAGGCTTTCAGGTGGGTTATCGCTGACAAAACGAACCGCAATTTTCCGGGAAATAAACCTGGCGGTAGAAGGATGGTGTGCGAGCATTCTCAGAAGCTGCACTCCTTCCTCGTATCCACCGTTGGAACCGAACTTTTTGCCCAGTACCGTTTTTTCCCCGTTATCATGACCATTTGCAGCAAATAGAAAATCACCGTCGCGAACAAAACCTCTATTTGCCAGTTGGTCCTCTCCTACCCGTTCTAAAACTTTTTTTATAGCATGGCCGCCACGAAAATCACTAAACGGATAAACGGTCCAGCCTGTTAAGACGCGTGCAGCCTGTGTTACATCATTTTGTGTATAACCTCCATCAACGCCAAGTGTGTGCAGTTCCATTACTTCGCGTGCATAATTTTCGTTAAGGCCCTGCGATTTTTTAAGCTGCTTTAATTTCGCGATCGCTTTTTCAGAAGCAGGATCTCCCCTTCCCTTCTTTATTTCCTTTGCAATCTTTTTTTGGAACGTGCTGTTTCCGTCAAAATCCAACCCGGTATTTGTGCCGGTGCTAATAAAATTATCGAGGAACATCAGCATGGCGGGAGACTTTGCTGTAGCCAACAGCAAATCTTCAAATTTGCCAAACGCATTTGGCCTTATTACGTCGCGCTCATAAGCCGGAACAAAAGCCGCACAATTATTTTTTGTAATGGATACATTGAAGTGATTGAACCAAAAATCGGTCATCAGTTCCTGTAACTGGTTATTTGTGTAGGCAGCTCTCACTATTTTCTGGTTCACAAACTGGTTATAAAGCTCGCCCTCGGGCTTAAAACCTTTCTCTTGCATATAGGCATTCAACCGGCTTCTATACGCCGCCTTATTACCTTTATCTACCGAGTCCTTATTAATAAATCCATCCTTTATTGCCATTTTTAATATTTCGCCGCCATTGCGAAAGGTATTTACCACTTCTGTATTGCTGAAGTGTATTGCATCATACACTGTTAAACGTTGGTTTAATTCATCATCAGGTATACCCGCATTTAATTGTTGTAAAAACCATTTTTCAAGGCCCGTCTTTATTACAGCTTCCACGTCGCCGGGTTTTGCTCCATAAGTAAACCTGCTGAGTAAATGAGCCGCGGCTTGCCGTTCAGTTAGGTGTGACGACTTATAAGGAAGGCTAAAACGTGGTGCATCAAAAGAAAACAAAAAATTACTCACCAAAAGAATTGCAACAACATAGATTTTTTTAGGGGCGGATTTCATATTGCACAGATCATTATTATACGCGTGATGTGGTTGACAGACAAATGAAAGTAGCAGTAGTTTAAACGATGAAAGTCTAATCTTCTATTAAATCACTTTTGGCTTCTACAGCAGGATGTGGAATTTCATTTTTTATAAGTGAAGTTTTTGGTAACCGGCAGAATTAACCCTATACAGCTTCTCTACCCGCCAGGTGCGGCAGTTAGGCTGTGATTAAGCATCTGTCTTAGAGCAATGTAGAAATAAAAAATGAAGCGGGTCTTGCTTCATTTACCAATATTACCCTAAAATTCTACCGGGATTTCCCGGAAAGTGTGGTAGAAACAAGGTATTTCGTGAAACACGCTTTCTGGTAATTGCGGAGTCGGTGTAGCACAGCCGTTTCCTCTTGTGCTCCCGCACTCAACACTATAACTGCAATCCCATCTTGATCACGACTCTCCTGTACAAATAATTGAACCTTTCAAAATTCTCCTCCTGCATTTGGATAGTAGGTGCGCCCCATGTCCTTCTCACCTTTTCCTTTACCTGTTTAAAGCTGTATCCCCCTGAGAGTAAGAAACCGCGGTTATTTTTTCCTTTCAACTTCCACCCCAATCCTACATCATAATAGGCACCGGGTGAAGAAGTTGGAAAACCTTTTTGTTCTTTTTGTATAAAATTCAGCCACGAAAAGTTCACCCCCAAATCGCCATATACAAATGGTGTATTTGCCTGTGTTAACAGTTCTCGTCTAACATCTACAAACAATGGGATCGTCCTGTCTTTATAAAAATCAAGTCCGGCTCCAATACCTGCAAACCATTTACCTTTATTTACTCCGTTAATGGTTTGTGCCATCATTGCTTCACCTCCATTTCCAGTTAGTAAGCCCAAATGGCTAATACTACTAAACTTAATTGCTGACCCGGTTTTCTGGCTCTGAGCCTGGCCAGCCAGCAGGAGCAGAAAGGGAAGGAATTTTAGAACCATGATTAACAGGTTTTTTGGGATTAGGAGGAAATAAATGAGAGGCAGAAAACATACATTTAAATAGCACCAGAGAACAACCATTGATGAACCCTTCCGCTAGTCGCGGAACTGCCCAGGCTATTACCCTTGCACAAGAGTGCGACGCAACGATGTAGCAGGAAGAGCAACTGTTTGTCCCACAAAATTACTTATACGAGATCTTGCTTTTCAATGTTATATTGGCGAGGTTACTGTAATCGTATTGATACAAACCGTCCGTTGCTACTACCATTGCGATATTATTTTGTGTTATTACATCGTACGCAGTTATTCCACCTATTGTTTTCAGCAGTTTCAGCCCGGTCGCTTTGGCAGCATCAAAAACTTTTAATCCAGCATCACCATCGCAAATAAATAATGTATTGCCGTCTTTTGAAAGTCCGTGCGGATTAGTTAGTGGGTAACTTTTAATGAGGGTTGGGGCTTGCAGGTTTTGAATGGCTACTATATCGAGCTGGTTTTGAAAACCCTGGCAACGGGTACCTGAACGAAGTGTCACATAGGCAAAATCATCATCGGCAATAACCGGGTCACAAACCCTGAGGTGACTGAACACGGAGACTTTTGTTGGTGTGGAGGGGTTATCGGTATTGTAAATAAACATGCCTGTTTGTGATCCAATAAACAGGTTATTTTTAAAAGGATATATGGTCTCGATTTCCCAGCCAACCGGTACAGTATTGGTAAAAACAGGATTTTCAGGCTGCGAAATATTGAAAACATTTAAATTACTGTTGGTAACGGTATACAGGTAATTATTGAGCAGCGTAAACCTTGCCATCGAGCCACTTATACCGCGGGTAACTGCAGCCGAAGCCATCGCCCCCTGAGTACTGTTGAAAGAAAACATGCTCCTGCTATCAAAGACAAAGTTGTTTTGGTCAGCCCGAACTGTGGTGTCTTTTTTGATCCAGTCTACAATAATCCTGGTGCTATCGGCCCAAAAGCCGTTCAGGTATTGCCTTCGTGGAAAAACATTTTCGATGATCTTTTTTACCCGCACATCCGCTGGATCACTGATGTCGATAGTAACAAGGTCGCGGTAAAGATCAGCATATAAAATGTTGCCTTTAACAGCTAAATCAAGGTTTCCGGGAATAGCGATAAAATATTTGTTAACCGGGCTTGCAGGATTGGTATTATCAATTACGTGCACACCTTTGTCTACCTCGTTCAGGAAAATGTATTTCCCCAAAACAAATATTTTTCCCGGGTTTATGACTGGGGTAGAAGCATCGATTTTAATGTCAGATCGTACTTCTGCAACCGACTTATATACGGGAGTATACATCGTATAAGTCCTGGTAGCAGTGTCTTTAAGGCAACTTTGAAGCAGTGCTGTGCAAACTACGATCATAGCAAAAAGCCGGGTGCGGGTAGAGGTCATTTTCATGATATTGTAATTTATTTTAGGTTGATGTTGGCTTTAATTCCTGCAAATACCAAATGCTGCCGAGTGGCTGCTGCGTGTTTTGTAAGATTGGTAAAACCGTATTTAAAAACGGGACCGGCATTTATATGAAACGTTTTGAAAGTTTTCAGCGGGAATAAAAGCCCTGCCTGGGCTGAAAGCTGGAAACGATGAAACTGCTTTTTTTCTTCGTAAATAACTCTTTCCCTGCTGTTAACGTAGAGTGCATTGGAACCAATAAGAAATCCCGGGGAAACACCTGCTGTAAAACTAACAGGATTGTCTTTGTTTTTATTCAATCGTAAATGAAGGTTGACTGGCAATTCTATTAGGTGCCAGCTGTTTAAAAACGAGCCGGACTGTCCACCCAGGTAAAAATTACTTACAAAGGCGGTTGATTGTAAAGCCGAATCGCGGAAGGTAGCGGCCGTGTCTATCTTGTTACCCGCCGTAGACCTTGCACTATAGAAATGATAGTCCGCACCTGCTGTTAATCCAAACCGCTTGCTAAATTGTTTGCCGGTGAAAATTCCTAACCCGAACGATAAGCCGGTTTTGTAGTTTAACCTGTAAGGTAAAAAAGTATTTCCTGCAGCCCCGGAGGATTGGTTTGGGGAACTGCTACTAAGGTAATCTGCACTAGAAGGGCTGAAAACCAATGGCAAACCGGAGCTATTATTTGAAATCCCGGCATAAGCGGTAAAGCCGATCTTCCAGTTTTTAGCAACTTTTTTTACTGCCGCTTTTTTCTCCATAATTGAAGCGGAACTGTCTTTTTTTGTGTCTTTGTTTATGAGCCCATTCTTACCTGAGTCATTTTTCACAAATTGGTCAGAGCCGGTTTTTAAAAACTTATGCGGCGGCAAATTTTCAGATTTTTCTTTTAGTACTTTTCCGGGAGGCATGTCATTGAGATTTGAGGCTGAACTCACTGACGAACCTTGAAGTTTATTAGAAATTGCAGGTAAAGAACTTTCTTTTTTGACCGGCTGCACTTTAATTTTTATCGCTGTTTTTTTTGTTGCTGGCCGATCATGGTTTGCCGGTATTTTTCCGTCAGAACCGTTAGTTATTGAGGGACTTGATTTTGCTGTCTGTTGATTTCTGTCGCTGTTCTCCGCTACTTCTGGAGTCTTTCGTATACCGGTTTTTAATGGTGCCTTATTCTCGCGTGGCGCACCTTTCGTTATTGAAACACTTTTATCCCTGTTTAAAAACCACGAGCCTGCTAAACCGGCAAGCATTAGAAAACCGCTCAAAAACCAAAAGAATATTCTCCTGTTGTTATCTTCTTTCCTAATATTTGCCGACACCTGTTTCCACACTTCTTCCTTTGGAACAAGCTCAAACTCTTCCATCTTTCTCCTGATGCTTTTTTCAAAATCATTTGCTTGCATACACCTTATTTTTGTTTCCGGAAGTATTTGTTATCCAGCTAATGAGTAAATGCCGGGCTCTCATATATTGCGACCTTGAAGTATTTTCGCTAATCCCGAGCATTTGTCCAACTTCTACGTGTGAAAAACCTTCAACCGCAACCAGGTTAAATATCGTCTGGTATCCTGTAGGTAGTTGCCGTATCAATTCTGCTAATTCTTTTGCATTTAAAAGCACTTCCGGGTCATCTCTCGTAATCACATGTAATTCTGCCTGGTCGAACAACAGGTCGTATTGATATTTCTGGCTTTTCTTTAAGTAATTCAACGCTGTATTTACCATTATCCTCCTGATCCATGCTCCCAATTCCCCTTCTTTATTATATTGGTGAAGAAACCTGAACACCTTTACAAATCCTTCCTGCAGTACATCTTCAGCGTCTTGCAAACTTTTGGTATACCGGTAGCATACACCCAGCATGGAAGGTGCAAACTCTTCGTAGAGTTGCTTTTGCGCAGCAGCTTTACCTTTTAAGCAATTATTTATTAACTGTAAATGGTCCGTCATTTTCTTACTTCAGCAGGTTGACACCGGATTAATTGTTACCGTTGCATAGAAGGGGGAAAATTATCATCCTGATAATTTCGGTGAAACGTGAATACAAGTGAATGGTAAAGAAGGTGAATGGTGAAGGGTGAATGATTCACTTCAGGAATAACAGATCGTGAAGGGCAGTTAATAAAAACATTGCCATTATATGTTTGCTCTATTAACTATATTGATTGTCCCTTTTTTGTTACCCTTGATTGTTTTAATGAAGTTTTTTTACCTCTGGCAGGCTGAACTCCTGGTACAGCATCGTTACGTATAGCGACGGAAATAGCAGCACGAACATTTTCGGAGCTTAAAGTCGTTTTCCTTGCTCCTGTTTTTAGCGTAAGTTTTGCCATGTTATTAAGTTAGTAAAATTTTTTGAACCGATGCAAATGGAGGATTTTTAAAAGCTGCTTTGAGATATGCAGACACGTGATTGAGAGCCGTCGGCAAGTTAAGGCTACCCTTCGACTTCGCTCAGGGTACGGGCTGCTACCAAAAGCTACAGTTGAACCGCTCCGATGTATCGTAGGCAACGATGCCTCCAGCCCGAACTGAAGCTGTAACACCTACAAAAATAACTGTACGTTCAGGCGGGCTGGAAATACAGATGCCAATGCCAAAAAAGTCTACACATTTTTCCTCGAAAAGTACATCAATTCCTTTGTAAAGTCGAGGTGCGGCAACTTCGACTGGATTGTCTTTGCTTTCTCCAGCGTGTT
>JAQBNO010000074.1 GCA_028288485.1 Segetibacter sp.
CAACAATTACTACCAGTGATGACAGGGATATTTTTGAAGTGATCAACGTGATGGAAGATGGTGCAGACAAAGCGATGATACAAGGCCAGAGCCACGACAGGGTTCGCCGTTTGGTAGATATGTTACCCGAAGAGCAAAGAGAAATTATTATTCTTCGTCACTACGCTGATCTTAGCTTTAAAGAAATTGCAGAAATGACCAACTGCAGCATCAATACAGCTTTAGGCCGCATGCGATATGGACTAATGAACATGCGTAAGATGATGACTGAAAAACAAATTGCTTTATAATTATTAAACTTACCATAAACAGGAAAGTCGAAAAAATAACCAGAACCTTTATAATAGTCCTTTAAAAAAAGTCTCCTTTTGCCGGGAGACTTTTTATTTGCGTAGATATTTCAATTTTTCTAATTAACTCAAGTTGGTAGTTACCAAAAGAGCATCGAATTAAAGCATATTTTGAGTTACCACTTAAAACTTATTAACCGATGCTCACCGAGGATAAAATTGGAGCAATTTATTGTTTTCTCGCTGACCTGCATAAAGGAACCGGACGACAGGAAGATATCAGAAGAAAAGTAAGTGATAGTGAGATGATAACATCTGCAATTGTATCAGCCCTTTATTTTGGAGGGCATTTAGACATGGAAGACATTTTATGAAGATGACCGGCTTGTCTCCACTAACGTTGGATAAGAGTCGTTTCAACAGACGGTTGCACGCTTTGTCTGATTTGTTGTTTCAGTTATTTTTTCAAATTGGTCAACATCTTAAAATGGTAGCTGGAGCAAGTGAGTAGAGTGTTGCCTCTTTTCCTGTAGCTCTTTGCGACAACATCGGCATAAAGCGATGCAAAATTTTTAAAGGAGAGCAATTCAGAGAAAAACATGCAAGGATGCGCAGGTATTTTTATGGAGTTAAGGTTCAGGTTTTAACTACAACAAGTGGTATACCAGTAGAATTTTGTTTTGTACCTGGAAGTGAAAGCGATGTACAGGCCTTGAAGAAATTACCAATGACAGTTGCAGCCGAAAGTAGTATTTATGCAGATAGCGGCTATTACGGATTATAGCATGAAGATGACGCAATGGATGCAGAATCATTGAGACTAATGAAAGAAAATCTAACAGTAATCGCGAAGATGAACCTTGGACGACGATTTTTGAAAGAGCCTATGAGAAAAGTTATTGAAACAACATTCTCCATGCTTAAAGGATTATTTCTTAGAAAAATACATGCAGTAACCTTTAAAGGCTTTCTGCTAAAATTAGTAATGTTTATTGTAGGTTTTACCTTCAGCAAACTTGTTCAATAACTAACAACTGGAGTTAAGTAGAAAAATCAACAGTCCGGGTTCTATTTCCATTCTCGCTTCAGGCACTTTCTTCAATACATCTTCGTTGCGGAAGCAAGCACAGGCACACGAAGCAGTTGCTTTTCCCGGATATACCGCGACAGGCAGTTACGGGAAGCTTTGCTGAATATTTTTTACTTTGGTTCACGAGTGCGGCCGTTCGGTAAACTAAGGGTAAACTGCCAGGCTCAATAATGGGTTACAGTACAAGCGAGCGTGGCAACGGCTGTTAAACGGTTATTTAAATGCCCGGCCCACAAAAAACAATACGCTATAAGAGTTTAAACTACACCTCCAAGAGATAAAATGGAACAGTATAACCTGCTTTCAATAAGATAGGGATCGCTACATTAAAAACCTTTACACCACCTGCTGCTTCTCCTTCAAGCGTGCCAACATGCGCGTGCCCGTGAAAGGCGGCGACAACCTGCCGTCTTGTTAACGGCTCAGCAAGGCGGGAGCAGCCGAGGAAAGGAAATATAGGCTCAGGCTCGCCGACAATAGTAGATTTGATGGGAGCATAATGTAAAACGGCTATCTTTTTAATATTCGGATGATCCCCATCCAGGCGAGCAAGTGCCCTGTCTAAATGCAAAGCTTCATCTACGGCTTCCTGCACAAACGCTTTCATGGCACCTTCGCCAAACATTGACAGCATGTAATTGTCGAAACCACCACCGAAACCTTTTATACCTGCAAAACCCACTCCGTTTATAACAATTGCCTCACCATTTAAAATGTGCACGTTCGCATTTTGCACTATCTGCCGAATGAGCTTATGCCGGCCTTTTTCATAATCATGATTACCCAAAACACCTACAACAGGGATAGTGCACGCTTTCAATTCTTCTGATAAAACCTGTGCTTCCACCTCGTCGCCGGTATCGGTAAGGTCGCCGCAAATGAGCAACACATCTGCCTGCTGCGATACTTCTTTAAAATAGCTCACCCACTTTCCTTTGTCCGTTTCCTTTACGTGAATATCAGCAACTGCTGCTATGCGTGTTTTTTTTGTTTCTTCCATAGCTATGTGGTTTTAATAGTGGAAACTTTGTAGTTCCATTCTTTTATATCGGTGCTGTATTGGGTTTGGTCGATAACAGGTCCACGGCAAACACGTTCCAAAGAGGGGGGAAGGTCGTATTGTTCGTTTGCCCGGTATATCAGTTCATCGAAGAGCCATTTCGGAACAATTTCATGATAGTCGGCCGGGTATACGAACTGAAACATGATGAGTTGTGCAAGCAGCAAATGCCAGTGCTGATCCATCCTGAAAAGCAGGTGTTTCCAGTCTAATTTTTTGCCATATTTTAACATGATATGGTTAACGTCTGCCCCGTCGAATCTTTCCCGGTTTTGCACATACAGCTTACACCAAACCAGTTCCTCAGGGGGGATCATACGTACCGGCCAACCAACAAACTCGCAGGCTACAGACCTCTCGTACCATGTTTCATCAACGCGGCAAATATTATTTACGGTGTCGAAAATGATATCGATAAAGTATTCGCCTTTAAACACTTTCGCCAGCCATCGTACGTCGGTAAGCTCGGTCCGGTAACCCCGCTCACCGAAAAATTTTAAAATTTTTGGGTATTCGGTCGACTTGCAAAAAACATCCAGGTCCTTCGTATCGCGGTAAATACCTGTATAATGAAACATGGCAAACGCACCGCCTAACATAAATTTCGCTCCACTTTCTTCCAGTAATTCGAGGGCTTCCCGATAAAATGCATGCGCCTCTTTTCTTTGTTCTTCGGTAACAATCATATCCTATGGCTTAATCATAAATAAGGAAGCAGAATAAAAGAGCGTGCCACCGGTTTTTAAGTGGTTGTGGCAATAAGTCATGAAGTTATTGGGGGATTTTGAGATGTAGGAATTTCGGGATTGAGATGTAGGATTTTGGAATTAGTGAATAGGTGATTTCGGTAGTTGATGATTTTAAATTTTGGTACGGGCATTCGTTCTTCAATTCAATATCGTTGCCACGCTCGCTTGTACTGGAACACATCATTGGGCTGGAAGTTTACCGTCAGTTTACCGAAGGAGCCCACTCTTGTGCATTGGGTTGATAGAATGGGCAGTTCCGCGAAAAAAGTGGAATCGTTCATCTTTTTGTGCCTTAATTGGTCTTAGAATTTCGAATTTATTATTTGAAGCTTCTTTTCGTTGTGGCAATCTTGATTGCGGTGCCTTGATTTAGAATTTTTTATTCAGTTCTTTTTTTCCTTGCCATTGTCCTCTTTTTCTTTGAGTCTTTTTTTATCGCCACCGGTGCTTTTGTGTTCCTGTCCTTTCTCGGGTCCATAGAACAACTTAGCCATTTTTGTTACTATATTTTTAGGCTTATCTTTTTCCTCGTTAATGCCTGTCATTGAAGATGAGACGCCATCGAGCATTGCGCGCCACTGAAAACCAAAAAAAGACTCACGGGGATCGCGGACAATGTTTATAGCCCCCTTTCTAAACTTCCCGTTCTTTTTGGGGTTGTCGTTTGGTAATACAAGATTCGATACAAAGCTCACGAAAGACCGGTTCTTTAAGGTGCTGTCGTCTGATTGCTTTAGCATTTTTATTTTGTAATCCTTGTAGTAGAAGTCAATATTGCCTTTTGCCTTGTATTCATCAGCTTGCAGGTACATTTGCATCTTTTGAATGTTGAGCGATTTTAGTTGCACCAGGGCAAGAGGTTCCATCAGTGGGTTGAAAACGGTACCATCCATTGGTGAAAGTGTAGATGAAAGCGTATAACTGCCGTTTTTGTCTGCCAGGTTCAGCTTATAAACGCTATGCATATTCCCCGTATTCATTGGCTTGAAATTACTTTCTATGATGGTATATGGATTAGCTTTTTTCGCAGCTGCATTATTGGTTATATTGGTATACACCGATTTTACATTGTTCATGCTGAACACTGCTTCCTGGCCTCTTTGAGTTACTATTCTAAAATAATTGTCTCCATTCTTTAACCTCATTTTGTTAATAGTGACATCGAAGGCAAGCTTTTGTAACAGTTCGTGCGGATACTTGTCGCGACGGTTAGGAGGTGTGCGCAAAGGCCAATTGTAGTTGGTGTAGTATTCAGCCCAGGAATAATCAATTTCTACTTCCGGAATATGAAATTGTTGTTTACGTGAAAGTTTCTCCAGGTCTATGTTATTCATTGATATCCCTGTTGATTTCAGGTGGTACCTGTAATTTGCCTGGCCTGCCTTTACCGCTTTACTGAATGCTGTTTTGCTTAGGGTAGGTATTAGTTCGAATGAACCAATATATACCTTTTTTTCGTCCGGTATTATCCTGATGTTCCTGAAGTCTACGTAATATAATTTGTCTGCCGTAACAATGCGGTGGTGGGCAATAGATGCCACAGCAGGTTGTGTGTTTTTTCTACCCTTGTTAGCCAAAGCGTCAGTCGAGATATTGGTCATAATAAAGTCAAGGTTTTTAAGCCTGGTAGTTCTTGGCTTAACGCCATTGCTGTTAATATATACTAACGTTGTATTTTTCATTAACATGTTATCTACCCTCATGTCGACGAGTGCATCGAAATCTACAGAAGTAAAGATTTTGCCTGTGATTTGGGAGAACAGTGGTTTGTTTTCTGTGGTTGTATCATTATATGGCCTTAGTTTGTTGTTAATGGTCACAGTAGGATTCGTTACAGTCATATTTCCAACATGCATCGCCATTTCCCCCTCAACCTTTTTTAAGCCGATATTCTTTAAAATGATCTTATCAGCTTTTAGCTGAACAATGTTATTAGGCAGCTTTTGTTCGGCCAGCAATTTTTTCACTATAGCCTCGTTTGGAGTCATTTGCAGGTTCGTTATTACTGCATAACCCTGGTCAAGGTTTACATCCATACCAGCATAGCGAAGATCATATAGGCTATCAGAAGCTTTTTTTACAACCTTTTCTACCTGTTTTTCTGCCTGCTTCTCGATCAACTTCTCCAATTTAGAATTGGGAGATTGAATGTCCTTTTTCAAGTAGTGCCAGCCTACGAAAATGCCGGTGATTCCCACTATGGGTATACCAACAAGCCACAATAGCCATCGTTTCCGTTTCAATTCACTTTTCATATATCCATTTTGCTTTATACATCAATCATTGTACTGAGATTTATTTCCCCACTTATGCTGACTGTTTTCAGCAGAATGGATAGCAAGTTGTACAAGTTAAGAAGCAACGGGACCCTATATTTTTCACTTTAAATTGAAGCTTTGAGTTTGCACAAAAACGGGCTGCTAAGAAGGTTTCAAACCGTATTAGAAAATGTAAACCAGCAGCGGCTGGTGACGTTAAGATTTGCAATGGTACTCGCAAGAGAGGAGCACTGAGGAGAAAAACCTATTTACAGTTGGTTGAGAAAGGTTAATAAGTGGGCAACATCCGCGTCTTTTTTCAGGTTTATGTCATTATCCCTTAAATAAGTTTCTATCCGGTTTGATTTGGCCCGAAACGTACCTAATAAATCTTTCCGGTTAAGAGGTTTGAAGTGATTGAATTTGTCGCCAATAAAGTAAAAGTTTTTTCTTGCTATTATTAGATCTTCATTCAATGTAGATGGCTGTTCCCAGGCTGCTAAAGTTGCACCTAACAACATAAATGATGGGGTAGAATATAGGTGTCCTTCTCCTCTGCTTTTCTTTCTGCCTATGACTGCAAACTTGTCTTCAACCGCAATATTGAGACGAGTGTAATTATTTACAGCTTTCAAAAAACTACCATTATTATAAAATGTATCAATTCCTATAATAACGAGTTTTATATTTTCTCTATTCGTTAAAATTGAAGTATCGACCGTATTGTTTATAAATTCGATATCGGCCCGAATTAGATTATAATTAAGAAGAGCCTCGAATTCATTGTGGTCTTCATAGACTACTCTGCCTGCTAAAAATTGCGGGTAAGAATAAATTGAACCGGCAGGAATTTGCTTGAATATATCAAAACCGGTGCGAACAGTATAACTGGGCGACTCTTGTGCGTTTATCACCAAAGAAAATGAAGTCAATAAAATTAGTAGTAGAGTTTTGATGGTCATTAGCTGATTTCGAGTGTGGTAAAAGAGAGACGACAATTAAAAATAGGAACTATTCGTTTTAATGTCATTAGTTTTTGATCATGCAAGAATAGATGTGCGGGAGAGAAGCAAATTTTAACGTTAACCCATTGTATACCCAAATAAGCCTTCAAAAGGTTCTACTAAAAGATGCCGCTTACCAGCCAAAGCTGCGTAAACTGGATTACTTGTATGGATTGTAAAAAGTGCATCAAGACACCGGGACTGAAAAATGAAGCGTTTGGATTTTTTTGTGTCCGCTTTGCCGTATTTACCCACTTTTTAAATTGCAGCTATTTCAAAGACTTCTGTAATTGCCTGGATTTATATCACCAACCTTACAAGGGACAGGTGAAATAATTTAATGAGTAGAATTTGAATCAACCTGTATATTTATCGCACAATAGCGTAAACCGATGAAATATTTAAAG
>JAQBNO010000121.1 GCA_028288485.1 Segetibacter sp.
TGTGGGAGCACACGGGTTCGAACCGCGGACCCTCTGCTTGTAAGGCAGATGCTCTAAACCAACTGAGCTATGCTCCCTTTCGTTTTGGGAGTGCAAATATAGCGGGCGTTTTTATTTCAACAAAAAAATCTTCCCGCTTTTTCAAAGAATATTTTTTGTTATACCATTATCGAAGGAGCTGCTTATAAGATTAGCGGGGAAAATAAAAAAGTCTGCTGTAAAGGCTGCCGTAAAAGTTTAACCAAGTGGCACCGATATTTTTTTTAACTCCCAAACAAGCGCACTTGCTCCCAGTATGGCTGCGTCTGCTTCATTTAGTTCGCTGTAAATCAGTTTTACTTTATTTTGAAATATAGGCAGCAGGTTTTCTTCCATGTGCTCTTTTGTAGGCTTAAAAATAAGATCACCGGCTTTACATAATCCTCCGAACAAGATGATAGCCTCAGGGGAGGAGAACATTACAAAATTGGCTAAAGCCTTTCCAAGGATCTGACCCGTAAATTTGTAAACTTCATTCGCTATTTTGTCGCCCTGGATGGCGCATTCGTACACAAGACGGCTATCTATTTCTTCGGCCGTATAAACTCTTAACATGCTCTCCTGTTGCGGGAACTGGGTAAGCATTTCGATAGCGGTTAGTTTTACCCCCGTGGCCGATGCATATACTTCGAGCGAACCACGCATATTTGTGCCTGGATGCATGCGGCCATCAGGAATAATAATGGTGTGACCGAGTTCACCAGCAAAACCATCATGACCATATATTAATTGCCCGTTGGAAACTATTCCGCTGCCTACTCCTGTGCCGAGGGTAATCATAATAAAGTCTTTCATTCCCCTTGCAGCTCCATACATCATTTCGCCTACTGCAGCAGCATTTGCATCGTTAGTAAGCGCAGCGGGAAGACCGAATTTTTCGGTAATCAAATCAGCCAACGGAATTATGCCTTTCCATTTTAGGTTTGGCGCATATTCTATTGTGCCTTTGTAATAATTTCCGTTTGGTGCCCCGATCCCTATTCCACGTATCTGTTCGTTCCCATTTACAAGTGCAATAGCAGGCTTAACTGCCTCGTATAAAGAGTCGATATAATCGGAAACATTGTCGTATTTGTTAGTTGATAATGCTCCCCTGTATTTTATTTCACCGCGAGAATCAACAACACCAAAAGTGGTGCTTGTTCCGCCAATGTCTATTCCAATTGCAAACTGATGACCGGATGGGGCTAACATAATGTATATGCTTGTTTCTTTTTGAAATTCGATTTGTACGACACGATCTTCCAGAAGTATGGACTTAATAAATTGCCGGATAAATAAAAAACCGGTGCCACGAAAAAAAAACCTCTAAATGGGCCTGTCATTTACGTTAAGGCTTTTTTACCTTAGAGGGGTGTAGTATTTATAGCAAACATGTTTCTGCAGCTTTCAACAGCTTCGTTGGTGCTGCGAAATAGGTAGCACCAACGAAGCCAAAATATCGTTCGTACCCTTTTGATATAAATACCTAACTCCTCCCGAGCTTAACTAAACGACCCTGAAGGGGCTTTAAAGCCAAAAAAAGGAACCTGTTGATTTTATTTCTATAGTAGAAGTGTGCGACGCAACGATGCTAAATCTACAATTCTATCGCTCGTAACAAACAAATCTTCATGTCCATTAGTAGAAAAGTAACTAGTCTTAATTTAGCCCCACTCAAAAAATGTATTTATCCAATTTTCGCTTAATGTCCCGCCGGTACTGTAACATCATAATCTATACCCTGGCTTTTTAAAATTGTTTGCGCTCTCACCGCGTAAAATGCCAGATAGGCAAAACAGGCTACTCCTACCAGGTAAGACCATTGAATTCCTAATAAACTGTCTTCTGCCAATACCCCTTGTATTAGACTTACAATGCCACCGCCCATGATCATCATGATCAAAAAGTTGGAGCCCTGGCTGGTATGCTTTCCTAAACCTGCTATTGCCAGGGTATAAATACACGGCCATAAAGTTGAGCAGAACAGGCCAACGCTGGTAAAAGCATAAACGGCGGTTAAGCCGTCGGTAAAAATACCTATCAGCAAAGCAATCATTCCGAATATTGAAAAGATAAGTAATTGTCGTGCGGGGCTGCCTTTACTCAGGAAGTCGCCAACGATTAATGCAATAATGATAACACTATATATGTAAAAGGGAGTGATGTCGTGGTTTGCCAGTTTGTTGATGATAAGGAAAACAGCAAAGGCTAAGTAAGGCATTACAAAACGTAATATTCCTTTTGTAGTATTGCTAAAGTTGAACGCACCTACGGAAGATGTCCATCTTCCCATCATTAAACTTGCCCAATACAATGAAACAAAGGGCGCAATACTTTCGGTGGGAAAAGGGGAGCCGTCAGGGGTGCGAACATGCTGTTTCATAAAATCGGGTAAATTGCTTGCAGTTGACACTTCTACACCTACATATATAAATATGGCTACCATTCCCAGCGACAATTGACCATAACTTAACGAACTTTTCCTGGAAGGCACTGCCAATGGCTGTGAAATGTCGGTTGGAGTAGCCACTCTGCTCGTATCGTCTTCCCCTAAATTTATCTTATTAGGAATGGAAGAGAATTTGAAAATAAGCGCAACTACAAGGAATAAACCACCTAAAATCAGGTATGGAGTTTTAACGGCACCGATGTCAGCAATCTTAGTAGTATCGCTGGTAACTGAACCAAAAATGGCAATGCTTACTAATACAGGTCCGATAGTAGTCCCGAAGTTATTCACCCCTCCAGCCAGGCTTAAACGTTGCGACCCTGTTTTAGGATCACCCATTATAACTGCCAGCGGGTTGGCTGCGGTTTGCTGTAACGAATATCCCAGTCCTATCACAAACAAGCCCGTTAGCAGGAAAGCGAAAGAAGCGGTTTGAGCCGCAGGATAAAATAGTAAAGCGCCAACTGTTGAAATTAAAAGACCAAGGGCGATACCGTTTTTATATCCTATCCTGTTCAATATATCTTCACCGATTGCTTTACTGATAAAATAATATAAAAGGGCGCCGATGGTATAGGCAAAATAAAAAGCTACTGAGATCAACTGCGATTGCCATTGCTCAAGCTGTAACTTTTCTTTAAAAACAGGAATAAGAATATCGTTACTGGCTGCAACAAAGCCCCAGAAAAAGAAAACTGTGATTAATGTTCCCAGCTGAGGCCATTTTGTTTTTTCTTGCATAGCAATCTTGTATATCTTGTTTTTAAAATTAAAGCCTCAAAATAAGTACATTTTATTGGTCAGGCACATTTATTATATATTTTTATTTAGCCGTTATTTTTAAAAAATCAAACGGAATTGAACTTAATTAAAATACCTTCATAACTTTAAATAATTCATTTACACCTTATTAATTACAGTGAATGGAAATATTACATATAAGCGCTGAATGTTACCCCGTTGCCAAAGCCGGTGGCTTAGGTGATGTTGTAGGAGCTCTTCCTAAATATCAGAATAAACTGGGTCATGTAGCAAGGGTTGTTATGCCGATGTATCGAACCAAATTTTTGCACGACAATGAATGGGATGTCGATTTTAAAGGGCATCACCGGCTGGGACCGCGAAGCTTTGATTATACCATTATTAAAGAAAGGCACAACAAACTCGGTTTCGACCTGTACCTGGTTGATATTTACGGGTTGCTTGACCGGGAAAAGATCTATGGTTATGATGACGATGTAGATAGGTTTGCTGCTTTCCAGATTGCTGTTGTTGATTGGTTAAGGCACTGGCAATTTAAACCGGACGTTGTGCATTGTCACGATCACCAGGCGGGCCTGGTACCGTTTATGATGAAATACTGTTATGACTTTAATTATGCGCTGAGCGGTGTTAAGAGTATTATTACGATTCACAATGCGCAATACCAGGGTTGGATAGGGTGGGACAAGTCGTTTTATATACCCAATTACGATAATTGGAAACATGGAATGCTCGAGTGGCAGAATAGCATTAATTCGTTAGCGAGCGGCATAAAATGTGCGGATAAAGTCACTACGGTAAGTCCGAGTTATCTGGAAGAGTTACGACATGCTGCAAATGGTTTGGAAAACCTGTTTGAATATGAAAAGGGAAAGAGTGTTGGAATTTTGAATGGAATTGATAACGAGGTGTGGGATCCTGCAACAGACACTTATATCACCCACCAGTATTCAATTGAAGACTTTGCTGAAGGCAAGGCAGCCAATAAAAAGGTGTTATGCGACCAGTTCAACCTGGATGAAACCAAGCCTTTGATTGTTTTTATCGGCAGGCTTGTAGGTGAAAAAGCGGCAGATATTTTACCCGACAGTATTCTCGCATCCATTTACAGTACACAAAAAGATGTTTGTTTTCTTATACTTGGCAGTGGTGAGCCCGATGTTGAATGGAGGATTAATAATCTAACCGCACAGTTTCCAGGTAATTATAATGCAGTGATTGGCTACAATGAGAAGTTAAGTCACCAAATGTATGCTGGCGCGGATTTTTTGATAATGCCTAGCCGGGTGGAGCCGTGTGGCTTAAACCAGATGTACGCTTTACGTTATGGTACCGTCCCTATGGTAAGAAGTACCGGCGGACTACGTGACACCGTGGTTGATATGGGTGACGAGGGCGGATATGGCATACGATTTATACACGCCTCTGTAGGAGATGTTATACATTCTGTTCACCGGGCGGTAGAGGTATTTAAACAACCGGAGGTATTGAACGCGATGCGTACAAGAATGATGGAAATTGATAATAGTTGGGACAACAGTGCCCAACATTATATTGATGTATACCAAAGTTTATAAACCCCATTTTAAAAACTAACGATCATAAATATGCTTAATCATTCAAAATCCGTAGTGGCAGTTATCCTTGGCGGCGGAGCAGGTACCAGACTTCATCCGCTAACAGCCAGTAGAAGCAAGCCCGCAGTACCTATTGCAGGTAAATACAGGTTGGTAGATATACCAATCAGTAACTGCATCAACAGTAACATCAGCCGGATGTTTGTGCTCACGCAGTACAACTCTGCTTCGTTAAACAGGCACATCAAAAACACATACCATTTCAGCGCCTTCAGCTCCGGCTTTGTTGATATACTTGCTGCCGAGCAAACGCCGGATAACCCCGGATGGTACCAGGGAACGGCAGATGCTGTAAGGCAATCGCTGCGTCACCTGCAAACTTTCGATTTTGAACAGGTCTTAATACTAAGCGGCGACCAGTTATACCAAATGGATTTTTGTGAAATGATTGATCAGCATATAGCAGCAGAGGCTGATATATCAATTGCAACAATACCGGTCGCAGGCCGCGAAGCAAGCGAGTTCGGCATTTTGAAGACAGATGAGAATAATATGATCACTTCCTTCATTGAAAAGCCAAAGAAGGAACTGTTGCCCGACTGGGTTAGCGACACTGGCGAAGAAATGGAAAAAGAGGGTCGTTTATATCTGGGCTCCATGGGTATTTACGTGTTTAACCGCAAGTTGCTGTTTGAATTGTTGGAAGACAAGATGAAGGACTCCACTGACTTTGGCAAACAAATACTTCCTGAATCGATAGGAAAGTATAAAGTTGCCAGTTATCAATACGAAGGTTACTGGACCGACATTGGAAACATTTATTCGTTCTACGAGGCTAACCTCGCCCTTACTGATGCCCTTCCTGTTTTCAACCTGTTCGACGATAAGAATAGTGTTTATACCCGGCCGCGTATGCTTCCCCCCGCAAAATTTACCTCCACAACTTTAGAAAAATCTATCGTTGCTGAAGGTTCAATTATTCATGCCGAGAGCATATATGGAAGCGTGGTAGGTATCAGGTCAAGAATAGGTGAAGGAACAAAAATTGTTGACAGTTACCTGATGGGTAATGATTATTTCGAAACACTCGACCAACTATTGGCGAATGAAGAAAAAGGCATTCCTGCTGTGGGAATTGGTAAAAACTGCCATATAGAACATGCTATAATCGACAAAAATTGTCGCGTTGGAAATAACGTGCGTGTTGTAGGCGGTAATGGTATTGAAAATACGGAACATGAACTTTATACCGTCAAAGATGAGATTGTAGTTGTAAAAAAGAATGCGGTATTGCCCGATGGGTTTACCATTGGCGTAAAGGAGAAGGCCGTGGTTTAAAGGCGCGTTTTTAATACCGGCACCCGTTTTTCATAGCATCGTCGTTGCGTCGCAATCACTTCATCGGCAACGCATTGGTCACCTTTAGCCTCCGTGCCAATGTTTTTCAAAAAAGTTTAAAGTGCTGCATTGTAAAAAATTCAAAACATCCTTTCGAGGATGTTTTTTTGCTACTTTTATCAATTATGTAATTATTACACATTAACCATAACCTTACGACTGCTATGGCCCTTGTAACTATCGACCCTGTTGAAACAACAAATAAGAGAAGGCAAAAACTTTCGCTTTTAGAGATTTTCAATATGAGCTTTGGATTTCTCGGAATTCAATTCGGCTTTGCTTTACAAAATGCCAACGTAAGCCGCATATTTCAAACGTTAGGAGCAAAGGTCGACGACATACCCATCTTGTGGATCGCCGCTCCTTTAACCGGCTTGCTTGTTCAACCGATCATCGGTTATATAAGCGACCGCACCTGGCATCCTTACTGGGGCAGGCGCAGGCCTTTCTTTTTTCTCGGCGCTATACTTGCTTCCATTGCTTTGTTCCTGATGCCTAACTCAACAGTGCTCTGGATGGCTGCCGTTTTACTATGGGTGCTCGACGCTTCCATTAATATCTCCATGGAACCTTTCCGGGCTTATGTAGGAGATAAATTAGACAGCAGGCAGCGGACGACAGGATTTGCTATGCAAACTTTCTTTATTGGGGTCGGAGCTGTTATCGCCTCTTTGCTTCCTTATTTTTTCACGAACGTTTTAAATATCAGTAATACAGCACCCGAAGGTGTTATTCCAGATTCTGTTAAATATTCATTTTATATAGGGGCCGCCGTTTTTTTTGGTGCTGTTTCCTGGACGGTCTTTTCCACCCGGGAGCTGCCGCCCGAAAATATAGAATCGTGGAAAGAAGAAATGGAACGCAGTAAAGGTATGATGAAAGGATTTACAGAGATCTTTAAAGGATTTACGACGATGCCTCCAACGATGCTGCAATTGGCAATAGTGCAGTTTTTTACATGGCTTGCTTTCTTTTCCATGTGGCTCTACACAACGTCGGCCGTGGCTCAGAACGCATTTAATTCTACAGATACTACCTCCAAGGCTTACCAGGACGGGGCAGATTGGGTAGGTATTATGTTTATGGTATACAACGGCATTTCAGGTATTACCGCCTTTCTTCTTCCCATGCTTGCCTCAAAAATTGGAAGGAAGAACACACATTTGATTTGCCTTGTTATTGGAGGAATTGGTTTGGTCTCCATGTTGTTTATACAAGATAAGCAATTACTGTTGTTGCCGATGGTCGGTATTGGTCTTGCCTGGTCTTCTACCTTGACCATGCCTTATGCCATTCTCGCCGGTGCCCTGCCTGCTAATAAAATGGGTTTCTACATGGGCGTATTTAATTTCTTCATCGTTATTCCCCAAATTTTAGCTGCCGCTATTCTTGGCTTTTTTGTTAGAGTCCTCTTTAATAACCAAAGTATTTATGCCCTGGTTGTAGGGGGTGTTTCAATGATAATAGCCGGCCTGCTTACTGTAATCGTAAAAGACGCAGACGAATAAAAAATTATGAAAAAGACGATCTTGTTATTAGTTGCTTTATGCAATTATATTTTCCTATTTGCACAAACGCCCGAAGTTTATCCCACAAACTGGTGGGTTGGTATGAAAAAC
Organism: Segetibacter sp.; assembly: GCA_028288485.1. Taxonomy (GTDB): domain Bacteria; phylum Bacteroidota; class Bacteroidia; order Chitinophagales; family Chitinophagaceae; genus Segetibacter. The sequence continues at coordinate 7,827 of JAQBNO010000121.1, forward strand.
TCTTCGCTCCAGTTAATGATCCACTCGCCGAATATTTCTGTTGGCAGTTCAGATGTTTTGATCAATTACCCCGGAGTAAAAGTTCAAAAGGTTAATAAAGTAGAAAGTAAAAACTACCTCTTTATAGACCTAAATATTAGTCCCGCTGCGAAAGCAGGGATCTTTAGAGTGACCGTTAAAACCGTGGGCGGACCTGTAGCATTTAATTACGAATTAAAGAAAAGAAGGCCAGGTAAAGGAACCCAATTTGCACAAGGCGTTACTTCCTCTGATTTTGTTTACCTGTTAATGCCCGATCGTTTTAGTAATGGCGATGAAAGTAACGACAGGATTGCCGGGATGAAAGACCAAACCCTAAACCGTGATTCGATGTATCATCGCCACGGTGGCGACTTGCAGGGAGTAATTAATCACCTTGACTATTTGCAAAACCTGGGTGTTACAACAGTTTGGATGACTCCTGTGTTGGAAAATGACATGCCCAAACGCACCGAACACGGTTACGCTTTTACCAACCATTATAAAATTGAACCCCGTTTTGGAGGTGCCGCTGCCTATAAAAAATTGAGCGACGCTCTACATGCCCGTGGCATGAAGCTGATCCAGGACGCAGTGTACAATCACGTAGGTATCCATCATTTTACAGTAGTTGACCCGCCAATGAAAGATTGGTTACACCAGTGGCCTTCGTTTACTAACCCTAATTATAAAGACCAGACACTCTTTGATCCTTATGGTGCCCAAATAGATAAGAAGCAACAGGTTGATGGATGGTTCACCCGTGAAATGCCCGACTTGAACCAGTCAAACCCATATGTCGCGAACTTTCTCATCCAGCACGCCATATGGAGCGTGGAAGAATTTGGCGTAGACGCCTGGCGGATCGATACCTACATTTATTGTGATCTTGGTTTTATGAACAGGTGCAATAAGGCGCTTCGCGACGAATATCCCGGTCTTACAGAATTTGGGGAGGTGTGGGTAGGAGGAACTGCTAATAATGCTTTTTTTGTACAGAATAATATTAATACAACTTTCAAAAGTAACCTGCTGGGGGTAACGGATTTTCAAACGTTGTTCCAGGGTATAATGCCAGCTTTAAAACAGGATGGAGGAAACAGCTTATACCAAACGCTGAGTAACGATTTTCTTTACAAGAACCCGATGAATAATGTCATCTTTTTAGACAATCACGATATGACACGCTTCTTATCGGCGGTTGATGAAGATGAAGAGAAATTAAAAACTGCGGTCGCCTGGTTGCTAACTTGCCGGGGTATTCCTCAAATGTATTATGGAACCGAAATTTTAATGAAGGGCGTCTCTAATCCTGACGGGTTGGTTCGTTCGGATTTTGAAGGAGGCTGGAAAGAAGATAAGAAGAATAAGTTTACACCCGAAGGTAGAAGTAACAGGGAAAATGAAGTACACGACTGGACGATGAAACTCGCTAATTTCCGTAAAAGCTCAACTGCTATTAAAACCGGGAATATGACCCAGTATGTGCCGCAGGACGGCTTATACGTTTACTTCAGGTACGACAATAAGCAAACGGTGATGTGTATTATGAACAATGGGAAGAAGGACAGGGAGATCGACTTTTCCAGGTATTCGGAAAGGACACAAGGATTTTCGCAGGCCAGGTCAGTAACGGGTCATGAATCTTACAGGCTTGCTGACAAGGTTACAATTCCTGCCAACAGAATGTGGGTGTTGGAGCTTACCCGGTAGTTTTTGCTGCCGGGCATATGTTTAAGAATAGAGCATCGTTGCGTCGCAATACGTTCATCGGCATTGCTTCTATTATACTTTTTCCTTGATTATTATTTAATTTAAGCTCATTATACAACTACTGCCGGTGGTATTAATGTGCGCTTAAATTGCCGATGTAATCCACCAAACATTGCCGAATGGGTCTGTTACTCCACCGCTTCGCCCATAGTCCTGGTTCGACAATGCCGTACGAACAGTTGCGCCTTCTGCAAGTGCCTTATTATATGCTTCGTCTGCATCGTTCACATAAATGAAAAACCCGCCATTCTGCACTTGAAACTCGTCGGTACTATCGGCAAACATAATGATGCTTTCGCCTATTTGCAATTCTGCATGCATGATGTGGTAATCATCGCGCATTATTTTCATTTTTTCTTTAGCCTCAAACACCTTTACAGCAAAATCGAAAAAGCCGTGCGCATTTTTCAATATCAGATAAGGCATCACTCTTTGGTAACCTTCAGGGATCTGTAAATTTTCCATACTGTAGACAATTCCTTTAGAAGAATTGAGTGTTTTAAAGTTAGGGGTTATAGTTGAAATAATTGGTATAAGTACAAGTGTGCGACGCAACAAAAGTGAAATAGTAAGGAAGTAGCCGGGCTCATAAAAAAACCAATACATGCGGTTGGGATTGTTTGTGAAACGTCAAACACGATAGAGTAGCGACGCTTCGACTTTCACGTTTGGCGTTTCACCTTTCACCATTGCCATTCACCATTTATATGCTTACCTGCAGCATGTTTTTAGCACCCATTTTACCCCAGTCTTTCATGCTGGGTTTTAACTGTGTTTTAAGGTTGCCGAGGTTTGTTTTTTTGCCTTTTTTGGGAGGTATGAGAACGGTTTCTTTCACATCAACCAGTTCGAGCTTTGTTGCAAACCATGTAGTATATAAACGGGGAACGGCAAGGCCGAGGATCATGCCGGGCAAACCGGCAAACGATTCAGGGCCGCCGGGAGTTACGACCTGGTCGGCATAAAAGGCAATTACAAAGACCGTATCCATAATAATGGCTGTTGCCTTGCGGCATTCGATGCCGGCAATGGTACGGGTATCGGGAGTAATTTTCCAGTCAATTTTTCTAACGCTGTCCTGTACATTAAATACTTCGTCAAATACTGTTTTCTGGCTTATTGTGCTTTGTTGGGCAAGATCAGAATAAACGATATTATCATTAGCGGGGCCGTCGAACCATTCAGGAGCTTTTAGAGTCGTCACAACTTCACGTCCTGGTTTGTAAATGGTTTTATTATTGTCAAAATAAAGGTCGAAGTACGTGTTCTTAACTGCGGGTACCATTTTTTTCATCATATCGCGCCAGGTTGCGTCTTCTTCACTTTCAAGTTGCTTATGAAGGTTTACCTTTTTTTCGAACTCAATCTTTCCTTTCACGATAAACTGTTCCTGTGCTGATGCTGTAGCCAGCAGGAAGACGGAAAGAATGGAAACAATGGAAACAATAAGTTGTTTTGACATAAGTAAATTATGGGGTTGAAGGTGCAGAGCCACCAGGATTTTTAATGAAGTTCCAGGTAAAGGTTAACAGGAAATAGCGTCGTAGCGTCTGGTAAGTATCTTCGCGTAAAACAGTAGAACTGATATACCTGTTGTAGCCCCTGTTTTGATCGAGCAGATCGTTTGCGCGAATACTGATCATTGCTTTTTCGTTTTTCAGGAATTTTTTTCCCGCATAAGCATTCCATAAAATGATATTATTATTCCCGGTGAACAAGTCGGTTTTTTGCCTGAAGTTGGCGTTAACGTTTGAATTAAATTCGAATTTGTATGGCAGGGTAATGTTCAGGTATAGATTGTGTGAATGGGTATAGTAACTTGTTCTGGCCTGTGGATTTACCGTTGATTGGGATGAATTGTACTTGATATCGGAGTAGTAGTTAAAGTCGAATTTTTTCTCTTTGTATTTATTAGTTCCGAAATTAATTCCATAGCTGTTATTGTTGGTAGTGTTTTTAATGGAGGTAAGTACGTTGTTATTTAATGTATTTACAATGTTGTTGTTTCGGTTAACACTAATATCGAAGCCAAGGTTGAACGACATGTCGAGTTTTACTACTTTCCTATTATACCCACCTCCTGAATACCCGTTATAGTTGCCGTTTAAATTAATGTATTGATAAGTTCTCGTACCGGCAGAGTTTCCGCTTGTAATGGTAGTTTCATTTGTACTGATGGAGTTAGCGGTGGTATTAAAAGAAGCATAGCTGTAAAAGCCTCGTTGCTTCAACACCTTGTAAGAGTTGAAGTTCAGGTTTATGTTATGGTGGAATTCCTGCTTCAGGTCGGCGTTTCCTATTGCCACGTTCAGGGGATTGGTATTATCACGAACAGGCTGTATTTGCTCAATACCGGGCTGTCGTGTATTGCCATTATAGTTAATGCCAAACTGGCTGGTTGCATTAAACTTGTACCTGAAATTAGCTTTCGGGAAAAAGTTGGTGTATTTGTAGTTCAGTTCAGAAGGGCGTAGTATGTTCGTTTGCTGAAAATTCGCTTGTGCAACATCTCCTCCCGCTGAGGTGGTTACTTTTTTATTATTATATCGCCACACCATTCCCCCGCTGTTTGTAACAACATAAAACTTGTAGTTGTTACTGAAAGTGTCGTTCAGATTTTCATATTTTTCAACGCCGTTTCTATCGTACGAAAGTTTTTTAGATTCGCTGTTACTAAAGCGTAGGCCGTAGCTTAATTCAACAAAAAGATTCTTGACAACCGGTTCGGTATAAGCGGCCCTTGTATAAAAACCCGAATTGATTACCTCGTTTATTTTCTTTTGATCAACCGTGTCAATATTTTTTATCGTGTTTTTATCGGAGAACTGGTTGATTGAATATAGGAAGCCGGTTGTATTTATATACTTCTGCTGTTGGTCCAAAGCTAAGGAAACAGTTCTTCCCGGTTTTTTAAACCTCCGTCTTAAAAGAAAATTACTATTGAGACTGCTGTTATCACCTTGGGCCGAAGAACTTCTCAGGCTATTAACTTTATTTCCGTTATTGTCTAAAGTTTCACCCGTAAAACTGGTAAAACTTTTTTGATTACCCTGGTATCCATTGGCTCTGATTTTTACAGAAGTGAAACTATCAACCTGGTATTCGTATGTTCCGTTTACAGAATGTCGTTGTTTGGTACTGTAAGCTGTCCTGCTTTCCCTATTATAAAAAATACTCCCTGGCAGAATAGATTGAGAGACCGAATTACCACTTCCCTGCGTATTCTGTTTATTATACCTGTAACTGCCGTTTACATTTTGCTTGTCTTCATTAAACTTCTGAGAGTATTGTGTACCAGCGCTCCACGTCGTCGGAATTCCCTCACCGCTGAAACCGCCATAGTTGTCAAACTCATCATCATTATTGAATGAAAAATAAAAGCCCCCGTCCTCGCTTTGCTCAAGATTATTGCTCTCGCCGTATTTGCCTCTTTCCTCCCAGTTCAAACCCGTCTTGCCCGTGGTACTCATAATGCCATAAGCCGAAAATTTACGTTTGGCTCTAAAACTATTAACCATGACATTATTATTCCAACGGTTTCTCAGATCCGATCCTAGCTCTATTTTTCCAAAGTATCCTTTCTTTTTGTCGTCTTTCAAAGTAAGGTTGAGGGTTTTTGTTTTCGACCCATCGTCAATTCCGGTAAAGGCCGCCTGGTCACTTTTTTTATCAAAAACCTGTACTTTGTCTATTGCATCTGCCTGGATGTTTTTTGTAGCCATTGTTGGATCATCCCCGAAAAATTCTTCCCCGTCTACCAGCACTTTTTCCACTTTGGTTCCTTGTGCGGTTATATTTCCGTCCTTATCTACCTGCAGACCCGGCATTTTTCGAAGCATTTCTTCAACCGATGCACCTTCACGTACTTTAAAACTGTCAGCGTTGTATTCGATGGTGTCACCCTTCATTCGTACGGCTGCAATTTTTGCTCTCACTAAAACATCCTGCAACAGTCGCGATTTTAAAGTCAGTTTTACTATCCCTATATCTTCTGCAGAATTTTCATTCAACTTCACAGGAAACATATAGTCTGCATACGAAGGGTAGGAGATCATCAGGAGAAAATTGCCGGCTGGCAGGTTTTTCATTTCAAAGTTTCCGTTTTTATCGCTCCTGGTAAACTTCACCAGTACCGAATCTTTAGCTTTTAGCAGGGACACGACCGTGTTCTGTAAATTTTGCTTGTTAAGTGTATCAGTAACTGTTCCTTTAATATTGGCAGTTTGTGCTGAGAGGAGAGAAATCGAGGCAAAGAAAACTGTTAATAGAGTATAGATTTTCTTCATGCAGTTAGTTAAGAAGTGAAAGGTAAGTTTTGTTAAAAAATTTAATAAGAGGTGTTAAAGTTGAAGAAAGGTAATACGTAGTGATAAATGGGTAAGTGCATCTTTTTAAGGATTATCCAAATAAATATTAACCTCGATAGTGTAAGAGTCAGGAACAAGGTTAATGACTAATGGATCGGGCAAAGTGAACCGGGAAAGCTTTATTTAAAGTGTCGGGCGGAAGAACATTTTTAAAATTATGTAGCGTTTTTGAAACTTCTTCTTAATTTACGTGGCATTAGCATTTAGCCGGAAAGGATAACCCCGGGGACTATTCTCGCCGTAGCAAAAAATGGCTTTTTACCTTGTTCTCTTAATGCTCATTCAGCCTTAGGTTACATTAAAAAAACCTCCTGAAACCTTTCACCGAATGTCAAACCGACGTAGAGAGTTTTTAAAACTTGCCGCGTTAACAGGTGTTGGAGTAACAGGTGGTGGATTAGTAACGGTATTTGGATTGATTAAAAAGAAGGATAATGCATTGAAGAACACCGCTTCTGATACTTCATCTGCCACGAACAACTATGAACCCGATGATAAAGCTACCAGCATCATTGGCCGTTATGGCGCGTGGGCAACTCCGCTTAATGAAAACAGTTTACCCTCTTTCTCGTATCGCAGCAAAGGACCGACGCAAATAGAATTATGGCGAAAAGCTGCAAAACAACGGCTTATTGAACGTTTGTCTATTCCGCAGATAGGAGGTCTTCCCGCGGCGAAAATAAAAAAGCAATATTCTTATGATGGCTTGCATATAGAAGAGCTAAACTGGCAATTGTACTATGGCGGGGGTACAGAAGGTATTTTATTGAAACCTATTAATCACTTTGATTTTTGCCGTCAATCTTTAACTTAGTAACTAATGCGCAACCATGGAAAGAGACCGTACGAGTTAGTGACATCACCAAAGGGATCGATTGAAACAACCGGAGGAGCGAAGGACCACAGTTTGTAGCAAAAAAAAGCAAGTATTTCTCCCACCAGGTAGAAATAATTCTTCAACAATAAAACCAACAGCAATGAAAAGTAACCGTAGAAATTTTTTAAAGCTTTCCAGTCTCACCGGAATTAGTCTCGCTGGTAGCAATATGGCTGCATTAGCAACTAGTTCAGGGCTCGAGGAAGAGTTCGGCCTAAAGGCTGAGCATTTTAATATGAGCGGTTTTGCTGCACCTAAATTAGAAACAGTGCGCATTGGTTTTATCGGCTTGGGAAATCGTGGACCGGGAGCTGTAGTACGCATGAGTAAAATAGACGGAGTTGATATTAAAGGTCTTTGCGATTTGCGTGTTAATAAGACAAATGCTGCAATGAAGCTGCTTGAAAAAACACCTCATCGTCCGCAGCTTTATACAGGCAATGAAAATGAGTGGAAAAAAATGTGTGAAAGAAAGGATATAGACCTTATTTATATCGCTACCCCCTGGAGTTTACATACCCCAATGGCAGTGTTTGCTATGAACCAGGGAAAGCATGTTTGCATAGAAGTACCAGCGGCTAACACCATAGATGAATGCTGGCAACTCGTGGAAACCTCTGAACGCACCCGCAAACACTGCATGATACTTGAAAACTGTTGTTACGACTTTTTCGAGTTGCTGACATTAAATATGGCGAGGCAGGGTTTCTTTGGAGAAATTGTACATACCGAAGGCGCCTACATTCACGACCTTCTTCAAGACAACTTCGAGAAAGAAAAATACTGGAATATGTGGCGGCTAAAGGAAAACTTCCGAAATGGGTCGTTGTACCCGACGCATGGACTTGGACCCGTTGCCCAGATCTTAAATATCAACCGGGGCGACAAAATGGATTACCTGGTATCAGTATCAAGTAACGACTTTTCCATGGCACCTTTGGCAAAAGAATTGGCGGCGCAGGACGATTTTTATAAGCCTTACGCAAATAAAACCTTTCGTGGTAATTTAAACACGACTTCCATTAAAACTGCGAAAGGAAAGACCATAAACATACAGCACGACGTCTCTTCCACCCGCCCTTACTCGCGTATTCACCTCGTTAGCGGCACAAAGGGAGCAGCACAAAAATACCCTCTTCCGGGCCGCATAGCCTCCAGTCACCAAAATTGGCTGAATGAGGATGAGCTGAAATTGTTGCAGGAAAAGTATGAACCCGCTATTGTTAAAAGAGTCGGCGAAATGGCCAAACAAGTAGGAGGTCACGGAGGTATGGATTTCTTAATGGATTGGCGCACTATCGATTGTCTGCGCAACGGCTTACCGCTCGATATTGATGTGTACGATGCGGCCACATGGAGTGCTGTCGCTCCCTTAAGTGAATGGTCGGTAGCTAACCGTTCAAACTCTATCAACGTTCCCGATTTTACCAGGGGTTCCTGGAAAACTAACAAGCCTGTCGATATCCTGCTCGAGAAAGGCGGAAATACGAAGGTTGTGTTGGTATAGGATGTTTGGTCGCCAGCAAAGGATCTCTTTTCAACATCGTTGTGTCACTCCCTTGTACTTTTAGTAGGCGTCGCAGCTATATGTAGAAAAGAATCATTCTTACCCGCAATTACGAAAAGAATGAATGTGAAGAAAAGGCTCGCCGTTGTCGCTTCAAATGTATAACGAGCCGGTTTAAAACATGCTGGCTTTCGCTGGTTCCTTTGCCTCCGGTTGGACGGGTGAAAAACATTTTGCTACCTGGCCGGTTATGGCAAATGGAATTATCCTTGCTATGGCCGTTGTCGCATACTATTTTTTAGCAAGATCACTGACCACGCTTCATCTGAAGTCCTCCACACGTGCCAACGCTATAGGAAACGATAAGAAAGGCGTCGTTTCTGTTGTAATGTATGTTGCAGGTATTGCTCTTTCTTTTATGAATCCGTGGACAGGATTTGCTTTATATGCTTAGTAGCCGAAAGGTGGTTTTTGCCTGGCCGCAGAATTGAAAGCAAGATCGAGCACAAAGATGAGAAACAAGGGCAAGCTTCCTTTTGTTGCCGGTTATTGTGAAGCTGGTCCTTTTTCTGCCACCTAGTTAAACCAAAAGATGAACGGATTGCGACGCAACAATGTCTCATTATCTTGCAACTGTCTGTACCAAAAAGAACAACTACAATTGCGAATTCAGCAACGGCTTCCTCAATTTTTCCGTCAAATTATAAATCATCCGGCTTACTGCACATTACTAGAGCTGCGGCAAGAGCTGATATGTGTGGCCGGTAAAGCAATGTAGTCGGTTGTTTTGATAGCGAGGCAAACGTTAACGGCTGTTCTTAAAGAAGTATAACTTTAAATCACTTTTCCTAATATTGTTGCAGAATGGAAATAGGACAAATATTGGTGGGTATAATAGTTCTGGTGCTGGTAGCTGCAGCAATTTACCTTTGGAAAGCCTTGCCAATTATAAGCGGTTATGGAGCAAAAATACTTTGCTCAGGCGTTTTTGTTTGTGGCCGAAAACCCGAAGACATCATCAAAAATGAGTTGCGTTTTTTCCCTATAAGACTCGGCCGGTATTCGGTAGATATAAATGACCAATCAGCAACAGGATCGGTATTTGGGCTCGCTAAAAAAAAGGCTGTTTACAGGAAAGGATTAGGCGCAACTCTGCTGAATGGAATCGATGAAGAGGAATTTCGGAAACAGGAATTTAATTTACCGGTTGCTCCCTCGATTTGCCAGGACGCGATTGAATGGCCAATAGGAAACCGGCTTAAGAACACCATTGCACCCACTGTTAACCAACAACAATTGAACTGCGTACTGGATCAAGTTTTTGATGACCCAAAAAGTGCAAAAAACGGAACAAGGGCAGTAATCGTTTTGTATAACGGCGAAATAGTTGCAGAGCGGTATGCAGCAGGTTTTTCTAAGGATTCCAGGTTGGCCGGCTGGTCAATGGCAAAGAGTGTTACCAGCGCATTAATAGGCATCCTGGTAAAACAAAATAAGCTCAACATAAACGCCGCTGCCCTCGTTGAAGAATGGCAAAACGACGAAAGGAAGAATATTACGATAGGCAACCTGCTGCACATGAGTAGCGGCCAGCGATGGTGGGAGTATTATGCAGCACCAAGCGATGCAACACATATGTTATACGACGAACAAAGCATGAGCAGTTTTGCCAAATCAAAGCCCTTTAAATATAAACCGGAAACCATCTTCAATTATTCCAGCGGTTCAACGAACATTCTTTCCTCCATTATTCGTAATGCGGTCGGCGACCGTGATTATTACCGTTTTCCTTACGAGCAATTGTTCTATAAAATCGGGATGCTGAATACGTTAATGGAAGTAGACACACGCGGCACTTTTGCAAGTTCTTCCTATTGTTTTAGTACAGCAAGAGATTGGGCAAGGTTTGGACTACTGTATCTGAACGATGGCGTTTGGAACGGTGAAAGGATCTTACCCGAAGGTTGGGTAAAGTTTACTACCACTGCCACTCCCGCAAAATCGACACCAAATGAAGGAAAGTATGGGGCACATTGGTGGTTAAATGAAGGAAAAAGTACTGATCCTTCTACCAGGAAGTATCCTCATGTTCCTGAAGACTGTTTCAGGTGCCAGGGTTACGAAGGACAGTACATTTGGGTGATTCCATCCCGGAAACTGGTAATTGTGCGCCTGGCTCTTGAAAAAGGTAATTGTTTAGATCCTGATGTTTTTTTACCTGCGCTAATAAATGCGTTTCCAGCAAACGCATGAGCTAATAGTTAAGTCAATCTCTATAATAGTATTTAAGTTTTTAGCATATTGCCGGAAGATTAGGTGCCAAAAGTGGCTGGAATTTCACATCTTTATTCGAACTTTAAACTAAAAATATTTCCTCATAATTCGATTTACAAAACATTAATAGATAGCCATGCTATTGGTGCAAAGAAATCTATAACATAGAAACATTACCATGGAAAACATAAAGATTGCGACCGCCCAATTTGAAAATAAAAGTGGAGACAAAAACTATAACCTTGGTGTAATTGAAAAGCTGGCCGAAAAAGCGGCACAACAAGGCGCACGAGCCGTCGCTTTTCATGAATGCTCAATTACCGGTTACACTTTTGCCAGGCATTTGTCGAAAGACCAGATGCTGGAGCTTGCAGAATATATACCCGGCGGAGAAAGTGTGCAAAGGCTTACTGAAATAGCAGGAAAATTTGATATAACTGTTTTAGCTGGACTGTTCGAAAAAGATAAAGACGACAAATTGTATAAAGGCTATGTTTGCGTCAATAAGAACGGCCTGGTTGCAAAACACCGCAAGCTTCATCCGTTTATAAACCCCCATTTAACACCAGGAGATTCGTATACTGTATTTGAACTGGAAGGTTGGAAGTGCGGTATTCTCATTTGTTACGACAGCAACATTTTTGAAAATGTAAGGGCAACAAATTTATTGGGGGCCGATATCATGTTTATGCCGCACGTAACCATGTGCACACCTTCCACACGGCCCGGTGCCGGTTTTGTCGATCCTAAGTTATGGGAGAACAGGGAAAACGATCCCACTTCACTTCATCTTGAGTTCGACGGAATGAAAGGTCGCGGCTGGCTGATGAAATGGTTGCCTGCCCGCGCTTATGATAATGCTGCTTTTGTTGTTTTTTCGAACCCTATAGGTATGGACGATGACCAGCTCAAGAATGGCTGCTCAATGATAATAGATCCTTTTGGAGATGTAATAGCTGAATGTCGTACACTCGGCGATGATATTGCCACCGCGGTTTGCACGCCTGCTAAGCTTGTTGAAGCGGGAGGTTACCGATATAAAAAAGCCAGGAGGCCCGAATTGTATGGCGACATAGTGAGTCAGCCTCACAAGTCAGAACAAAAGGTAGTGTGGTTGAGTGAAGAAAAAGAAAATGAACAGAAATAACAGTAAATTGAAGCCTGAACGGATGGTTAATCATAAATAACAAGAATGAAAACTTCAAGACGGGCTTTCCTCAAAAGTGGTTCTTTTGTTATAGCGGGAGCTGCTGTGCTGCCGAATGAGGCGTTTGCCCGGAAAAAAACAAAACAGATTGTTGGGATACAGCTCTACTCGATACGCGATGACATGAAAAAGGATCCTTCCGGCACACTGGAGCAACTGGCTGAAATGGGTTATAAGTATGTTGAACATGCAAACTATGTGAACGGTAAGTTTTACGGATATGCTCCTACTGAATTCCGGAAACTTTTAGATGGCCTGGGATTGAAAATGCCCAGTGGTCATACTGTGATGGGCAAGCAACATTGGGACAATGATAAAAAAGAATTTACCGATCTGTGGAAACAAACAGTTGTAGATGCCGCAATACTGGGGCAGGAGTTTGTAATTAGTCCCTGGCTGGATGAGAGTTTGCGTAAGACATACGATGATCTTTTGCGCTACATGGAAGTATTTAATAAGAGCGGTGAATTGTGCAAAAAATCAGGAATGAAATTCGGTTACCATAACCACGATTTTGAATTCAGCCAGGTTTTGAACGACATGACTGTCTACGATATCATACTAAAAAATACTGATCCTAATTTAGTCATGCAACAATTAGACATGGGCAATTTATACAACGGTGGCGCTAAAGCCGACGATATAATAAAAAAATACCCGGGGCGCTTCGAGTCGTTGCATGTAAAAGATGAAATCAAAAGCGAAAATGCCAACGAAAAATATGAAAGTACAGTATTAGGAAAGGGTATCATTGATGTAAAAGGAAATTTAGACTTCGTTAAAAAAGCAGGAGGGGCAAAACACCTGATTATAGAACAGGAATCTTACCAGGGCAAAACACCAATGGCATGTGCAAAAGAAGACCTGGAAATTATGAAGAAATGGGGCTATTCATAATGGATCAACACAACTTAAACAATAGCTATACAATAAGGAATAATAAAAACGTGTTCTTTCATGGATCTTAATAACCTCTTTCCTTCAGAATTAAATGGTATTGGTACCGACTTCAGGGCTGAAGTCATCGCCGCTGAGTTAATCGAAAACAATACTGCTGCCGATCGCATTTTAATTGTTCCCCTCGGCGCTATGCATCGCCCACAGCGAAAAGACATTGAATCTATCCTGGAAGAAGTTTCGGAATATGATAATAAGGAGTACACGCTGATAAGGACTCATAAAGAAGGTCTATACGATAAATTACCCGAAGGATTGTTTCATAGTCCTATTTCGCACGATTACAGCCGGACAGAGCAACAGGTGATCGACAGTATTAAACGTCACCGGGTAGAAGAGAGAGAAGCCAGAAAATTCTTTTTGCCCTTTGATGCAGGTTTATACAACGTACGGGTACAAATTGCATTATACGAAAACCAGCTAGACAAAAAATTTCACTTCAACCAGCTGGTAAATATATTTTCATCGCATTGGGAAATCTTTCAGTACCTGAACGTTTTACAGGCAAATATTTTCTTACAGTTCCTGCCGATCATTCACATGATCCGCGACGATTGGAAAGTGATCGAAACATTATTTGAACAGATGTTCATGGCGCCTGCCCAACTAAGAATAAGAGATAAGAAAAATCAAAAAAATTCGGATAGTCAGGGAGTAGTATTTGCCGGTGGCCTGGGACAAAGCATGTTAGGGGTCGACCTGGTAACAGGCGATGCCACGGAGGTTGGAGCTACGGAAATGGTTATAACATTTGGCCCATTAACAAGTCAACAGTTAAAGGATTTTATCGGGCATATGCAGCAGGAAAGGGTGGTAAAAATGCTCTGCGATTATTTGCTTCCTGCTGAAATGGATATAGTAATGGATTATGATTTACTGGCTTCCGAAAGAGGTTTAGTACTAACAGACGACCGCGAAAATGCGACTAGCTGCGATATAGGTGTGACTACTTATATTTAGTAGTAATAGAATGTTTTGGTAACCATCCATTGAATAAAAATTACACATTGTTGTGTCACTCACTTGTACTGCAAAATGCATTGTGGTACTTTTTCCAACCGTTTTAAAGGGTTAAAGACTCCTCTTTTATGAAACCTGAAAGGGACGCGCCCAAGTTAAAAAAAGGACCTGCACTTGTGTAACAAAAGATCAGTTCTCTTTACGAAAACTGGTTTTTCGTTTCCGAAAGGATGTAGAAAATTTTGCTGAAATGATACCGTTTAGTTGAACGTTCCGGTTAACCGTAAGCAACAAAAGCCAGATCAAAGATCTCCCGCCTGCTACCAGATTTCCATTCCCTATTTCATGCATTAGCCCCCAATCATAACATTAGGGGCTCCCAGAATGATGGAACCACCATGTGCAGTTGTATCTCCCATCCTGGCCGCCGGCTTACCACCGATCATTACTGTTGCTGAACCCTTTATAATTGAATCAGGAGGTCCAACGCAGGTACACATGTCGCCCATGGTAGCTGCTGGTAGCCCACCAATTAAAACAGTGGGAGCACCCGGCGGCAGAATGGGGCCACCAACGTGCGGAACGGGAACAACGCCGGGTGTTACCATCGGGCATACATGCATATCTGATATTCTCGCTGCGGGGGGCATGACTATTTGATTTAATATTAGTTGATTTTTACTAATGCAGCTGTAATTTCAGCCATTGCCGCAGACGACAGCTTAGCCATTGCGGTTCCTTCTAATGCCAACTGCGCATTCGCTTTAGCAGAGAGATTAGCGTTAGCTGCCAGGTCAAGATTTGCATTTGCATTAACGGCTATATTAGTTCCTTTTATACCTACTTTAGACGTTCCTTCTATGTCAACAGTTTGGTCACTTTTTACTTCTACCTTCATTTTGCCTGTAATCTGTATAGTGCCATCTTTTTTCATTATTATCGAACTGTCGCCTGTTTTTAATTCTATTTGCTCACTACAGTTAATAACAATCTTTCCTGCACCATCGATCAGTACACTATTGCCTTTGGCATCCTCCAAAAACATGCTGCCTTTATCGTCATCCATCGTGATGGTATTGCCACTATTGGTTCCGAGTGTTTTTATTTTATTGTCTTTCCCGCCACCAGCAGCATTTTTTCCATGAAAAAGGCTGCCAATTACGAAAGGCCGGTCTGGATCATTGTACCTGAACCCTACTATAACCTCGTCATTTACTTCTGGAATAAAAACGTACCCGCGGTTTTTTTGACTCTTCCCGCCAGAACCTGCATCTGGAGTTAATACCCTTATCCAATCCGTAGTACCGTTTTCCTGCCACAACAAACGAACTTTTACCCTGCCTAAATTCTCGGGGTCGCTATTACTCGTTACAACTCCAACCTGCGATTCTGCAACCGGTGGCGTCCTGTTTTTAACAGGTACTACTTTAACTGAAGCCGGCAAACCTTCAAAGCTATTTTTATAGTTGCCATTTTCAGATATTTCATGCGTTACAGCCGTTATAAGAAATTTTCCATGTTCCCTTTTAGAAAAGTTGTTATTAACTCTTTCACAAATACTAATGGTGGCAACCGAGCCCAGTTTAATTTCCGGGTTAATGCTTGTGCCGCTTATTACTTCAAGTTCAGCTGCAATAGCAGCTTTTTGTGTTTTTAAAAAGTTATCAAGTTCTGCGCCGGTATCAACTCTTGGCCTTACATTAGGATTTGTTACCTCGCTAAAAATTTTGCCTGATTCAGTTAAAGCAAACTTTCCATATTCTCCTAAACCATCTGCAGTTGAAGGACTTTTACTTATTGCAGTAGTATTTTCTTTAGACTGGTAAGATATAGTTTTGAAAGAAGCCGGAAGTAACTGCAGCTTAAGCTGAAGGCTAGTCACATCTTCTCCCGATACGAGGTCTATATCTTTTAGCATCGCCGGCTTACCAAAGAACAACTCTTTTCCATTATAGTAAAACCACTCGCCAAACTCTGCAGAGATGCGGTTTAAAAACGAAAAATTGCTTTCCTTGTATTGGGTAAAGTATTTTATGGGAGTTTTGTAAGCGGGAGCTATATTAACCTTGCATTCAGTTAATACATCTTTCATTACTTCTTTGGCTATTTTGCTAAGATCTTTTTGCGAAAAAGAAGTAGTATGAGCTCCGTTTTCCATCATTATGGTTGGGCTATATCCCTTTAAAATAATTTCACTATGGTAGGTATCAACCTGTTCAATTCCCACGTTTGAAATTATTCCTTTGAACTCATTTAAAACTTTTCCGTTACCTCTTTCCAGGCCGATAATGGCTACTTTACCAATTAGTTTCTTTACATTATTAAGACTAAAATCTCCTTCTTTTTCTATGACATCATATGGTAATCTAATAGAAAATTCATGGTGCTCGTTAAAACGCTGTTTAATTTGAACACTATAATAGTTCTTAATGGCCGATCCATCAATTTCAATTTTTGCCACAACATTATACACCACCATACGATGAGATTTTCTTTTTATTAAGCAAAAAGCTAAATGAAATAATCCGTCAAATAGAATTGTTTCATTTAGCTGGTAATTAAAAATTTTTGTAATCCCGCAAAAGATAGAATACTAACTCTTATCAGGCCATTCATTTTTCAACTCTGCAGATTTCATCTTAATTTCTTTTGCTGAAAGAGTAACCTGGTAAACCATGGGAGCACCGTCAGAAAAACTTTCAGAATATTGAATAACGTACGCCTGTTTCAACTCGATCTTCTTTAAGCTTTGAGTGGAGTCGTTTTGTTGAAAGTCGACGCTGCAATCCATGCCTTTTTCTGCTGTGTTCAACATTGATTCTAGTAAAGTTGTATCGTCGGTGGATTCAAGGGCAAGGTTTATTGTTCCTCCACTGGTATCAGAGGAAGGCCTGCCTTTGTGATCAATATTTCTGCTGAATGCATAACTACACGAAAGGACGTCAAATTTTTTGCCTTTTGCTTCGAATGTTGCTTTAAATGCCATAAAATTTAGTTTTTAAATAATGAAAAAATAGTGAGTGGATTTGAAAGATTAAATAAAGAGAAATAACCGGATTTAAACAAGGGTATTTTAAAATTATTTAATGATCCCTTGATTTACTTAATACCATTAAGAAACTGTTCTATAACGCAACATTACATCCACCAATCTCTACATCCTTTGCTTATACGAACACTTTTGCAATTCTGATAAAGCGGTAAAATTTGAGTGTGCAGGAAACGAAATTATTTCTGCGCATACTCTGAATTCCATTCGGCTCCATCATCACCCTTCTGGCCGTCTAATTTTACTACAAAACTTTTTGCAGGGAAATAAGGGGTAATGTTGATATCGAGATAAATCCGGTCTTTTTGTATATCGTCCCTTTCAAAGCGTAATATTTTGAAGTTCTCAATTAGTTTATCTGCTCCTTTTATACCATCGAGAAACTTAATAATTTGCTGTCTTAAGTCTTTTTCTGTTAATGAAGTCCAGTTTTCAAAAGCACGACGGTTTAAGAAATCAACCAGTACTTTTGCTATATAATCGAAAACCCTCACAACTGAATAAGTTTGAAGACCAAGATTATCTCCATTGAACAGAGTTTTGGCGGAAAAGGCCATTACTTTACCATATTCATTAACCATTGGAACCAGCCCTACGCGTTCCATTTGGGAGATCTCACTTTTCTTGAGATCGAAGCGAACGGCATCCACTTCATTCATGCTGCCGTGTTTTTTACCTGCTGTTACCTGCGACATCAATGTTTTGTACATTTTTCCGGCCAGTGCTGCTGAACCCGGTACATACAAGTCTTCTTCTTCACCTACTTCTGCTACTTTCCCTCGCCCGACAAGGTAATTACAAGTCATTACAACATTTGACTTAAATGCATCTGCACTCGTAAGGTTTGATTCTGTAAAAAGGTCAAGAACGTCATCTGGGTTTTCAAGATTTTCAAAATCAGTAACCATCATTACCTTGTTACTGTAGGCGATCTTGCCCCACTTTTCTACTACTTTATTAGATTTCAGGTATCCTGGTATAACTAATAACGAATAGTTATTACGCAAGTCTAAACGATCATAATTTTGTTTAAGTTCTTCACCTACATGGTCAATAAAACGTGAATTATCAAGGTCAGTCAACTGGTCTATTGAAGCGTTCATTAGCGCTACATTTTTTAGCTTGTCTCCTTCTGTATTCTTGTAAAAAAGGGAAACTGAGCGATAAGATTGTTCCAGCTCCTTTGTAGATTCTAATACTTTAGCTAAATTCTCTTTCAGGTTAGCTTCACTTGCTTCAGCTTTTTCTGTGCAAAGATCGACCATTGAAGAAACACTGTTATGTGCCGATAATAGTTCTATCCACATTATGAGCTTGCCTTTTAAATCTTCTCTTTCTGCCTTTTTACCTTCGTCAGTCAGAAAAATCTTTTTCCGCGCTTTACGTTCTGGGTTTAGGTTTTGAAGGCCTTCAACTGTTGCTTCCAGCATGTCGAATCCACCTACACGTGCAAGTTTGTTCAACGACGTTTCAATTGCAGGGACGTCGGTGGATATTAAAGTATCTGATGTTTTTAGTGCTCCTTCCGCAGATTGAGCCAGCGCATCAAGTGAATTTGCTGCCATATATTTATTTTGTAATTATTTAGGTTAAGAGAGGAATGAGAATACGTTTGTAGCAGGGACCAGGATAAGATTGATACATGAAAATGAAGACTAATCCTTTGCTTCTAATTCGAGGGCGAGCGCACGTAATGCGTTAACAAAAGCCTCTTTAGTTTCAGGATTTTCAACCACTGTTTTCAAGGCCTTGTTAGTTTTAAGTTGCTTCATGATCTTCAGGTAAGATTCATTCTCAAGGTTTACGCTCTTAAGATATTTACTCTCATTCACGATATTTTTTAAGCTAAATGAACCAAGGTTTGAAAATTTAAGATTTTCTTCAGTAGTTGCCCCATCCTGTTTAGAAAATTCGACGTCCACATTCGGCTTAAAATAGTCAAATGCCTGATCTACTGTCTGGATATTAACCACTTGTGGTCTTATCGGTTCGTCAGCAGTTAGTTTCTGGATAAAGAGTGTTTTGTTAGGCGTGATCTCTGCCATAGCTTCAGAGACTTCTACGTTCACTGCGTTTCCGCCTAAATCATAGTTAAACATAAGTTTTTAATTTAAAGCTTTAAGAATTGAAAAGAAAAGATATAAGTTTTAGATAAGATTTCCTAATATATAAAATAGTAAATTATCAAATGCCCCGAGAGTTTAAAAAAAGGTTAGTTAATGGCCCATTCGAGTTCTTCGGCTTCTTCCTTTCTGTTCACGCTAACTTTATTTCCCTTCAATAACTGACCTGAAATAATATATTTGGAGATAGGACGCCGCAGTTGATTTCTTATAACTCCCGAGATTTGACGGGCACCATATTTTGGGGTAAAGCCGTTTTTTGCAAGCATTATTTTAGCTTCATCACTAATGGAGAATTCAATTCCCTGCTTGTCTAATGCTTCTAATAATCCGCGCAATTGTATTTCAAATATTCGTACTAAGCTATTTTCGTTTATAGGAGCAAATGGAACAATTTCAGTAAGACGTGCAAGAAACTCAGGACGGAAGTATTTTGTCATTATTTCAACAAGCTTATTCGATCCGGGCATCTGACCTTTGTCAAACTGTTCGGCGATCCATTCACTTCCTATGTTCGAGGTAAACAGAATGAGTGAATTGGAGAAGTCGCCTTCTTTGCCGAGCCTGTCGTGCATTTTGCCTTCGTCAAGAATCTGTAAAAATGTATCAAATACAGAAGGGTGAGCCTTTTCAATTTCGTCGAATAATAGGACCGAGTAAGGCTTCTGTCTTATCTTATTTACCAACATACCACCCTCTTCATAGCCTACATAACCCGGAGGCGCTCCATATAATAAAGCCGCAGAATGCTCCTCTTTAAATTCCGACATGTCGAACCTGATCATTGCAGTTTCATCGTTAAATAAAAACTCTGCAATCGATTTTGCCAACTCTGTTTTGCCGGTGCCGGTTGGCCCTAACAGGAAGAAGGAACCAATTGGCTGTCCTTTTTTATTAAGTCCGCTACGTGATTCTAAAATCGACTCCGATAACGCTTTTACGGCGTGGTCCTGCCCGATTACACGCTTTTTCAGGTGGGCTTCCATGTTCATCAGCTTTTCTTTCTCACCTGCCTGGATCTTCCCCAACGGAATGCCTGTTTTATAAGAAATGATTGCTGCAATATCTTCCTTTGTCACACTCTCAATTGTATGTTCAGCTAGTGTAATCAGCTTATCAAGCGTTTCCGCCAGGTATTTTTCATACTCTTCCGACGTCTCGAATTTGTCAGGTTGAGTTTCATCGTTCAGTTTTCCTATTAAAACCGGACTAACCCTGCTTTTTAATAACGAATAGATCCATTTGTATTCGTTGAAGACTTCCCCATTCTCCAACTGATCCTTTCCCTTTACTGCCGCTTCAAATTCAGCTTTCAGGTTTTGCAAGTCCTGCCCCGATGTCTCCTTCATTAGCTTTATAGCAGCCATGGTTCTATCCATCAGGTCAATCGCCGCATCGGGTAACCTCCTGTCTTTAATATATCTTTTCGCTAATTGCACACATTGCGAAACAGCATCTTTATCAATTTTTAACTGGTGATGGTCTTCAAATTTTGATGTTAAGCGTCGTAGCATTTTAACAGCAGCTTCTGTCTCCGGTTCAACCACATTCAATACTTCAAACCGTCTTGAAAAGGCCTGGTCCGGTTCTATTAACTTCCGGTATTCATCGTTCGTTGTTGCACCAATTAAAGTAATTTCACCCCTGGCCAACTCAGGTTTAAGCAAATTGGCCACGCCTGCACCAAGAGAACCTTTACTATCTAACAGGATATGTATTTCATCTATAAACAAAATCGCTTTATCTAATTGCTTCAGCTCTTTTATAATATTTTTAATACGGTCCTCTATTTCTCCTTTATACGCCGCACCCGCGATCAACGTTCCCAGGTCAAGTTCAAAAACTTTGGAATCTGCCAATTGGCCTGGAACTGCATTGTTGACAATATCAAGTGAAAAACCATCAATCAACGCAGTTTTTCCTACGCCTGACTCACCTGTAATAATAACATTGGGCTTCGTTCTTCTGCAAAGTATTTCCATCATCATCCTGGTCTCTTTATCACGCCCGATGATAGGATCGGTTTTTCCTTCTTTTGCCAGCGAAGTCCGTTCTATACAATACTTGAGAAGAAAGCCTCCGCTTCCGTTTTTTCCAGATGCTGTTTCACTCCCGGGCGCTACTGCATGTTGTATTTCACCTTCTTTCAGGTACAGATCTAAAATTTCCCGCTCTTTAATAGGGAAAGATTTTAGTTCATCTGCGGTAAATCCAATGCCCGGTTTTGCCATTGCAGTCAACACGCAAATTGGGGTGATTGAATCCAATCCTAATTTGATGCGTATGTTATCTGCTTCTTCAAAAATGCGTTGAATAGCTTTATCGCCAGTTACGTTCTCTTTTACCTGTGCTATTTTCGGAAGCTCTTCAAGCCTGACTTCTGCCCATTCATTTATATAGTTACTGTCTTTGCCGATAGAATCAAGAAATTTTCTTAATCCAACCTGCTTATGCAAAAGTGCCATTAACAAATGTGGAGAGGAAAAAGTAGCGTTGAAATATTCTTTAGCAATCGATTGTGCAATTTCGACGGCAGTTTTAACAGACTCGTTAAGGGTGAGCATATTCAGTTAGTTGGTTTTGAAAGCCGCAGTTAAACTAAATAAAAAAATTATAATTAAAAAAAAGATTTTATAAAGTACAAGATATCATTCTACAAGATAGAGAAACAAAGTCTATATTTCGGAAGATAAATATGTAATGGTACCCGACAATGTCTTTAAGTGGCTTTTTACAGCACGTATGCCGATAGGATAACCAATGTGCCAAAAAATGGTGGGAAAACTGACATTTTTTTTAATTTCTTTTCGACTTCTGTCATTCCTGCTGCTCATGCAATTGATGCTAACAATTCTATAACTCAACTGTTACAAAACCGTTATAAAACCTTTATCCTTCAACCAATTGCATCAAAATTGCAGGTATGCAGGTATAAAAATTAATTATGAAAAAGTTACTGATAATACTGTTCGCAATAGGACTAACATTAGGGGCTTCAGCTCAACCTAAGATTGGAGGAACATTTCGCGGAGGAAATATTCGGGGAGGCGGTGGTTCGGTTCATTATGTAAGGCCACGCGTTACTGTGATTGCTCCGTATGCTTATGCGCCTGCTTTCGGCTACGGATACGGACGTTTTTATGGATCCCCGTTTTATGATCCCTTCTATGATCCGTTTAATCGTTTCCAGCGCGTTCAACCAAGGCCGTCACAACTTGACCTACAGATAGAAGATATTAAAGAAGATTTCGACTACCAGATAGACACAGTTAAGGACGACAAGAGTTTGAGCAAGGATGAGAAAAAGCAGAAGGTACGCGACCTGAAACACCAGAAAGAGGATGCGATCAGCGATGCGAAAAAGAATTATTACAGGTCGGATAACAAAAAAAGTGACGATAACTCTTAAAACATCGTTTTATTTATTGTTGTTTTATTAGCCCCGCTTTGGCGGGGTTTTTTATTTGTGGCAAGATTTATAGAAGAAGTATATATGTGCCTCGTATAATGGTTAATACTGTTAGCAACAACAGTGGAAAAGCTTTTTATGGGCCGGGTGTTGGAATAGTATTGTGCATTCTTGCGTCGCACTCTTGTACTTAGTGTAATTCTATTCAGCAAAACAATGATATAGGAAAGCGGTGCGGAGGATTAGTAGAAGTTGCAGGTATTGTGTTGAAAAACGAGAGTATTAAAAACACCGTCTCCTCCTTTTATTTGGAGCTTATGCTTTTATAAATTGATTATCACACTTATCCCTGGTTGATTTTTTTGAGCTGGGTGCACAGCCATTAGCCCAATTCGTACTCAAAGGATCTTTGAACGACTGAAAATGTGGAAAACAAGAAATAACTAAGATTATCCTTTTGCTGCTACTCGCGATGCCGATGAAAGGATTGCGACGCAACGATGATGCCCGTAGTTGAAAAAGCTGGTATTGAAATCAGAAAATCAGTTCCTGCTTTT
>JAQBNO010000123.1 GCA_028288485.1 Segetibacter sp.
AAACCCTCGGGTACCTTGAGCGTAGAACCTACCACGCAAGATTGGAAAACCATCTTTGAACCGAGCGTGGCAACGATGATGCTATGGAATATGAATGCCGGTATCATAAAAATACAACTTCAAATCTTCTAATTGTAAAGGCAAAGCAGCATGTCGAAATCGTGCAACTGTGGTACGTTGCATTCAACCCATCCATCTACCTGCTTAAAATTAAGTGTTGTACCGGACCTCATCAGCTTTAGTTCTTTTATAGGTTTTGTTGGTTTGAAACGAATATTGGTATTATGTATAGTAACGGGCTCGCGTAATGAACCGCCGACCTGGCCGGAATGATTGATCAAACCGAGCCATTCAAAGGCGCCATTACGGTTTGCTAAATGTGTTATTTCGATCAGCGGCGAAGCATCTGTTACCACTGTTCGTTCAACATTTAGCAGGTTTTGCAGTGCAGAAACAAACATTGCACGGTGCATATAATGTCCTTTGAAGAGATATTGTGAACCCAGCTCCCACGGAATAAAAACGGATCTTCCTTTACCATATGTATTACTGACGACGCCCGGAAAGTTGGTGATATTCTCCTGTGTGTAATACGATTTCTCGGGAGGGCCGAACCTTGTGGCAGGTAAAAATTTCATATAACCTTTTGCGGCGCCGGAAGTTGTGCACTGTAGAAAATCGGAATAAGTCATCATGATGCTGAAGTCTTTAAACTCCTTTTGCCCAAGGGAAGCCTTGTCGTTATCCGATACTTTAAGGTACGTTGATTTAGCACGTTTAAAAGTCTCGAAAGAAGGATTTACACCGAACGATTTCAAGCGAATGCTGTTCAATGGTTTTCCTAAAGCATCTTTTGTTGAAGTAAATGCGGTCGACAATATTTTACCGCCGTTGTTTACATAGGTATCAATAGCAGAAACAAGCCGATCATCCATATCACTAACGTCGCCAAGAATAAGGGCTTCGTACTCTTCCAGTTGGCGTGGCATCCTGCTCGTGCCTATTACTGCAGGATCGATGATGTCGTACATAATATGTTCTTCAGTGAGTAACTTTATCATGCCTTCATATTCGTCGCGTGAGCCCCTTATCAATGCAATTTTGTTTACCGCCTGCACATTCGTAAACAACTTCTCATTGGTTTTGTGGAAGCCGTACAGGTTGTTAAGTGTGGGAATAAAAATACGGTCTTCATAATTTACCAGGGTACCTACAACTACAAAACCAAGCGGTGCGCCGTGCAGCATATTTTCAAGCATCCATACTTTTGCCATATTTGGAGAAGTACCAACATGCCGGTAGCCAATTGCCTGGAAGTAAATGAGGAGGTTGCCGGGCGACCTGTCTTTGTAAGAACCAAGTACCCGCTTAACATTATCGGTTGCCGAGTAATTCCATTCGTATTCAGGGGTGAGCTCTGCTCCTGATTCGCTGGCGATCATATCAACACCTGCATCGGCATAGGTATTGATCATTATTTTAGGATTCAAAGTTTTAATATGATTTCCTATTTGCTTAAAAAGCTTGTCGGCGGTTGTTTTTTTAAATGCGTTGTATTCCCTGAAAACCGGATCGTTCATATCTGCTTTTACCGGTAAAGTATGACCGGTAGAATCGTGAAATTTCTTTTTACAGTTCTCGCATTGACAAATGCCATAATAATTTCCACTATAATCAGAAGTTGTATAACCGATCATGTTGAAGAAAATACCATCGAGCGGGTAAGTTGTAATGGCTTCTTTCAATATTTCCATGCCATATTCCTGCTGGTAACCGCCATTCGGACACGTATGTACCTGGCCATTATAGTTTACATTTTTGCCTGCCGTTGATACATAGAGCCATTCCGGTTTTTTAGCTGCAAGTGTTTCATTGATCTTACTAAAATCAAAACGACCAATCACTTTTATGCCTTTGGAATGAAGTCCCCTAATCAGGTCGCCTACAAGGTCGCCTTTCATAAAGGGGTTCCTGTAATGATATGGAAGTTTTGTAGGGTAGTTACCAACAATACCACCAACATTTATCAGGACAATATTAGCCGATGCATCTACCATTGATTGCACGTAAGCATCAACGTCCATAGTCGCATCAATTTCACGCAAATTCGTTTGCACTAACCGGTAAGGTGCCCGGTTCCACCAGGTAGTATCGTAACGGCCCGGATCAATTCCTGAAAGGTCAACCCCGGTATTGGTTGTTGATTTAGCGGAATGATTGGCGGAATTACAGGATGCCACAATGATGGCTACACAAAAAATTAAAAAGGACGAAATTTTTCTCATTATGGCTCGGTTTAATCGCTACAAATTTTATTATTGGTTCGTTTTATTTGTTTCTGGTGTTAGTTTTTTAACGTACCATCATTTGTTCTTTAAAGAAGCATTTGCGGCCCGCCGGGATGAATAATCCGTTCGAACGGGCGTGGGGCACACTTGTACTTTTATGTATTCTTGCGGCTCGACCTCATCCCGGGCTCAATGAATTTATCCGGGCAGGCTCGGTCATTCTCCTTTACCAGAAGGAGGCCAGCCGGTACTCGAGAATTTGTCTATGGTTCTAACACATCTTCATTTCAACATTAACTATCATTCGCATTCCAGTATGCACCTCGAATTTAGTTCTTTAAGCCCCCTTTACGGGGTTTGGGAGTTTGGCTAAACCAATACAACAGCAACCCGTGTCCCATTCCCGGGGGATCTGTAGACTTTGCCGCCTGGAAAGCCATGAACTTTCCATCTGTAGAAACAACAGGATTGGCCGCCTTTCCGCCTTCATAATCGTTGAAGTAGGTAAGCCGTACAAGATCTTTTCCTGTACCGTCCAGCTTCATTTTCCAGATATCCAAATTGCCCGAGCCCCGCAGTCCTCCCAACCATTCACACTGCCGGTCCATTTCAACCGTTGTGTATTTACCGCCCGGAAAAATACCTTCAGGCTCATTAAAAGCATCTGGTTTGTTGGAAAAATTAGTTACCTGTTTAGTTGAAAGATCAAGGCCTTTTACATCGAAAGCACCATTAGGAACATAACAAAAGAAAATCAGCCTGGTATCATTTTCGTAGAAGTCCTGCGCTTCCACTGTACATGTTTTATCGGAACTTTCTATTACTGTTTTTCTGTTGACGAGCTTTGGCGTTCCATTTGAAAGATCAAGATCTGCCATCACTATTTTAGAAAATACTTCCGGGTTTCCGGGAGAAGACATTTCGGTGAACGCTATTTTCATACTTGTTTTTGAAAGGGCCACTCCCTCGCTTACCTTCTGCCCTATCTTAACAGGTTTCGAACCTTCAGCTTTGCTCAAATAATATAAGTCGCTGTTCTTTTTGCTAACCTGTGTGTTTTCAAACTTGTCAGGCCCGATTAATAAATAATCTCCGTTTGATAAATGCATCACCCGCAAAAACGCAGCGGCCGGAATGTTGCAGGTTAAACAGGTGATGGCTTTTGTTTTCACATCAACCACCATCGCATCCCCAAACGTTTTGGCCATATAGGCAACCCTTTTATTATCGGGTGAAATATCTGCACGTTCTCCAAACAAAGTCAGCACTTCAATATTCTTTGGAAGGTTCGCAAGCGGGTCTCCAATTTTTCGCTTGTTAAGCTGACTTCCATTTTTAGCCATTGTTGTTTGCTGCGCAAATCCTTCATCTAGGCTCGTTGCAAACACAACAACGAACAACAATAAGTATAATATGACCGCTTTTAGTTTCATGACTGGCATAAACGTTTTTATTGACCGGAAGAGACAGTACTTTTTTCCAACTCTTCTTTTGAAAGTTTTATGGACCGAATTTCGAGCACCGGGTATCCTACAGGTTTTTCAATTGATACACCTATTCCTAGAACTTCGTCCAGGGGAACCGGTGCATAAGCAGCTTCTTTGTAAGTAGTTACCAGATTTTCGGTTTTCGCCATCCATGGTTTGAATGTTTCTATTGGAACAACTATCCTCGTCCAACCCTTTTCAACAGGTTTAATACCTTTCTTAATAAGTGTATCATTGCCTGTTCCTACAATTAGATCGAAGGGTTGTTGGCTGGTGGCAAACACTTGCAAAACCACGTATTTATAGGACGACCAGTTTGCCGGCAGACCTAATTTGTCGAGGTGCCAGAAGTAATAGTTGGAATGATTAGAAAAAACCACTTCTAATTGTTGTAAAGGTGGTTTCATGTCTAACCCGCCTTGCGGAAGCCGGGTGTTTAACATCGTTACTTCTTTGTCTACATGCGCCTGCATTGCTTTGAAATCTACAGTAAAATGCATGCGGGTTAAGTGTTGAGGTATGTATGAACTGCTTACCTGGCTTGCGTACTTTCTCCAGTTGCTGCTGGCATCCTGCAGGTGTTTAATTGCGGCGGCTTTGTATTTCATTTTCTGCGCCCGGCTTGCAGCATTATCATAAAGATGTTTATGGGTAGCACCGAGTATCTTCTTCGAATAATACTGTCCCAGGAATGCCATTGCTTTAATATCCCCGATCGTTTCCAGCAATTCCTTGTCTTTCACATTAGTCATCCCTGTTACCAACGTTAAAGCTTCGTCGCTTGCCTTTTGCAAGTTTGCCGCAACCTGTACCGGCGTTGTACCCGCCATTGTTTTACCTCTAAGCACCGCATCGGCATATTCGGGAATACTGATCAGCCCCTCGCCTTTTTGTGGTTTGCTGTTAATGAAATTATTAATATCACGGAAACCATAAAAGCTGGTGCAGCCTTCGGGGTACCATTGAAAATCATTTTGTGATCTTTCATTGTGAAACCTATTCACCCACGGCATAACCTGTGAAGCTTTTGCCCATGCATCGTGCAGTTTTTTCCCATTAGTACCGGGGAAACGATCTGCAAGCAAGTCTGCAAAATGAGAATCAGGGGTCGTTGGGTCGTAAGACAGTTTGCCCAAAATCTTGAAACTATACCAACGTTTTTTAATAACCAACTGGTTCGGCGTTTGTGGCGCTTTACTGAGATACTCTCTCCCCCACGTGTACCCGTCCGGACCTACATAAAATCCTTCAAAGTTCTTTTGTGGTATATTCTTAAAATATGCTCTTGCAAACGCAGGATCACTTCCTCCACGCAGGTTGTACCATGCATCATCCCGAACGGTTAAATAAAACTTTGAATTACCAATATGCTCCAAAAACTGTGACTCATGAATATACTGAGGCGCTATAGAAGAATACATTTGAGCCACCGAATATTTGTAGCTAAAGTCCATAACACATTTAGGGTTCAGTCCTGAAAAGGCTGTTTTGATAATGGTTATATCAGCCTGGTGCGCCCGGTGAATTAATTTAAATGTGCGGTCCGGATCTGCTTCAAGTGCTTCATTAATACCCTCTCCATACGATTCATACAAGAACTTTTCTTTATCAGCCTCCCGTAACCGGTACATGTTCTCGCCGGCTGTTAGACCTATCCCTTTTAATAAAGGGTACGTTTTTACCAAAGCCTTGGTAGCTTTTCTTATATAGTCTTTGGTTTTTGCGTCCGTTATTTTATCGGTCAACCCATAGCCTGAGTTTTCGGCTCCATATACGAATAAGTTCCAGGTAAATAAATAACAGTCTATTCCACGGTCACCGGCATATTGCATAATTTCATTCCAGAATTTTATTTTTTCAGCCAACGTTATTTTCTTAACGGTAACCAGGTTTGCAAGGCTCGCCGGTGTAGACATAAACCAGGCATCCGTTGTAGGCAATAATTTACTGGTTGTCTTCTTTACATCCTGTAATCCCGCTTCCGGGTATTCAGGTACATCTACTAATGAAGGAAAGGGCGAAAGGCTCCACAACGAAAGCATATTGAAACGATCCCTTGCCATTTCATCGATAAACTCATGCCAGAAGTCCACATCCCACATGTTGGCAATGTTTTGTTGTGCGGCATCGGCATTATCAGAATAACTGGGGGTACGAGCATCCAAAGGGATATTAAACTTTATTCCCCGGTTAGTAATAAATGGCGTTTTGTCTACTTCATTCAAAGCATCAAATCCCTTTAACTTAATTGTTTCACTTACATCCAGCCCCCCATACAATACGCCTTTCGCATCATAACCTATAATGTACCAGTCTTTAAAACCAACATATGTTTGTTTCCTAACCGAATATCCTTGAGACTGTGATGGTGGCAGCGAAGAAACACCGGCTTTGTTTAAAAACGAATCAGACGTAGTCGTACCTCTTGTTGTTAATACAATGCGGTATTGTGCTTTCGTTTTTGCAAGATCGCCGATATCTGAAAGAGTTACTGTATTCCCTCCCTTTTCCAACTCTTTCTTCATCTCATTAGCAGTAAAATGGAAGGTTTTATTCTCTTTGTTATAAATTATGGCCACCTTCCCTTTTATGGCAAAAGAAAATGAGGGAGTAATCGTCGGGCCGATAAAAATCAGGCAAAACGATAACAATAAAGGCAGTTGTACTCTTCTCATTGTATTGATGTCTTTAAGTTTTGTTTTCAGTAGAATGCATGATTGTACTTCACACTATTAAACACGTAATATTTCTTATGAACCCGGCATTGCGGCTACTATGATTCATCGTTGCGTCGCACACTTGTGCTGCAACAAAAATGTCAGCAAGAATAGCTTTAGGCTCCTTAAGCCCCTACAGGGGGTTTTTTCGCTTTTTTATATATTTACCACATTAACAGGATTTCCATTTACAAAAGCAGCAAGATTACTAACCGTAATATCCATCAGCCTTGCCCGGGCCTCTTTTGTTGCCCACGCTATATGAGGAGTGATAATGCAATTTTTTGCACCAAAAAGCGGGTTTTCTTTTGAAGGTGGTTCAGCGGATAAAACATCAATTCCTGCACCGGCAATAACATCGTTGTTTAAAGCATCGGCCAGGTCTTCATCCACTATAATCGGTCCCCTTGAAGTATTTATGAGGAATGCTGACCTCTTCATACTTTGTAAGCTCTCTTTATTTATCAGCCCTTTTGTTTCAGGAAATAAGGGGCAATGAATGCTTACCACATCTGATTGTTCCAGCAGCTCAGGAATTTCAGCCCAGCGAAAATTCGGGCGATGAGACTGATCGCTGCGGTTCCTGCTGTTCCCGATAATATTCATTCCGAATGCAGTGGCTACATTGCCAACTTGCTGGCCAATTCTTCCAAAGCCGATAATACCAATGGTTTTACCTAATAGTTCAACCAGGGGATAATCCCAATAACACCAGTCGGCGGATTTTGCCCATTTTCCTTCCATTACCGTGTCGCTGTGCCGTTGAACGTGCAGGCATAGTTCGAGCAACAAGGCAAAAGTCATTTGAACAACCGACGTTGTTCCATAACCAGGTACGTTGGCTACAATGATGCCCTTCGCTTTTGCTACATCAGTGTTTACTATATTATAACCGGTAGCAAGCACCCCAATATATTTTAATGAAGGAAGCTGGTTTATTGCGTCTTCGCTTACCGGCGTTTTGTTTGTAAAAATAACCTCTGCACCTTGTGCACGTTCAACTACCTGTTCGGCAGGTGTTCTGTCGTGAACAACTACATCCCCTAATTTCTTCAAGTCTTCCCAGCTTAGGTCGCCGGGGTTTAAAGTATATCCATCCAGTATTACAATCTTCATGTTTTGGTTTTGATTCAGTGAAATGGTGAATGGTCAAACGTGGTGAAATGGAAAAAGATGCACAATGGTTTGCCGATGAACGAAATGCGACGCAACAATGACGCTATAACTACAAATGCCTGTACCAAAAAAATACTAAACCCTTGCCCACGCTTCGTTTAATGTACGTTTAGCATTCGCAATAACGATGTCGGGATCTTCATCTCCAAAAGGTTTAATCTCAAAACTTACGATAGGCGGTTTTTTATCATTTAAAAATCCTATTTGCAATAGAACGCGCAAATAATCCACTACTTCATCCACATCGTTTTCACCATTTGGAAAACCGAAACGTGGGTGAAGGTCGCCGTAACCGGGCATCTCGGGGCTTTTAACAACGCAATTGCCGATATGGGCATGAATAATATAATCTTTAACGGGCAAGAGAGATTCTTCAATCGTTTCATGAATTAAAGGAATGTGACTAAGGTCGACCATTAATCCAAAATGTTCATGCTCTTCCCTGATCTCTTTGGCGTACCGCAGAGCAATATCAGCAGGACCAACCAGGCTTTTTTTATCGACGTCATAATCAAAAACTTCCAGTGCAACTGTCATGTTTCCTTTGCTCTTTACATAGGCGCAAATCTCTTTCGTCGATTTTATCAGCGCCTGGTATGAATCGTCTTTGGTGGCCTCTTCATACTTACCGCTTAAAAATGCAAAACCGGTGGCGCCGATCTCATACGCTTCGTCGATACCTTCTTTCAGGTTTTGTAACGCTTTGAGCCTGCCTTCTTCGTTCAGGTCGTTTATATTTAGTCCGGTTGTAAGTAACCGCGGCTGCGCTCCATAGGCTACCGTCATGTGCGATGTGTCGAGCATTTTCTTAACCGCCTTCCGCTCTTCAGGATCTTTTATCGTGGTTATTTCAATTGCATTAAAATAATCATCGAGCGCTAATTTTCTGATGGTTTCCAAAATTGGTCCTTCACCTTTTATCGTGGCAGGATAAGCCATAAAGTGAACGAGCCCAACTTTCATGTACTTGAATAACGAATCTTGCATATAATTTTTATTTTACTACAGATAAATCCACTGCTTTTGTTTTATAATTATTCTTTTTTGCCATTAACATAATTACTGCTACAAAGGCAACCACAACTGCCGACAATATGAACAGGTAGGTATAGCCTTTTGCGAAATCGGGAATTGAAGCGGTTGTTTGTTGACTCAGCATTTCATACTCAGGAATTATCCAGCTAAATACATAAGCCTGGGCCAAAACGATGAAACAAATAAATATGAGCATAATGAAACTATGCTTTACTGTAAACCTGAAAAGTTCCGATTCTTTTCCTACCAGGTGACCTGCCGCGGCTGCGACAGCTATTGATTGAGGCGAGATCATTTTACCCACAACACCACCCGATACATTGGCCGCAACCGTCACTACAGGATCAACACCAATTGAAGTAGCGGTGGCAGCCTGGAGTTTACCAAATAATGCGTTAGCCGAAGTATCGGAACCGGTAATAAATACACCCAGCCAACCCAAAACCGGCGCAAAGAAAGGAAACATGAAACCGGTGCCTGCTAATGCTTCGGCCATAGTTATTGTTATGCCTGAGTCGTTTACAATGTAGGCAAACCCTAAAACAGAGGCAATGGTGATTAACGGGTACTTGAGTTGTTTCAATGTTTTCAGGAAAATTCTTGCTCCGTCAATGAATTTTAGACCAATTAAGGGGATTGAAATAAGTGCCGAAAGCAGTATGGCTGTGCCCGCTGCTGACAGGTAATTGAATTTATAAATGTGAGGGAGCGCTTTTCCGTTTTTATCAGTTATTACGTTGTGCAGACCCGGGAATTCGAATTGAACCTGCCCAACTGCATTGAACACTTCTTTAATAGGTTGCATGCCCCATGTGACAATCATTATCGTTAATAATATAAATGGCGACCAGGCGCGTACAATCTGGCCGGTTGAATATTTGGCCTCTGTATTGAACGTTGGCGGCGGTTCGTTGGCAAATCGCCAGGTAGTTTTAGGAGTCCAGAACTTAAGGAAAATGATCAGTGCTAAAATTGAACCGATACCTGCAATAACATCAGGAAGTGCGGGACCCATGAAATTAGAAGAAAACCATTGTATGAAGGCGAACGAACATCCGGACACCAAAATAGCAGGAAGTATTTCCATTGTTTTCTTGTAGCCCGACATTAGAATTACCAGGTAAAAAGGCAGTAACACCGATAAGATAGGCAATGTTCTTCCTACCATTTGGGAAATGGCCATTTCAGGAATGGAAGTTACCTGCGATGCGACGGTGATCGGAATACCAATTGCGCCAAATGCTACAGGCGCAGTGTTGGCAATAAGGCAGATACCGGCAGCATATAAAGGATTAAATCCTAAGCCAACAAGCATGGCAGCAGTGATGGCGACGGGTGCCCCGAAACCCGCCGTACCTTCTAAAAAAGATCCGAACGAAAAAGCGATCAGCAGAGCCTGCAGCCTCCTGTCGGAAGTGATCGAAGCCATGAAATGTTTGATGACCTCAAACTGACCGCTGTCGACAGTCAGGTTGAACAGGAAAACCGCGCTGATAACAATCCAGCCAATAGGAAATAATCCGTATAAAGCGCCATTAGCGGTCGACAGCAGGGCTAATTGAACCGGCATTCCATAAACAACAATGGCAATAACTATGGCAATAGCTACTGCAATTAAACTTGCCTTATAACCCTTCATTTTTTTAATGATCAGTGCCCAGAATATAAAAAGTATAGGCACTACTGCCACCAAAGCCGACAAGGCGATGTTATTAAAAGGATCAATGACTTGTGTCCAGTTCATATTTTAGTTGAATTTATTAGTTTTCGTAACTACCGGGAATTATAATACGGGCTTTGGTATTTCATAGCTTCATTCTTGCGTCGCAATCACTTTATCTGCAAAACATTTATCAGCTTCAGTATCCGTTTATACACGCTTAAAATTTTTATATAGCCTGATAAGCAAAAGAGAAAATAAGGTTGACGGGGTGTAATTGTACCTGCTTAAAGCGTTTTATTCCAAAGCATTTACAAAAGGGGGGCTGCCCACCCCCCAATTGAACCTTCCGGAAATCACCCTTTAAATACTATTTACTAGGCTAAATCCAAAGCAACTATCTCATGGTCAAGTATCTTCGGCACATTCAGCGTTATCATTCCTCCTTTGTTTTCAAATGTTGGCTTCGTACCGCTCATAAGTAAGCTAACCCCTGTTACTCTTTTATTTTCCGGAACCTTTATACGCACTTGTGCATCTACGGGAATTAATTCTTTGAAAGGACCCTTCATCATCATAGGATTTGTCAGGTTAACAAGGTGGACAGTCATTGAACTTTTTTGATTCCAAACTGCAACGTCAATAATTCCCGGGCTTTGTACCCCAACTATTGGTTCCTCGTTAAGTGCCCACCGAATTGTATTGCGAAGAAGTAAGCTATGGTCGGTACTCAACATCTGCCAGAAAGACCGGTCCAGGTCGCCCGGAATATAGGCTATGCGTCCTTTTCCTACTTCACGCAGGTAAAGTTCCCTTGTATCTGTTTCAGGCACCCTTGCAAAAACGTCTTCCATTGGCAGGTCAGGATAAGTAGGAATTAAAGTAACAGGGCTGGGGAAACTTCCTTTAGGCGTTACTTTAACCCTATGCACAGTATTCACAATCTTATATGCATCTTCCAGTCCTTTTACAACGGGGTGAAACTGCTTTGTACCGGCATCGGCTTTCAATCTGAGGTAACTGTTTCGCAGTGGTCCTTCAACACCATTATCATAAGAAACGCCAAATAAGTCAGATAAACCGAAGTTTGTCCTGGCCTTTCCTTCCTGGTCGTATAGTGATGTTTCGAAAGTAGCTACGATGCTGCCGCCGCTTTCAACAAACTTTCTTAACTGGTCACATTGGGCATCTGAAAGGGCGGCAATGTTTGGCAGCACCAGCAGTTTGAATGGCTTCAAATGTTCTGCATCCAGCAATTTATCATTTACCATTTCAAACGGCATGTGATCTTCTACCAGGGCGTGGTACATTCCCAATGAATGTTCCCGGTTTCTTTCCTGCCACGGTTGACCGCCGTATTTGCTATCAGTCTGTTCGGAATATATCATTCCTACCCTTGCCACTGGTGACGTGTTGCGCAGGTACTTTTCGTTTTTGTAATACCCCTGGTACATTTTTTCAACTGCAGGCATCCACCGCTTATCAAGGATGTTTCCACCAAACTTTACAAAGCAAGGCTTCATACCGTTCGCAGTACCTTCGGCTACCCAAATCCTGATTTCCGCGTCGCTTTGAACAGAATCTTTCCATCGGAATTCTTCTTCAATTCCCACACTAAAAATTCCAATCAGCGGTTTCATTCCAAGACCTCCCCGAAGCTCTTTTGCTCCCTTTGCATTCGACCATGGGGGTATTACTCCCCTCCTCGCCTGCTGATCGGCGAAAAAGAAATCAGAATGTTTACCTGTCAACATTCTATCCGGAAAACCGTTCGGAATAAACCTTGCCGTTGGTTTTATTTTGCGTATTTCAGCATCCCACAGGAACCATAACTCTTTTAAACGGTCTGTGTGCCACGCATACCATTTCTGGTACACCGGGTCCAGCCGTTCGGTTTTTGTTGGCAGATCAAGTCCTGAGGCCGCTTTGAAGTTTTTCTTACAGTGCTCGCAATAACAAACACCGTGTCCATGCCAGCGGTTAGAGAAAATACCGTCGGGCTTGTAGCGCTCCATGATTTCATTATTAACTTTTGTCATGAAGTCGAAATTGTAGGGGCCCAGCGCACACGTAACCCAGAGTTCAGGGTTGGCCCAATGTCGCCGTTTTTGGCCATCCGCAGTTACTGCAATATAATCGGGATGAGCGTTGTACATGTCTTGCCTGGTAGCATGTGGGTCGGTACGCAGGATAATTGTTCTGTTCTTCTTCCGGCACTCCTTTACGAGGTAGCCAAGAGGATCAGTATTCTTCATCCAGTCACTTCTGTGATGTAGTGGTATATCGGTTGGATAAAATGCAACGATACCGCCTGCACTTAACAAAACTCCATCTGCATGTATGCGGTTGAAGTAGTCGAGCCAGAAATCGGGATCGTAGGTGCCCGGATCATTTTCTACAAACGCGAGTTGCGCCCAACGCATTGACTTATCAAACCAAGGTTCTTCCTCGGCTGGAGTAAATACGCTGCCAAAGGCTGACGAACCGGCAACAGTAAGTGCACTTCCTAAGACGCTGGTATTCTTTATAAAATTTCTTCTGTCCATAATTATTTAGTTTAAAACCAAACTTGTTAAATAAAATTTCCTTCCGAAAGTCTTTGTGTTTCAATATTGCAAGTCGAAGACGAACAGCTGCCCAGGCGCATTGGGTACGCTCAGGCCCTTCGGCTACGATCAGGGACCTGATAACTTTGCTCATGGTGGCGGCATAACACTTCGAATACGCTTACGGCGCTGCTATGAAAAACCACCTTTGAACCGAGCGTGGCAACGATGTATGATAATAGCAATAATGTTGGAACCATAAAAATTGTCGTGAGTTTTCCCGACAAAAGCGGTAATAGCGAGTTGCCGGTGGTGAATGGTGAGTGAGAGTTTTTGCTTCATTACTCACCACTCACTTCTCACAAATACTAATTATATCCCGTATTTTGCTTAAAAACAGCCGGATTGTTCATTACCTGAACCTGGCTTAGCGGTACAGGGAAAACAGTCATGTAGTCCTTCATTCCAACAGGTGTCAATGCCTGTAATGCCTTCCCGGTTCTTACAAGGTCAAACCATCTGTGGCCTTCAAAGGAAAGTTCGAATCTTCGTTCATTGGCAATAATATCCCGTGCTTCCAATTGAGTTAGACTTGTGAATGGTTGAAAACCTGCCCTCACCCGAACCTTGTTTAACGGGTTTAAGGCGTCTGCAGTTTTACCGTTTTCATTCATTGCCTCTGCCAGCATTAATAATACATCGGCAAATCTTGTAACTTTCCAATTTGCGCGGCTATCATCCTGGTTTGCTACAGCTGTAATATACTTCTTTGTATAAGACTGGCTGGTGGTTGAACTAAAGGTTGTAACTGCCCCGGTAGTAGGATTTGTCCATGTACCGCAGCACTGTACACTCACATCCTTTCTTAAATCGCCCGGTTGCCACAAATTCACAAATTGCCTGGTGGGAGAAAAAGACTCATTGAAACCACCTCTAATATTGTAGTAATTCAACAACGCCGTAACATTCGGCATAGAGTTTCTCGTGAATACACTGCCTAAACCTCCCAATCCTTCTTCATACTCAATATCAAATATGTATTCACTATGGTGCTCGTTCTTCGAGTAGTCGAACAAGTCGTTATAGTTAGGTAAAAGCGCATAGGTGTAAGGGGCAGCAGTCAACTCTTGTAACACAGCTTCAGCCTTTGGAAAATCTTTAACTGTGAGGTACACTTTTCCTAAGATAGCTTTAGCCGCACCGCGGGTAGCTCTTCCTACTTCTACACCTGTATAGGCTATTGGCAATTTACTGCCTGCGTCCAACAGGTCTTTTATAATTACTTCAGAATAAACAGTTGCAGCAGGTGTACGAGGGGTAGCACGAACTTCATCGATCGTTGGAATATTCGTAATCATTTGAACGTCGCCAAATATTCTTACTAAATCGAAATAAGCTAAAGCCCTGAGGAATTTTGCCTCTCCCGTATAACGGTCTTTGTTTTTAATTACTGCCGGGTCTGCACTTTCAATTCTTGTCAAAATATTATTGGCCCTGTTGATAGCTATATAATAATTCGCCCATGTATTGTTTAACAGGGCATCGCTGCTGTTTATAGAAAAAACATCTACACCTGTTGAGCTGGGTTGATTAGTTACCTGAATCCACACATCGTCTCCACGCAAATCGCCGAATTGCCACATATTTTGGTATGGAGTTCGCAATCCCTGGTAAACACCTACGACCGCATCCTGGTAATCTTTATCGGTTTTGTAAAGTGCATCAATTGTTACAGATGATACAGGTTGTTTTTCTATGAAACTTTTGCTGCATGAAGACATCATTAATACACATGCCGCTGATGTAATGCTGAATATATTTTTCATTATCTTTTAATAATTAGGTAGTAATAGCGAATGTTTTAGAAACCTACGTTTAATCCTACAACAATACTCCTGGGTAAAGGATAGTTGTTAGCATCAATGCCGGGAGTTAGCGCGTTTCCACTGTTGCTTACATCAGGATTGAATGAGCGGTTTTTGGTGAATACAAAGGCATTATTAGCAGTAGCATAAACCCTTAGAGAACCGAGGGAAAGGGCATTGGAAATTCTATTAGGCAGATTATAACCAAGAGTGATGTTGTTAATACGGAGAAATGATCCATTGTCCATATATCGTGTACTTGCTAATCGAAGACCACCTCTTGGATTATCATTCGGCCTCACTGTATTTCCATCGCCGGGGTCAGCTTCAGATTTCCAATAATTTAATTCGGTTGTTAA
The DNA here is from genome assembly GCA_028288485.1 of Segetibacter sp. Lineage (GTDB taxonomy): Bacteria > Bacteroidota > Bacteroidia > Chitinophagales > Chitinophagaceae > Segetibacter. The sequence goes on from JAQBNO010000123.1 coordinate 15,134, forward strand.
CGTTCTGCTTCGTGAACGGATAAGCCTGTAAATAACCATTGCATTGCTGTAAATCTGGTTTCCATGAGATCCGGCAAGATTAACGCTAAGACTTAAATTTCCGTAAGAGAACCGGTTGGTCATGCCGTAATAGAAATCGGGATAAGGTGAACCCATTATGGTCAGGTCACTATTATTAATTATCCCATCCGGTTTTCCGCCAGGGCCGCTAACATCTTTAAATCTTATATCACCTACTCTTGAATCATCGGCCAAGCCTTTGTTATAGATAGGACCGGCCGCCAGTTCTGCCGCATTTTTAAATATACCATCTGTTATAAACCCGTAGAACATTCCAATAGGCTCGCCTATTTTAGTAATATTATTTCCGACGATGATAGGATCACCTGAAGGTCCTAACTTAACCACCTCGTTCTTGTAAGTAGAAATATTAAAGTCTGTTGACCACTTAAACTTCCCGGTTGTATTTATTGAACTAACAACAAACTCCCACCCTGTATTTTTTACTTCGCCTATATTCTGAAGGGCAGTTGCAAAACCGGAAGCCGTAGGTATGTTTACGTTTAACAACAAATCCTTGTTGGTGGATCTGAAATGGTCAACCGTTACATTCACCCTACCATTAAACAGTCCCAGGTCTATCCCTCCGTTTACCTGCTGCTGTGTTTCCCAGGTTAAGTTAGGATTTGGAATAACACCGGGCGCAAAACCTCCAATCGCTACACCACCGGTAGTGTATTTAATATAATTGACAGTGGATAATGAAGCGTAATTTCCAATATTATTATTCCCGGTTTTGCCATAGCTTACCCTAAGTTTCATCTGGCTTATGACGGGAATCTTTTGCATAAAACCTTCATCAGAAACACTCCAGGCTACCGCGGCAGAAGGGAAAACGCCGTATTTATTATTGGCGCCAAATCGGGACGAGCCGTCTCTGCGGAAAGAAGCAGTAACCAAATACCTGCCATCATAATTATAGTTTACCCGGGCAAGCTGAGAAACAATTGACCATTCGGATCTTGAAGCGGTACCGGTTGTTATTATTCCACTCACCGCACTTAAAGTTGGAACAAGGTTGTTGGGAAAATTAGTACTCGTCATCGTGTTGTCGTCAAATACATCCTCCTGAACCGTATAGCCTGCCAATGCCGCTACGGCATGTTTGCCGAACTTTTTATTATAGTTCGCCGTATATTCTGCAAGCCAGTTATAACCTGCGCCGGCAAAGTCAGAGCCTTCAGCAGCACGGTTGAGGAATACGGGAAGTTGTGGCCAGAAAGTAGAACCTTTTGTATTGTTAGAAGTGGCTCCTAAGAGAATATTAAGTTTTAACCCTTCAAAAAGTTTATATTCTGCGTTTACATTACCTAAAATCCTGGTTCTGTTTGACACATCTTTCTTTTCCAGGGCGAGTGCCAGGGGATTATAAAGGTCTGTAGACGCATCAATACCCGAATAAACGAAATAACTTCCGTCAGGATTATACAGCGGATAATAAGGTTGAGCGGAGGTTGCTGAACCGATGATACTTGTAGAAGCACCGGCACCACCGCCCTGTGCAATAACGTTATTATTAACAATGTACGATGGATTAATATTCATTCGTACAGTCAATCTCTTTGTTAACTGCGCGTCGAAATTGGCCCGTACTGAGTATCTTTTGAAATTACTGTTCAAAATGATCCCGTCCTGGTTAAAGTATTCTCCGCTTATTGCATATCGAAGCGCATCATTACCTCCTGAGATGGACAGGTTGTAGCTTTGTTGCCCTGCCGCTCTCAATACCGCATCCATTGCGCTAACATCGTTGGTGTTTTTTCCTGAAATAACATCCAATACCGTTTGAGGAACTCTTATTGCCCAGGTTGTAGGATCACCTGAAACGTTATTCCCCAGGTCCATATTCCTGTTCCTGATGGAATTATAATAATAGTTGGCCTGCTGGTTCGCGTTCATGAACTCGGGCTTCCTGGTTACTTCCTGTACACCATAATAAGTGTCAAAATTTATTCTTGCTTTGCCGGTAGAGCCTCTTTTGGTATTGATAATAACAACACCGTTCGAACCACGCGATCCATAAATAGCGGTAGCCGAAGCATCTTTTAGTATGTCCAAACTTTCAATATCATTCGGGTTTAGAGTTTGAATATTATCTGTTGGAAAGCCATCAACAACAAACAAAGGATCGACCCCGGCAGAAATACTACCGATTCCCCTTATCCTAATCTGTGGCGCAGCTCCGGGTTGCCCGTCAGAAAACTTTACCTGTACACCAGCCGCTCTTCCCGAGAGAGCCTGCTCAATACGTGTTACGGGCAAGTCTTTAATGTCTTTAGAACTTACCGAAGCCACAGAACCGGTTAAGTCCTTTCTCCTTTGTGTTCCATAACCTACAACTACTACCTGGTCTAATGAAGCAGCAGTTGAATTCAGTTTTATCGCTAACGATAAGGTTACATCTTCTTTTATGTTGTATCCCGATAAAGTTTGTGATTCATAGCCAACAGTAGAAAAAGTAAAGCTATACGGACCACCTGAAGTTATTCTTGAGAATGTAAAAACACCCGAACTGTCTGTACTTGTACCAGACGTAAAGTTTGTACTAGTATTTCTAATGATAACTGAAACCCCGGGCAAGGGTTCGTTAGTGCTGTTGCGAACAACCCCTTTTATAACAGTGGGACTTCCCTGCGCACTTACTTGTGCCGAATGCAGGATAAAAACGAGGAACATCAGGGCAATAGAATGCACCTTCGATTTAAACAGGTTAAATCTCATATGACACGCAGTTTTTTAATTTAAAAAATAAAATGACAACCGATACTATTACCTTCCTTTTAATTGAAGGAGATAACGGTATTCCTGTTTTGAAAAACAAGTAATAATTGAGGGTATTCTCTTAGGTATTTTAATTCAATTGCCGGTCCTGTTATAATTTTTTATCGTTTTAGCGCAGGCATAAGTCTTAATATCACGAAAAATGTCGTCAGCAGCTTTTTTGTGATACCAACTTCGATAACCCAGTGCGTCATCCTTGCTTCCGATGCATCGCAACAGTTCAAGGGCAACGCAATGATTGAACTAACGTAATAGTTGATTCCGAGCTAGTCGAAGGATTTACCCTGAGCACATTCGAAAAATTTACCTAATTGTAGTCGAAGGAATGCGCTAAGCGTCGTCGAAGGGATTTTGTTCATTCACTACGCTTCATGCACTTCAGCCTTTCACGGCAAAATTTTTTAAAATTCTAACAGTTTCGTCACCATTACCCTGGAGGTCCGGAAATTAAAGGAGGGAGATCAGGGCAAGACATGCGCCCGGAAGAACGTAGACGTGAATTCATATGGCTTCTTATTAAGGGTTTATTTTTGCAATCTTATTTTATTCGGTAGACCGGGGAATATATCGTTACGGTTTTGCTGCTATTTTTAGCCCACACTTCATCTATTAAAGCTTAGTGTATGAAGACGAATTACGCTTTTATAGCTGCCTAAGCATACCGGTTTAAAAATATTTTCTCCTTACTCTTTACGTCTTTTATTTCCTCGAAACGTACGTTAGCTGGTTCCGGAGGACTATTATAAAAAAAAGAGGAAACGTGGGGACGTAAAATGAATTCAGACAGTTAAAATGATTGAATCGAATATGACGGCAGTTTTTGGTTTATAAAAATATGAAATGTAATACTTCTTCAGCCACTCTTGTTACAGGAACAAATTGTTATAATTAAGCACTATTTCGTAATAATAAACGTGTTATCCTTTTTCAAAATTTTCAGGTTATTCAGATCAGCTATTTGCTTTATTATGTTTTCAAAAGATTCTGACCTATCGAACTTACCAATAAAATAAATTTTAGAAATATCTTTTTTTGAATACCGGATGTCGACGTCATACATATTTTGCAGCTCATCAAACACGAAACTCAATGGTTGATTGTTGAACATGAACCAGGAGCCCGTTCCGTTTTCAGGAATTGTGAGGTTATCAATAACAGGTTTCTCTTTTTCAGGACGTTTCGTAATAAGTGCATTTGCGCCAAATCTCCTCACTTTTGCAATATTGTTTTCGTTGTTATATATCAATTCCTGTCCGGCAAGAAGGTAATAATTATTAACCACATTTTGCGTCACTTTGTTACCCGGTTTTACCACAACTTTACCTTCAAACAACCGAACTATTATGAAGTTCTGATTTTCGAAAGCAGTAACCGTAAACCTGGTACCTAATGCAGTAGTAGATAAACTACCGCTAAATACTGTAAAAGGTCGAATTTTATCTTTAGCTACCTTAAAATTAGCTTTGCCCTTTAATTTTATATCTCTCCTGTCGTCAATAAAAGGTTCATAAAAACTTATTTCACTTTTATCCGATAGGGTCACTTCAGTTCCATCTTGTAATACCAGCTTCCGTAACTTGCCCGAGGTATTCAGTTCATGCCTAAGAGAACTGAAAGCAGAACTTGATTTTTTAGTTACCTTAACTTCAGCAACCTCCGTTGCTTTATTGTTGTTATTATCAAATAATCCTGCTAATCCCATAACCCATATCAACGAAGCTGCTATTGCTGTTGAAATAATGATCTTATAGATCCTTGCATTCTTATTGCGGGTTTCATCTATACCTATTTCAATTACTTCTGCAATGTCCTGTTCATCTTCAATCTCCTTAAAGGAGATTTTTTGTTCAAGTTGTCGCCATTCGTGGTTGACGTTAATAGCGCCCGGTGTATTTTTAAGAGAGGTTAATCTCCAGGTATTCTTAAGTACATTAAAGCATTGGGTGTTTTCCTCACTCGAATTGATCCACTCTATAACAAAAGCTTCTTCCTTCCCCGTAAGCTCATTTAATAAATGCTTTATTAATAGGTCCTCATATTGATCGCGATTCTCCATGTACTTTTATTTATACGACCAGGAAGGATTTTACCCCTACAAGAATAAAAAAATATTTTTAGCGATTAATTGCTGAAAAAAGATGACAACAGAAAAAGTGAAATTAAGTAATGCGATAGCTTTTGTCTCAACTTAATTAAAGCCCTGCTCATTTGCGTTTCAACAGTTTTAACCGAGATATTTAAGTGCTGTGCAATAGCGATGTATTTTAAGCCCTCATACCTGCTTAATTCGAATATTTTTCGCATTTGTTCCGGTAATTCTGCAACTGCTTTATCTATTGCGGTTGCCATTTCCCTAATATCGACCTGCTCAAATTGAGCCGCGGATGCGTTTGTCGAACTTTCAAGGATCATCTTTTCATAGCGGAGTTTTACTTTCTCATGTTTAAGTATATCTAAACAGTTATTGGTGATGATCTTGTATAAATAAGATTTTGCGGAAACAGTTGATGATAGATTCGAACGGGTTTCCCATAATTTAATAAATCCGGTATGAACCACTTCTTTAGCCTCGTTGAGGTCGAAGCCGTATTTATACTGGCAAAAAGCACAAAGCTGGATAAAGTTGTTCTTGAAAAACGTCTCAAAATCCTGGTCGTCGATTTTTATGTTATTGCCTGAGTCGTTGTCTTGATCATATGTTTGTTTCAGGTTCATTACGAGGCTTGCTTTACTTGAAAAGGGTATGACTCAAAAGACAGATCGATCATAGAAGCTTTGCAGCCACAAGTATTCAAAGGTCGTATTTTATCCGTTCAAACAATTTATCAAATAACTTATTTCACACCTTAAGTGTTTCAGTTTAAATCCTTTAGCCTTCCTTCTGTTGCCCCTTATTCGAAAAAAAGCCGTGAGTTATGCAAGGATATTCTTTTCACAGCCACAATTGTATTTGTTGTGCCTACTCCTTTTCACTCCGTTCGATAAGTACTTCGAAATGACCCAGATGAGGGTGTGTTTAATTAGTTGCTCTCAGGAGAATTTTTTACAATAACAATTTTCTCTGCCGGTTCAATCATTTTTCCGATTGGTTTCAAAAAATCCTCAAGTTTAAATTCTTTTAAAACCTGGATAACTGATTCAACCGATTGCTCATTTACTGAAATCAACAATCCCCCGTTTGTTTGGGGGTCAGGTAAAGTATTTATCGCTTCAGCTTCATCAACCTCTTTTTCAAACAGTACCTTATGTCCATAGCTATTCCAGTTTCTAACCGTGCCGCCAGGAATATGCTTTTGCGCCAAATACTCTTTTACACCCTCTATAAATAGCAGGTCGTGGTACTGTAATTCTGCACTAATTCCACTTCCTTCTGCCATTTCAATTAAGTGACCCATTAATCCAAAACCTGTAACGTCGGTCATTGCATTGACGCCGTCGATTTTCCCCAATGCTTCTCCTACCCTATTTAGTTGTGTCATTTGTTTTACCATCAACTGCAGATGTTCTGGTGTAAGTGCATTCCGTTTTTGTGCTGTAGACAAAATACCAACGCCTAAACGTTTGGTTAGAAATAATAAGTCGCCTGGTTTAGCTGTATTATTCTGCTTTAAGTTGCTGATGGCAGTAAGGCCACTTACTGCAAGCCCAAACATAGGTTCAATGGTATCTATACTATGCCCGCCTGCCAGCGGAATTCCTGCCTCCGAACAAATACTTCGGCTACCCTCTATAACTTTTTGCGCAACTTCCGGAGGTATTTTATTTACCGGCCACCCAAGTATTGCAATGGCTAAAACCGGCGTACCACCCATAGCATATACATCGCTGATGGCATTAGCCGATGCGATTCTTCCAAAATCAAAAGCATCATCAACAATAGGCATAAAAAAGTCGGTGGTACTTATAAGAACCTGGCCGTTACCGAGATCATAAGCTGCAGCATCATCTTTACTATGATTACCAACAAGCAGTTTTTTATTATCTGGTTGGGCGAAATTGCTTTTTAATATTTCATCCAAAACTTTTGGAGCAATCTTACAACCACATCCTGCACCATGCGAAAATTGGGTAAGCTTTATTTCTTCAGGCATTTAATTCTTTTGTAGTGTTTAAAATCTTTTCTGCATTGGCTGCCGCATCCACTTTTTCAGAGGTGAGTTCCGTCACCAAATCCTTTACATTCTCCCGGCTTTGTAATCCCTTCAGGTATTGTTTGTCGTAGTATTGCAGTAATACTCTAAAGCTTTCTGTAAGGTTATCTTCCATTAAAAAGTTAATCGCTGTTTTCGTTTCTAAACCTCCAAGCCGCTTTTTAATCCGGTTAACGGCGTCTACCAGTTTCCCGCGGTCGCCCTTGCCATAATCTTCCAGTATATACTTAAGCCGTTCTTCAAAGGGTATGTTTAAAAAGACGACAGGTTGTGTTCGGATTTGCCTCCATAACGGCATTGGAATATTTACGTTCCCTATCCGCTGGCTTTCGTCTTCCAGCCAAATGGGTGCAGTTGACGATGTTTTGAAAGTTGACGATTGAATGTTTACGGATGACAAAGGGGAAGCTGAATTTGAATGATTCCTTTCATCGCTCTTTCCGTCATCCGTCATCCCAGATCTGTCATCTGCTCTCCCCAACTCAACCGCTAATTTGTTTTCAAACATTTCCTGTGTAGGTTGAACAGGCATATTAATGCCACCAAACGCTGATCCTTTATGATGCGCAAGGTTTTCAAGGTCAATTACAACCACCCCGTTTTTTTTCATTTCTGCTAATACCATTGTTTTGCCACTGCCGGTAAAGCCTCCAAGTATCTTAAAGGGATATTCCTTTTCAAATTGTTTTAATACCCATTGACGGAACACTTTATAACCGCCCACAAGGGTGTACACTTTAAAACCATACAAATCTAATAGCCAGGCAACGCCTGCACTTCTCATTCCTCCCCGCCAGCAATGAACCAGCACTGTTTTAGAAGAAGTGTTCTTCCCATCATTAACGCCCTGGCCGGCCGCCCCCTGCCCTCTGTCATCCCGCAACTCCTTCCCTTCCGTCATCTGACATCCGTCACCAGTCAACAACTTTTCCACCTCCTCAACCATCCTGCGCATTTTTACGCCAAAATATTCCAGGCCTTTTTTTATAGCGTTTTCACGGCTTTCCTGTTTATAAATTGTTCCTACTACTTTGCGTTCTTCATTTGTAAATAGCGGAAGAGAATAAGCACCGGGAATATGAGCATGCTCAAACTCGTCCGGCGAACGAACATCTATTACCGGATGTTCATTCGCCAGTTTTATGAATGCTTCAATGTTTAATTTTTGGACTGCCATAGGCGGTGCAAACCTACAGGTTTTATGTTCTTTTTTTAAACTTAATTGCCGTGGTATACGAATTGCACTGGTATGCCTAAATAAACTACTTGTATGAAAAATGTTTTAATTTTTGCCTGCCTTGCAGGTATTGCTGCTGCAGTTGCCATCTACTTTGTGAGCGAATCTAAATTAGGTCTTGATGAAGATAATGAGGATTTTTTAACTGACGTAGATTACGAAGCCTATGATCTCGCAGAAAACACTGGCCGTCCTCAAAGCATTTAAAGTTCATCAAAACAACCTGTTTCACAAAATTTTAATCAGCAAAACAAGTATTGATGACTGAGTACAGTATAAACGTTAGTGAAGTTGAAGAACTGCAAATGACCAGCAAATTAGTTGAACTGGAACAAATGTTTACAAGGGCACAAAGCACTATAATGCAAGGTGGATCGGTGTATTTGGTAAGGCAGAACGCCGATGGCAGCAAATATAAGTTTGATGAACTAACAACAGAAGACGAAATAGGAAATTATAAAGAAACAGTTTTCAAATATCTTTAGTTTTTGTTATTCAACAGCCTGCTTAGGGCGAAATTACTTCCCGATAATTATTCTTTCCTTTCAATTTTCCTTGCAACTCTTTACAGGTCCGCTTCGTGCGGACTTGATCTTTTAGGTGCCTTAGGTTAAAAGGCAAACTCATCCACGTTTACCAGCGATCTTTTTTTATTTTTTTCTAAGGTGTTATTTGAATTATCTTCACTTTGCTATTATACCATAAGCTCCCTGCTACAGCATTTATAATAAACTACTTCCTTCTGTCTTAACCATTTGTTCTTATATTGCAATCAGTCTGTCCAGCACTTAGGAACAAAACTGCGGAGAAGATATAAATGAAATGGGAAAGGCAATTCAAGCAAAGCAATAACATCTATTAATAAAAATGATCTGTGCTGAATGTTTTACAGCTGAAAGGATTGCGACCCTACAGCTTTGCTTGTGTACCCTTCGACTTCGCTCTCGATAAACGCTGCTATGAAAAGCTGCTTTTGAACTGAGCGTAGCAACGATGATGCTATGAAATGCGATGTTGGTATAACAACATCTTCCTGTCTCTAACAATTTGCTATCGATCTCAAAATGTAAAAGATCCCGTTTACTTCTAAAAACGATAAAATGCCAGAAGAAAAAATCCCTACCAGCAGAAGAGCTTTTTTAAAGAATACCGTAAAGGCAACTGCGGGTACAATAGCTCTTGCTAATTTTCCTACTATTGTTCCCGCATCGGTATTTGGGAAAAATGCGCCCAGCAATAAAATCAATATTGGCCAGATAGGCATCGGCCGAATTGCCCGCACCCACGATCTTCCTGAAACATTTAAATATGATACTGCCCGTATTATGGCTGTCGCCGACGCCGACCGCAACCGGCTACAAAGCGGTAAACAAATGATCGAAGGCTGGTATGCAAAGAAAACCGGGCAGAGTAATTATATGGATGTAAAGATCTACGACAATTACCATGCGCTGCTTGCCAATAAAGATATTGACGCGGTAATCATCAGCACTCCTGATCATTGGCATGCCCAACCTGCGATAGAGGCTGCACTTGCCGGTAAAAGTATTTACCTTCAGAAACCGACTTCGTTAACCATAGAAGAAGGCCGGCAAATGAGTGACATCGTACGAAAATCGGGTGTGGTTTTCCAACTCGGCAGCCAGCAACGTTCGATGAACCCATGGCCACAGTTTAAAAAAGCATGTGAACTGGTGAGAAACGGACGCATCGGTAAACTTCATACGGTGCGTGTGGGGCTTCCAAGCGATCCTTCAGGTGGAGATACCAAAGAAATGCCCATTCCTGAAAACCTGAATTACGACATGTGGCTCGGCTCTACTCCTTACGAATATTATACTGTTGACCGTGTTCATTCACAAACTGATCCAAATTCGCGTGGGGGCTGGTTACGTTGCGAACAATTTGGAGCAGGAATGATAACCGGCTGGGGCGTGCATCATATTGATATCGCTCATTGGGGAATGAATACTGAACTTACCGGCCCAATTGAAATTGAGGCAACCGCTCAATTTCCTAAAAAAGGATTATGGAACGTACATGGCGATTATGAAGCAAAGTTGCGATATGCGAACGGCGTCGATATGTACCTCAGCAGTAAAAATCCGAACGGCGTACGATTTGAAGGCACCGACGGATGGATCTTCGTTACAAGAGGTAATGTAAGCGTAACTGCTTCCGATCCAACTTCGGGTGCTTCTGAAAAGGCTTTTGATGCCAGCAATCCTAAAATTTTAACTTCAGTAATCGCCCCGGGCGAAGTTCATTTGTACGAAAGTATGGAGCAGCATGGTAATTGGTTGAGTTGTATTATAAGTAAAAAGCCTACCATTAGTCCTGCTGAAGTCGCTCATCGTTCGTGCAGCGCGTGCCTGCTGGCTCATGCCGCAATGAAAACCCCTGGAAAGTTATATTGGGATCCCAAAAAAGAAAGTTTTAAAAATAATATTGAAGCCAATAAATTGTTGTCGAGGCCACAGCGGTATCCTTACGGTACCAACTATGTTAACTACAAAGGTTTCTCAAAAGCAGTTGCCGTAAAGTAACAATCTTTAAATAAAACGACGACCGGTAATGGACGACAGAATAACCGCCTGTTCGTTCACGGTTCTTCTTTTTAACCGCATCTTCTCAACCGCTTATTATAATTACTTTAACCAATCCGCAAGTTTCTTATGAGGCTATTCCACAATATTGTTCTTCTTTGTTTATTGATATCTACATCAGTAAGTGCAACTGCACAGGATAACGTGAACTGGAAAAAAGTGCGTGTGCTTGTATATACCAAAAATGGCAAAGGATATATTCACGACAACATACCAAGTGCTGTAATGAGTATCCAAAAGTTAGGTCAGGAAAATGGCTTCAAGGTTGATACATCAAGCAGTGCTTCTGTAATGACTGAAGGCAACCTGAAACAATATAGATTGGTCATTTTTCCCAGCACGAATAATGATGTGTTTGATACAGACATTCAGCGATTGGCCTTTAGGCGGTATATAGAAGCTGGTGGCGGCTTTGTTGGAATTCATTCTGTAACCGGAACCGAAAGAAACTGGAAATGGTTTAAGATGATGCTGGGGGGCACTTTTTCCTGGCATGCTACTTTCCAGAAGTTCACGGTTAAGGTTATTAACTCTAAGCATCCTTCTATGCAGGGCTTGCCCGAAGTTTGGGAGAAGCAGGATGAATGTTATTTTGCAAAGGAATTGTATCCTGGTCCGAAAGCTTTGTTAGCTCACGACATTACATCCTTAAATACCACGGATACTACGCAACAAAAACTCATCAAACAAAATGCAGGTGGTTATGCTGAATTATACCCGGCCGCGTGGGAATATAATTACGATGGTGGATACACCTGGTGTACCGCTCTTGGTCACGATAAAAAAGATTATGCTGACCCCGTTTATGTAAAACACATTTTACAAGGTATTCGCTTTGTCGCAAGCCAGGTTAAGACCATCGATTTCAATAAAGCTTATGCTACTTCAAGAGATACCCCAGTGCGTTTTTAAAACAACAAGTTGCTTTGCCAAAGACGGTTTTGTCCCTGTAGTTACATAGCCGACGTTGCACGAAACGTTACTCCCAGACATAACATTTATTTATTTCTGAAAGTTTTTAATAAAAAAAAATTACGGTTCGACTTATAATTATACATTTAAAGTTTCTTCTTATTTCTAATTGCTTACCAATTAATTTATGGGCGACATTCAAATCAAAAAATCATCAAAAACTTACGATGCAGTAATTGTCGGCTCTGGTGCAGGCGGCGGTATGTCTGCATTTGTTCTGGCCAATGCCGGTGCAAAAGTTCTAATACTAGAAGCCGGGCCTTTCTTTGATCCAATCAAGCATTCGCAACAATTAAAATTCTCTTATGAATCTCCGCGCAGAGGTGCAGGTTCTAAATTAAGGGCCTTCGGCGACTTTGATGCAGCTTATGGTGGATGGGAACTGGAAGGTGAACCTTATACCAGGAAAGAAGATACCAAGTTTGATTGGTTCCGGGCGAGAATGCTTGGAGGCCGTACAAATCATTGGGGAAGAATATCATTACGGTTTGGTCCAAAAGACTTTCAGCCCGACGATGGCTACAGCGAAAGATGGCCTGTTACCTACGACGAAATTAAGCCATACTACGACAAAGTTGACACTCTTATTGGGGTTTACGGAACCAAAGAAGGTTTGGAAAACGATCCTGATGGTATCTTTCTCCCGCCGCCTAAATTACGCCTCGGTGAAATGTTTATAAAAAAAGGCGCCGAAAAGGCAGGTGTAAAAGTTATACCGGGAAGGGGTTCTGTTTTAACTAAGGCCTTGCCTAATAACAAAGACCGTGGTGCTTGTTTTTTCTGCGGACAGTGCAACAGGAGTTGTAAAGTATACGCCGACTTTTCTGCATCATCATGCCTCGTTATTCCTGCTTTAAAATCGGGTAACCTTGAAGTTATTTCCAATGCAATGGTACGGGAGGTACTTACCGACGATAAGGGCCTTGCAGTCGGTGTTTCTTACGTGAACAAAGACGACATGCAGGAATACCAGGTAAATGCAAAAACAGTAATCCTTGGAGCAAGTTCCTGCGAGTCGGCAAGGATCATGCTTAACTCAAAATCGAAAACGCATCCAAACGGCCTGGCCAATAGTAGCGGGCTGGTAGGCAAATATTTACAGGATTCTACAGGCGCTTCTTTATCAGGCATGCTTCCGCAGCTGATGGATCGCAAGCGATATAATGAAGACGGCGCAGGCAGTATTCATTTATTAGGCCCATGGGTACTTGATAATAAAAAACTCGACTTTCCCCGGGGATACCATATAGAATTTGGTGGAGGAATGGGAATGCCGGGATACGGTTTTGGTGGAGATGTGCCAAGAGTTAACGGCCTCGTACCCGGTCCTGATGGAAAAATGAAAGAGGCGGGCGGTTTTGGTGCTTCGCTAAAAAATGATTATCGCCGTTTTTACGGTACAAACGTTGGGATGTCGGGCCGCGGAGTGGGACTGGCCAGGATTGACAATTATTGCGAGATTGATCCGAATGTAGTAGACAGATTTGGTATCCCGGTATTGCGCTTCCATTACAAATGGAACAATGACGAGATAAACCAGGCAAAACACATGCAGGAAACATTCCAATCGATCATGCACGCTATGGGTGCTATAATTACCTCAGGCGAACGTAATGCCTCCAATGACTGGGGTTTGGAAGCACCTGGAAAAATAATTCATGAAGTAGGAACCGCACGAATGGGCGACGATCCGAAAAAGTCGGTATTGAACAAATTCTGTCAGGCGCATGACTGTAAAAATTTATTCGTGGTAGATGGCTCATCGCAGGTACAACAATCCGATAAAAACGCAACGTGGACGATCCTTGCCTTTTCTATGAGAACGGCAGAGTATATTCTCGAGCAGAGAAAAAAGCAAAACGTCTAATTCCGCCTGCACGCAACTCGGGTTGTTCGAATCGATCCCTTTGGTAATGTCAGTTACTTGTACTGTATCTTTTCATGCAGCCACTTGTGAAAACAAGAACCTAAGGTTTCAACAAACAAACGATTTGTATTCAAGCAGGTTTAATAAACATCACTAATTAAAATATTATTTATGAATAGGCGTGACTCATTAAAAGCGCTCACTATAGGCACCCTTTCTGCAGAGGTTTTATTAAAAGCATGTAAACCAAAAGACGAAAATGCCGCAGTCGTAAAAAAGGATGGCGAAGCTGACCGGCCGCAGAATGAACTCGACAGGAACAAGGCATTAGAGGAAGAAAAATTTTTCACCGACCATGAAATGGCAACCATAACAGTGTTAGCGGACATTATCATTCCAAAAGATGAAAAATCGGGCAGCGCATCAGATGCCAAAGTTCCTGAATTTATAGAGTTTATTGTAAAGGATATCCCCGATCACCAGTTGCCTATGAGGGGCGGTTTGCGGTGGTTAGATGTGCAAATGCTGAACCGTCATGAAAAGCCTTTCACAGATTGCACTGCCGAACAACAAATTGAAATTGTTAACGAAATAGCCTACCCGGGTAAAGCAAAACCTGAAGTGCAGCAGGGAGTTGCGTTTTTTAACAGGATGAGAAGTCTTACAGCCACAGGCTTTTTTACCAGTAAAATGGGCATGGACGACATTGGCTATGTTGGAAACAAGCCAAATCAATGGAACGGTGTTCCTGACGATGTATTAAAGCAATACGGACTTTCCTACTCTGAAAGAGAACTGGCTGAAAGTGTTAGCTTTTAAGAACGTCGTCTTTAACCCTTGCACAACCGGGCAGGATCAGTTAATTACTTCTACGAAAATATATGGCCACACAGGACTATTTCTTTGTGGCCATTTCAATTACTCAACTTTTTCCTGGCACTTCTTTTATTATTACCGTTCGCCTGAAGCGGTAGGTAACTAGCACCAGCTAAACTCGTATAGCTTCGAAAAAGTCTCTTCCAATAAGTCGCTTCGAAACACACCTATTCGTTAACCTGCCTGTACAATTCTACGGTTTTTTTGATTTCCCGGTGCTACCACTTGTTGTTGTTTTACTTCCACTTGCTGCTTCCGTACCGTGACCTGCAGCCCCGCTTATACCAGTTCCGCTTCCGGTTGAACCCGTTTCCGTACCACTTCCATATCCGGCGCCGGCGCCCGTTGTTCCTGGAGTGCCACCTTTGTCGGTTCCGGCAGGCGTCGTATCTGATCTTACAGATCCTGCGCCAGCGCCGCCAGGAATAGAATCACTGCTTGCATCGCCATGGCTGAAATTGGTAATACTATCATTATTGGTGGCGCTTTCCTGTTCGGCAGCACCGCCGCACGATACCAAAGCAATGAGCAACGTGCAAGCAAAAATTACTTTTTTCATATTTCGTCTTTTAGATATTTTAAGCATTTGGCTATAATTACTAAAAATGTTTGCCAAACTCCTGCCAGCTATTTATACTAAAAAAACTTCAGAAAAGTGAGGAAAAGATCGATGGCACAAGTAATGCGAAGGCCGGTATTGCCGATGCCTGCAGGGCATGTCGGCCGACGTTCTTATTTTATGAGTTTAGCAATAGTTTTTATGCATTGTTTTTCTTCCCGATTCCTTTTTTCATCATATTTGTTTTATTTGCTCAAACGGAAAGCAACAGTACAAGGGAGTGACACAACGATGATTCCTGGAATTCCTGTTGTTGATCCAAAAGAAAAATTGGCAAGCACAACAAATGTAAAATGCAGGTATTCGCCGAAGAATATCTGCATTTTATTGGATAACTTTTTAACAGCTATTTCGCCACAATCATTTTTTTACTTTGAATTTTTTGTCCATCGGCAACGATGGTATAGGTATAAGAACCAGCGCTTATAAACGAGGCATCGATGTTTACCGATGCATTAGTAGCGACCGGAAGCGATATTTCTTTTATAGTTTTACCGGCAGGGTCAGTTATAAGCAATAACGCTTTTTTATATCGGCCGGGAACGCTATAACTGACACGGGTAGTTGTAGCAAATGGATTAGGATTGTTCTGATCAAGCGAAATGTTGGTTAACGAAGCAGAAGTAGAAGCTTTTGCATTTAAAACCTTTGCTACCATTTCCGAAAGTTCTGCTACTTGATTCGCCAAATTTTCATTGCTGTTTTTTAATGTTGCTAAATCATCTTTCAATAGTGAATTTTCGCTGCTCAACTCCTGTACGGCTTTTACTAAGGGGACCACAAAGTCGCCATATCTTAAACCATAAAAATCTTTACTGTTTTTTGGTACATCTACCCCACTGAAGTCATAGTTTAGTTTTTTTGCTGTTTCCTGTACTTCCTGGGCAATAAATCCTGTGTACTTTATTGTTGATTTGTCCTGCTTTGCCTTTAACTCTTCTGCTGTTGCTTCCCGCCTTTTTCCTAACACGTCCGAGCCGTTTTCAACTCCGGCAGTTGTTGGTCTTAGGATTTTGTCTATTCCGTCTGGGTCGAGGTTGTAGGTAACGGCACGCAGTTTGTTAATGAAGTCGAGCCCCGGGACGTTTTCTTTGATATTCTTCTTGAAACGGCCGTCAGAAAAAGCAGTCCAGTTGACCTGGCCACCAATGGAGGTAACAGAAGTATTACCCACTCTTACCGAATTAGATGCAGTAACTGCAGCATTATATCCAATAGCAGTTGCGTTCGACACATTAACACCCGAAGGGCCATCGGCATAAGAACCTAAATAGGTATTATAATTTCCCGTAGGCAGGTTTGCACCGGCAAAATAACCTATTGCTGAGTTGGAGTTTCCTGCAGTCAAATTATTTAGCGCGGCTACCCCCATCGCGGAATTGCTTATGCCGGTAGTATTGGAACCTAAAGCGAGAACGCCATTTGCGGTGTTGTAACTGCCGGTGGTGTTGGCTACCAGAGCCTCGAAGCCTGTTCCTGTATTGCTATAGGCATTATTGGTATTAGAGAGAGCTGTATATCCGTTTGCAGTATTCCAGTTTCCGTTAACATTGGTCGACAAAGCGCTGGCACCGGTGGCAGTATTATAGCTACCCGTAACTGCCGGGTTACCGGCTAAAGTACCAAAAAAGCTGTTATTTCCCCTTGTGCTTATAAACCTGTTTCCCTGCAGGTTAATTTCCCCTGAAAAATAAATGTTCTTCCAGTTAAAGGAAGATGAACCTACATCATACAAACCAGAACTACCGGGAAGCAGGTCGGTATTAATTGCTGTTGCAGAAAGATTAGATAACGAAATATTTGCCTTGTCATAGATATATGGAGTCATTTGCTGCCATACGTCGTTAAAATAATAGAATCCTGAAACCCCGTCTGTTTGATAGATCAAAAGGCCAACGGCGGGGGATACAATCGAATCTCTTTGTGCCATTGTCATTCTCGAAAGCAAAACACCCTTGGTGGTAGAATTGATATCGAGAATAGAAGAAGCATTTGGAGTTACTGAACCCATACTTAAAGCCCCGGTCGATTGCTGCAAAAACAGTTGGGTGTTATTAAAGGTGAAGTTACCTGTGCTTCCTATCTTTAGACGTTCCTGCCGGTTACTGCTATTGGTTCCGGTTGAAAATGAAACTCTTCCCGGAACATTACCGGCTGCCCCCGCAGCGTCAGCGAAATAGTCAACAGCGGCAGTATTTTGAAAATTAGTACCGTCGTAGCCGGAAGCCAGCACCGAGCCAAGGTAGTCATTAGCTGCCACAACAGACGGTGCTGCCAATGTACCCCGTGACCGCCGGGTTATCATTACCGGCCTTGCATTAAAGGCATTAGATGCCATAGACAATATAAAGTCGGAGTTGCCCGAAGTGGTTTCGCCAAAACCAA
>JAQBNO010000161.1 GCA_028288485.1 Segetibacter sp.
ATCATGAAATGCACGATATACTAAAAGCAGCAAGCGAAGCCGGGGCGAAATTTTCAGCTTATACATTCATTCGCTTAAATGGTGCAATTAAATTATTGTTTCACGATTGGCTCTATAAAAACTTTCCCGACAGGGCAGATAAGGTATGGCACATGATTGAAGATAGCCACGGCGGCAAAGTAAACGACAGCGAGTGGGGGCGAAGAATGCGTGGCTCAGGAAACATAGCCGAAATGGTAGCAATGCAATACCGCAAGTACACAAACAAATACGGCTTAAACCATGAGCGGTTAGAATTGGATTGCAGCCAGTTTAAAAGGCCGGGGGAGCAGATGAGGTTGTTTTGAGAGGACGTAGAGATGTTTTTTATAATTAGTTCATTTATTAATATAAAAAGAGCATAATCGTTACTTTAGCAACAAATCTTTCATCAATGCGCTATTTTAAAACCTTTTAATATCTATTGTAGATACAGGATGGCTCAATCAAGCATAGAGTGGACTGAAATGACATGGAACCCTACAACAGGCTGCAGCAAAATATCAGCAGGCTGTAAATATTGCTATGCTGAAGTAATGACGAGGCGCTTGATGGCTATGGGAATAGAAAAATATAAAAACGGGTTTGAAGTTGCAGTTCATGAAGATGCTTTACAAATTCCTTATTCATGGAAAAAGCCTAAAGTTGTTTTTGTAAATTCGATGAGCGACTTGTTTCATCCTGAAGTACAGGTTGCCTTTATAGAAAAGGTTTTTGAAGTGATGAATAATACTCCTCAACATACTTACCAGGTCCTCACTAAGAGAGCGGAAAGATTATATGAACTTCATCATCGCTTTAACTGGACACCTAATATTTGGATGGGTGTTTCTGTGGAAAATGAAACGGTGATAGACAGGATAGACTTTTTGCGTGAAACAAATGCCGTTGTAAAATTTCTTTCGTGTGAGCCGTTAATTGGCCCATTACGAAATATGAACCTTATAAATATTGATTGGGCAATTGTTGGCGGAGAAAGCGGCCGAAAAGCAAGGCCAATTAAAGAAGAATGGGTGCTTGATATCCTATCTCAATGTGAAAGGAGCAATGTAAAATTCTTCTTCAAACAATGGGGCGGAACAAATAAAAAGAAAGCCGGCAGACTTCTCTTAGGTAGAACTTATGATGAAATGCCTTTGATATCGAAAGTTGCATAAATTGTTTATCATCGTTTATTCAATATCCTATCGGTGTAATTGAGTGGAAACAAAAACTACAAAAAAGATTTGTAATTGCAAATCGACAGTTAAAAGTGCAAGATGGGAAATGAATTGAAACCAGGAACTGTGGGAATTTTCGATATAAAAGCCGCAGAAACTGAATTTGCAATTGACACTATTGTATCGAAGGAAGCAAAATATAATTTTGCGGACCCTTTAAGATGTAAATTGGAAAAGGAGGATGACTATTTTTTAATCCGCTCTGAAATGTTGGATATTGTAGGAACAGGAAAAACAATAGATGATGCTAAAATCTGCTTTTCGGAGGAATTTTACTTTATTTATAACCGCTACAACGAGTTACAAGATGATAATTTAAGTGACAGGATAAAGCGAATTAAAGCCGTTTTAAACTCTCTTGTATTAAAAGATGAAAGCCGAATTTAAGAAAAGGTAATTCAAGATTTCTGATTAATACATTTTCTTCTCCTCAAAAGAAAGCTCCTCCCTGCACCTCCGACGAACGAAATGCGACGCAACGATGAACCCCATGAAATACTTCTGCCTGTACCATTTAAACTATATCCACATTCCCTGTTATTAAATTTCCTGCTTATTAGTTTCCACGTAGTCTATTTTTGAGACTTAAGCAGGAATGATATGAGTAATGTGTTGTTTGAAACTTTTAAGCGGGAAAAACAGTCTTCGGTTGTTGCATCCGGGAAACCGGTGCCGGTTGTTTTTTGCCTTTTGTTCGATGAACACGGCGCTTATGTAGAAGTGCGCAATGAAAAAGGAGGACCGGCTCAAGCAGATTACCAGCAATACGGGGGCGTAGTACGTACGATTTTAAAATCGATACACGCTATTGAGAGTAAGTCAAATTTTATAATTGACTGGGAAAATACCGGAGGTAAAGTATACCTGCATGAGAATGATTACCTGATAGAGATGTTGCTGCAAAGCAAGTTGTGGATAGATGAAAAGGGAACAGCAATTACTGCTGCGGCACAGGTAGGTAAAACATACCTTTTAATGTCTGCGGCCGAAGATGGCAAAAAAATAAATGCCACTTTGCAGGTGTTAGCGGGCGATGAAGTGTTTACTCACTTTAAATTCATCAACGAGAATAATGTATACGTTGATGGTAAGGTGTTGGAAATACCATCCATAGGACGGAATTTTAATTCAGTGCTGTTGTTTAATACCCGTGTTGATTTAGCAGATGTTCCTAAGTTTCTTTCCCTGTTTTTTTCTTATGTGCAGAATATCGAGTTGTCGTACGAGAATTATTCCGTTTCATTTTCTAAAGACGTAATAGCTACAACGCCGGTACTGATTTTCGAAAAGATAGATGCGGACGACTCATTATACATGCGCGTCTCACAAGTATTGCCGGGCATTGACGCCCGATTGTTGAATGATTACGACCTTCAGTACTTCGCATCGGTGAATGACGTTGAGCAGGTAGTTGATGTAAAGCCGGTAGAACAGGAATCGAATGATGCGGCCTTGCAGGCAATTGAAAAAATGCTGCAAAAGCATGTGCCAAAGCAGGGCAAAAAGAAGGCAGGCGACATACTGTTGGAAGATGACCTTTTTATCATTCCAAGAGAAGTCGCTGCTGGTTTTATTTACAACGACCTTCCTGCATTGCTTACTTCTTATAAAGTGATGGGGGCAGAAAAGCTGCGGACTTATAAAATAAGCACTGCTACTCCGCGTCTTGAACTAAAGCTTAGCCACGGTATCGACTTTTTGGAAGGCGATGCTACGCTTCATTTTAATGATGAAGCCTTTTCATTGTTTGACGCCTTACAACAATACAATAAGAACAGGTACATTTTACTAAGCGACGGTACTCATGCAATAGTGAATGAAAGCTACATGCAGAAGCTGCAGCGTTTGTTTAAAAAGAAAAAAGAGAATGCGCAGATATCTTTCTTTGACCTTCCTTTAGTGGAAGATTTGATTGATGAAAAGATTGCCGCGGAAACGTTTAAAAAATCTAAAAGTATTTTCGAAGGGTTTAATTCCCTTCATAAAAGTAAAGTAAAACTACCTGCTGTACAGGCCGAACTACGTCCTTATCAAAAGCAGGGATACACCTGGTTGAGATATTTACACGATAACAAACTCGGCGGCTGTCTTGCTGATGATATGGGACTTGGAAAAACTTTGCAGGCCATTACGTTGCTTGCATCGGTTTATCCCAGGGAAAAGAAACCGTCGCTAATAATAATGCCCAAAAGTTTGTTGTTTAACTGGGAAAAGGAACTGGAAAAATTTGCCGTGCAGCTTACTCACTACACCTATTATGCAAACGACCGAAACATAGAAGAAGCGTTGCAGCATCATGTAATTCTTACCACTTATGCAATGATGCGCAATGACATTGAAAAGTTCAAGGAGCTTGAATTTTATTACGTGGTACTGGATGAATCGCAGAATATAAAGAACATGCAGGCGCAAACGTCGAAAGCTGTAATGCTGCTTCAAGGTAGGCATCGATTGGCTTTAAGCGGTACACCTATCGAAAATAATTTGAGTGAGCTCTATTCTCTTTTCAGGTTTTTGAATCCGCCTATGTTTGGCAGTTTGGAAAGCTTCAACCAGTATTACCTGGCCCCTATTCAAAAGCACAACGATAAAGATGTAACGGCCGAGCTGAGAAAGAAAATTTATCCATTCATTTTGCGGCGATTGAAGAAAGACGTGCTGAAAGAACTACCCGACAAAATTGAACAGGTACTGTATGTTGAAATGAGTGATGCTCAAAAGAAACTCTACGAGCAACGCCGGTTGTTCTACAAACAGGCAATCGAACAGCAGATAGCGATGAAGGGAATACAACAGTCACAATTCTTTGTTTTCCAGGCATTGAACGAATTAAGACAAATTGCTTCGGTACCCGAAGGCCCGAGCAATGGACAAATAACGTCTCCTAAAATAGAATTGCTGACCGAGCAATTATTAGATGCATTGGCGAACAGGCACAAAGTATTGGTATTTGTAAATTACCTGGCAGCTTTAGACCTAATTGGCGAAAAGCTGGAAGAACAAGGTATCGACTATGTGTCGATGAGTGGCTCCACCAAAAACCGCCAGCAACTGGTAGAGCGTTTTCAAAACGATGTAAACTGTAAGGTGTTTTTGCTTACCTTAAAAACAGGTGGCACCGGGCTTAACCTTACCGCCGCTGATATGGTTTTCATTTTCGATCCTTGGTGGAACAAAGCCGCCGAAAACCAGGCAATAGATAGAAGCCATCGTATTGGCCAGGATAAAACAGTGCTTAGCTATAAGCTGATTACACAAGGTAGCATCGAAGAAAAAATATTGCAACTGCAGGAGAAGAAAGCAGAAATATTTAATGCAATTATTTCATCGGACAGTGCTTCGCTGAAGTCTCTTTCAGAAGAGGATATTGATTTTATGTTAGGTTAATTTCTTAGTATGATTAGTAAAGAAAAGCTCCTGGTTTTACAGGAAATATATAATAAAGAAAATCTCGACAAAGGTTTGTTTACGCTGGTTAAAAAGTTTTACCTCCATAATCCTTTTAGCCAATGGGGCGACGTTCGGGGGCAGGATATGCTTAACAGGCTTAGCATTAAAAAGACATTCAACAAAACAGAAATGGCTGAAATAGCTTTTTCTGTATTTAGTAATGAAGAAGTTTACCATGCTTTTGCGCAGTCTCTTCCGCAATCGATACAACTGCTTATTAAAAATTTACTATGGCGGCAATCAATGCATTTGAGGCAAGTGAATGAATTGATAAAGGATAACCTGTTGATAGAAAAAAAAGAGACCTTTGGCAGTTCTGTAGAGGTCAAAAGCGAATTCTATTTTTTTACTGTTGAAGGCTTCTTTAGGTATAATACTTTGAATGATAGTATACACCTCTCCCTGCATCCTGAACTCAAAAAGATACTATTCAACTTTTATCCTAAACCACCTCACTACAATTTTATTCCCTTAGACGATATTCCTGGAAGCCTGTTTCAATTTTCAGCTACAGAAGCTATCATGAACGAACTCCCTCGTTTAATTTCTTATTACCTGCAGAATAATATTAAGTACTCTAATAGTGGT
Organism: Segetibacter sp.; assembly: GCA_028288485.1. GTDB lineage: Bacteria > Bacteroidota > Bacteroidia > Chitinophagales > Chitinophagaceae > Segetibacter. The sequence goes on from JAQBNO010000161.1 coordinate 5,298, forward strand.
CGACCAATAGAAACGACCCTTTCAAAAATGCAGAAGCATTGTTTGATTGAGGAGTTTTATGGGCCAACAACTCACCCTTTAGACAAAACAAGAACGATGCTCATAGCAGGCATGTTCTATAACTATAAAGCTGAAAATATAAATGCCGACAGTTCGGACGTTCTTAAAGACCTGTTTACAAAAAATTACCCGAAGCTACCCACATCTCAATTTATTCTCCAGCAGTTAAAAGGATGGGGCTACCTTAATAGTTCTGCGTATTATAAAGACGCCGAAAGTAAAGTGCAGGCAGTATTTAAAGGGTTACCTGTTAACAAGTGGGTGAGTGCAATTAATTTGCTGGAGCTGGTAGAAAGCCGGCTTTTAAGTATTTACCCCTTGCACCCTTACGGCGTAAACAACTATCTATATTATAACGAGGAGGCCGAAACAATACAGGGCAGTTATACAAGAAAAATAGCACTTGACTCTGAAGACTTTCTTCCTCTTATTGCACAACCATTTTTAAAAGGCTCCGTTTTTCTATACGCCGCTTTTGGCCTCATCGATATCGCCTATGAAAAGGTTGATACAACAGAATTTGCTGAAACTTTTTACTCTGGTTATGATGGCCTGGTGTACTTCCGGCTTACAACTCTCGGCGCTTATGTTTTAGGTCTTACTCCTAACTATGAAGCAGCAACTGGCTTGCAAAAAAACGTCTTGCACTTTGCGGAAGACTCTTTAATGATATTAGCTGAAGGTGAAATGGGCGTAATAGATGTAATGCTGGCAAATTATACTGAGAAGGTGGCAGCAAACCGCTATCGCGTTACAAATAGTTCATTCTTAAAAGACTGCCGCTCGGGTAAAGACGTTGTAAATAAAATTGCCCTATTTAAGAAAACTGTCGGCGATAAATTGCCACCTAATTGGGAAAACTATCTTACTCAACTGCTCTCGAATGCAAAAGCTGTACAAGAGAAAACTCTGATAACAACTTACCAGCTACCTTCAGATGCTAAAGATTTACACCGCCTGGTAGCCCAGGACAGCATATTAAAACAACTGGTTTTAAAAGCCGAGAATTACTTTATACTTGTTGCAAACCCCCATGTAACAAAGTTTAAAAGCAGGATGAAAGAACTGGGCTATATAGTAGAGTGACATTTTGTTTTTTTTTGGACCAAACATTTGTATCTCTTATGTGGCAGCCGTTGCCACGCTCGCTTGTACTGTAACGCCTTATTGAGCTCGCCCAAGGGGCCCACGCTTATGCCTTTGATTGCATGCCGCTTTTTCTCATGTTTTACTTGTTGTCCATAAAAAAGATTCTGCAAAATAAGATTGCCATGGGCACGGTTAAACTACCGATGCAAAACATTGTTAAATACTCTTCACCATTTAATCCCGGCGTTGTTTTTAAGTCAAAGTATCGTGGGTAAACTAAAAACAACATGAAAACAATATTTACACTTTCACTCTTATTAATAGCTTTTTTTGGCTCTAATGCTCAACGCCAGCCGAAGGGTTTTCATTTGGAAAAGCCTATAAATATGGCTGCTATTCTTGCTAAAAAGCCATCTGTAGCCATCGGTTTTTCTACGGTTAGTGAAGCCCGTTCAATTATTAACGACATAATGGATGTAGCAGGTTACCAACAAAACTTTACAGTTACCTCAACTACACAGGTAGATAATGCTGCTGCTGTTATTTACGACGGTGTCCGGTACATTTTATACAATCCATCTTTTATCAACCAGTTGGATAATGCTGCGCAGGACAAATGGGCTTCCATTAGTGTTATCGGGCACGAGATAGGGCATCATTTGTTAGGTCATACAATGGATGCAAGGGGAAGCCAGATACCAAAGGAACTGGATGCAGATCAGTTTTCAGGATTGGTTTTACGCAGAATGGGAGCAAGTTTACAACAGGCCCAACTGGCAATGAAATTAATTGGAAGTCCCTCTGCAAGTGCTACACATCCTGCTGAAAGAGACAGGCTAGCAGCAATATCAAAAGGTTGGAATAGCACAACTGTTAATACAAACAGGGGTAATGCAGATGTGGCTATTAGTACACCTGCCGATAGAAAGACTACCTACCCGGATCCCAATCCTCAAACTTATCCATCGAACCCTAATGCGGGCAATACTTATCCTGCACCTTCAGATAGAAGACCTAGTTATCCTTCTACAAGCAACAGGAAAGGCAGTTATCCAAATAATAACGGTTCCCGACGCCCGGGCGGTAGAAATAATAGCCAGGGTAATTCAGCTGTACAGGGAGGAATAACTTATGACATCTGGTTTAACGGCAGCAATGCACAGCAATATTACATAACTGCGCAGAACCAGGTAATAATGTTGAGAGGTAACCGTGTAGTTGTAGTTGCAAAAATTGCTTCAACAAACAAATCTAATTATCCTTATGTAATTTATGATGATCAACAACAGATTTATATCGATAGGAGTGGCAAGTTGTACTCCGACCGGGGTAGAAATATAGGTTATTTAACAAGGCATAATTAGTTGTGGATCGGGACAATAAAGCAAAAGCGAAGTGCCAACTTCGCTTTTCTTGATTATCAGAAACCGTTATTAATAAAAACGTTTACAATCGTTTTATCATAATCACCATTCCCCTAAGTTCTTCTTTCATCAACGGATGTTTTAAACGATGTATGCCTGTAATTGTAAATCCCATTTTTTTATAAAAAGCGATCGGCCCTTCACTGGTATCCATCGCTTTCAACCAAACAATCTCTTTATTGTTTTCTTGTGCAATTTTAAACGTCAGCTCAACCAGGTCTCTTCCTATATGTTTTCCTGCTGCATCTTTATTCAAATAGATTCGTTCCAGTTCCAACGCCTTGTTATCTTCAAAACCTTCTAATGGAGCGTTTATGTTTAATTTAAGAAAACCAGCCGGTTTGCCGTTATAATAAGCGAGATAAAAGATGGCGTTGAGGTCATTTAATTCATCAGTTAATCTGTCAACAGAAAAGTATTTTTCTGTGTACCATTTTCCGTGGTCGTGCCACAGTCCAGGATAATGATCAGAATAAGCTTTTCGTGCAACTTTGCTCAGTAGCTCAGCATTTTTCGGTTCCAGCTTCTGAATACTAATTTCTCCCATTTAAAATTCACCCTCGACCTGGCCTGCAATTTTTACTTTTGTTATGGTGGTAAATACTTCGGGGCGATCGTTTTTAAAAGAACTTTCCGCTTTCATCGGTATCAATAAGTGAACTCGTAAGCGTGTCATCAAAAACGTCGTGTTTGTTTGCTAACACTGCACGTAACAGATCGTGGATAGTAATTATACCAACAAATTCTTCACCATCGAATGCTGCAAGGTATCTTGCCCCACGAGTGTTCATTTGATACATGCAATCTTCTACGGTGTCATCTAAATTTACTTCTGGTAGCTCTGTCGTCATTACATCACACACTTTTGTTTCCCTGCTTGAGCGGCCTTGTAAAACCAGTTTACGGGTGTAATCTCTTTCGGTGAAAATGCCAGTAAACTTCCCGCCTTCAAACACTACCAGGTAGCTCAAATTTACCGATATCAGCGTTTTCAGGGCATCTATCACTAAAATATCCGGTTCGATTATATTGGATGGACTGTCTTTTGTTTTTAAGATATTATCTACTGTTTGCATTGGCAAGTGTTTAATTATTATTCGAATATACTTTTTAGTTTTTTGTGAATGAAGTAATTTTTTTTATAACAAGATAAGTATTTTAAAAATTGGTGCCTGCCTTATTAAAAAACGTTTCGGGGGAAGTTACGAAATTGAGAAAGTGTAGAAAGATCGAAAACATATATTCATCTCCGTTTCACAATAGTAATGGCTTTCTCTGCCACTTATTGAACACCGGTTGAAGTGCGTTTTGCCTGTTTTATTTTTTATCTCTCGTTACAAAAAGTTTTTGATTTTAAACTGATGTTGTATTTCTCATTCATCAGAATGAAAAGAATCAGAAAAAATATTTGTGAAAGATTTGTTAATGCGAAAAAGATTGGTGATGTTTGCAAAGTCAAAAACATAAACAGCAACATGCTACGCTTCTCTATAAATATAGAAACAACAAAATGGTTTAGTCTGCACCACGACTACATCACGCGGGGCATGCAATGCTGAAAGTTAAGTACAACAAGAACTAACTGATTATACATGAAGCCCCGCAGAAAAAGCGGGGTTTTTTGTTGTCGTTAATTCCCACCACGAACTAAAAAAATTAGAAGCAGTTTATGCGACTTACATCTTCCGCAACAGTAAATAAAAAGTATGATACAGCTACATAAAAAAACCACGCAACAGCAGCAATGGCGCAAAGTATTTATCACGAATGGCAGTATTGAGCTATTTAGAATTGAAGGGCATTATTGTATGTTGTTAGCACTGCGTAATGAGTTTACATATAAGCGACCGGAGAATATTGGAATGCAGAAGCAGTAATTGTTTCAGTGCGTGTCAGAAAGCCCGGTCATTACAAATGGCCGGGCTTTTTTTATGTGTCAGCTGGAATGGACGGGATTAAGGGGATTCTAAGATAGGCGAGAAGAAGGAGTTGGAATTTACCCCAACGCCTCGTCCACGTAGGTTGAGGTTATTGGTTCGTGGCTCGATTGGTTAGAGTAGGCGATTCTTAATCTTCGTGTTGGCAGTTCGAGTCTCACCCGGCCCAACCATAACATCTGGCAGTTTTGGGGAACGAGCTGCCGTGCTTTGCGAATCATCGTTGCGTCGCACTACGTTCATCGGCAAATCGTTGCGCAAACTTGAATACGGGAAGAGCATCGCTCCTTCTCCTCTTGGAGAAGGAGAAGGAGGTTTCGCCCGCAAGTCAAAAGGAATAGGTAATAAATGATGTTTAAAATATGAACAATGGAACAGCAAAAGCAATGGAGAAAATTGAACGGCGACAGGATCGAAACACCAATTGAAGGTGAAGTAAGAGAAGTGCTGATGAAAGAAAAAGCAGCCGGCTACGACATGCGTGTTTGCATTGGTACCGACAGCCAGGTGAGAGGCAAGGAAACAGAGTTTGCGACCGTAATCGTTTTTGTTAGAAAAGGTAAAGGTGCATTCATGTACATCAACAACGAGGTTACTACACGCAAGTTTACCGTCAGGCAGCGGATGCTCGAAGAGGTAGCGAGAAGTATTGAAGTGGCTTTTGGATTGTGCAATTTGTTCACTGCATTCAATGTAGAGATGGAAGTACACGCCGACATCAACACCAATCCAAACTTTAAAAGCAACGATGCATTAAAAGATGCGATGGGTTATATTATGGGAATGGGTTTCGCATTCAAAGCAAAGCCGTATGCGTTTGCAAGCTCAAGCTGTGCCAACAAGGTTGTACAATAGGAAAGAAAATTAAAAATTTAAAATGAGAAAAGGAGGAGGATATGTTTTTCTACGTAATTGTTGGAGTCATTTTGATCAGGATCATCTTGACACTTATTGGTAAGATAGATTTAACTACCTGCACGTTTAACACCCGTAGGAAAACGAGGTACGTGCCAGGTCTGTTCCAGAACAACTATATAGATACTAAAGTTTTGTTCAGCAGGAGATACGATGTCGTGCCAAGCATCGCGGTGATTACGGAGATCGATGCTACAAAAGCCTATGCTTTAATAATCAAAAGCTTTGACAATAACATCACACGCATGCACCAGGCGAGTATGTTCGATCACAACGCCGCAAGCTTGTATTTCAGCATGACGATATTTGAGCTTCGGAAGAAGCGAATGATCGAACTTGGCAATGGTTATGCAGAGGTTTTCTATACAAAGGCCCATCGTGATTGGGCACATGCGTTAATAAAAGATCTTGCTGAATGTAAAATTGAAAGTGATATTACCACAGTAAAAACCCCAACAATTGTTGGTTTCGCAAGGGCAATGGAGATGAATTAAATAAGGATTGGGATAAGTGATTATCTCAATCCTTTAAACCCGGTCGGGTAAACGTACAAGTTCTAAAAGCTACGGTGGCCGAGGCACAAAAGTTGTCGGTTAATGTAGGGTTTAACTATGTCGTTACAAAGCCGATCGCAATTGCAGAAATATCTAATCAACATGAGCCTGCATTTGAAACAAAGCTCATGAATGTGATCAGATTTAGAAGAGAAAGGTTATTAGAAAATTATTCCGGACACGAATTTTTGGGATCAATGGATAAGGTCCAATGCATTCTTATCCCATAAATGCCTACATCCCACTTATCCCGGTTCAAACAAAAAAGATTTTTATGGGAAAATTAAAATTATCAGGAAAGGATCTAAGAGCAATCGGTTACCCCGAAAGCCCGGTCATCAGCCTTGCCATGGATATCATGGAGAAGAATTATAAACGTAATTCCAAGGAGCATGCATTGGGTCTGTTGAAGAGCGTTCTTGTACATTCTCATGATTATATTCACGACGAAGTATTGGGTAAGATTGCGAATGCATTGATTGAACGTGAAGAAAAGGCAGCAGCTAAAGCAGCATTGCAGGTCGACTTAAAGGCAGAAGGCGTTCCGTACAATATTTTTGGCGCAGAGTTTATTGAAGACGGCGCATTAACCCAAATGAACAATGCAGCAAAATTACCGATATCTGTAGCCGGTGCATTAATGCCCGATGCACACCAGGGTTACGGGTTACCCATTGGTGGTGTACTAGCGACTGAAAATGCCATTATTCCTTATGGCGTTGGTGTAGATATTGGTTGCCGTATGTGCCTGTCGGTTTTTGATATCGATCCTAAAGAACTTGAGTTTAGAGAAAGCTATTTTACACGGGAGTTAAATGAAGCTACCTTGTTTGGTAGCGGCCGCGAGTTTAAGAAGCGTACCGATCATGAAGTTTTGTATAGAAAAGAGTTTACTGAAATTCCAATTTTAAGAGGTTTAAGAGATCGTGCAGAAAGCCAGATGGGTTCTTCAGGAGGCGGCAATCATTTTGTTGAGTTTGGGATAGTTGATATAGGAGAAAAGGATTTGGTTTTAGGAATCGAGCCTGGTAAATACCTGGGACTATTATCGCATTCGGGCTCAAGAGCTATTGGCGCCAATGTGGCCAATCATTATACCAAACTCGCTAAGGATAAAAGACATCTGCCTGCCGACGCAGCCAATCTTGCCTGGTTTACTTTCGACGAAGAAGAAGGTGTTGAGTACTATATGGCTATGAATCTTGCTGGTGATTACGCAAGTGCATGTCACCATGTAATTCACCAAAAGATTTCGAAGCAGTTGGGCCGCGATCCGTTAAAAATGGTGGAGAACCACCACAACTTTGCCTGGAAGGAAATGTATGAAGGCAGGGAAGTGATCGTGCACCGGAAAGGTGCAACTCCGGCGGGGAAAGGTGTGTTAGGAATTATTCCGGGAAGTATGACCGCACCAGGATTTATTGTGAAAGGCAAGGGTGAAAATGCATCTATCAATTCTGCGTCTCATGGTGCGGGGCGGTTGATGAGCCGTACTACTGCGCTTAACAACATTACTGCAAAACAGTTAAAAGAAGAGCTGGAAAAGCAGGGAGTTAAATTGATTGGCGGCGGGTTAGATGAAGCGCCTTTTGCTTACAAGGATATCCATATGGTGATGAATGCCCAAAAGCACCTGGTAGATACTGTAGGAACGTTTACTCCGCGGATTGTAAAGATGGATGATACGCCTCCCAGGAACAGGAGGAAGACAAAGGAAGTAGTGGGAGAGTAGGAAAGAACCAGGATTTGAAAGGATATATGTTTTTAGCCGAATAATGAAGTTTCCAGTAATAAGTGTGCGACTCTTCGACCAGCTCACTGTACCCTTGCGCCGGCGCAGGGTAAACCTTTCGACACGGCTCAGGGCAAGAACTGCCACGCTGAATAAAGCGTTACAGTACAAGCGAGCGTGGCAACGGAAACTCAATTTATATTCTTCTGCTGGTAACCAAAAAATTCCTCTAAATCCATACAACCCAATTAATCGTGGTTCTACAAATTATTATACTTTTACTGCCCAGCAAAAATTTGAGGTAATTATGGAGGAAATTGTAGCAGCAGTAAGCCGGTTGTTTAAGGCTTTTAAGCAGCCAGGTGAAGATAGAATTGAAAAACTTCCTCAATCGGGCAGTGACAGGATTTACTTTAGGATTTATGCAGGAGATGAAACGTTTATTGCAACATTCAACCTGAATATCAGGGAAAATGAGACTTTTATATATTTTTCGGATCATTTTAAAAATGCACGATTGCCAATGCCTGAAATTTTTGCCGTAAACGACGAAAAAACAATATACCTGCAGGAAGACCTGGGAACCGGGAGTTTGTTAGACAAACTAGAGGAACATGGCCATAACGATTACACCTTCAATTTGTACCGGCAGACGCTGCAGGAACTGGCAAAAGTGCAGATATTGGGCGATAGAGGATTGGATTATAACCAATGCCTCACTGCAAAAGAGTTTGGTAAGCAGGCAATCATGAGCGACTTGTTGTATTTCAAATATTATTTTTTAGATACGCTTAAAACTCCTTACGACAAGCAGGCCTTGCTCGATGACTTTGAAAAGTTAAGTAACTACCTGAATAATTCGAGCACAAAGTTTTTTTTATTTAGAGACTTCCAAAGCCGCAATGTTATTGTTCATGAAGACAAGGTGAAGTTTATAGATTACCAGGGGGGAATGAAAGGTGCATTACAATACGATGTTGCATCGCTTTTGTGGCAGGCTAAAGCAAATTTGAGCGAAGAATGGAAAGACAAATTACTTAATGGATATATTGATGAAGTTGAATTATTATTGAACACCCAGGTTAACCGCGAAATGTTTTTGAGCCAATACAACGGGTTCGTTCTAATTCGCCTGTTACAGGTACTCGGAGCTTATGGATTCAGGGGACTGTTTGAACGCAAGGCTCATTTCTTAACCAGCATCCCCCTTGCGCTGAGAAACCTCAAATTTTTTATTGAAAACAAGCAAATCGGAATAGTGACCACAGAGTTTGATAAAATATTAAACCTGGTAGCCAGTGAAGAAATTATTGGCAGATTTGAAACAGTGAAAGCAAATGAAAATACACCGCTTGTAGTAAAAATTTGCAGCTTCTCTTATAAAAAAGATGCTCCGGTTGATGATACTGAAAACGGTGGCGGGTTTGTTTTCGACATGCGTGGCATTTTAAATCCAGGCAGGTTTGCAGAATATAAATATTTGACAGGCCGCGATAAAGAAGTGAAAGATTTCTTAGAACAACGCACTAAAATTACCGACTTCCTCAACAGTGTTTTTGATATGGTTGATATAGCTGTGGAAGATTATATAAAACGAGGATTTTCGAGCTTAATGGTGAGCTTTGGATGCACCGGGGGCCAGCACAGAAGTGTTTACGCTGCAGATGCTTTGTGCCGCCACCTGAAAAATAAATTTGGTGTAAAGACGCAGGTATGTCATATGGTGCAGGACCCGAAGAACTGGGTAAATGTTCCCGAAGCTGTTAAGGAAACAATTGAGATTAAAAATTCAACTAGGGTTTAAGCTATTAAAGATGAACGTTAAGAACTTGCAGCAACCTACTATCGCCGTAAAGCAAAGAAAAAGTGTGGCTAAAGGAATGATCCTTGCGGCTGGACTAGGCAGCAGGCTAAAACCATGGACCGATACTCATCCGAAAGCGTTGGCTGTAGTAAACGGTAAAAGTCTTTTACAGCGAAATATAGAATACCTGCAGAAATACGGTATTGAGGAAGTGATTGTAAATGTTCACCATTTTGCAGACCAGGTAATTGAATTAATTGAAAGAAATAAGGGTTGGGGAAGTCGGGTAACTATAAGCGACGAAAGAGATGAATTGCTCGAAACCGGTGGAGGGCTGTTGAAAGCAGCACCTTTATTTTCGGATTGTAACCCTATTGTAGTGTTGAATGTAGATATACTCACCGATATGAACCTGGAAGCAATAATTGGCTATCACCAGGAGAAGAAACCGCTGGTAACGCTGGCTACAACAAACCGTGAAACTTCGAGGTATTTTTTATTCGACGAGGGAAATAATCTGTGTGGTTGGCGAAACGTGAAGACCGGCGAGGAAAAAAGTGCAGGACAATTAGTGGGGAGTGAGATGCAAAAGGCCTTTAGTGGCATACATGTTATAGAGTCGCGAATATTTTCATTAATACAACAACGCGGAAAGTTCTCGATGGTAGACGTTTACCTCGACCTGATGAAGGCGCATACAATTAAATCGTTCGATCATTCAGAATCGAAATTCATCGATGTTGGAAAGCCTGAAAGTATTGCAAAGGCAGAAGTAATGTTTGCAGTTTAGGGGTCAATCTTAAAGAGGTATTTTGGTACTGGCTTAATTACTCCGGTTAAACATCGTTGCGTCGCAATCCGTTCATCTATTGTAGCAGGGTTAAACTTTTTTTATGATTTAGTTAAAAGAACTCCGATTGTATTTATCGTTTACACCAATACTTACTTTCTTTTTGTTGGTCGATATTGCAAAAATGTGGAAGAGTGCGACGCAACGGAAGTTATATAGTTAGGGGCAATTCAGCCGGGCTTATAAATACACCATCCCTGTTTTTAAAGTTTTTTATTACATCCACCGTTCTGTCGTTTGTCATTCTTCAACTGTCATCACTTTACACTCTTATATAAATCTTCTTCCTGTTTAATAAATAAGCTATCAGCCAATAAAAGGTTACCATGCAAATCGCATAAAACAGGGATCCGTTTTTTAAGTTCTCACTTAAAGGCTTGCAGATATGTTGGTAAAACCACGGAAAGGTTGAAGTGTAAACCGGTTTTCCATTTTCATCAACATGGTCAGTCCACCGGAGCAGTGCAAGTACCCTCGGTAGAAATCCACTAAGTACAAAAATAAACAAGGGGTTTTTTCCAAAAACATCAAAGAACCTGCTCCAGGTTCCTTTTGCATTCCGGAATTCTATAGCGTATATCAAAATCCCAAGTACCATTAAAGCCAGACCGACAGAATATAAAACATAACTGCTTGTCCATATTTTTTTATTGATCGGAAAGGCCATATCCCAGCAAAAAGCGAAGAAGATTAATAACGAACCTGCAATAAAAAGATGAGAGAGCATATCCCAGGTTTTTCCCTTCTCCCTTATATACTTTCCTGATAAGTACCCGAAAACAACGTTTACAATCGCTGGAATAGTACTTATTATTCCTTCGGGGTCAAAGGCCAGTCCTTCGCCTGTATACATATGGGCAACGCCCAGCAAAGCCTTGTCTATCCCGGTCCCAAAATATCCTGCCATACTATAAGGGTCTCCTGTACTCCCGAATGAGAAACAAAGAAGCCAATAGCCTGAAAGCAAAACCGCACTTATTATTAAGGCGCCTTTTGTTTTAAAAAAGAAAACAATAAGTGAAGCAAAAAAATAACATATTGCAATTCGTTGAAGTACTCCCAGTATCCTGATTTTCTCCCAAACTTTAAAGATTATATGCTCGTCTTTCCATTGAACAAACGGGCTCCAATTTAAAAACAGTCCAATAGCGAAAATCAGTAAGGCTCTTTTCGTGATTTTTTTTAAAAAAAAAGCGGTTCCTTTTTCCTTAAATCGTGGTATTACAAAAGCCATGGCATTTCCAACAGCAAATAAAAAGAAAGGAAATACAAGGTCAGTGGGCGTGCAACCGTGCCAGGTGGCATGTTCAAAAGGCGTATAAATATGAGCCCAGGTTCCCGGGTTATTAACAAGTATCATTAATGCAACAGTTGCGCCCCGAAAGATGTCAAGTGAGTAATACCGCTGGCTCATTTAGTAAAATTAAGATTAGTTAAATGTGTAATCAAAAAGTAAGTAACAATTTAAGGTTAACTAGTGCTGTAAAACAGTTACTTACGGTAAATTCGAAAAGGGCCTAAGTTAGGGTTTCGCAATAACTAGTTATACATAAAAAAAGAAGAAATTATAACAATTTGAAGATACCAACCTATTATTATTCACCTATATTTGCACCTCGAAAATTAACAGTAGTAAGATAATTTTTAATAAGTAAGTGAGAGTAAGGTGTGTAAGAATTCAACTTGCCTGTTCTATTGCATTTAAAAAGAAGCAATAAGAAAATTTCTTGTTGCTTTTTTAATTTAAAAAATTATGTGACTCAGGGGGCGAAGCTTTGCCGGAATATTAACAATGCTTGCGATAAAAGTTGTTCGTTCTCAACGAACACTATTAAAACCTGAATGACTGTTTAATGGAAGAGTGCAGCCGGTTTTTAAGTCATCCGGCGAGGCTACTGAAAAAGGAATTTTTTTGGAATGGCAACAGTACGGCGGTCCACTTTTAACGTGTTATTACATTCACCCTACTAAATGTTAGTTTTAAAAGAAGGCATTAAGTCAAATTAGTTTATCTCGGCTTTTAATGTGATTAATTGTGCATTAAAAGTCAGGTCAGGAAATCATCTATGAGCAAGTTTAATCTAAAAATTCTTTCAATTCTCTTTTTTCTTTTCCTGGTTCAAAAGACTTTTTCCCAGGATTTATTGAATAATAAAAATCTGGCCCAGGTTAAAGTCGACCAGTTAAGCGATGCGGACATAAACAAGTACCAACAGCAACTGAAAACTATTGGAATAAGTGAGCATGAAGCTGAACAAATTGCAATTTCAAGGGGATTGCCGGCTGGGGAGGTTACAAAGCTTAGGAATCGTTTGGCGGAAGTTAATGCTAATAATAATCGACAAGGTAATAGAACTAATAATGCTTCCGGTAACAACAGTGCAGGCGCTAATAATGAAGAAAGAAGTAATACCCGGGGAACGCAACAGGACCCAAGTTCAAATTCAAATCCTTTTCAAATTGATCCCAGAATTTTTGGTTCTGAGTTATTTGGAAACTCTTCGCTTTCTTTTCAGCCCGATATAAGAATTGCAACGCCTGTTAATTATGTTTTAGGTCCCGACGATGCCTTGCTTATCACTGTTTACGGTTTGCAGGAAGCGGAATTTAACCTTACTGTATCTCCTGATGGTACTATCTATATTCCTAATGTTGGACAAATAAGTGTTTCAGGATTAACGGTGGAGGCAGCTACAGCGAGAATAAGAGGTAGGATGAATTCGATTTATACGAGTTTAAGAAGCGGTGCTTCAAAACTGTCGGTAAGCTTAGGTAAAATAAGAAGTATCAGGATAACGATAATAGGCGCCGCAAAATCGGGTACATATACTATATCGTCTCTTTCAACTTTATTCAATGCTTTATTTCTTGCCGGCGGGCCTGCACAAAACCGAAGTTTTAGAAAAATTGAATTAATCAGGAATAATAAACTCGAAAAGGTTGTCGATCTTTATCAGTTTCTTTTAACTGCCAATCAATCTGATAATGTACGGCTGCAGGAAAACGACGTAGTAAGGTTACCTGTTTATGACGTGCGGGTGGAGATAAGAGGTCAGGTAAAAAGGCCGGGGATCTATGAAATGTTGAAAAATGAAAATGCATTGGATCTTATCCAGTTTGCAAGTGGCTTTACTGACAGTGCCTACAAAGCCTCCGTTAAAATTTACCAGATTACAGAAACGGAGCGTCGTATAAAAGACCTGGTTTTTGCTGATTTTATAAGATATGTTCCTCGCGCCGGCGATTTGTTTGAAGTTTCAAAAATCTTAAACAGGATCCAAAATCGGGTATCAATTGAAGGAGCAGTTTACCGGCCTGGCGATTTCGAGCTTACTCCGGGTTTAACGGTTGGGCAACTAATTAGAAAGGCTGATGGCCTTAGAGAAGGTGCGTATACAGGCCGGGCTCAAGTATTTCGAACAAACGAAGACCTTACAGACCAGATTATCTCTTTTGATGTCAGGGATGCCATAAATGGCATTTCAGATGTTCGTCTTCAAAGAGAAGATAGCGTTACGATTTTTTCCTTAAGGGAATTGAGGGACACTTTTAGTGTTCAGGTACAAGGTGAAGTAAGAAGGCCTGGAACATTTGGCTATCGCGATAGCTTTAGCCTGAAAGACCTGATATTGCAGGCGGGAGGATTTACAGATGCGGCCTATCCGCAAAGAATCGAGATTGCCAGGGTCATTCGTCGAGATACGTTAACAGCACAGGATGTACGGTTGAGCCAAATTTTGGACGTCAAAAGCCTTGATGATTTCGCATCAAATGGCCACGATGTTGCCTTGCACCCTTTTGATATTGTTACAGTAAGAAGGCTACCGGGCTATGTTGAACTGCAATCAGTAAACGCATCTGGCCAGGTACAGTTTCCCGGCCCCTACGTTTTATCTACCCGCCTTGAAAAAATAAGTGATCTGTTAAAAAGGGCGGGCGGCCTTACGCCTGAAGCTTTTCCTGATGCGGCTTATTTACGCAGGAAAAGTGAAAGAGACATGTCAAGCGAGATTGAAGCTCAAACGGTCGAGAAAATTCAAAGACAATTGAGAGATACTACCGGACAGGTAACAGCAACAATAAGACGGGAATTTGACCAGGTTCCGCTTGATTTAGCTAAAATCATTTCTACTCCCGGAAGCGAATCTGATCTTGTTTTAAAAGCAGGCGATGAACTGTTCATTCCACGGAATGATGAAGAAATCAGGATCACCGGTGAAGTTTTATTTCCTACACTCTCGCCTTTCAATACAACCAAAAGTTTCAGAGATTATGTTGGAGAAGCCGGGGGATTTACTGACAATGCACGACGTAAAAGGGCTTACGTCCTTTATCCCAATGGCAAAGCTTCGTCTACGCACAATTTCTTGTTCATCCGTAATTATCCTGCAATTAAACCTGGGTCAGAAATCGTAGTACCTAAAGTTGCGGAAAGGACCAGGCCGAGGAGAGGCGCCGCTGAAACCGTTGGACTTGCCAGCGCACTTGCCTCTTTAGCATATATCGTAATTGCTATTATTAGGTTGTAGTTTAATGTTGTTTAAGTGCAATCTTCGCAAAAAAGAACTTTAAAAGAGATCTTGTCTTCGTTTTTTGTACTCTGCCTGTAACAATTCACGCTAATACGATTATTTAACTATTAGATTTTATAAATAAATTATTGTGACTGATCATAATGAAGAAATTTCTATAGCGCCTGTAGTTGTTTTTCTGCAAAGGGCAATTCGACACTTACTTCAAAGATGGATCCTTATTTTAAGCGTGGCGATAATTGGAGGTACCATTTCCTTTTTTTATGCTTCATCTAAAAGGCAAACGTACACTGCCACTCTTACTTTTATGCTGTCTTCAGAATCGAGAGGAAGTGCCTTTTCGAGCATGGCAAGCTTATTAGGTTTAGGCGGTGGCAGTAGTGGAGGGAGTGATTTATTTGCGGGAGATAACATTTTAACTCTTTTTACTTCCCGTAATATGATCCAAAAAGCTTTGTTTAGGCAGCCACCCGGTAATAAAGATATATTGGTAAATATATTTGTTAAAGAAACCGGACTAAATGAAGATTGGGTAGAAGAACCGCGAACGAAAAATGCTTTTCCTTTTCCTAAGGATACTGCAAAATTAACAGGTGTTCAGGATAGCTTGATCAGAGACATTCATGGGCTAATCGTTAGCCAGTATTTGCAGGTGGGGCGTCCTAATAAAGGCCTCAGCTATTACGGCTTAAACACTACCTCCACAAACGAGACTTTCTCGTACTATCTTACAACCTTTTTAATGGATGAAACGTCGGCTTTTTTTATAGAAACTAAAACGAGGCTTGCAAAACAAAATCTCGAAATGGTTCAAAGAGAAGCAGATAGTTTGCGACGGTTGTTAGGCCACACTATAACTGCAACTGCCGCATCTGTCGACCGCACCTATAATTTAAATCCTGCTTTACAGGTACAAAGAGCTCCCATTCAGAGAAGCCAAGTAAACACAGCATTTCTTACTGCCGTCTATAATGAAGTTGCTCAAAACGTAATAGGCGCTAAACTGAATCTGCAAAAAGAAATGCCGTTATATCAAATTATCGACTCTCCAACCTTACCACTAAAAGCCTCCTTCCCGAATGTTGTTAAATATGTGTTTGCTGGTTTCTTCCTGTTTGCATTCCTCACCATTGTAATTTTGCTTTTGAGGTTCCTTTTAAAGAGTTTCAAAGTAAACAATACGTTAAGTAGTAGTAATTCATGATTTGTAGGTACCCCTATAGCTGCCACAACGCAGCACGGAGTTAGGGGACTTAAAAATGCTGGCTTTATTTTTTCTATCACAAGGGAAATCGTTTGGTTAATAACGAAGTTTCGTCGTTCTTTTCCCTAACGTGTAACGATACCAGGAATTAAATTTCGTTAATAAGAATAATTTATAGTATATGCAAGATAAGGATTACGATTATTTGATTGTAGGATCTGGTTTATTTGGAGCTGTGTTTGCTCATGAAGCAAAAAAGAAAGGGAAAAGATGTCTTGTAATTGATAAGCGCTCTCATGCCGGTGGAAATGTTTATTGCGAAAAAGTTGAAGACATAAATGTTCACAAATACGGAGCTCATATTTTTCATACTAATGATAAAGAAATATGGGATTATGTAAATTCCTTTGTGGAATTTAACAGGTATACAAATAGCCCGGTAGCTGTTTATAAAGATGAACTGTATAACCTTCCTTTTAACATGAATACCTTTTACCAGCTATGGAAGGTAAAAACACCAAAGGAAGCACAGTTAAAAATTCAGTCACAAATAGAGGAGCTTAATATAACATCGCCTGCTAATCTCGAAGAACAGGCTATTTTACTGGTAGGAACAGACATCTATTACAAGCTGATTAAGGGCTATACCGAAAAGCAGTGGGGAAGAGATGCTAAAGATTTACCTGCATTTATTATCAAACGTTTACCCGTGCGGTTTACTTACGATAATAATTACTTCAACGATAAATACCAGGGCATTCCAATAGGCGGCTATAATAAATTAGTTGAAGGGCTGTTAGATGGTATAGAGGTGAGATTGGATATTGACTATTTTCAAAATAAGGAAGCCCTGGATGCTCTTGCAGATAAGATTGTTTTTACCGGGAAAATTGACCAGTTCTTTGATTACCGTTTTGGTAAGTTAGAATATCGTAGTCTTCGTTTTGAAAATGAAGTTCACGACGTTGAAAACTACCAGGGAAATGCAGTCGTTAACTACACCGAAAGGGAGGTTCCATATACCCGTGTAATAGAACATAAACATTTTGAGTTTGGTAATCAACCAA
Source organism: Segetibacter sp. (assembly GCA_028288485.1). GTDB lineage: Bacteria > Bacteroidota > Bacteroidia > Chitinophagales > Chitinophagaceae > Segetibacter. The sequence goes on from JAQBNO010000161.1 coordinate 22,466, forward strand.
AGACAGTAGTAACAAAAGAATATTCGCAGGAGTGGAACGACAATAACGAACCTTACTACCCGATTAATGATGCAAAAAACACTGCAATGTTCAAAAACTACCAGGACTTGGCTGCATCTGAAGAAAATGTAATTTTTGGTGGCCGATTAGCAGAGTATCGTTATTACGATATGCACCAGATAATAGGTTCTGCTTTAAAGAAGGTTAGGGATCATTTTCAGGAATAGAGGTATTTTTTGGAGCCAACAGAATAAGTTTATTCAACATCGTTGTGTCACTCACTTTTACTTTTAGCTCTCTGTTCTCCCTTTTGCTCCTGCAAGTTACTTTAGTCTCCCATAAAATAATATCAATTGCAACGGGAATATGGTCGCTTACAAACCTAATTATATCTATCAGAGAGTTGTGAAAGGTGGCGCTATGAAAAGATGCAGTAAAAGTGAGTGACACAACCGGAGATGCCTGGAATACGTTGTTGGTTACACGAATTAAATGATACAACTTCACAAGATTATTGGAAGAATCAACCTGCTGAAAAGCACTAAATTCTTTAATAAATACTGGCACTTTTGATATTGAAAGGAGGCAGGAGCGGAACTGTGCAGGGACTAAAGAAAAAAGTAATGTAAAAGATTTTGTTGCAAAATCACCTGCATTTGGAGATGCAATACAATATCAAATAACAATACTTCAATTAAATGCAGGTTATCTGCACCGTTCTTTCCGGTTCTACGTATCACTCTATCCTGGCTCCTGTAATAATCTAAGGTAAATTACATTAAACTCATTTTAATGCGTATACTGAATCTCGGGTGTGGTACTAAGGTAAGTGAACATCCTAATGTAGTTAATATTGACTGGTCAATATACCTGCGGGTAAAGAAAAACCCGGTACTAAGGAGGGTTGCACCTTTACTTATTAACGGCGAACGTCTAAACGGATTTAAAACAATACCTGCTAATATTCTGGTTCACAATCTTGCAAAGGGTATTCCTTTTCCTGCAGATTCTGTAGATGTAGTTTATCATTCTCACTTACTGGAGCATCTCGATAGAGATATTGCAAAACACTTTTTATTGGAAATAAAAAGAGTACTTCGACCAGGAGGGATACTTCGAATAGTTGTGCCCGACTTCGAGAGATTTGCAAAAGATTATGTGCATCACCTGTCGGTTTGTGAGAACGATAAGGGAGAGGCAGGAAAACATGACGAGTATATTTCCGCAATGATTTCCCAATGTGTACGAAGAGAAGCTCATGGTACAAGTCATCAAAAACCATTTAGGCGTTTTATCGAAAACACTTTACTCGGTGACGCAAGGCGTAGGGGAGAAACTCATCAATGGATGTATGACAGGATAAACCTGAGTTGGCTTTTGATAGGTCTTGGATATAAGAATCCTGTTGTGCAACAATATAATGTTAGCTTAATTTCCGATTGGAACAAATACATGCTGGACACAGACCTTCACGGGAATGAATACAAAACAGATTCGTTCTATATGGAAGCCCAAAAATAAAAGAGAATCGCTACCAGAACCTGTGTTGGAAAGTGCGCTTGTAACAATTGGTAGTAGTGGAAACAATAGTTCAGTTAGCACTAACAATTGGCAGGTATAAGAAAAGTTTAAGATCACTCTAGTAAAGGAAAATGAACAAATATCATTTTGATATTAAAATAAATGACAGGTCGAATAATGCAGGAACTAAAGCAACAGATGATTGTAAAACTGTATTACTGCGTAATGGGTACAGGAATATAGAAATCAGTTTTAATAAATCGAAGTTTTTACTTCTATTTAATTTGCTGAAATTAATTTATCGCTTACTTTACTACATTTTTGTAATTCCCCCCCGGTCATTAATTATTGTTCAATATCCCTTAAAAGGAATTAATCTCTACTTTAAATATTTTATCAGGCTATTAAAAATAAAAGGTTGCAAATTTTTTTGTATAATTCATGACTTGGAGTCTCTGCGTTCAGGTGGTAACCAAGTCGAATTTAAAAAAGAAATAGACGCTCTTTTAGCTTACGATGCAGTTATATCTCACAACCCTTGCATGAGTAAATGGCTTATTGAAAATGGCTATACGAAGCATTTTGAAGAAATCGTTTTATTTGACTATTTAGTTGAAGATAACAGGCAGGCGAAAAGTCTTCCCGAATTTGACAAAAAAAATATGGCTATTGCTTTTGCCGGAAATTTGAATAAAACAAATTTCATCAGCGGTTTATCAAATGCAAATTTTTCTTTTAAAATAAATCTTTATGGCCCTTTAAAAAATATCCCTGATTCCAAAAATGAAAAAATCAAATGGCGCGGCAGTTTTTCGCCAGAAAATGTTGTTGAAGAACTAGAAGGTGATTTTGGTTTAATTTGGGACGGGGATAGCATGGATGATATTTCAGGACCGATGGGTCATTATTTAAAGTATAATACTCCACATAAAACGTCGCTTTACCTCGTAGCCGGTTTGCCGGTTATCATTCCCGAAAATGCTGCTATAGCAGATTTCATACGAACTAATAATGTCGGTTTTTGCATAAATAACTTAGCTTCTATTTCGCAAGATACCTGCGAAATTAATAATGCTTCTTACCGCGAAATGAAAAAAAATGCACTCTTAATCGGAGATAAATTGAAAAACGGGTGGTATTTTAATCAGGCAGTTATTAGAGTCGAAAATTATCTTTACCCGTAAAGTGATATGAACTACTGATGAAAAAGCTTACAAATCCTAACTTCATATATATATGCACTTTTATAATTCCGTTTTTTGTTTATACTCTGGGATGGTCTTCAATATATCCTGCGCTTACTTCGAAACTTTTTGGCTTTTACATTGTAACTTTTTCAATTGCCTTTTTAACAGGCATCGTAATAGATAGATTGACAGGATTTGTTTATCATCCTATACCCATATATAAACATAATCTGGCAGTAATAATATGCTTGTACCTATTGTATTGTCTGGATTTTTGGTATACAGGATTTGTACCGATGTTTGCATATTCAGGAGGGCAGGCCGGTTTTAGGGAGTTCAAAATCGGCATTCCAACTTTCCACGTAGTACTGGTAACATTTACAATTTTCTTTTCTCTATATCTTTTCCATCAATACCTGTCGCATAGAAAGTGGTCGCTATTGCTATTATACATTTCCTCATTTGGTTTTTTCGTCATGCTGCTCGAACGATCCAGCATAATGTATATTTTTATAGGTTCCATATTTTTATTTTTCATTTCCCAGAAAAGAATATTTATAAAAAAAATTATCGGGCTTGGAGTTTTAAGTCTGTTTATACTGTATATGTTTGGTTATCTTGGCAATATGAGGTCTACTTTGGGAGATCCTGAAGTTATTCCAAGAATGTCAGGAGCAACAGACAAGTTCATGGATAGCCGGATACCTAAAGAATATTATTGGAGTTACTTATATATTGCGTCTCCGGTGGCGAATTTGCAAAACAATATTAATCTTGAAACTAATGTAGTACCCAATTACGCAGGGTTTTTGGTATTTGAGATGATACCCGATTTTGCGGCAAAAAGACTGGCAGATTTGTTTTCTGTCGCTCCCCGCGAATTTCAGCAGATCCTCCCCTGGCTGAACGTAGGAACAATATATGCACTGCCATTTAGCTATTTATCCTGGGCGGGGGTGTTAATAATATTTTTCTACCTGATGCTATTAATGAACTCTTACTATCTCATAATTCGAAAATCGTTTAATTATGGCGCAGTAGGGTTAGCGATGATGTTTTGTGTAATATCACTGGCAAACTTCGCTAACTCTATTTCGTTTTCTGCTTTTAGTTTTCCACTATTTTATCCTTTTTTATTTTCTATAATAAGAGGATTACGAAAAAAGGGTGGTAAAATAACGGCCTAAAGTTATGTATACAAGAAAAATAAGCTTATTATTCAGGCTTACATTTTCACTGCAAGGATGGATAAAACCTCGATAAAAAGTCATATTGTATTTGCTGCTCAACTACCACCTCCCCTTAATGGTTCGGCTAATATAAGTGAACGGGTACTGCATCTTATTAAAGAAAATGACTTTTCTTTTCAGTTTGTGAATATGCGGGGTCGAGGCAAAAAGCTTTCTTATTTTTTCTCCAGGATGGGAAAATCAATTAAAGCTTGTAGCCTGTTAATAGGTAATTATTCCCGGCGCCGAAGCACGATATATTACATTTCGGTGTCAGATGGATGGGGAATGTTATTTGAAATGATACCATGGGTTCTTGCTTCGGTTTTGGCCGCGAAAAGGATAATGCATCATCATTCTTTTAAATACTGTTATAGAAGAACATTTTTAATGTATTTGATGCAAGCCGGTGGAAAGAAAAATATTGTGAATATTATGTTGTGTGACTTTCATAAACAATCCTTCTTTTCCATCTACAAGAAGTCGCTAATACCTAGTAATATTAAAGTTATTGGAAACGAGTTTATTTTAGAAAAATGCAAATCGATCGATAAAGCAAAGTACCAGGAGAAAATAACTATAGGACATTTGTCTAACCTAACGGTTGCTAAAGGATTAAAAATAGTTATACAAATTTTTGAATTTTTTAAGAATGATAAGAAAGTAGTCTTTGAAATTGCGGGCCCTGCTATGAGTGTGGAGGTAAAAGACCAACTTAGTAAATATATGAAGGAGTATCCCGATAATTTTAAATATCGCGGCCCTTTGTACGGCGAAGCGAAGGATGATTGGTATAAGGGGATCGATATTTTTCTTTTTCCCACCGCTTATAATGCTGAAACTTACCCGCTTGTAATATTAGAAGCTATTTCAAACAAAATAATACCTTTTACTACACCTATTGGTTGTCTTTGTGAGATGAATAATTCATTGTTTATTTCGGACTATTCCGATTATTATGATAAAGCTGTAGATTTTATTAAGAGATATGCAGTTGATGTAGAATTTCAAAAGATTTGCTCATCAGCTATTTCTGAGATGGAAATAAAACTTAAAAATAATGTCATAGAAAGTAAAGATGTGCTTTTGCTGCAGTTGAGAAGTCTAAGCCTATAGGTATAGTTCACCAACTACTACAGTGGTAGCAGAATCCGCTGCTATAGGTTTCTATGTAAAAGTACCCGGCAGCGGAGCCCGTCAGCCTACTTATCGGTTCATTACTGTAGCTTTAATAAGGCTGCCTGCTTTTGTTAAGATTGATATTGTTTATAGATAAACCTTGAAGAAATAGATACCGGCGCTGGAAGTAATAGAAAGGTGCTTTTTTTGAACTGATAAAACGAACGGATGTACTATGGCGAAATGAATGCTCTTATCTTTATGCCTTAAACGTACAGGATAGGCCGATGCAATTTTTTGTAAGAACTAAAATGCAGAAATATCCGCTTTATTTTAACGATCAACACTTTGAAAATTCAAGTATTAAGTCAATCTTTTTATCCTGATCACAGTGGCATATCATTGTACTCGAGTGAATTTGCTTTTTATGCTGCTGAAAAAGGTCATGAAGTCGAAGTTATTACGGGTTATGGATTTTATCCTCAGTGGAAAAAAAGAAAGGAAGACAGGAGGAAGTTATTTTCAACTGAATACAACGGAAAAGTAAAGATACTAAGGGGTTATATTTATGTTCCGGAAAAGCCAACAACCTTTAAAAGAGTAATTCACGAGATTTCATTGTTGGCCTCAACGTCTTTTAACTTTTTTCGTGCAAAGAAACCCGATGTAATTGTTGTATTTACTACTCCAATATTGTTAGGATTTATTGCAGTAATATTTAAAAAACTATTTAAGTGTAAACTTATTATCAATGTTCAGGATTTTCAGCTAGAAGCTGCAAGTTCACTTAACATGATTAAAGAAGGACTTTTTTTTAAGATCTTGTCTAATCTTGAAAAGTTTAGTTACGCTAATGCAGACCTGGTTACTTCTATTTCACATAGTATGTTTGATATCTTAAAGTACAACAAGAAACTTAAGGATAAAAAAATATATTTATGGCCTAACTGGATACAGAAAAAGGACTACATTTTAGATCCGGTAAACAAAGGGATTTTTCGAAAGCAGTATAATATTAATTCAAGTGAGATTATCATAGGATATGCAGGAAATGTAGGATTAAAACAGGGACTTGAAATTTTAGTTGAGTTGGCTGATGTATTTATGCAGAACACCTGTATAAAATTTTTTATAATCGGTGAAGGTGCCGGTTTACCAAATATTATCAAGTATGCCAATGATAAGAAGGTGAAAAATGTTTTTTTTCTCCCTTTATTATCTCCGGCGGAATACAAAGCGTTCCTAAACGATTTAGATATTTTTTTTCTACCACAGAAGAAAACGGCTTTCGATGTGTACTTTCCATCGAAACTATTAGGATTGATTGCGGCAAAAAAAACCATTCTAATTTCTGCGGATGAAGAATCGGAGCTTTTTAAGACCGTCAAAACGAATAAAATAGGATTTGTGACTAAATATGGAGATATAAATGCACTCGCCGTAATTATTAATGAAAATATAAAGAATGCGGAAAAGAGTAAAGAGGTAAGCAGAAACGCAGATATCTATGTGTCACAATTTGAAAGAGACGTTGTGTTAGACAGCGTTTTAGAAAAAATAATTAAATTATGAAGCAGAAAAGGATGGTTGTAACGGGCTCTGCAGGTTTGATAGGCAGTGAAGTAGTTAGTCATTTTGCAACCATAGGATGGCACGTTGTAGGCATTGATAATAATATGAGAGCGGATTTTTTTGGAGAATCGGGCGATACAAGGTGGAATGCCAGTCGGTTGAAGACAAAATTTGCAAATTATGAACACTGTAATGTAGATATAAGGTCGAGAAAAGAGATTATCGAGCTAATTAAAACTATTGAGCCTACTGCTATTGTGCATACTGCTGCTCAACCCAGTCACGACCTCGCTGCCTCGCGGCCTTTCGACGACTTTGATGTAAATGCTGTAGGTACCTTAAACATGTTAGAAGCTACACGGCTTTATTCAACTGAAATTCCGTTTGTTCATATGTCGACCAACAAGGTGTACGGCGATGCTCCCAATAAACTAAACCTTGTTGAATTAGAAACAAGATGGGATTATGGAGACCAACAATACTTCAACGGTATTAAAGAAACCTTTACAATTGATCAGTCTAAGCATTCGATCTTTGGCGCTTCAAAAGTTGCCGCAGATGTTATGGTGCAGGAGTATGGAAGATATTTTGATATGGCTACCTGTTGTTTAAGAGGTGGCTGTTTAACTGGACCAAATCATTCGGGTGTAGAATTACATGGGTTTCTTAGTTACCTTATTAAATGTAATATTACAGGCAAAAAGTATACGATTTTCGGGTATAAGGGAAAACAGGTAAGAGACAATATTCATTCTTACGATGTAACCACCTTTATTGAACATTTCATCAACGATCCAAAGTGTGGGGGTGTTTATAATTTAGGTGGTGGACGCGATAACTCAGTTTCGATATTAGAGGCTTTTGATCTGATAACCTCTATTTCCGGCAAGAAAATGGTTTATGAGTATTCGGAGAAGAACAGGGAGGGGGATCATATTTGTTATATCTCGGATTTAGAAAAAATGCGGGAACATTATCCGCAGTGGAATGTTACGAAAGACTTGAATGTTACTTTTGAGGAAATTTATAAGTCATGGAGATCTAGAATAAGCAAATAGAGCGAAATATAGTATGTTAAACATCAAAGGAAGCCGAAGGCTTCCTTTGATGTTTAATGGAGTTTACAGTCTAACCCATCTTACCTGCATTTACCCGGATTTTGTAATGCGATTTTACCTGATGAATTACCTGAAAAACTGCAAGCGGGTTAGCTGGCAACGGTTGAGATACCCGGAGCTGGTTCAAGCGTTGAAAAATGTTATTCTATAATTCTTGTTACAGGCACAAGTCTGCGACGCTTCGACAAGCTCAGGTACCCTTCGGCAGGTTCAGGGTAAAAACTGCCAGGTTCAATAATGCATTACAGTACAAGCGAGCGTGGCAACAATGTTGAATTGAAATGGTATGTCGGCTCAATAAAAATCATTTTCATAACTACAATTGTAATAGCAGGAAAGCAGGTAATCAAGGCCGAAGCGAGTGTTTGAGAAGCGGCGAAATAAATTAGTGATCAAAAACCACGGTAGTTATTATCTGTTAGTTACGATAACTGTTTGCACGGTTTTATTGCTTTCATTGGATACACGAAAATGATAAATGCCCGACGATAAGTTCGGTAACTGTAGCATTTGTTTCATCGATCCTCCTGAATGGTTTATCTGGGTTCTGTATACTTCCTGGCCCAGACTGTTTAACAATTGAATGTTATTTAATCCGGCAGGCTGGTTGAATAAATAAACATAGACGGTTTTGCCGGTTATGGGATTGGGATAAAAGTATGCGTTTCGATCGCCTTTGGTTATAAACACTTTTGCGACAGGGCTGTATTTTGTGATACCTGAAGATAAAACGGCTTTTATGCGATAATAGTTAGTATCAAAGTCAGGTTCTACATCGAGATAACTATAGTTTTGTATTGAACCTGATGCTGATATTACTCCTGATTTTGCAGGTACTACAGTGAGTTGCCTAAAGAAACGTGCATTTGTTGATTTTTCAACTTCATAACGGAGAACATTAACTTCTGGAGATACATTCCAGTTAACCTGGATACCGAGGTTTTTTTCGCTTGCCTGGATGTTGGTAAAGTTGAGTAATGCCGTTCCGCTAGTAGTTACCTTTATTACTTCAGAATTTACTGATGTAAAACTTCCCTGGGTGGATCGTACGCGAAGAAAGAAATCAGTACCAGGAGGAAGCCCCCTCAAAATTTTTGATGTGTCCTTCACTAAAAGGTTGTTATACCCGGGGAGAAAATTACCTGGATGCCCGGTAATGAAGATATCATCAATATTACTTTTACCGGAACTCTGGATGGTAACATCGGTAAGATTTGTAGAGGTAACCAGTAACCATCTTAAATAAACCGAAGGTTGGTTTTCACATTCTTCAGGAAGGGTAGTATTATTCAATGCACCTGCAGTATAATTATCAAGGTTCGAAACAAGGCCGTCAGGAATGTCTGTATAAGTTCCTGTCCTGCCAATCTTGTATTGAAGCTTAAAATGCCTCGGGCCTGCAGTACTGGATCTTTGTTTAGAAGAAACCTTTAAGTTGTAATAACCGGCAGTGGTGAAATTAATTTCCCAGTATTCTTCAGGAGTACTGAAGTCCCATCCTGTAACCTCTGCCGTTTGTCCACCGTTACCGCTAGCATTAAACACAGGCACATCGGTACCAACCGCAACAATGGCATTACCCCTATTCTCAGGAAGTCCCATATTTGCACCATTTGTGCCCGACTGAAAGTTCCATCCTGCAATGGTTTGATATGCGGCATTGGTAAAAGTAGTAAATATGTCAAACCTATATCCTTCAACATTTGTCGTTGACTTCCACTTTGCGGTAAATCCAGAGTCGGTAACGTTCGACGGTTCCAGCATTTTTGGAGGCTCTAGTTGACTGATTGTCCATTGTTGAGAAGCTGAACCGTTATAGTCAAACAGGCTTAAGGGCGCACCATCCCTGTTAGATGCTGGTGATGCCTGTATTACTCTGGAGGCCGTACGATTAGCTAAAGAAGTAAAAACATACTGCCCGTTTGCAAGTTGTTCTATTTTAAATTTCTGACAATCATTGTTTAACCAATTCCAGGTTTGGAGGTTAGTGCTATTTGACGTGTTACACCCGGGAACATCAACAGCATAGTTCTGTACCTCATTGCTTATTTTGTAATAACCGTTTCCTACAGGCGCTAAATCCCATTCCTGGCAAGTAGAGTTGTTATCAGTGCTTTGAATTAATGGTTGTCCCGCTTCATTTCTGCATCCGGGAGATTGCCAAACAAGCTTTGTACTTGCGTTAGAAATTTTGTACCTGCCGGCATTAAGGTAATTACGGTTAATAATTGGCCAATCGTCATCAGTAAACTGAAGGTTTGAAATGTCTAGTTTTGATGCTCCATTATTGTCTCCATCATAGTAATGCATGGAAGCGATATTGCGTCCATTTTCTCGTAAAAGTCCAAAGTGTCCCGGCCCAATGTATCTCCCCGAAGTCACCAAAACGGGTGTACCTCCTCCAACCCCGCTACTACCTCTTAAATTGATCCCATTCTTGTCAAGAAAGGGACCGTGCGGACTACTCGAACGTCCGGCCACAATATAATAAGTGCTAACTGCGCCATTACAGCAATGAGCACGGTTTGCAAAAAGATAATAATAACTTCCTTCTTTTATAAGGCACGGAGCTTCCCATGTTGCGTAACTACCCCCGGCCACGCGACTAAGATTAGCGCCGTTTTTTACCTTAGCCGTGGCCGGATCAAGTTCAATCACTCCTATGCCATCAGAATATGATCCGTAGGTGAGATACAATTTGCCGTCAGTATCTTTAAGAACTGAAGGGTCTATGGCGTTTATGTCCCAGGCAGTCGAAGATGAAACAACGAGTCCCAGATCTTTCCAGCCGTAATTGGGAGAATTTGGGTCTAAAGTAGGTGTTGTGGCAACACCTATAGCAGATGTTGGTGAGCCAAGGGTGGAACAGGAATAATACAAATAAAAATTTCCATTTATAAATATAACATCGGGAGCCCAAAAAAAGCCACTGAATTTCGGTACATACTTATTAATCCAAGCCGGCCACGATCCTTTTGAAAATACCAGGTTGTTACCATTTTTCCAGTTAAAAAGATCAGTAGAGTAAATTGCATTGATGCCGTCGCCGGTTGAGAACATCCAGTATTTATCGCCATCTTTAATGATAGAGGATGGGTCATGGGCCGCAACGTCGCCCGACAAACTCATTCCCTGCTGAGGGAAACAACAATAAATTAATGTGAAAAAAATAAATAAATAACGAAAGTGTTTTTTCATATTATTCAATAAGACAGTGCAACGATGTTAACTATAAATTAAAATGTAAAATAGGAGTTTTTAAAACACAAAATTCAAACACAAACAACAATCCGAATCTAAATTGGGGAGTGTGGGCAAAAAATATTAAAGTTAATGCTACCAGCATGTAAATTTCTTTACGATTCCTATTTTAATATTTGCAAATACGATGAATAAAACAAGAGGAGGAATAAGCTGTTATAGGATTACTTTTCAATTCTGCAACCAAAGTTTATAGAAGAATTTGACGTTAGTGAATATAGGTATTTCTATTATATGAAGTATTAAAATTCTGATAAATATGCCTTTAATACTTTTTAACTTCTTCACGTTTGTTCTTATTCGCCTACATTTGCCGACTTTTCAGGGGGATTTTACACAAACAAACATATTGGAGAAGTCCTTGAATATCGACTACTTTTTCAGTTACCTGATGTGACTGAGATTGCGAAGCTATTTTATACATTACTCCAATCATTTACTTCGATCGTGTTGAACTCAAGCTAATTGTAATAAGTATTTGAGGGGTTCTTACGTTGCGGTCAACTCCGCTTTAATAGTCTCCGGCATTTAATTTTTTTAAAAATTTCATGAAGGTAGTTTTATTAGCTGGTGGTTTAGGAACACGGCTCGCAGAGGAAACTTCCATAAGACCAAAACCAAAGGTGGAGATGGTGCCGGCCCAGTTTGTAGCATATCATGCAGACTTACTCCCATTATGGCTTCAGTGATTTTAATATAAAGCCGGGATACAAAGGATATATTATTAAGGAATACCTGGCCAATTATTTTCTTCACAAATCTGGGGTTACTTCAAACCGAAAGGATGATTCAATAAAAGTTTATGTCTCCCGGGCAGAGCCTTGAACGATTACATTGATCGATACAAGCGTCAACTCAATGACCGGCGGCAGAAATAAGATATTTCAAAGCTTTTTACTGACCGGGGCAGATGGGGCAGGCGATATTGATATTGGAGAGCTCTGTTGAGTTTCATAACCAGCAAAAAAGCTATTGCACTATTACTGCTTTTCAACCGGGGGGGTGCGCATTAAAGATCAACGAGAGTCTAAATCTTTAATGGTGCAGAGGAGAGCTTAAAGGCTACGGTTTTAACTGTCCCCGAATCAATTATTTTAAAGACGTCCAACATATTAATGAACCAACAACCGCTACATCGCTGGAATATAAAACCTCATACGTCGCTTTTTGATTTAAAGTTTAGAGATGTTTGGGAATACCGCGACTTACTAATGTTGCTTGTTCGTCGCGATTTTATATCGTTTTACAAGCAAACCATCCTGGGGCCGCTCTGGTTCTTCATTCAACCCCTGCTGCAGACGCTTATGTTTACCTTTGTGTTTGGACGCCTTGCGGGTATTTCTACTGACGGCTTGCCTCCTGTTTTATTTTACCTTGCCGGTATAACTGCCTGGAATTACTTTGCTGACTGCCTCACAAAAACATCAACGGTGTTTAGAGACAATGCACACATTTTTGGTAAAGTGTATTTTCCACGTCTCATCATGCCCTTAAGTATAGTGGTAAGTAATCTTGTAAGGTTTGGAGTGCAAATGCTTTTGTTCATCGTGGTAATAGCTTTTTTCTACTTTTTCAAAAACATTCCTTTTGCCCCCAACAGCTACATCTTACTATTCCCGGTGTTGGTGCTAATAATGGCGGCACTAGGTTTAGGTGCAGGAATGATTATTTCTGCCCTCACAACTAAATATCGCGACCTTGCTTTCCTTATCACTTTCGGCATTCAGCTACTTATGTATGCAACAACCGTTATATATCCTTTGTCCAGTGCAGAACCACAATTTCGTCCTTACATTGAGGCAAATCCTATGACATCCATCATTGAATGTTTTCGTTACGGATTCCTCGGTAAAGGCACTTTTAGCTGGACCTCTCTCGGGTATTCTGCTCTTGTAACCTTAATCATGCTAATAGTAGGGACTCTGATCTTTAATAAAGTTGAAAAAGATTTTGTAGATACGGTGTAATTTTTTTTTGATCCCGGCATTAGTTTTCATAGCATCATCGTTGCGTCGCACTCTTGTGCAGTTTATCCGCTATGAAACGTTGTCTTAAACAAATGAAGTACCTGTCTGAATGATGCAATTATAGTTACCGAACGCTAAGAAGGCATTAAGGCTAAAGCAGCGGGCTCACTTACATTCCGAATTTCAACGGCTCGGTGAATTTGAACCTGCTTCAATTCTAAATAAATCTTATACGGTTGCGCGCAAGCGGAATAAGGATTTAAAGTACAAGTAAGTGACACTACTCGTCCCATCTATGGCAACAGTGGTAAATAAGGGGCGGCCGTTCGTCAAATAAATCCTTAAACATTATTTTAAATTTTAAAGGAAGAATTTTTAAAGGGAATGTCAGTAGCAATAAAGGTAGAGAATATATCGAAGGCGTACCGGCTGGGAGAAATAGGCACAGGAACATTATCAAATGATTTACAGCGTTGGTGGGCAAAACAACGAGGCAAGGAAGATCCTTTTTTAAAAATTGGGGAAGTAAACGATCGCGCTACTAAAGGCAATAGTGATGTTGTGTGGAGCCTTAGAGACATAAATTTTGAAATAAACCAGGGCGATGCGGTGGGTATCATCGGCCGAAATGGCGCAGGAAAAAGTACACTACTGAAAATACTTAGCAGGGTAACATCTCCAACTACAGGAAACATATCTGGTATAGGCCGCATAGCAAGTTTACTCGAGGTCGGTACCGGCTTTCATCCTGAACTAACCGGTCGTGAGAACATCTATCTTAATGGTGCAATTCTTGGAATGCGCAAAAAAGAAATTAGCAGGCAATTTGATGCTATTGTTGATTTTTCCGGGGTTGAAAGATATATTGATACCCCGGTTAAACGGTATAGCAGTGGCATGTACGTTCGACTGGCGTTTGCAGTAGCTGCACATTTAGAGTCAGAAATCCTTATTGTAGATGAGGTATTGGCGGTAGGTGACGCCGATTTTCAAAAAAAGTGCCTGGGAAAAATGGGCGAGGTTAGTAAGGGAGAAGGCCGCACCGTTTTATTTGTAAGTCACAACATGGCAGCGGTGAAAAGTCTTTGTTCAACATCAATTATTTTGGTAAATGGTAAGTTGCAGTTGATAGATAATACAGATAATGTTATTAGCTATTATCTTAAAGGCGATTCTCAACAATTGAACCAAAGAACATTCTCAAATGAATATGATAAAAAGGAATTCGCGTTACATAGCATAAGCCTTAATACTAAACATAGGAACTTTACAGAACCTTTAATAGAAAATGAAGAAATTGAGCTGGTAACAAAAATTACAATAAAAGAAGGAATAACGGATCATATCCATTTCACCTATGTTCTTTATAACGAATTGGGAGAAGCAATGTTTCCCTTCTCGCATGATGGAGTAAAACTTAAAATTGGTAAAAATCATGTTATATGTACCTTCCCAAAATCTTTTTTTAACTCAGGTACCTATTACTTATCATTCTTTCTTACAAAAAATTTTATTAATTCAGTTTTCTCAGAAAGAGATATACTAAGCTTTACGATCATAGAAGGTCATAGAGCTTTAGGGGTATGGATGGGTAGAGAGCCAGGATATATTAAACCAAAGTTTGAATGGACTTTAAGTAGTAATGGCTAAGCCATCAAAATTTTTTTGGCAGACTAGAGGTGAAACTATTTAGGCTTGCAATTGCGAACAATTATTGCTATCCCGGGTGTTACTTATACCTGCTTTTTAAAATATTTACTCCTACTTTACTAAATTTGTTCTAAATGATTAACAAAATTCGACGTATAAAAAATATACTAAAAGATTTAAATGCTGACCCTCACGCAGGCCCGTTTTCTTGTCCTGTATGTAAGAAAAATAATGTTGGTATGAATTCTTTTCCTGTATATTTTTTAAAAGAAGCTCATAAATACCAGTGCATTCAAAATATCTTCCTTACCGAGACAGTTAACTTTGAACACTATACCTGCAAAGCCTGTTTGGCTTCTGACCGGGATCGTTTATACGCTTTGTATCTCCGCGACTACTTTGAAAAAACAGAGAAAGTCGACTTTTTAGATATAGCTCCATCAACATCGCTTGGAAATTTCATTAAGGGTCATAAAAACGTAAATTATAGATCGGTAGATTTATATATGGAAGGTGTAACAGATAAAGCTGATGTTAGTGATTTACATATTTATAAAGACAATCAATTCGACTTTATTTTATGTTCTCATGTTCTCGAACATGTTCCGGAGGATGCAAAAGCAATTAAAGAGTTATACAGAGTTTTGAGTAAAACCGGAAGAGCGATACTTATGGTTCCTATAAACCTTGGTATAACAGAAACAATAGAGGATCCATACTCTACTGATATTGCTAAAAATTGGAAATTCTTTGGACAAGGTGATCATGTAAGAGTATATTCAAGAAGCGATTATATTAAAAGATTGAAAGATGGAGGATTTTACGTAGAGGAGCTTGATATCAAATATTTCGGAGCAGAAGTTTTTGAAAAGGCGGCTATAAATCCAACATCTGTATTATATGTAGGGCATAAAAATGATCCCCGTAACTAAACCATTTCTCCCCCCGCAGGAAGAATACGAAGCATACCTCAAAGGTATTTGGAAGCGGCAATGGCTCACCAACATGGGGCCGCTTGCCAGTGACCTCGAAATGAGGCTAAAAGAATATTTAAACGTTAAGCACCTATTGTTTTTAACAAATGGAACAGTGGCGCTGCAAATGGCTATTAAAGCGCTGAACCTGAAGGGAGAAATAATTACCACTCCTTTTTCATTTGTAGCAACTACCAGCAGTATCGTATGGGAAGGGTGTACACCAGTGTTTGTTGATATAGATTCCCGTACCCTAAATATAGATGCTGCATTGATTGAAAATGCTATTACAGAAAAAACAACTGCCATTCTGGCTACGCATGTTTATGGTAACCCATGCGATGTAGCAGCGATTGAAAATATTGCACAAAAACATAATTTAAAAGTTATTTATGATGGTGCTCACGCATTTGGAGTACAGGTAAACGGGCGCAGCATTTTTGAATATGGCGACATTTCTGTTTGTAGTTTACACGCAACCAAGTTATACCACTCCATCGAGGGTGGTTTAATATTTACCAACGACGCGAATTTGCTTAAAAGGCTTGCCTTCATACGAAATTTTGGATTTAACGGACCTGAGGCGTTTGCGGAATTAGGCATTAACGGCAAGAATTCAGAGTTTCACGCTGCTATGGGGCTGGTAAATCTGAAATATGTAGACGATATCATACAAAGAAGGAAAGAACTGACAGAGCATTATCAAAGAAGGTTAGTTGCTGTTAAAGGTTCGATGCCGCTTTGGACGAAGGACGTTAAAAATAATTACGCTTACCTGCCTTTTGTTTTCCACGACGAAAGTTTAATGAAGAAGTGCATGGAGGTTTTGCAGGGGCACGAAATATTTGGAAGACGATATTTCTATCCTTCACTAGGCACCTCATTGCCCTATCTGCCGCACACAACAATGCCGGTAACAGACGAATTAGCCCGAAGAGTATTGTGCCTGCCACTTTATTACGATTTGTCGCTCGAGGAAATTGATTTAATAACCCGGCTCATCCTGCGGGTTCAAAATAACCAGTCGTGAAAGTAGGGATAATGCAACCTTACTTTTTTCCTTATCTGGGCTATTTCAGCCTGATTAAGCATGCCGATAAATGGATCGTGTTCGATCCGGTGCAGTTTATAAGACATGGATGGATAGAGAGAAACAGGATTTTGAAACCTGGCGAAGGTTGGCAATATATTAGTGTTCCACTTCAAAAACATAACCGGGAAACATTAATCAGCGATATAAGAATAAGAAACGAAGAAGATTGGAGAGGTAAAATTGTAAGACAGATAGAACATTACAAAAAGGCTCCTTTTTATAAACCAACGGTAGAAGTTTTACAACAATGTTTAAATATAGATACCGATAGCATTACAGCACTTGATGCTCATTGTCTTAAATGCACCTGTGATTATTTAAGAATTCCTTTCAATTTCGAGGTGTTTACCGAAATGGATATAAAAATTGATCCCGTTAACGACCCCGGCGAATGGGCACTCTTCACTTCCAAATCTTTAAAAGCAAAAGAATATATTAACCCTCCGGGTGGAATAGAAATATTTGATAAAACTAAATTTGACAATGCCGGAATTAAGTTGAAGTTCTTAAAAATTAATCTTCGCGAATATTCTCAAAGGCGTAAAGCATTTGAGCCAGGTTTGTCTATTCTCGATGTGATGATGTTTAATAGTCCTGAAGAGATAAGCCGGATGTTGGATGATTATACGTTTATAGAAGCATGAAGGAAATCGGGGGATACTTTGGGTTAGAGTTGGAGAGTGGGAAAGAAATTTTTCACGATACGCCTTATCATTTTAAAAGCGGGAGATCTTCTTTAAGCTTCATACTGCAACACCAGCAACCTAAAAAGGTATATGTTCCCTTTTATACTTGTGATGCATTATTAGAACCCTTCATCGAAAACAACATCAGTTATTCGTTCTATTCGATTAACGAAGCGTTCGAAATAGTTGACCTGCCCCAGGTTGAAAAAGGCGAGCTCATTGTTTATGTGAACTATTACGATTTGAAACGTAAGTACGTTGAATACCTTTCGGATCTATTTAAAGACAAATTGGTCGTTGACTGTACTCAATCGTACTTTGTAAAAGGAAATAATACATCATGGTTTTTTAACTCTGCAAGAAAGTTTTTTGGTGTTCCTGATGGCTCTGACTTGTATATTCCCGACGGGAAAAGTCTTTACGAGGAATATGAACAGTTAAGTGTTAATGAAAGTTACCTGGTCGACCATTTGCTTTTAAGGTTTAATGGCCACACTCAAAAAGGATACGATTTTTTTAAGCAAAATGAGGTTCTGAATAATAGTGATATTTGTAAGATGTCACTATTAAGTACTTCCTTACTTTCCAGGGTTGATTTTTCAAACTCCATCCAGGTAAGAGAGAACAATTTTCGATACTTGCACATGGCATTAAAAAATTCAAACTTGTTAGCGTTAAGTTTGACCGAAAAGACAGTCTCTAATTTTTACCCCTACTTACCTTCTCAATACATTGGAAAAGAAGTGTTTTGGAATAATAAGGTTTTTGTTCCGATTCTATGGGAAGATTGCATAAAAAGGAATATGGCCAGCGACTTTAATTACGAAAGTACTTTATGTAAGAAGTTAATACCCATACCTATTGACCACAGATACGGTTTGGATGATATGCAAACGATCGTGAAAATTATGTCCACATATGGAAGCATCTAAATTGAAAGTATATCTAAGAGCCTTTGAAAGCGCTGATCTCACTTTACTGAATGAGTGGCATAACGATGAAGAAATAAACTCATTAACAGGGGGAAGAAAACATTTTGTATCGTCGGAATATGATAAGAAGTGGCTGGAGGATAAAATGCTCAATAATACAAAACAGCTTTATTGGGCTATTTGTGAAACAGCCACCCGGAATATGGTAGGTTATACAAGTTTAAACGATATCGACTTTGTAAACCGAAAAGCATTCATGGGTGGCTTGGTCATAGGCGATAAAGCAACAAGAAGCAAAGGGTATGCAACTAAAGCTGCTATTTTACTATTGAATTATGGATTTTATGAGTTGGGTTTAAACAAGATTTACGCTACTTGTTTAAGTGAACATAAGACAGTTGTTCTAACTTTTCTGATGTTAGGGTTTAAAAGGGATGGTATACTAAGGCAAGATGTTTTCAAAGGAAACAAGTTTCGCGACGTTATAATGGTTTCGTTATTAAAGGAAGAGTATGAAAAGAATAGCTTTTAAGAAATATATCGGCATCCTAAAATATTTATGCATAAAAAATGCATGTTTATAAAAACTACAGATAATATGATCACGAAAGACGAGATTATTGAAATAATATTTAATAGCATTGATGAGATTAATGAACAAAACAGAAGTTCAATTCCCAAAGAAGCAAGTACTACATTGTTTGGATCACAAAGCGAATTAGACTCTCTCGGATTGGTTCACCTAATTACATCAATAGAAGAAAAAACGGAAGAAGCTACAGGAAAAAACATTACTATAGCCGATGAAAAAGCTATGTCTTTAAGCTATAGCCCATTTAAAACTGTTGAAACTTTAGCTAATTACATTAAAACATTAGTTGATGCCTGATCAAACGTCGCATAAACCTGTAATGCTCATCACCGGTACCCGTAAGGGAATTGGAAACTACCTTGCCAATTATTATTTAAACAAAGGTTTTATCGTAATAGGCTGTAGCCGTGGTGAATTAGACTTGAAAAGTGAGAATTATATACACTACTGTCTCGATGTTGCAGATGAGAATAAAGTAAAAAACATTTTCAGAGATTTAAAAAGAGATTTTGGACGGTTAGATGTCTTAATAAATAATGCTGGAATTGCGTCCATGAATCATTCGATGTTAACGCCCTTATCCACCGTAAAAAAAATATTCGATACCAATGTTACCGGAACTTTTTTGTTTAGCCGTGAGGCTGCTAAAATAATGAGGAAAAGTACAGGCGGAAGAATAGTTAATCTTACGTCGGTAGCTGTGCCATTAAAATTAGCTGGTGAAGCAATTTATGCTGCATCGAAAGCAGCAGTAAATAATTTAACCCAAATTCTTGCAGCAGAATTTGCGGATTTTGGTATAACGGTAAACGCTATCGGCGCAACACCTTTAAGAACAGACCTCATTAAAAATGTACCTGAAGAAAAAATAGCAAAACTTATTTCAAAATTATCAATTAAACGTTTGGGAGAATTTGAGGATGTTGTAAACGCTGTAGAATTTTTCATTAAACCGGAAAGTAATTATATTACTGGCCAGATTTTATATTTTGGAGGAGTTTAGATAAGAACGTTTAATATCACCTCCACTGTTTCTCTTTCAACCTTGTATAACGGCAGGTCTCCAAATAATATTAAAATTCTCAGCCGGTGCCTTCGCCAATATGAAGCAGTTAATAGGTTATAGTGACCAACTATTAACTTTTAACGTTACTCCATTAGCTTTTATAACATCTTTGTTCCGAAATCCGTGCTTCCCGA
Organism: Segetibacter sp.; assembly: GCA_028288485.1. Lineage (GTDB taxonomy): Bacteria > Bacteroidota > Bacteroidia > Chitinophagales > Chitinophagaceae > Segetibacter. The sequence goes on from JAQBNO010000161.1 coordinate 42,567, forward strand.
TCCGCAGTAAAGATATGTTGACCAATTCTTCTAAATCTTCAAAACAACAAGCAAATCTTTAATGAGTTTCCTGTTAGAAAAGTTTGAGGAATACGCTGAACTCCCCGCTATTATATTTCTAGGGAAGACCTTTAATTATCGTGACCTCCTGGTTAAATATGCGGAGGCAGAAGAATTTATAGGTGATAAAAACATTAAGGAAGGCGAAGTGGTTTCTCTTACCAGCGATTTTACTCCTAATACTATTGCCTTAATATTAGCCCTTGTTAACAATAATAATATTATAGTTCCTTTTACGTATTCGTTAAAAGAAACGGAAGAGATAAAATTTGACATTGCAAAGGTTCAAAAAAGCATTTTTGTAAATGCAGATGATTGCTATACTCTTGAAGAAAAGGGTGGAACCGGGGAGCATGAATTATACGCAACGATCAGGGGGAGAAACAATCCGGGTTTAGTATTATTTACATCCGGAACCTCAGGCTTTCCTAAAGGAGCTGTTCACGATTTTTCCAAGTTGTTAGAGAAATTTAAAACAGTCCGTAGATCAATGCGAACAGTTAATTTTCTCCTATTTGATCACTGGGGCGGCTTGAATACTATGTTTCATACACTTTCAAACGGGGGCGCGGTGCTCACGCTAAAAGACAGGCGACCTCAACCGGTATGTGCGTTTATTGAAAAGCATAAAATTGAACTACTTCCGGCATCACCTACTTTTCTCAATTTGTTATTAATGAGCGAAGAGTACAGGAACTACGATTTAAGTAGTCTTCAAGTTATTTCGTATGGTACTGAACCAATGCCGTCATCGACGTTAGAAAGGCTTAAAAAAGTCTTTCCCACTGTTAAACTACAGCAAACTTACGGGTTGATAGAGTTGGGCGTTCTACGTTCAAAATCGAAGAGTGACGATTCCCTCTGGGTAAAAATTGGGGGCGAGGGTTACCAGACAAGGATTATAGATAACCTTCTCGAGATAAAAGCAGAATCTGCAATGTTAGGGTATTTAAATGCGCCTTCACCTTTTACCCAAGACGGATGGTTTAGGACAAATGACGAGGTTGAAGTTGACGGTGAATACATTAAAATACTGGGTAGGAAATCGGAAATTATAAATGTTGGAGGAGAGAAGGTATATCCCGCTGAAGTGGAAAGTGTAATACAGGAAATAAACAACGTGGCTGAAGTGACCGTTTATGCTGAAAAAAACCCGATTATGGGCAATATTGTTTGTGCAAAAGTGAGGCTTATTGAAGAAGAAGATAAGAAAGCTTTTACAGTAAGATTAAAAAGCTATTGCAATCAAAAACTGGCCTCATTTAAAGTGCCTGTAAAAGTGTCAATTGAAAATGAGCAGCAATATAACGAAAGGTTCAAAAAGAAGAGAGTATAATGCACCCTTACCATAAAGAAGAAGTTCCGTTGGTTTCGGTGTGGATGATAACATACAATCACGAAAAGTACATAAGGCAGAGTCTTGAAAGTGTGGTCTCTCAAAAAACCAATTTTAAATTTGAGGTGATCATTGGTGAGGATTGTTCAACGGATGGGACGTGTGCTATAGTTAAAGAATTTGCGGATAAGTATCCAGATATAATAAAACCTGTTTACCAGGAAAAAAATGTTGGTGCTATGAGAAATGCATACGAGTTCTGCTATCCGAAATTAAAAGGTAAATATGTAGCATGTATAGAAGGTGATGACTATTGGACTGATAAGAATAAACTACAAACACAGGTCAACTTTTTAGAAACTCATCCCGATTACAGCATTTGTTTTCATAGTGTGTACGAATTGAAAAATGAGAAAACATCTTTATTACAGATAAGCCCCAACGAACAAACGTACTCAATTGAAGATCTGTCAAAAGAGAACCTGATTAATACAGCCTCCGTTTTGTTCAGAAATAATCCGGTTTCGAAATGGCCAGATTGGTTTATGGGGTCTTATATAGCAGATTATTTTTTACACTTGCTCAATGCAAGATTTGGTAAAATAAAATATTTGCCGACGCCGATGTCTGTTTACAGGATACATTCCGCAGGGGTTTACGGGGGTAAAAGCTTTAAATTTAGAGCAGAAAAATTATTGGTATTGTTTAAAGACCTAATTAAAGAATTTTCTGATATCGAAGCAGTGAACGAAAATCTACGTTATCAATATGCTTTCAATGCTGCTTCCCTGGCGGAAGTTTCTATAAGAGAAGGGAACCGGGATGAATATGTAAAATATCTTGGTTCTGCATTTTCTGTATCCGAAAAATTTCTGAATAAGTGGCTACTCGATACATATGATAAAAACCAGGAAGTAACCAGCTCTCGAGCGCTACGTGCAGGCAAAGTGCTTTTATACCCCTTCCGAAAAATCAAGGGGTTATTAACTCGTAACTTCCTTAGCTAGCCATCCAATTATGAAAAAGGATAAGGTAACATTTATTTTAATTGGAGCAGCGGGTTTTTTGGGATCAGCATTTTCCAATTACCTTTTGCAAAATAAGTATAAAGTATATAAGATTTTACGGGGACAGATATCGGGAATAGATTCAGATTTTCATTTAATCGCAGAATTATTGAAAATTGATGATGAAAAACTCATAGTTGTAGATTTTGCTTATACTTCTGTTCCAAATTCAAGCTCCAAAGATCCTGTAAGAGACTATTCTGAGAATCTGTATAATGTTATTCGTCATCTTGAATTTGTAAAGCAACTACCCAATGCCACATATATATACATTTCCTCTGGTGGAACAGTTTACGGAAATCCTGGTAAGCACGAACCAATAAAGGAAACTTACACCAACAATCCTCTTTCGCCTTATGGTATCACAAAACTTGCTTGCGAAAAGTATGTTCTAATGTATAAGGAAAATTTCGGTCTTGACGTAAAAATTGTTAGGGCGTCAAATATTTATGGGCCGGGACAAAGACCGTTCAGAGGGCAGGGAATCATAGCTACTGCAATAGCAAAGGCTTTAGTAAATGATACTATCCAGATATTTGGTGATGGATCGCAGGTGAGAGATTATTTGTATATAGAAGATTTTTGTAGAGTTTTATACGATGTAGTTGAATTTGGTGAAAATGGAACTATCTATAATACAGGTTCAGGAATGGGACATACTATAAAGTCAGTTTTAGAAAATATAGAAAGGGTGTTAGGCAACACGCTTTCGGTTATGTACTTACCCTCACGATCTTTTGATGTGCGCTACAACGTTTTGGATTCGTCAAAAGTTTCTATATTAAATAATTGGTCGCCCGCTATAACATTAAAGGAAGGGATAAGTACTACGTTAGAATGGATAAGAGATTTAAAGACGTAGGCCATTAAAAACCCGGAAAGGGCCGCAGTCAATCGAGGTACATTTAATGATCCTCTATCCACTTTTTATCAATTGAATTTATATTACTAACTGTTTTTATACCCAACTTCAGTCTCGAAACTTTATTTACGGTATGAGTAATTTCATCGATTTAATTAATGAAATTATTAAAAAAAGAAAGTGAGTCTTTCCGCATGGATAATAATATTAAAGAAAATCCAAACAATATTCATGTTGCATTAGCCTTTGATAACAATTACATTGTTCATATCTATGCTATGATAACCTCTGTTTTTCATAATAACAGAAACAATAAAATAATATTTCATACGATCGCTACGGGTATTAGCGACAATGAAAAATCTAAACTTAATACCTATGCAAAAGATAATAATGCTGAAATTATCTTTTATGACATAAGCCAAGCTTTACTAAAAGCAAATATTGAAATTCCTGCTGATTCCTATTTTACCGTTGCAACATTTTATCGTTTGTTTTTCTCTTCGTTGCTCGATCCTGCAATTAAAAAGCTTTTGTACATCGATCCTGATACAATTGTAATTGGAGACTTGAGAGAGCTTTATAAGACTGATATTGGAGATTTCCCTATTGCAGCAATCCCCGATCCTTATTTTGAAACACGGGAGGAATTGGGCATAAAAGAAAAAGGTAAGTACTTTAATGCAGGAGTTATGTTGATCGATTTGAAAAATTGGCGAGAACAAAAGGTTTCAGAAAATGTATTAACGTATGTAAGAATGTATCCGGACAGGGTGCCATATTTAGATCAGGATGGATTGAATGCTACTTTAATAAATAGATGGCTGATGCTTGATAATAAATTTAATTTTACAAGTAGCGACGTGAAACTGCAAATTCCTGCAAAAGAATTGATAAAAAATAAAGTTATTATCCACTATACCTCGTCAAGAAAGCCCTGGAATGCATTAACCAGGAATAAGCTGCGCTACCTATATCATTATTATTTAAAAATGTCTCCGAAATCTAACGAAAAAAACTACGTTGATTTTGCATGGAACATCAAAAGCATATGGGCATTTATACGTATCAGGATAAAAGAATTTTATTTTGACCACAGGATTGATAAAATGTTCCCTGTAAAAAAATGGATTGATTCAAGTGATATCTATTATTGAATCTATTGTACGCGTCTTTTGGATAATTGCTAAAATTCTTAATGCCACCATTAGTTTCCGTTATAATGCCTGCATATAATGCAGAAAACTTTTTAAGCGACTCTATAAATTCTGTATTAGCCCAAACTTTTAGTAACTGGGAGTTAATAATCACCGATGACGGTTCTATTGATAATACCAAAGCCGTTATTGAATCTTTTTGTACTAAGGATGTAAGAATAAAATATTTATATCAGGAAAACGGCGGACAGGGAAAGGCAAGAAACCTGGGGTTGTCAACCAGCAAAGGTAAATATATTGCATTTTTAGATGCGGATGATTTATGGTTGCCGGAGAAACTAGAAGTACAAATTAAACAACTGGAAGAAAATAAGGTTGATCTTGTTTTTTCTGATTGTTGGGTGTTCAATAATACCATATCCGATTCTACTCATACATTAGATGCAGCTAAAGGGATCTTCCAGGGTGATACGGCTTTGGTCTTTTTTTTAGAGAAAAATGGAATACCGACATTAACAGTATTAATTAAAGCGGATGTATTAAATACTATAAAAGGTTTCAGTGAAAAACGGAGTATTCAAAATGCCGAGGATTATCATTTATGGTTGCGGTTGCTGATAAATGGATATATTTTTTATGGTTCTGAATTGATTCTTGCAGGTTATAGAGAGCACTTGCATTCCGCCACTCACACAGATAAATTTGCCATATCAAAAGTGGTTGAAGCGCTAATGGACCTTAAAGACAAGCATCGCTCCCATGGCCCGGTTATTAATACTTATTTAAAAAGATGGTTTAAGAAGTATCATTATTTGTCAAATAATTGGGACCTGGTAACATATAAGGACCTGATAAAAAGAAATTGCAGCTACACTAATAATTCCCGCTACAACTTTATCTTTCAAATGAGTTTACAGGTGTTCGGGCTAAAAGTTACCAGGAAACTATTGAATAGGATTGTCAACGGATGAAATTATTGTAATATAATCTTGGCCAGTGGCTGAGCGAACAATTGAAAGTTTATTTGTAGCGAGGTATACCAATCGCAGAAGGTATAATAGTAAATGAAAAATATATGTTGGTTCTAAATTATAAAAAGGACTTACATAGTTAATTGTAAGAAAAGAAGAGTACCTGAAAATATTCCAATTGTATATTCCATAATGAATTCTTCAGTTTCTATTATTGTACCATGTTATAACCAGGCTGTGTATTTACCTGATACAATTAAAAGCGTTGTTACACAAAGCTATACCGACTGGGAATGCATAATTGTAAATGATGGATCGCCTGATGATACCGAAGAAGTTGTAAAAGAGTTACAAAAGCTGGACAAAAGGATTAAATACATTAAAAAAGAAAATGGTGGTCTATCAAGTGCAAGAAACGCAGGTATCAAAAAAGCTACAGGAGAGTATATCCAATTTTTGGACGCTGATGACTTAATTGAAAAGGAAAAAATTTCAGGAGCTGTTTCTGAATATCAGCGATCAGGCGATGATAAATTAATTCTTTACTCAAGTTCAAGGTATTTCGAACACGGCAACAAAGAGGATTTGCTGGTTCTCGGCAGAAATGATTTTATTTCACATGTTGAATTAAAAAAACTAGACTCTTTATCTACTCAAAACACCCTCTTAAGAAAAAGAAATCTTTGTGTTATTTCTGCCCCGGTTTATCCAAAAAAAATTTTCGATTCGGTAGGTTTGTTTGATGAGAATTTAAAAGCTTTGGAGGATTGGGATCTTCATTTGCGCTGTTCGAATAATGGATTTATATTTCATCATCATTACGTTGATGAAGGAAATACTTTAATTCGCCTTCATAATAATAGCATGATGAGAAATGAAAATCATATTCGTGATAATTGGGAGCGGTTTAATGCGAAACATCAAATTTTAAATATTCAACAGGAACCGATTAAGAAAATCGCTAAACAAAAAGAGGTAATTAAAAGCTTAATTCCACCAATATTATTAAGTGTTTATTCGCGATTAAAAACTTACTTTATTTTTTGATTTTCAACGATAGAAGTTCCATCTACTTGATAAGAGAAATAAAGTGTCTGGCTGAGCTACTTTAAATTGGCTAAAGCTTATTACAGATGCTTGCCACTAAATAATACTTGCTGTACCTCCATAAAATGCTTTGTAAACTACTTGAAAATATGATTTAAATTTTTTATGACAAGAGAATTAGTTATAAGTAAGGAGTTTACAAATATTACCTTGAATATAGATCATATTAACAGTTTTTATGCCAGAACAAGTTTATTTGATGCTATAAAACTGAATTTACATAAATTCAACGGTGTTTTGCTGGATGTTGGTTGTGGGATAATGCCATATAAGGAAATAATTCTTGAAGCAAAAAAAGTTCGTTCTTATATAGGGTTAGATTTTGAGGAGGTGATTTATCCAGAGTATGAATTAGGCAAACCTGATCTTTTTTGGACAGGTGAGACAATACCTCTCGAAGACAATTCGGTTGATACCATCCTGGCTACCGAATATTTTGAACATTGTCCACATCCCGAACGTATAATGAAAGATATGCTTCGTGTTTTAAGACCGGGCGGAATTCTTTTTTTTACTGTTCCTTTTTTATGGAACCTTCATATAGTGCCGTACGACGAATACAGATATACTCCCTTCTCTCTAAAAAGACATCTTTCGAATGCAAACTTCACGAACATAGAGTTGAGCGCATTAGGAGGAACAGATGCAAGTCTGGCCCAAATGATGGGGATCTGGTTAAAAGAAAGCACGATGGGTTATAAATATAAGAAGCTGTTATCAATGCTGTTTATACCCATTATGAAGAGATTGATAAAGAGGGACACTAAAGTCAATAAGGAGGATCTTTTTCGCGATGGCGTAATGATCACCGGTATTTCAGGGACTGCTTATAAAAGTGTCTAACTCAATTAACCTTCGGTGGAGACTTTCTTCTTTTAAATTTAAAATCTTTATGTCTGCTATTTGTATTAATAATGGTGAAATAGACTGCCAATAAATTATGAAAATACGACCCATAGCTTTTCACCTTCCGCAATTTCACCCTATACCAGAAAATAATGAATGGTGGGGTAACGGATTTACCGAGTGGACTAACGTTACAAAAGCCAAACCCCTTTTTCAAGGACACTATCAACCCCATTTGCCAGCCGATCTTGGATTTTATGATTTAAGACTGGCAGAGACAAGAATAGCTCAGGCAGAACTGGCAAGACAATATGGACTCTACGGATTTTGTTATTATCATTACTGGTTTAACGGAAAACGACTATTGAACCGTCCTTTGGATGATATGATCACCAGCAGAACACCAGATTTTCCTTTTATGCTTTGTTGGGCTAACGAAAACTGGACGCGGCGGTGGGACGGCTTAGAGCAGGAAGTTTTGATAAGTCAAACATACTCACACGAAGACGATTTAAGGCACATTCAATTTCTCTGCAAGAAATTCTTTAGTGATGCCCGCTATATAAGGGTAAATGGCAAACCATTTCTTCTAATTTACCGTCCTGCGCTATTTCCCGATATAAAAAGAACACTTTCCATATATCGGGAAGAGGCTTTGAAACAAGGAATTGGCGAGCTATACCTTGGCTATGTTCAGCATTTTTCCTTTAAAAAAGACCCGGCCGAGTACGGCTTTGATTGTGCTATAGAGTTTCAACCAGATTTTGACAAATTGCCTATAAAAAGTGCTTCTTTTGCCGCCCGGGTTAAAAATAAATTAGGTATTCAAGCGTCTCCTTTTATTGAAAACACGATAGTGTCTTATCCTGAATTTGTAGATAGAATGATAGCAAAACCTAAGAATGAAAAAACGACTTTTCCCGGTATAACACCCGGCTGGGACAATTCTGCTCGTAGACAAAAGGGTGCGACAATTTTTATTGATTCTGATCCCGTTCATTATGAGCGTTGGCTTAAATCAATAAAAGAAAAATATAAAGGAGAAGAGACCTTTCTTTTTATTAATGCCTGGAATGAATGGGCAGAAGGCAGCCATCTTGAACCTTGCCAAAAATGGGGGAAACATTATTTAGAAATAACAGCTAAGACATTAAACGAACTGTTATAGTTACGAATACGGCACTATTATAGGTTCTATCAATTGGATTGAAATAATTACGATAAAATTCTAATTTATTCAGAAGCACATGAGCCGATCACTAAAGAAAGTATTAAAAAAAGTAATTCCACTATCGATCCGACAGGCTTTGAAAAAAAAGTCGTTTTTGATTTCCACACAAGACATTAGAGAAACATTAAGCCTTGCAGAAAATTCAGACACGCGCGATATATTGCAAAAGGTTAACCGAAGAGTTAACGTAAACGATAACATGTATGATGCAGCGGGCGGAGCACAATATTTAGGAATTGGATTATCTGCGTTGAAGTACATCGAAATTGCAATTGCTGAAATGAATGTAAAACCAATCCAAAAGATTCTTGATCTGCCATGCGGATACGGCAGAGTCCTTAGAATTTTAACTCGACGCTTCCCTGACTGCCAATTCACAGCTTGCGATACTGAACGGGAAGCTGTAGATTTCTGTTCTAAAGAATTTGGCGCTAAGCCTTTATATTCCCAAACTAATCTTAAAGAATTTAATGTAGGCGAGCAATATGACCTCATTTGGTGCGGCTCCCTTGCAACCCATCTTGATAAGGAGGGAACTATAGAATTATTGCGTTTTTTCAATCGCCACCTGGCTAGTGGAGGATTACTTGTTTTTACTATGCATGGACAATTCTCGCTTGGAAAACTTAGAACAGGTGAATTTGATTACGGATTGCCACCGGAAAGTGTGGCCAAGATTATAAAAGACACCGAAACAACCGGATATGGCTATGCCGACTATCCTGATACTACCGGGTATGGCATTTCAGTTGCTTCAACTGATTGGATTAATGCCCGCTTACACGAAATAGATAAGTGGAAGGACTATCGTTTTTACTCAACCGCCTGGGCCAACAATCATGATATTTATGCGTTGGTAAAAGAATAGAACCTTTTCGAAAACTACCAAAAGTATTTATTGATATCTTGTAAATGATCAATAAGATTAATAACACTACCAGGGTTCTTTAAAATAAAATTTTTTCCTGCTGAAAATTACAATGCCTTTCGTTTCCGTAATCATTCCAAATTATAACCATGCACCTTTTTTGAGACAACGTATTGACTCCGTTCTAGGTCAAAACTGGCAAGACTTTGAGGTTATTATTTTAGATGATTGTTCTACAGATTACAGCAGGGAAGTTATTGAAAGCTACAGAGGCAATCCAAAAATAAAAAGCATAATTTATAATAACCAAAACAGTGGAAGTCCATTTAAGCAATGGCAAAAGGGGATTGAACTATCAGAAGGAAAATTAATCTGGATTGCAGAAAGCGATGATTATGCAAATGAAGCTTTGCTCAATACACTTGTACAACCCTTTATACATGAACCGCTTTTAATTTTGTCTTATTGCCAATCGGTAATTGTTGATGAAAGTAGCAAACCGGTTAGGTTACTTGATTGGGCCGATGCGCTGGATGAGTTGAAGTGGAAGCAAGATTATATAGAATCTACATCAGTGGAACTTGAAAATTATTTGAGCTTTAGAAACACCATCCCCAATGCAAGTGCAGTTTTATTTCGGAAGCCTTCAAATGTTCTTTTGCTTGAAGAGTCTACCAAAATGAAAATGTTAGGAGATTGGCTGTTTTGGAGGAAGTTACTCAGCCAGGAAGGGAAAGTAGCCTTTTTTTGTGCTCCTCTTAATTTTTTTCGATTACATTCTCAAACAACAAGAAATGCAACTACTAAGGAAAAGGAACTAACCCGTATGAAGGAATACAGGCGGTTAATTATTCCGAGGTATTTAAATATTTACGACAAACGCTATGATTGGATGATACATGAATGGTTCGCGAATAGAAGAGTGCTTAAGAACACCAACAATTATTTCGTGCCTGATCTACCATTCATTCTAATTATAAGATTTTTTTTAATTGGTGCCGCAAAAATTTCGGGAAAGTTTTTTAGGTAAGAGCTGGTAGAGGAAGTTCCCGGATTTATAGAAACTGTTCTGCCTGTAAGATTAATAACCGTAGTCCTGTAAGAAAGAGTATGTCAGATTTGATTAATAAAGGTTCAATAGATTATTTACATATTGCCCTGGGATTCGACGAAAATTACATTGTGCCCATATACGCCCTCCTGACTTCTATCTTTCATAATAACAGGGACAGCGCTATTATGTTTCATGTAATTGCAACAGGTCTTAACGAAACAGAAAAGGAAAAAATAAAACAGTATATAAGAAGAAATAATGCCGAAATATCTTACTATACCATAAATGAAGAGGAAGTAAGAAAGATTGTTTATATACCTGCCAATACTCATTTTACCATTGCTACCTATTACCGCCTGTTTTTCCCTTCACTAATTCCGTCAGATATAAGAAAGCTATTGTATATTGATAGTGATGCGATAGTTATAGGAAATCTTCAGGAGTTATACAATACCGATATTGGAAATGCCCCAATAGGTGCTGCGACTGACTCCGGCCCTCATCCGGGCGAATTCTTAGGCATCAAGGGCAAAGAGAACTATTTTAATGCAGGCGTGCTTTTAATAGATATCAGGAACTGGAAAGAACAAATGGTTACAGAAAATGCTTTGCAATTTCTCGCCGACTACCCCGAGAAAATAAAGTATGTTGACCAGGATGCCCTGAACGCTACATTAATAAATAAATGGTTTAAACTCGACAATAAGTATAACCTTACCTGGTTCGACGTTTCTCTTCAGGTTCCAAAAAGCGAGTTAACGAAGGATAAGGTTATTATTCATTACACCACGCCTAATAAACCGTGGCATTGTTTAGCCAGGAATAAATTAAGGTCCTTTTATCATCATTATTTAAAGTTGTCGCCTAAGTGCGGAGAAAAAAAGTATACTGATTTTAGCTTCAATTTTAAGAACCTTTATGTTTTTGCACGAATAAGAATGAAAGAGTTTTATTTCGATCATAGAATAGACAAAGTTATTCCTATTAAAAAGTGGATGAGTCCATCTGAAGTATATTAAAAATTTAAAAAACCGGTCTCATTTCTTCCCGGCAGCATTTCAAATCTTATGTTTTCAAGCCCCCTAGTTTCCATTATTATTCCTTGTTATAATTATGGAAAATTCCTTGGTGAAGCTTTGGATAGTATTCAAAGTCAAACATACGACCAATGGGAATGCATTATTGTAAACGATGGATCAACTGATAATACAGAAGAAGTTGCATTAAGGTACGTTAATAAGGACAAACGGTTTAGCTACTTCTTCCATGAAAACAGTGGTCATTCTGCCACAAGAAACAGGGCGGTAGAGCTTTCAAGGGGTGAATACATTCAGTTTTTAGACGCGGATGATATGCTTCAACCAAACAAGCTGAAGTTACAGGTTGCTTTATTGGAAGAAAACAGGGGTATTGGATTAATCTACAGTGACGTGCTAAGTTTTGAAAGTGACGACATCAACGATAGAAAGTTTACTCTTTTTCATCAACCGGAGCATTTTCCACCCTCGGGTAATGGGGACGACTTAATTAAGGCTATTATGATTGATAATCTTTTTTTACCTGGTTGCGTGCTTATGCGAAAGCAGATGTATGACGACGCAGGAGGTAACTGGAAAAAATTCTATGGTTTTGAAGATTGGGAATTTTGGTTTCGAACAGCTTATACTCATTGGCAGTTCTACCACGATGCACGGGAAGGAACGAGGTTATTAAGAAGACATCATAACAACAACACTTCATTCAACGGTTCTAAAATGTGGGCGGTAAAACGACAAGTAAGAAAAGAAATATTAGACGTTTTTACCAGCATGCACACACAAGGTAAATTGAACTTCAGCACTGCTTTTATTGCTGAAATTATTAAAGAACATAAGAAGCGGCTTGCAATTGAAAGTGTGGTTTATCATTTTGTATACGGTAATATTATAGGAGGTATAAGTGGAGTTATAGCTCATGCCCTGATTACAAAGAGACCTTTTTTTGCATTATATGATGCGGCTCACTTTTTAAAAGAACGTATCAAAGTAAAAAGGAAACTGGCAGCGCGGGCTGAACAACGTCGAGTGGAAGATTAGGTAGAAAAGCACCGTAAAAGCAGGTCTGCATAAGCTTTCAAAATATCACTTCACACGAATTTTTAATAGACATAGAGTTATAAATTTACAATTTCTCCCTTTATGAAAGTAGTATTACTGGCTGGCGGTCTTGGCACCCGGCTCTCTGAAGAAACATCTTTGAGGCCGAAGCCAATGGTAGAAATTGGAACAAAGCCGGTTATCTGGCATATAATGAAATTGTATTCTTACTACGGCTTTAATGATTTTATTATCTGTCTTGGCTATAAAGGGTATATGATAAAAGAGTATTTCGCAAATTACTACTTGCACCAGTCTGATGTTACGGTTAATCTTTCTGATAATACTATTAAAACGCATGCAAGTTTTGCCGAACCCTGGACTGTTACGTTAGTGGATACAGGTGTGGAGTCAATGACTGGCGGAAGGATAAAAAGAATTCAGAAATATACGGATGGCGAACCTTTTTTGTTGACCTATGGCGACGGGGTTAGTGACGTAAATGTTCCGGAACTGGTAAACCATCATAAGAAACATGGCAAGCTTATTACAGTTACAGCAGTGCAGCCAATGGGTAAGTTCGGAGCTTTAGGGCTTTCTGAAGAAAATACGGTAAGCTCTTTTATTGAGAAGCCGAAAGGTGATGGAGCATGGAGTAACGGCGGTTTTTTTGTATGTGAACCGGGGGTGTTTGATTATATTGATGGGGACAATATTATATGGGAGAGAGAACCCCTTGAACGAATTACAGCCATAGGGGAAATGACGGCGTACAAACATCATGGTTTTTGGAAGCCCATGGATACATTAAGAGATAAGCAGGAATTAGACTTAGAATGGAATAGCGGCAACCCAAGATGGAAAATCTGGTAGTTACCCCCAACCCACGATGCCGCCTAATTCGGCACCAGGTTGTTTCGTTGAATTTTTTTTAAAAGTACAAGAGTGCGACGCAACGGATGCCGAATAGTAGTAATTCAGCCTGGCTCAAAAGAAAAGATAGAAGTATCATTTGATCGGAATATTAAAATAGGCTTCAACACATGGATAAACATTTTAAACGGGACGCGTTAACGATAATTGAAAATCTGGAAGCAAAGAATCAAAGCTTTGCAGGTAAAAAGATTTTATTAACCGGCGCCGCCGGCTTCTTAGGTTCTCAGTTTATTCATTACTTTTTAACACTGAACGATACCGGGAATTTAAACGAGCCTTGCACGGTTTATTGCCTGGATAATTTTATGAGAGGAATACCGGATTGGCTGTCGGAGCTGGAACAACGGGAAGATTTGGAAGTTATAAAAAGTGATATTGTCAAAGAAAAATCTTTTCCTGTTTGTAACTATATTATTCATGCGGCTTCTATTGCTTCCCCGATTTATTACAGGCTTTTCCCGATTGAAACGATGGATGCCAATGTAATTGGTTTAAGAAATTTACTTGAGTTTGCCAGGGAAAACCCGTGCGATAGTTTTCTTTTCTTTTCAACCAGCGAGATCTATGGCGATCCTCAACCTGAATATATTCCAACTCCTGAAACCTACAGGGGTAATGTAAGTTGTACCGGGCCGAGAGCTTGTTACGACGAATCAAAAAGGTACGGCGAAACCCTTTGTATTAACTTTTGGCAGCAACATAAAATTCCTGTAAAGATTGCCCGTCCGTTTAATAATTATGGACCCGGGTTAAAGATTACAGATAAAAGGGTTTTACCAGATTTCTTCACAGATGTTTTAAACGACAGAGATATTCACCTTTTATCTGACGGAAAAGCGACCCGCACCTTTTGTTACATTTCCGACGCTATAACCGGTTATCTTCTTATTATGTTATCCGATCTCAACGGAGAACCTTTTAATATTGGTACAGAAACGCCGGAAATATCTATGGTTGACCTGGCAAAGAAAGTTATTGAAGTATCTGGCAAAGGTTTGAACGTTACATTTCAAAAAAGTGAAGACAAAGAGTATTTGACCGATAATCCGCAGAGGCGCTGCCCCATTATTGAAAAAGCAAGAAACTTTTTAGGTTATAATCCTAACATTTCGTTGGAAGAAGGATTGAAAAGAACTTACGAATATTATTTAGACCACTCACAAGCAATCGAAGCGTAAATGAAGATAGCAATTGTTGGAACAGGCTACGTTGGATTGGTTTCAGGTGTATGTCTTGCTTACAAAAATCACGAGATAACTTGTGTTGATTTGAGAACCGAGGTTGTAGAACAACTGAATAAAGGCATACCCCATATTTATGAAACAGGGCTTGAAGAAAAGTTGAAACAAGTTGTTTCAACTAAAAATTTTAAAGCAACTGCTGACATAACATCTGCCTTGTCTGAAAACGAGCTGGTGATTGTAGCGGTAGGCACTCCTTCAGAGAATGGAGAGATAGACCTTACGCAAATTGGGAACGTAGCAAAAGCAATAGGTGAGTTTATAAAAACAGCTCCGAAATATCTTTCTGTTGTTATTAAGAGTACGGTGGTGCCGGGCACAACCGATACATTTGTAAGGGAAAAAATCGAGGAGTTCTCCGGCAGGCAATTAGGTGAATTTGGCTTGGGAATGAACCCGGAATTTCTAAGAGAAGGCGATGCTATAGAAGATTTTCTATATCCCGACCGAATTGTAATTGGTTCAGAAGATGAAATTACCAGGCAAAGACTTGAAGAGATTTATGCACCGTGGGATTGTGACAAAATTTTTGTGAACACCCGTACAGCAGAAATGATCAAGTATGCTAACAATACGGTTCTTGCCTGCCTGATTTCATTAAATAATGAACTGGCGAACCTGGCCAGCTTATTAGGTAATATTGATTATAAAGACGTGGTTCAGGGAATTTCCGCCGATAAAAGATGGAGCCCGATTTTGAAAGACGGAACAAGGGTCACGCCACACATTACTTCCTACCTTGTTCCAGGCGCGGGATTTGGAGGCAGTTGTTTTCCAAAAGATGTTCAGGCGATCAGAACGCAGGGTATGAAAGCTGGTCTTCCCATGAAGATGACAAATTCGATATTGGATGTAAATGACCAGCAGCCTTCATCTGCAATTAAAATTCTTCAAAGTAAGGTAGGTTCGTTCGAAGGAAAAAAAGTCCTTTTCCTTGGAATTGCTTTTAAACCCGGCACAGATGATATAAGGGAATCAAGTGCCGTAAAAATATTGGATTATTTATTGAAGCAAAAAGCAACAATTATTGCACACGATCCGATTGCCTTCGACCATGCAGGCAACTTGTATCGAAATACACAAAACCTCACTATCGTAAAAGATTGGAAAAAGAACGTCTCGGACGTTGATATCATCATTATCGGGACTAACTGGACCGAGTATCGTGACCTTTTAACTTTTGATCGTGAGAACGCTTTAAACGGTAAAATCGTTTTTGATTCCAAGCGGTTATTTACAAAAAATGATTTACTGGGAGCAGAATATTGTACCATAGGATATAACCCTCTTACGAGTAATTAGTAAAGCTAAAATAATGAGTATAGAAAACGAGCAGAAAGAACTGCATGATAAGATAATGAAACTGACCACCGAATATTACGAGTTAGTTCATAAGAAGAAAGAGTTTGTTCCGGGTACAACAAAAGTAGCATACTCAGGAAGGGTATTCGATGATGAAGAATTGAGATACGGAGTAGACAGCGTTTTACAATATTGGCTTACTGCAGGACCTTACGCTTTCGAGTTTGAACTTACGATGCGTAAATATTTCGCTTCCAGGGATTGCCTTATTGTAAATTCAGGTTCTTCTGCTAACCTGGTTATGATCTCCACCTTGTGCAGCCCAAATGTAAGAGATCATCTAAAGCCGGGCGACGAGGTAATTACCCCCGCCGTTACGTTCCCTACAACATTAACGCCTATTGTTCAAAACGGCCTGGTACCTGTTTTTGTTGATTGTAAGCCAGGAGAATACAACATCGACGTAACAGAAATAGAGGCAGCCATATCAGAGAAAACACGTTGCATTTTTATGCCGCATACGGTCGGTATTCCCGACAATATGGATGTAATTATGGATGTGGCAAAGCGTCACAAATTGTGGGTACTTGAAGACGGTTGCGATGCGCTTGGTGCTACATGGGGCGGCAAGCTTTGCGGTACTTTTGGCGACATGTCTTCCATATCATTTTACCCCGCACATCACATCACTATGGGCGAAGGTGGAATGGTCGTAATCAACAGCGCTAAGGTAAAAAAGACCGCTTTGTCTATAAGAGACTGGGGCCGCGATTGCTGGTGCGATCCGGGAAAAAGCAATACCTGTAACCAGCGCTTCGACTGGCAATTAGGTGATCTCCCTTATGGATACGATCACAAGTATATTTACTCTAACCTCGGTTATAACCTTAAAGTAACAGATATACAGGCTGCTCTTGGATGTGCCCAATTCAAAAAACTGCCCGCATTTATCGAGGCTAGAAGAAACAATGCTGACTTTTATTTGAAGAATCTTAAGCAGTTCGAAGAACACATGATATTGCCCCAGATTCATGAAAAGGCAAATCCATCCTGGTTTGGCTTCCCGATTACTTTAAAAGATCATGTAGATCGTTTAAAGTTTATTCAGTGGCTCGAAGATGTGAACATCGAAACCCGGCTGGTATTTGGTGGAAATATTCTAAAACAACCGGGCTTCCAGCACATACCAAGACGAGTACACAAAGAACTTACAGGTACAGATACGATCATGAATCAAACGTTGTTTATTGGTGTTTACCCCGGTCTTACCAAGCCAATGCTGGAATTTGTAATAGAAAGAATGGACCAATTCTTTAAAACACAGATGTAGTTGTTGTAGTATTTTTTGGTAGCCGGCATTTTCAATACATCGGCTTCCGTTGCCACGCTCGGTTCACAGGTAGTTTTTCATAGCAGCCCGCACACACTGCGAAGGCCAAAGGTTGCACACTTGCGGTGGTAGTTTTTTTATTGAGCTTATTTGCATTGTATAAATGAAAAGAATAGAACAGGAAGACCTTGAACATATACTTAGCCAAACAGCAGAACTGTGGCGACAGGTAAAGAACAAGAACATTTTTATCACCGGCGGAACCGGCTTTTTTGGCAAGTGGCTTTTGGAGAGTTTCATTTACAGTAACAATAAGCTTCAGCTTAATGCAACCATAACTGTACTTACAAGAAACCCTGATAATTTTCTTAGTCAATTTCCTTTTTATCAAGATGAAGCATCAGTAAAATTTGTGAAGGGCGACATCTTGACTTTTGAATTTCCAAATGATAAATTTCAGTTTATCATTCATGCAGCAACAGAAGCCGATGCAGCATTGAACCAGGCTGAGCCACTAAAAATGCTGGATACCATAACAGCAGGAACAAGAAGAATCTTAGACTTTGCACGACAGCAACCTCTTGAATCTTTTCTATTTACAAGTTCGGGTGCGGTGTATGGTAAGCAGCCGAATAATATTACACATATAACCGAAAAGGAAAGTTATTCAATAGATATCAATAACCCAAACTCTGCGTATGCTGAGGGCAAAAGGCTGGCAGAGCTCTATTGTTCAATTTATCATGCTCATTACGAACTGCCAATAAAAATAGCGCGCTGTTTTGCCTTCGTCGGTCCATACCTGCCGCTTGACAAACATTTTGCTATTGGCAATTTTATCTCCAATGCTCTTAAAGGCGAAGACATTATCATTAAAGGTGACGGCACGCCTTACCGGTCCTACATGTACGCTTCCGACCTTACCGTCTGGCTGTGGACAATCTTGTTAAAAGGCGAAAATAATATCCCTTATAATGTAGGCTCTGATGAAGATTATAATTTGAAAGCCGTAGCTCAAACTGTTGCTGAACTAACGCCGGGGATAAAAGTGCAGGTATTAACTAAAGCAGACCCGGCAAAACCTGCTGAAAGATATGTTCCCGATATTAGTCGTGTCCGCCACAGTTTAGGCACACAACTAAGTTTCAGCTTAATTGATTCTATCAAAAAAACTAAAGCTTTTTATTCTTCCCATGAAGTTATCTAACTATATATTTTCTTATTTGCAGTCTCAGGGTATTGATACCGTCTTCATGGTAACGGGAGGCGGTGCAATGCATTTAAATGATTCCATCGGCAGGTTGCCCGGATTAAAATATGTCTGCAATCACCATGAACAAGCTGCTGCTATGGCGGCCGAAGGGTATGCGAGAGTGGCCAATAAACCTGCTATTGTAAATGTAACAACAGGACCTGGATCTATTAATGCGTTGAACGGTGTTTATGGTGCCTTTACAGATTCCATACCGATGATTATTTTGTCGGGCCAGGTAAAAAGGGAGACGATGTTATCATCTCACGATGTACCCGGTTTACGGCAGCTCGGCGACCAGGAAGTGGAGATTATTCCGATGGTAAAGGGCATAACAAAATATGCAGTTACAGTTACTGATCCAAATACCATCCGTTACCATCTTGAGAAGGCTTTATATCTTGCCATTACCGGAAGACCCGGACCTTGTTGGCTAGATCTTCCTGTTGACGTACAATCAGCAATTGTTGAGGAAGATCAAATGGAAGGTTTTGTTCCGGGAGAACTTCCCGTTGTAGACAATTCAAACCTGGAACAGGATGTTTTGAGAGTAATAGAAAAAATAACTTCTGCAGAAAGGCCATTAATGGTTGGAAGTACCGGTATACGGTTAGCTGGAGCATTGGAAGAATTCCAGGAAGCAATTGAATCGCTGGGTATTCCTGTAGTTACTGCCTGGTCGCACGATGTCATTCATTTTGATCATCCGCAATATATCGGAAAGCAAGGAACAATCGGAGATAGGGCAGGAAATTTTGCTGCGCAAAATGCTGACGTTCTTTTGATGATTGGAACAAGGATGCCTATCCGCCAGATAAGTTATAACTGGGAGAACTTCGCTCCAAATGCTTATAAGATACACGTAGACATTGATAAGGCTGAATTGGTAAAGCCTACCATGAAAACCGATTTACCCCTTAACTACGACGCAAAAGAGTTTTTAAACGCTTTAATTAAAGCACTCAGGGAAAATAAGGATTACGACAAAAATAAATATGCGGCCTGGGTTAAGTGGGGAATTGAAAGAAAGAAGAAGTATCCGGCCGTTCTTCCTCATCATAAAGATCCGGCCCGGCCCATTAATCCCTATTATTTTCTCTCCGAACTACAAAAACGTCTTACTGAAAATGATGTAATTGTGTGTGGAAATGCTACAGCCTGTATTGTAACTTTTCAAACTTCGCAGGTAAAAAAGGGGCAGCAACTGTTTAGTAATTCCGGAAGTGCTTCTATGGGTTATGACTTACCTGCAGCATTAGGCGCAGCGTGTGCTGATCCGGCAAAACGAGTTATTTGTCTTGCGGGCGATGGAAGCATCCAGATGAATATCCAGGAATTGCAAACTGTATCTCAACACCGTTGGAACTTAAAGATATTTGTTTTGGATAA
Source organism: Segetibacter sp. (assembly GCA_028288485.1). Classification (GTDB taxonomy): domain Bacteria; phylum Bacteroidota; class Bacteroidia; order Chitinophagales; family Chitinophagaceae; genus Segetibacter. The sequence continues at coordinate 62,651 of JAQBNO010000161.1, forward strand.
TGGCGGTTATTTATCAATACGGTCTACACAAAACAACTTCTTCAAACTCGGCATCGGTACCGGTCCTGATAACGGCGTTTCTTTTCCCAATATGGAAAAGTTAGCAGAAGGTTTCGGCTTACCTTCTTATACCTTAAAAGATTATAATTTCCAGGAGCAATTAGAAGAAATACTTGCTATGGAAGGACCTGTGTTAATTAATGTAAAGCTGGATGGTGACCAGGCTTTTGAACCAAAACTAAGCTCAAAGCAACTTCCTGACGGAAAGATGGTTTCTGCCTCCCTACACGATATGTTTCCATTTTTAAGTGAAGAAGAACTTGCGTCGAATATGATTGTGCCAGCAAATAAGTAAAATTCCGGTAGCTGAAATGAAGGTAGAAAACGTACTTTTCGATTTGGATGGAACTGTCATCGACTCTTATTCAGGGATCCAGGGCGCTTTTGATTTTGCTTATTCTAAGATTTATGGTAAAGAGAATCATGTTTCAATAAAAAGTATAATCGGGCCTCCTATAGGCCAAATTCTTGCGAAGCTTAATAACGAAAAGGATACTGCTCGGATTGAAAACTTTGTAGACCTTTTCAAAAAGCAATACGATACGAACGATTATAAGCAATCAACCCTTTACGACGGCATTAAGGAAGTTTTAGAGCGTCTTTCAAAAGCTAATGTTAAACTCTACATCGCTACCAATAAACGCTTCTCCGCTACGAGCTTAATATTAGATTATTTATCAGTTAGTGGTTACTTTGCCGGCGTTTACTGTAACGATAGCAGGAATCCCATTTATTCCTGCAAGGAAGAAATGGTCGCCGAGATAATCAGGAATGAAGTTTTAGAGATAGATAGTACCATTTTGGTGGGCGACACCTTTCAGGACCAGGAAGCGGCAAAACATAATAAGGTGAAGTTCATATATGCCAGTTATGGGTTTGGAAATTTGCAAAATGTTGAATGGCAGGTGAACAAACCAATAGAAGTATTAAATTTTATCAAATAATAAATGATGAACGAAAATAAGAACCTGATTTTTGAAGATCTCTTCGTGTTAGAAATAGCAAATAATCATTGGGGAAATGTAGACAGGGGATTGAAAATAATTGAGCAATTTTCGCAGGTGGTGCGGTTTAATAATGTAAAAGCTGCTTTAAAGCTGCAATTCAGAGACGTAGATAATTTTATTCATAAAGATTTTAAAGACAGGTCGGATATCAGGTATATTAAGAAGACGCTTGATACTAAAATGAGCAAGGCTGAGTATAAGACCTTAATCCTTGCTATTAAGGATAGTGGCTGTATTCCTATGGCCACTCCATTTGATGAAGCATCTGTGGACCTTTGTGAAGAGTTGGATCTTCCAATTATTAAAATAGCAAGTTCTGACCTCAATGACTGGCCCTTGATTGAGCGAATTGCGAAAACTAAAAAGCCGGTAATCGTATCCACCGGAGGTGCTTCTTTAAAAGATATGGATGATTTTGTAAAGTTTTTTAAGAACAGGAATATTCCTATTTCCGTTAATCACTGCGTTTCCGTTTACCCGTCTGAAGACAGAGAGCTTGAGCTAAACCAAATCGATTTTCTGAAAAATCGGTATCCAGATTTGGTTATTGGATGGTCGTCTCATGAATATCGGGACTGGAATAATTCGATTATGATAGCATATGCAAAAGGTGCCCGCACTTTTGAAAGGCACATCGATATCGAAGCAGATGGTATAGCAGTTTCTCCTTATTGCTCAACTCCCGAAAATGTAGACGCGTGGTTTAAGGCATTTAACAAAGCAAAAGAAATGTGTGGTGCACCGGGATCAGCAAAAAGAAACCCGCCGGAAAAGGAAATCAAGTATTTAGATGCACTCGTTCGCGGTGTTTATGCCCGGCATGATCTTCCTAAGGGTTACGTGATCGATCACAGCACTTTCGATAATGATTTTTACATGGCCGTCCCTCTGCTAAAGGGGCAGTTGTCTTGCCGCGAAGTTAAGAATGGTGAGATACTTGAAAGGGATGTTGAAGCACACAAGGCTGTAATGATCGACGACATTGATTCTCCTTATGCAAAAGTAGAGTCTTTAAGAAAGATTATTTATGGCAGGGGTTTATAAGAGCAGATATGTTTTATTAGTGATACGTTTAGGAGTATCCGGCTATCCGGGTATTATTTAGATTAGGATCGAATTCAGTAACACCAGATATGCGGCGCCTGAAATGGTGCATTTAAAATCAAAGGACAGTTGGAATAACGAATGGGACGCTTCTCATCAGTCTCGACTTGCCTCACCAATAGAAACTGTGGCAACTTAGCTGATTAATAATTTTTATGGTTTTAACAATAGCAATACCTACATACAACAGACCAGATAAAGTTAAAAACACAGTCTTACGCCTTCTTCCTCAATTAACAGCAGACGTAAAAATAGTGATACTTGACAATTGCTCTATGGTAGTTATTAAAGACCACCTTGAAAATACAATTGGCAAAGAAGTATCTGAGAAGGTTGAAGTAGTAAGGAACAGGGTAAATATCGGAGCAGATTCTAATTTTCAAAGATGTTTTGAACTGTGTACAACCCCATACCTGTGGATGCTTGGCGACGATGACAAGATAGAAGACAATGCCGTCGGGTTGATTCTAGGTGAATTGGAAAAATATAAACATTTAGACCTTATCGGGATAAATTTTAATTCTAACTGCAATACCTTCAAAAGAACAGCGGCGGTCACCATCAGCAGTACGGCCGAACTGGCGGAAAAGTTAGACCACTTCGGTAACTGGCTGTTTATATCAACCTCTGTTTACAAAGCCGAAGAATACCTGAAACATATCCGGTACCAGGCATGGGGAGCATACAGCATGGCTTCGCAGCTGGTACCACCTATGGTTGCTATTAGCAAGAACAAGACGTTTATATTATCTGAAAAGTATATTGTAACAAATATTGAGGCTGACGAAGACGACCCGGGTGGAAAATGGTCGAACTATCAACTCGCTTTAAGTTTACCAACTTTAATTGAGGCTCCTGTAGGGTTTAAAAAAGATGAATTCAAAAAGTTCGGGCAAAAACTTGAAACGTGGTTAGGGCTATATCCGGGTGATGCTCTGTATATAATTTTGAGGTCTGTTAATTACAATATCGACCTTATCGATGATTTCCATATTTACTTGTATAAGCAATTATTTTACAGGAGTTTCCTTTTCAGGTCTAACAAAAAATTCCAGGCTATGCAGTATTACCAGTGCCTGTTTTTATTAAAAAATAAAAAAGCACTTAAATTACTGGTTAAGTTAGTTCCTAAAATAAAGAAAAAGGCAGACGAAAAGGGCTCTTTTTCGCTATTCAAACGTTAGTACCTTTTAATCCCTGCTTGTACGCCGTTATTTTGTCACTACAATTAAAAGCGGGCTACAAAAAGCTAATTCCTTAAATAAACGACCATTGAATGTTGTACAGGGCATTCAACAATAAAATCTTCGATTGATAATATGAAAGCATCCTTTGTTATTGTAAATTATAATAGGAAAAGCGAACTTCTTATGACTCTGTCGAAAACTGTAGAGTTAATAGCCAATAACGCAACTGAATATGAAATAGTTGTTGTGGATAATGCTTCTACAGATGGAAGCGCCGATGCGGTAAAAGTCCAATTTCCAACCGTTGTATTAATAGAGAATCCCGTTAACACCGGCGCACCGGCATGGAACCTGGGTTTTGCAAGAGCAAAAGGAGATTATTTTATTATACTCGACGATGACAGCCACATTGAGGAAGGACTTGAAGATGCAATAGAGTATTTAGAAAAAAATAGGGAAGTCGGTATTTTGGCATTAAATGTTGTTTCGGGCCCTTACACCAGCGATAGGTGGGGTTGGAAGGATGGCCAGGACATAGCTGGTTTTATTGGCTGCGGGGCCATTTTTAGAAAGGAAACATACAGAAAAATTGGCGGGTATGCCGACTGGATGTTTTTATACGTGAATGAATGGGAATTAAGTTTAAGATGCATTAATGCGGGTTATATTGTAAGGTTTTTCGGAAATAGCAGGGTTGTACACCGCGTAAGTAATATTCACCGAACAAGTAAGCGACTAAGAGTTTTTGTAACCAAACACGAATTAGGAGTGGTTTATAAGTATTTTTCAGTTAACAGGTCTGGTTATTTGTGGAGGGTGGCTATTAATAATTTGAAGATTATTAAGCATGGAGAGTTTAAAAATGCCTGGTATAATGTTTTAGGTATGTTCCAATTTTTGCAGATGCGGAAATCCTTACAATACACCCCCGTTTCGCCTGAGGCGCAAAAAATGTTTGCTGACGGTTTTGAAATAACCAGGAAATCTGCGTTCGGTTTTATAGGAGAAAAAGTGACTAACTTTTTTAAAAAGACTGCAGCGACACCATAGGCTTAAGAGTATTTATTAAGGTATTCGCGTCATAATCGCAGTTTTTGTATCTAAGAAAATATCAAGTAACATGAGGGCTTCATTTGTAATTGTGAACTATAATAGGAAAGATGAAGTTCTTTTGACTATCCAAAAAACGAAAGAGATACTAAAAGATGCTTCGGCAGAATATGAAATTATCATTGTAGATAATGCTTCAAACGACGGAAGTGCGGAGGCAATAAAAGCTACACAGCCCGATGTAATACTTATTGAAAATCAAATTAATATTGGTGCACCGGCCTGGAATAGAGGTTTTGCAAAGGCTACCGGAAAATATTTCATAATTCTTGATGATGACAGCCACCTGCAAAAAGGCCTTGAGGAAGCTATACAATATTTAGATCAAAATGAAAATGTAGGTGTTTTGGCGCTCAATATAAAAGGTGGGGCATTCGAAACAAGCAAATGGAAAGACCTATCCGATACTATCGGTTTTATAGGCTGTGGAGCAATTTTAAGAAAAGAGCTTTATGAAAAAATAGGGGGATATGCAGACTGGATATTTTTGTACACCAACGAATACGAATACGGAATAAGGTGCCTTGATGCAGGTTATAAAATCAGATATTTTGAGAAATGTGAGGTAATTCACCGTACAAGCAGTATAAATAGAACGACAAAGAGGCTTAAAGTTTTTTCAGTAAGAAATGAGATGGCGATTGTATACAAATTTTTTAGTAAAGAAAAACGAATGCTTTATCTCTTTAGAGTATATCTCAATAATTTAAAGGGTATTTACATCTTTGGATTGTCCTCTATTCCGTGGTATTACTCCGCCCTTATAGAATTTTTAAAACTGCGAAAGACACTCAAGCACACGCCCGTAAAAAAGGAAGTGCAGGATATGTATAGCAAAGATTACTGGTCAACAAAGGCGTTTTTAAATATTATTTAGGGGTTAAATATTTTCCCCTAAATCTTTTCTCCATAACTACTATTCTTTCCACACTAGAGCTATATCAGGACTAGTAACTTATTCTCCTGCTCAATTCTTCGATCTTACTTGTAGGATAAGTTCGATCCTCTACCTTACCGTTTTACATAGCCATCGTTAAAACTGCAATCTTCACCTTCTTAATTTTTATCTTGAACGCGTGGGTATTGTTTAACGTGTCGATATTTTCTTCTTTTTTCAAATCATTTCTGTTTACCAGCTTTTAATTACAGAGGAAGCATGATTGCCTCCGGTACATTAGAGCGGTTCAACTTTTTGTTTTCTATAGCACCGGTTATCGTAATAGCACGCACTAACAGTTTATATTTGTTGTAGCAGGTATTTCGTTTAATTAAGTATCCCCAAAGAAGCTTAAGCACAACGTGAATTCCTTCGTATCCATTTTCTATTGCCTTTAAAAAGGCTTAAAATTGCCAAATTATTATAAGAAGTGTATGTTTAGAATGAAGTTGCTGGTTGTCCTCATATTAATTTTATGCTCCTTTTCAATTTATGCCCAGTTACCCGGTTTGCCATCGAATTTAGGAAATGTAAAATCTGCCGACATAACCGAAGAACAATTAACGCAGGTTGCAGCATTTGTTAAGCAAAATAATCTAACTAACCACCAGGCTTACGAGCAATTGGTTTTAAGAGGAATGAACCCCTCAGAGGCCCTTGCGCTAAGATCACGATTGGAAAAAGTTCAGGAAAAGGATGCAGCCGATACCAGGAATAACAGTAAAGCCAATACTAATAATGGTAATGATCGCGATGTCAGCGGGCAAAGAAACAACACAACGGAAGGTGAAAGACGGGTGGCAGACACGGTAAACAAAACAGTACAGGTTTTAAACCCTAAAAAGATTTTTGGACTTGAAATATTTAATAATGGCGTACTTTCTTTCGAACCCAATATCAATATTGCTACACCTGTAGGTTATGTTATTGGTCCAAACGACGAGATCAATATAAACATATATGGCTACCAGGAAGCAAAATACAATCTGAAAGTCGGCCCTGAAGGTGACATTAATATTCCGTATGTAGGGGTTATGTATGTTGCAGGATTAACAATTGAGCAGGCAACTGAAAGAATAAAAAGCAGGCTGAGTTCATCCGGTTATTCAAACATTAAAACAGGTCTCACAAAAGTTAATGTAACAATAGGAAGAATAAGAAGTATTAAAGTAACCGTTCTTGGCGAAGTGAAGAGTCCGGGTACATATACACTTCCTTCGCTTGCTACCGCTTTTAATGCACTATACCTTTCTGGTGGGCCCAATGATATTGGCAGCATGCGTAACATCCAGATTATTAGGAATGGGAAAGTAATAGATCAGCTTGATATTTATGACTTTTTGGTAAAAGGTACGCAACAGGGAAATGTGAATTTACACGACCAGGATGTTATCAGGATACCCGCTTACCAGGTTCGTGTTTCCCTGGAAGGGCAGGTAAAGAGAACAGGGTTGTTTGAAATAAAGCCAGGTGAAACAATTCAAGACCTTTTACAGTTTGCCGGTGGATTTGCAGACAGTGCTTATACCGCAAGTATAACGGCCTACCAGATTACCGATGTCGAACAGAAGATAATCGACGTCAATCAAAGCGAATTTTTAAAATACAAACCTACTCGGGCAGAATCGTTTATCGTAAAAAAAATAGTCACCAGGTTCATAAACAGGGTTTCAATTGCAGGTGCGGTATACCTGGAAGGAGACTACGAATTAACCCCGGGAATGACGTTGAAAGACCTGATATTGAAAGCCAGGGGATTAAAGCAAGATGCATATAATGCCAGAGGTTTAATACTAAGGAACAGAGACGACTTAGTTCCTGAATATGTTTCGTTTAGCCCGGTAGAAGTAATGAAAACAAGTGGCGGGAACATCCTTTTAAAGCCAAATGATAAAGTAACAATTCTTTCCGTAACGGAGCTCAAGGAAAAGACAACAGTATCTGTTATTGGGGAAGTGCGGTTTACTGGTCCTTATCCATATGTTGAGAATATGTCATTAAAGGATGTTATATTATTGGCGGGAGGATTTACCGATGCAGCAATTCCACAAAGAATTGAAGTAGCAAGGCGTATTCGAAGTAATTCTTTTAATGTAACTGATACGGCGGTTTCGCAGGTATTCGATATTAATTCTGTTACCGACCTGGAGATTGGGGGGGCCGATATTAAATTAAGGCCTTATGATGCAATAATTGTAAGAAAAAACCCAGGCTACCAGGCACAGGTAAATGTGCGGGTCGAAGGAGAGGTGGTTTTCCCCGGTCCTTATGTTCTGAAAAATAAAAATGAAAGGATAAGCGATGTTATAAAAAGAGCCGGCGGCTTTACCATGCAAGCCTTTGACCGGGGAGGTTATGTTACCAGAATCAACAATAAAACCGTCCTCAACCAACTGAATACGCAAAAGGTTAATAAGATACAGGAAACATTAAAAGATACTACCGGTAAAGTAGAGAAGGAAGTAGAAAGAGCTATTGATCAAATTGCCATCGATTTAAGTACAATAATGGCTAATCCGGGTAGTCGAAACGATATTATTCTTGAAGAAGGTGATGTGATTACAATACCAAAAGAAAAAATGGATGTAAGGATAAGTGGACAGGTTTTGTTTCCAACGCGGGTGGTTTACGAAGACAAGATGGACCTGGAGGATTATTTAGACAGGGCAGGTGGTATTACAGATAATGCAAGAAAAGGTAAGATTTACGTTTTATATCCGAATGGGAATGCCGCAAGGACGAATCACTTTTTATTTTTTAGAAGCTTTCCAAAAGTATTACCGGGATCAGAAGTTATTGTGCCTAAAAAACACGAAGTTGAAAGAAGGAGATTAACTACAGGAGAGATAATTGGTATTAGTACGGCTATCACTTCCTTTGCAGGAGTGTTATTAAGTTTGATTATTAACTTAAAATAAAAAACATTTTTATACGGCTGTTAAAATTTTAACTGGGTGGAATAGAAAAAGTCTCAATCTGGCATAAACGGTGTTGAACAAGGAAAATCAAATGAGTAATCAAAACGACGTAACATTATACGATGTAAAATTAATTTTTAAGAACTGGTTTCATTACCTGTTTTCTAAATGGCATGTATTTGTTTTAGTCGGCTTATTTTGCGGCGCGTTAGGGGTACTGTATGCCGCTTTTGATAAACCTGTTTATACAGCTGAATTAACTTTTACGTCAGAGAATGAAGCCTCCGGCAATTTCAGTGCTTATGCTGGTATCGCTGCTCAATTTGGCTTAGATATGGGCGGTAGTTCGAATAGTGCGTTTGAAGGTGAAAACTTGATGTATTTAATGAGGAGTCGGAAATTAATTGAAAAAACATTATTTTCTACAGTCGAAATTAATAAAGAGAATATATTACTAATTAATTATTACCTAAGAGTACATGATTTTGAAGTTCCTGGTAATAAAACCGGTATGGCGAGGAAGATGACTTTCACTAATGTTAAAGAGCCGAATAACAGGAACCGGGATAGTGTTTTGCAAGTGATATGTAAAAACATAGACAAGGCTTTAGACATTCAAAAAGCGGATAAAAAAACCGATATCATTGTTGTTAGATTAAAGGATACGCACGAATTATTCGCGAAAATATTTGTCGAAGAGTTGGTAAATAAGGTCATACAATATTATACAGATTATAAAGTAAGAAAAATAAAACAAAATGTAGGAATCCTCCAACGACAAACAGATTCTGTTAGAAATCTTATAAGTGGCAATATTATCGATATTGCTGTTTCAAGTGATTTAAATGTAAATCCTACAAGGCAAATTGTTCGAACAGGAGTTCAAAGAAAACAGGTGGATGCACAGGTAAACAGTTCCCTCTATACTGAGCTTGTTAAAAACCTCGAACTATCTAAATTGGCTTTACTTAAAGAAACTCCCCTCATCCAAATTATAGATACACCTATGTTTCCTTTGGAAAAAAAGAAAATGGGATGGTTAAAGGGCTTCGTTTTGTTTGGTTTTATGGGTGTCTTGTTTTCATTTGCTTTTTTTATAGTTAAAAGAATATTGCAGACATAACTCCTCCGTTCGGTGCGTTTAGTGCGGGAGCAGGAAATCAATTAAGCATAAGATGCTTTTTTTTAAAAGTTTTTTTAATGTATAAAATCAGAAGTTTTATTAGAAAAAAAATTTCTGGTGGTCAGGTTTCTTCTATAGTAAAAAACATTTCCTGGCTGGCATTAGACAGGATACTTCGTTTAGGGATCGGTTTATTACTTGGCGTCTTAATAGCGCGTTATCTAGGTCCCGAAAAGTTTGGTAAGTGGAGTTACGCTTTAGCTCTTACATCTCTTTTAAGTGCTTTTGCTACTTTGGGATTAGATAATATTATTATAAAAGATCTGTTGCAATGTCCTGAAAAAAGGAATGAAATTTTAGGAACAACATTTTTAATGCGATTTGCAGGCGGTGTTGTTACTATTCTTACCAGTACATTAATTGTACTTTTCACCGATACCCAAGACACAGAATTATTAATATGTGTTGCAATCATATCTATCGGATTTATTTTTCAATCTTTTGATGTAATTGATAGTTTTTTCCAATCTAAGGTTCAGTCGAGATACGTGGTAATCGCAAAAAACGGTGCTTTTGTGTTTTGTGCTGTACTTAAATCAGTTGCTTTATGGCGTAAGGCCGATTTTTTAGTTTTTATTACTATCGGAACATTTGAAATCTTTTTAAGTGCTTTAGGCCTTGTTTATTTTTATTATTCTCAAACCCTTACGTCTATAAAAGAATGGTATAGTAATCGAACATACCTAAAGAAAAAATTGAAGGAGTGCTGGCCTCTGCTGCTTTCGGGACTAGTTATTATGATCTATATGAGAATAGATCAAATAATGCTAAAGCAAATTCTTGGAGAGAAATCCGTAGGAATATATTCAGCGGCTGTAAGAATTTCAGAAGTCTCCTATTTTCTATATACAATCCTTTCTGCTTCCGTATATCCTGCCTTAATAAAAGCCCGCAATAATAATAATAAGGAAGAGTACCTGTTAAAAGTTCAGAGATTATTTGATTATACAGTAGTAATTGCCTTAGCTACCGGCTTATTTTTTACAATAAGTTCCAATTGGGTTATTAATATTTTGTTCGGTCCCGGGTTTGAAGATGCTGCCGCGGTATTAAAAATTAATATCTGGTGTGGGGTGTTTGTAGCATTAGGCGTTGCCAGCAGTCAGTACTTAATCTTAGAAGGGCTGGCGAAGCTGTCGTTTTACAGAAGCTTCGCTGGGGCTCTTGTGAATCTACTTTTAAATTTTGTTTTGATTCCAATATACGGAATCAGCGGTGCCGCTTTGTCAACACTTATAGCTCAATTCACAGCAGCTTACATTTTCGACTTATTTAATAAGAAAACGCGCCAGCTATTCTTCATGAAAACCAGGTCAGTATTTCTAATCTCACTACTATCGAAAGTATGAAAAAAAGAATGCTCTTTTTCTTTACCAATTGCTATAGAAAGTGGTTTGGGGGCAAGTATTTTTTTTCTTTTAACAGGTTTCTTTATACTTTAAGTTTACATGGACTAGGCTTATTAAATCATGAAAATGGAAAAGTAAGTGGGGAGGATGAATTTGTAAAATGGTTCATAAGAAATAGGCATGATATAAATGGAGTAATATTTGATGTTGGAGCAAACCGGGGCGATTACGCCAGGCTTATCAGGCATCATAAAAGTGCCGCGGAATTATTTTGTTTTGAACCACATCCAATAAATTTTAAAATATTAGAAGAGTTATCTTTTGAATTAAACTTCATACCTGTAATGCAGGGAATGGGTGATAAGGCAGGTCGACTGATAATTTATGACTATGCCTCCCGCAATGGCTCACAACATGCAAGTATTTATAAAGATGTAATAGAAGAAATACACAAAAGCAAATCGCACGGTACAGAAGTAGAAATTACTACTATAGATGAATTTGTAGCCAGAAATAAAATATCCGGAATATCACTTTTAAAAATCGACACTGAAGGAAATGAACTTAATGTTCTGAAAGGAGCCAGGAGTTGCCTTCTAAATAATTTAATTAATATTGTTCATTTTGAGTTCAACGAAATGAATGTGGTAAGCAAAACCTTTTTTCGCGACATTCTAAATGAATTGAAGGGGTTTGAGATTTACAGGTTGCTGCCCGATGGAATGGTTAAGCTGGGAGAATATAACGCTGTTTTTTTTGAAATTTTTGCATTTCAGAATATAGTTGCAATTAATAAGAATTCAATTGCTGCTGAGACTACTTCTTGATATTTATTTAGCGGGAAATATATTTTGATGACCCGAAACAACCAGGATTCGACCCTGAAGGAATTGAAGAAGAAAGAAGGCTATAATATCAAATAGTTGATATCATCATTCTTGTGTCGCTATTTTAAATTCTGCTTTATTATTCACTTTTTTACTTCTCAAAAACAGCGGTTGTAGCACAGGCATAAGAAAAGAGGTTTTCGAATTCCTGAAAGTTTTTGTCTTTACATATCCTTTGTTTGTTAATGATACACATGCAACAATTAACGACCCCCATTTTATTTATTATATTTAACCGGCCTGAAATTACTGCAAAAGTTTTTAATCAAATAAAAGAGGTACAACCCACAAAGCTATATGTTGCAGCAGATGGTCCGCGTAAAAACAAGGCGGGCGAACTGCAATTATGTGAAGCAAGCAGAGAAGCGGTTTTGAGTAATATTACCTGGAATTGCGAAGTAAGGTCTCTAATTCGCAATGAAAATGTAGGGTGTAAAATTGCGGTCAGTTCAGCAATAACCTGGTTTTTCGAAAACGAAGAGCAAGGCATTATATTAGAAGATGATTGTTTGCCTGATAAGAGCTTTTTCAATTTCTGCAACTTATTATTGGAGATGTATAAAGATGAGGAATCGGTTATGCAAATCAGCGGTTGCAACCTTTTGGGTGAAAATATTAAGGTGGATCATTCTTATTACTTTTCCCGGATGTGTCATATTTGGGGATGGGCTACATGGAGGAGAGCCTGGAAGTTATACGACATAAAGATGAACCGGCTAAATGAACTCTTTGACAATTTTGAAGAAATTTCAACCGATAAGCGAATAAAGAATTATTGGAGCAAAGTTCTTAATGAAGTAAAAGAAAATAAAATTGACACCTGGGATTACCAGTGGGTTTACTCGATCTGGGTTAATAAGGGTTTGGTTATTTCCCCCGCCGTTAATATGATAAGTAACATAGGCTTTGGTCCTGACGCAACTCACACAGTTATTATGGATAAAACCGTTGCCAATTTAAAGGCAAACGCTATAGATATAATGAAGCATCCTTCATCCATGCGGCCAAACATTGCTATCGATAATTATGATATGAAAAAAACGGTCAGAACTCTAAGTATTATCCAAAATATTAGGATAAGGGCATCGAATATATATAAGCGGTTTACGCTTTGACAAAATTTTCAGAAAATGATTTTTAATAGGTGCTTGCCGGTGCAATTGTAATAAATGAAGTGTAAAATTTGCGACCACGTCACAAGCCTTTCTTTTTCCGCCGAGGTATTAAAAAAATACCAGGTCCGTTACTTCAGGTGCAACAACTGTAACTTTATGCAAACTGAAGAACCTTATTGGTTAGAAGAAGCGTACACTTCTGCTATTACAGCGCTTGACATCGGCCTGTTACATCGGAATATTAGTTTAACTCCGGTTACCATTTCATTAATATCGAATGTATTTAACAGGAGCGGCAAGTTTATAGATTACGGCGGCGGTTATGGCATTTTCACCAGGATGATGCGTGATAAGGGGTTTGATTTTTATCGGTATGATATCTACTGCGAAAATTTATTCGCGAAGCATTTCGACGTTTCGGATGTAAGCAGCGATGAAAAATTTGAGTTACTAACCGCTTTTGAAGTTTTTGAACACCTGGCAGATCCCGGTGCAGAGCTGAAAAAAATGCTGGCGTACACTGATGCTATTTTTTTTTCTACTGAAATATGCCCTCCCGTTTTAAGCCACGTTAAACAATGGTGGTATTTTATTCCAACAACCGGTCAACATATTTCCTTTTACTCTCTGTCGGCCTTAAACATATTAGCGAAAAAGAATAACCTTAACTTTTATACAAACGGAAGAAACCTTCACCTTTTTACGAAGAAAAAACTTCAGCCACGATTATTCAGGCTTCTGATATCTTACAGGTTTTCTAAGTATTACAGTTTATTTAGAAAACATGGTTCTTATCTCGACGAAGATTATGAACTAATAAAGAATAAAGACTCTGAAAAATATTAAATGATTGGTATGAAAGCAGGGATAGAATTTTTGGTAACAAACAGTACGGGTTTTTCAACTTTCGTTGCGACGCTCCGTTCAACTATATTTCACTGTTCAACTCGTATCTTTAGTTACAAGGTTTATTATCTTTTTCAGCACCCAAAAACTATGGCGGTTTTATGAAAGTTCTTTATGACCACCAAACTTTTTCTCTTCAAAAATTTGGAGGTATTTCACGAACAGTAGCAGAAATCATTAAATCGTCTCGTTTAAATAAAAGCGTAGAAATTGTTTTGCCAATACTGTTTTCTAATAACATATATCTAAAACAACTTTGTAATTTAAACTATCCGAAGTTTTTGCCGTTAAGTACCTCAAATCATGCAATTTCTGCAATGTTCAGGTTAAATTCCCTTTATACTATACCTTACCTCAAAAAGTCTGATTTCGATGTTTTTCATCCTTCTTACTATGATCCTTATTTTCTAAAACATCTTAAAGGAAAACCGTTCGTTGTTACGTTCATGGATCTAATTCATGAAAAATACGGCAGCCGGTTCAAAGAACTATCGGCCGATAAATATATCGTGGAAAGAAAGAGAACGATGCTGAAAAATGCTTCAAAGATTATTGCTATTTCAGAATGCACTAAAAGAGATATCGTTGATTTCTTTGGCACTAGCGAAGAGAAAATTGAAGTTATTTACCTCGGAAGTTCTTTAGAAGTAACTAATAATTCAACCTCACAAAGCTCGGCCTCCAAAAATTATCTTTTATATGTCGGAAACAGAAGTTTGTATAAAAATTTTTCTTTTTGTCTGAATGCTATAGCTCCTTTGTTGCTAGGGAATAAAGACTTAAAAATTATTTGTGCAGGCGGGGGCAACTTTAACAAGACAGAAATTGAACTGATTTCTACATTGAAAATAGGTAATAAGGTAGAGTTTGTGCGTGTAGAGAATGATGATACACTGGTAAGTTTGTATTCGAATGCCCTCTGTTTTATTTTTCCAAGTTTGTATGAAGGTTTTGGAATTCCCGTTCTTGAAGCATTTTCGTGTGGTTGCCCGGTAGTACTAAGTGATAAAGGATCTTTACCGGAAGTTGGCGGTAACGCAGCAGTTTACTGTGATCCTGACGACGCAGATTCTATATCTGCTGCAGTTGAGTCATACATCAAAAACAGTTCTCTAAGAGACGAGAACAGGCGCAAAGGTTATGAAAGACTTAAGAAGTTTTCCTGGGCTAAGACCAGCGAGGAAACTTTTAATTTATATAAAACTTTAATTTAAGTAACGGTAGATATATCAACAAGTAGGAGTCGCTTTATTACAGTTATACCTGTATTACTCCGCGGCTTGAAAAGATACAGTACAAGTGAGTGACACAACAGGAGAACAATAGGAAAACTGAAGCCAGTATCAAAAATATAAACCCTGTCAAACGGAGCATTAAATGAAAGCCAAGTTAATAGCAAACCCTTACATAATTTACTGTTTCGCTTTTCTGTTTGTTATGTTACTTTATCCTTTGCGTTGGTCTGCCCTTTACCCTGAATTATCTACGGGGCTCATTTGTTTTTTATCTGCTACTATTTTTATTAATTTTTTTGCTGGATTGATTGTTCACAATACCAATTATTTGTCTTATACAACAATCGATTATGATAAAAGAAAAATATGGTTGTTTACAGCGCTAATAATTTTAAGTTATATAGCAGAGTGTTTGTATATGGGGGTGATACCAATATACGACATTTCTACAGGTGGCGATTATGATTATACGTCATTTGGTATTCCAACTTTCCATGTTGTTGTTGTTACTTTTAACTCCTTTTGGGCAGTATTCATATTCCATAATATGATCTCTGAAAAGAAACGAGGATTAATAATTCCTTATATTTTGTGCCTCGTTCCTTCGATAGTAATTTTTAACCGGGCTATGTTTTTGCTAATTATCGCCAGTAGCCTTTTTGTTTTATTGATGTCGGCGAAAAATATTTTAACCATCTTGTTTAAGATATTTATTTTTTTAATCCTCATTTTGTTTTTGTTCGGTATAGCAGGAAATGTCAGGCTAACAAGAGGAGATAGTGCAAATGATATAATTCTTGCAGTTGGTCATGCAACCGATAAATTTGAAAAATCGCCTGTTCCTGACCAGTTTTTCTGGGCGTACTTATACTCAACATCATCGCTGGGGAACTTGCAGGAAACAATTAATGCTCACCGGGTTTCAGAGCCATCATTCGAAAAAGCCGCTTTGTTTATTAATAGCGAAATATTTCCCGATTTTATTTCAAAGAGGAATGAATATTTATTTAAGCACATTGAAGCAATTGACCAAATATCGGCTTCTTTTACTGTGGGAACCGTTTATGCGAGGAGCTTTGCATACTTTCGATGGTGGGGAATGGTAGCAATGTACATCTACATGTTCCTATTTAATTTGTGCGTTATTTTTAGCTTAACCAAAAGTTCAAAATATTTTGTTACTGGTGTCGCCATTCTTAACTGTGTGATCCTATTCAGCATATTTGATAATATGTTTACATTTTCGGGCCTGGTTTTGCAGTTAGCCTACCCAATATTATTTGGTATTCTTTCGCGTATCCGGCTTGCTCATAAACTAAATGTAGGTGCTGTTAGCATTGATAATTCTACTGCTGCAATTGGCCATTAACGATTTGCGGGTAACAATAGCATCGTATGAGTAACGGAAATCTTCCTCTGGTTACGGTTATTACAGTTGTTTATAATGGTGCTGCAACGTTAGAAAGCACCATCAAAAGCGTATTAGATACTAATTATACGAATCTCGAATTCTTTGTGATCGACGGTTGCTCGTCGGACGAGACTTTATCGATAATTAAGAAATACAGCAAAGTAATAAGTTATTGGATTAGCGAACCTGATAAGGGAATTTACGATGCTATGAATAAAGGATGGGCGCACGCTGCGTTAGAAAGTTATATATTGTTTTTGGGGTCTGGCGATAGAATTATTTCCTTTCCTGCAATTAGAAACAATAACCATAAACAAATTTTTTTCGGTGAAGTTTATAAAGGGGAGCAGCTATATAAGTCGGTACATAATTTTAAATTAAAACTAGGGAATACCATCCATCACCAGGCCTTACTTATTCCTAAACTACTACATCCGGAACCGCCATTTGATCTCCGGTACAAAATTTATGCGGATTTTGACTTCAATCAAAGATTAAACAAAAGAGGTATCAGGTTCGAAAAATGTGATGACTTCAAAGTTTACGCCTTGCCGGATGGAATTAGCACTGTTAAAAGAGAGGATGAAATGTTGAGCATCGTGTATAAAAATTATGGACAGGGAATGAAATGCCTTGCCTTGATATATTATAAATTACAGAAACTTAAATCGCTGATAGGAAAGAAGAAATAATGTTTTTTGTTAAAGATATTCTGGCTGTTGTTGTAATTTATAAAATTAAAATTGCGGACTGCGCTACTCTTATTTCCTTAAATGCAAGTGCTTCATCTATTAATGAAAAGCTGGACGTTATAGTATATGATAATAGTCCTGGATTTACTCAGACAACTTCAATTTCATATGATAATTTAAACTGTTATTTTATTGAAGATGAGAGCAATCCGGGGGTTAGCAAAGCTTACAACTATGCCGGGGTGGAAGGCTTTAAAAGGGGTAAGAAGTTTCTATTGCTATTGGACCAGGATACCTATTTTCCTTCTAACGCAATTTCTGCATACATGGAAGCAGTTAATGCTCATTGTACACAAAAACTTTTTTGCCCCATTCTGCAAACTTCTAAGGGGATTTATTCTCCCCTTAAATACTATTTCAGAAGAGGAACGAATTGGAACGATGTTAAACCGGGAACATATTCTTTAAAAAATGTGTCAGTATTAAACAGTGGAATTTTAGTAGATGCAGGCGCTTTCAAATCAACTGGCGGTTATAATGAGCGTATCAAGCTTTATTTTAGCGATTTTGATTTCATAAACAGGTTTAGGAGAAAGTATAAATATGTAGTAATTGTTGACCTGTATTGTCGTCATTCTTTATCTGATCTTGATGTGCAGGACTATGATTCGGCAATCAAAAGGTTCAATTACTATGTCCAGGGGTCTTATAACAGTATTTTGTCTTTTAAAGATTATTTATACTTGTTTGTCACAATTTTTTTACGATCAATTAAGTTAAGTTATAGGTATAAAAGAATGACGTTTGTAAATACTTTTTTTAAAAAATATCTATTGGCGAGATTTTTTAAAATACCACTGCTGTTGCTTTAATACTTTACTGCCCGGCTATCATTTTCCGCCATAAGCCCTCTGCTGAATGACCGTCGTTTTTACAGTAATATTGAAAATAGAGATTATACAACTTGTAACCCGGTTTAAACTTTGGGTATGTCAGTATCGGTTTGTATGGCCACTTATAATGGTGAACTTTTTATAAAAGAACAAGTAAGTTCTATTTTAAGTCAACTGGGTTCAAAGGATGAATTAATTATCAGCGATGATTTTTCGTCTGATAATACTATTCCGATTATAAAGAATTTTAAGGATCATAGAATTTTGTTACTGGAGAATACACACCATTTGGGAGTGGTAAAGAACTTCGAAAAGGCTTTGATGGTGGCGAAAGGTGATTATATTTTTTTATCAGACCAGGATGATGTATGGCTGCCGGGTAAGGTTGAGACTTTAGTGAAACATTTAAAAGAAAATGCTGCAGTTCAATCCGACGCTTATATTGTTAATTCCAAATTGGAAATCATAGGTCCGAGTTATTTTGAACTTACAAATGCAAAAACCGGCCTTGTAAGCAATCTTTTTAAAAACCATTATATGGGGTGTAGTATGGCGCTCGATAAAAAAGTCTTAAGAATTGGATTACCATTTCCAGACAAGATACCAATGCACGACCTGTGGTTAGGGTTTGTTTCAGAACTTTTTTTTAATACTTGTTTTATCGATGAAAAGTTACTTCTATACAGGCGGCACTCGTCAAACGTTTCTCAAACCGTTACAGTTTCCCTTTTTGGCCTATTCCAGAAATTTGCGTTCCGCCTCAATCTTATCCGGTATTTGCCCTTACTTATAAAAAGAAGGTACTTTAAAAGGCAATTAAAACAGCAATAAGTCTAAAAACGGCAATTGCTAATGCTACTATTTCAATATTTAATTGCGAGCAGCTGAATTTTACCAGATGGACTTAAAGATTTCAGGTTCTATAGTTTTATACAAAAATGACGCGTCCGTCCGGACCACTATTTCTGATTTTTTAAGTACTTCTTTGCCTGTCAGGTTATATCTGGTAGACAATTCACCTACTGATCAGTTAAAACAGGACCTCGCCGATCTAGTACAAGATGATAGGGTTGAATACCTGTTTAACAGTAAAAACCTTGGATTTGGTGCCGGCCACAACATTGCCATCCGTAAAGCAATCCATCTTTATCCCTACCATCTTGTATTAAACCCTGACGTATCTTTCAAACAAGGGGTTTTAGAAAGTCTACTGAACTATATGCAGGAGAATAAGGATGTAGGATTGGTTACGCCAAAAATTTTGTATCCAAATGGAGAAGTTCAGTATGCAGCGAAACTGCTTCCTACACCTTCAGACCTCATTTTCAGGAGGTTTTTACCCTCTTTCGTTACCAAAAAAAGGAACGAATATTTTGAAATGCACGGAATGGGCTATAACAAAGAAATTCAGGTTCCCTACCTGTCGGGATGTTTTATGTTTTTAAGAACGGAAGGTCTTAAAAAAGTGGGATTATTCGATGAACGTTTTTTCATGTATCCGGAAGACATTGATTTAACAAGGCGAATGCATAGAGAGTACAAAACGATATTCTATCCGAAAGTATCTATTGTTCACCAACACGCGAGAGGCTCCTATAAAAGTCTTTCACTATTATATATTCATATCATAAACATGATCAGGTATTTTAATAAGTGGGGGTGGTTTTTCGATTTTGAAAGGAAATTGATTAATAAACGTATCAGGAAACAATATGAATAGATTTTTACAGTTATTATAGAGAAAACCTGGTTTTGACTTTTTAAAAGAATATGGGGTTAGAAAATTAAAAATTCTCAAACACAGATATAAACATGTGCTTCTTTTTCGATTTACCAAAAGCTGTTGCTCACTTTCGCTGCGTTTACTATATTTCCTTACATTTAACTTAAAGAGTTACAGGCAAATGAACATTTGTATTATTGGTGGATCAGGGTTTATTGGAGGATATTTGATAGATATTCTTAAGCGGGATCATAGTGTTCTAAATATTGACAAGATCAGGAGTTCCCTTCATTCCGATATCGCATTTAACGAATGCGATATCCGCGATTACAAGAAATTAAAGCAGTCTATACCTTCCACGACCGACTTTATTGTTTTGCTTGCTGCAGAACATAGAGATGACGTATCGCCCACTTCCTTATACTATGAAGTTAATGTTGAAGGCACCCACAATGTGTTGAAAATCATGAATGAAAAGCACATTGAAAACATCCTGTTTACGAGTTCAGTATCGGTTTACGGACTAAATAAAAATAACCCCGATGAATTTTCTCCGGCAGATCCATTTAACCATTATGGAAAAAGTAAACTGGAGGCAGAAGAAGTATTAAGAAGATGGTTTGATAACGACCAGAACGGTAAAACATTGATAATATTAAGACCTACAGTTATTTTTGGTCCCGGTAACCGGGGTAATGTTTATAACCTGCTGGCACAAATATCTTTAGGAAAATTTCTGATGGTAGGAAAGGGCACCAATAAGAAATCAATGGCCTACGTTGAGAATTTGGCGGGGTTTATCAGTCACTGCATAAATTCAGGAAGCAAAAAATTTCATCTTTATAATTATGTTGATAAGCCTGACCTTACAACCACGGAGTTAGTAGAGCAGGCAGAACTGGCTATTGGGAAAAAGATACTACCAGTGAAAATTCCTTACTGGGTAGGATTTGCGACGGCTAAAATTTTGGATATTGTTTTTGGTTTACTTAAAAAGAAGAATTCACTTAGCGCGGTAAGAGTAAAAAAATTTTGTGCTACTACTCAGTTCGATTCTGCAACTATCCAGGCCACTGGTTATATCGCCCCATTTACTCTGGCAAAGGGATTAGAGATCACGATTAAAAGTATTACGGAAAACAAAAAAATTATATTTTCTGAACGACTTACTCCAATTATTACAGCCAGTATTTAAATCAGTCAATCGAAACCTATCAAGGTTTTATTTACCCTAACTTTAGCGTAGCAGTAATCATTTAAAGTGCAACCAGCAGTACCAATCTTAACTGAAAAACCACGTCTTCTTATAATTTTGAACCGTTTTGTTATTGGTGGACAAGCGGTTGATACTATTCCTTTAGCCTGGTATTTAAAAGATTTTTTCGACATTCTCATTCTTTATGGAGAAAAGGAAAAAGACGAAATCGAACCGTCGTTTCTACTTGAAAGATATAAAGGCCTTCAATTAAAAAAAATCAAGTACTTAAGGCGCAGCGTCAATCCTTTAATTGATGTTATTGCCTTTTTTTATGTTTTATATACCATTTTTAAGTTTAAAGCCGATATTGTTCACACACACGGAGCAAAATCGGGTTTCGTAGGCAGAGTAGCGGCCTGGATGGCTGGTGTTCCTGTAATAATTCACACTTTTCACGGGCATTTTTTTCATTCTTATTTTTCAAAAACAGTTTCGGGTTTTATCGCTATAATCGAAAGAATTATAGGGAAGATAACCACTTCGGCTATTGCTTTAAGCAGCGATCAAAAAGCCGAACTGGTTGAAGTGTATAAAGTTCTGCCGGCACAAAAGATTAAGATCATACAACTAGGTTTTGCTTTCGATGAAAATAACAATGACTTCGACCGTTCAAGGGAAGCTTTCAAAGTTAAATATGGATTACTACACAATGACGTTGCAATTGGTATCGTAGGAAGAATAGTTCCAATTAAAAACCATTCCTTTTTTGTGAAAGCCATTCAACAGTTGTTATCGCAGAACACAGTGAATAAACCCGCATTCTTCATAATTGGTGATGGCGATATACGGCCGCAGGTAGAAAGTGAACTACGGCAAAAAAGCATAAGTTTTAATAATAAAGGAATTACGGCGACTAACAGGGTAGTGCTCACTTCGTGGGTTACCGATATGTATGAAGTAATGACCGGTCTTGATATTATTGCGCTTACATCTTTAAACGAGGGTACTCCTTTATCAGTAATAGAAGCTCAATTTTTTAAGAGGCCTGTTGTTTCAACCAATGCTGGTGGCGTTAAAAATACGATGCAGGATGGAGTTACAGGTTTTGTTGTTGAAAAAAATGACTTAGTAACTTTCTGTAAAAAACTTAATTTACTTATTGATAGTAAAGAAATGCGTACTGCTATGGGTGAGGAAGGATATAAATTTGCTGCTGAAAAGTTCTCAAAGCAAAAAGAGGTTTCAGTAACAAAGGACCTTTATTTTACTTTGCTGAAACAAAAAGGCCGCCTAAGGGGCATAAACAATGCATAAATCTGAAAAAGTAGAAAGCATTTTATAAAGAAGTACAGAAATTATTTGTAAGATATTTCAAACAGCTGTTGAATTATATAACCGGTTAATGCCGGTTTTTTTATTGATACAATGCCCGGAATATGTCGTGTTTGTAATTTTTGGGGGCCGTCTTTTTGTACATCTGAATGACTCCTGTTGCCACGCTCGCTTGTACTGTAAATGAATATTGAAAATGGCAGTTTTTACCCTGAGTTTATCGAAGCGGCGCAGTTTGGTACGACTTGTTCAATTTGCATCGCTTCTTATAATTCTAATCAGTCGGTGGATACAATTATATCATCGGAGAACGAGAACGAAATACAACAGTATAGCGAGCCACACTACCTCTGCCATTAACGGCAACGACGCATTAAAAACGGAAGTTGGTATCAATTCAGAATAACTAAAGTTGGAATTACTCCAGTCTTGCTGGGGTAAAATGAATGTTAATGTGAACGCCCCAATGTATTTGCATTATCGATTGGCTTGGTGTTCTTATTTGATAACTATTCGGTTTGCAACAGGTGTGCTGGGGATAATGAATTTTTTTAGTTATAATTGTCCTTTATCTATCTGAATTATCGGGGTGCTTTATCTTATCAATACTTCAGATAAATATAGGAACAACTAAACCTTTTATTCAATCCTATTGTATTTGTTGCATGAATGCATTTACCATAAAAGATATTGAAAACCTTTCTGGTGTTAAGGCCCATACTATACGTATATGGGAGCAGCGGTACAGTTTTCTTAAACCTCAACGAACGGGTACCAATATCCGCTATTATTCGAACGAGGAATTAAAAATTATTTTAAATATTGCACTTCTTAACAAATACGGCTATAAAATTTCTCACATTGACAAGTTAGACTTTTTAGAAATAAATCAAAAGCTGCTTTTGCTCTCACATCACCAGGCAAAGCAGGAGCGGGTGGTTAATGAGTTGATAAGTTGCATGGTCGATCTGGACCTTGATACGTTTGAGGAGCTATTAGACCTGCAGATACACGCGACAGGAATTGAAAAATTAATTACCGAAATCCTGTTTCCCTTCCTCGAAAAAATCGGCCTTTTATGGGTTACTAATAATATCAATCCCGCGCAGGAACACCTGGTGACAAACTTAATCAGGCAAAAGTTATTGGTTGGTATCGAATATTCAGTTAGCCAGATTAAATCAAATAAAACTGCCTTGCTATTTTTGCCCGAAGGCGAATACCATGAATTAGGGTTGCTGTATGTATATTTTCTTTTGAAGAACCAGGGAGTTAAAGTATTTTATTTGGGTGCCGACGTGCCTTTGGCAGATCTTGATTTCATTGTAAAAGCTAAAAAACCGGATTATATATATACTCACCTCACTGCTCTTGCTCATAATTTTAATGTTGAGAAATTTCTTCACAATCTTCATTCAAAAATAAACCATGTCCCGGTTTTAATTTCAGGCCCGCTTACTGTTAATTATAAAAAGTCCGTCCCCGCCAACTTCGAATTTAAAAAATCATTGAAAGAAGTAAAAGATTTTATTTCCTGAGTTCAGCCACTTTTACGGCACAAATTTTTCCTCTTTGTAAATCTGTTTCCATTTTTATTCGTACATACCGTTAGATGATATACTCGTGAGGGATAGGTACGCTCAAAAAGATTTAATTCTCCGGTCAGGAACGAATTCAATTTTTAAAAGAGCATATTAGATAATAGTCATATATTGTGGCAATTGCTTTTGCCCTTTCTTTTGGTACTAAACGAGTTATATTGTTTAAATGTGAACCTTAAAAGGTTAAACAAAAAAAGTTTTTATTTTAATATTTTTTGTTTAATTTCGTGTCTTGAAAGATTAAACATATTGGAATGTCTACAATCGAATTCAACCAACTTCTGCTAGCAAATGCAGAATTTTTAAGACCTTTTGCCATTACACTTACACGTGACAATGAAACTGCAAAGGACCTGTTCCAGGAAACTCTTTTTAGAGCTTTAGCTAATAAAGAGAAGTATAACGTAGGCACAAATGTGAAGGCGTGGTTGTACACAATTATGCGTAATGTTTTTATAAATAATTACCGCAGAAAGGCGCGTCAGAACACTGTATTGGATAGTACTCCAAATGAATTCTTGTTAGATTATAATCAAACAACAACAACTAATAATGCCGAAGCAACTTTACAATTAAAAGAAATTCAGGCTTCCATTCACCAGCTTCCCGAGATCTTTAAAAATCCTTTTTTACTTTATTTCGACGGTTTTAAATATCACGAAATTGCGGGAATGCTAAAGGAGCCTCTCGGGACAATAAAAAGTCGTATTCATTTTGCGCGAAAGCTTTTAAAGGCGCAAATACAGCGATATTAATTTTCCCCTTTCGATGCCAGCAAGAAAAGTTTTAATTATCGGTAGTGGTTTTTCGGGATTGTCAGCAGCTTGTTTTATGGCAAAAGCAGGTTGGGAGGTAAGCGTGATAGAAAAACACTCTATACCTGGTGGAAGGGCGAGAAAGATGGCGGCAGAAGGTTTTACATTCGATATGGGGCCCAGCTGGTACTGGATGCCAGACGTATTTGAACGGTTTTTTTCTCAATTTAATAAATCGGTATCAGACTTCTATTCTTTGAAAAGATTGAACCCGTCGTACCGGGTCTATTGGAAAACAGGCGGAGTCGATATTCCTGCAGATTATAAAGAGTTGCAGCAACTATTCGAAAGCTTTGAGCCCGGAAGTGCAAAACAACTTGATCGTTTTCTTGAAGAAGCAGCATATAAGTATAAAGCAGGAATGCAAAAGCTGGTTTTAAAGCCTGGTCTGTCATTAGCTGAATTTGTGGATTGGGAAGTAATGAAGGGAGTTTTTAAACTTGATCTTTTCAGTTCAATGAAGAAACACGTGGCTAGCTACTTTAATGATCCACGTTTGATAGAGTTAATGGAGTTCCCTGTTTTGTTCCTGGGCGCTTTGCCTGAAAATACGCCTGCTTTATACAGCCTCATGAACTATGCTGATATTATTGGAGGCACGTGGTTTCCCGGCGGTGGTATGTACAGCATTGTGCAGGGGATGTATGATCTGGCGATTGAACTGGGTGTTTCTTTTTCCTTTAATCACGAAGTAACGGCGCTTGAGATCTCAAATGGAATAATTAAAAAAGCGAAAACGAACAAAGGAGATTTTACCGCTGATGTAATTATCGGAAGTGCCGATTATCATCATATAGAAACCCGGTTACTGCCTCCCCAATTTAGAAGTTATTCCACAAAATATTGGCAAAGCCGGGTAATGGCTCCATCCTGTTTGATATACTATATTGGTTTAAATAAAAAGCTTAAGGATGTAAAACACCACATGTTGTTTTTTGATGCGCCTTTTCAGCAACACGCAGAAAAAATATATACAACAAAAGAATGGCCTGGTGAACCTTTATTTTATGTGAGCGTAACAAGTGTAACAGATAATTCACTGGCACCTGAAGGTTGTGAAAATTTATTTTTTCTTGTACCCGTGGCACCTGGATTAGAAAATGATGATGAAGAATTAAGGGAGCGATATTTCAAAATCATTGTATCGAGAATGGAGAAGCATCTGGGCGAGGACATTACTGGCAGTATCATTTACAAAAAATCCTATGCACACAGCGATTTTGTAAATGATTATAATTCTTTCAAAGGGAATGCTTACGGCCTGGCCAATACCTTACGCCAAACTGCTGTTTTAAAGCCTTCCATCAAAAGTAAAAAAGTAGAAAATTTGTACTATACCGGCCAGTTAACAGTTCCAGGTCCGGGAGTTCCACCAAGTTTAATTAGTGGTGAGGTGGTAGCTAAACAGGTTTTAAAAGATTATCGAAATTGAGAGGCGTAAAGTAAAAACATGAAACGCTACATGTCAGGAATTGGATGTTTTTCACGTTTCACCTTTGAGGTTTCACTAACTAAAACGAATTATTTACAACGGAAACATATAGGCGATGATGCATTTATTTCACGACGTTAGCCGGCAATGCAGTAAGATTACTACCGAAAAATACAGCACCTCCTTTGCTTCTGCAATACGGTTGTTGCATAAAGACCTTCGCACACCCATTTATAATATATACGGCTTTGTTCGGTTTGCCGACGAGATTGTAGATACCTTTCATGGGCACGACCAGGCGGTTTTATTGAAGCAGTTTAAAATGGAAACATACGATGCTATAGAAAGAGGGATAAGTCTTAACCCAATATTGCACAGTTTTCAGATGGCAGTTAATGAATATGGTATAGCGATGCCACTGATCGATGCTTTTTTTAACAGCATGGAGCAGGATTTAAACAAGCTGGAATACGACCAGGATACCTACAACGAATACATTTATGGAAGCGCTGAAGTGGTGGGGTTAATGTGCCTTTCTATATTTTGTGATGGGGAAATTGAAAAGTATAACGCACTAAAACCGTATGCGCAAAGCCTGGGTGCGGCATTTCAGAAAGTAAACTTTTTGCGCGACTTGAAAGCGGACACACAAACTCTTGAAAGAATGTATTTTCCCGGATGCAATTTCTTGAATTTTTCGGAAGTTGAAAAACAACAGATTGAAGCTGATATTTTAAAAGATTTCAAACATGCATACCAGGGTATTGTGCGGTTGCCCATCAAAGCGCGTTTCGGTGTTTATGTTGCCTACAAGTATTATATGTCGCTTTTTAATAAAATAAGGAAAGTAAAGGCAATACGGATAATGGAAGAACGGATTAGAATTCCGAATTACTACAAAGCAATGATATTGGCAAAAGCAGGTGTAAGAAGCCAGTTTAATATGCTATAGGTTTCCCTTATTTTTACGGCATGGAAGAAGTGATTTTAGTAAATGAGCAAGACGTTCAGGTAGGAAGTATGGAAAAAATGGAGGCGCATCAAAAAGGTGTATTGCACCGCGCTTTCAGTGTGTTTGTTTTTAACGAGCGCAACGAAATGCTTTTGCAGCAAAGAGCACTTACAAAATATCACAGCGGTGGACTTTGGACAAATGCATGTTGCAGTCACCCGCGCCCCGATGAAGAAACCGAAGCGGCAGCTTCACGGCGGCTACAGGAAGAGCTGGGATTCTCTACCCCGATCACAAAAATTTTCGATTTTCAATACCATGCTGCTTTCGATAACGGACTTACCGAACACGAGTTCGATCATGTTTATGTAGGCACATTTTCGGGCAAAATAAGTCCAAATCCTTCTGAAGTTCAGGATTATTGCTATAAAAAAATGGATGAAATTTACAACACTATTCAAACACACTCACATAAGTACACCGCATGGTTTTGTATCGCTTTTCCGAAAGTGAAGGAGTGGTTAGAGAACAGATAACATGAAATAATTGCATTGCCGTATTGTTAGCGTTTTAGGCATTTTAGGAAGGTAGCTTTTGTGCTGCTATCGCCATCATAGTATGAATGGATTACTTTGTCTAATGACTCCTTTGGAGGTGATGTCACTCAATGATACGGTTAATACTAACTGCAACGATTTTCCCCTTACTTACAACCTTCTCACCCTGATATTTTTAAACCACACTTTCTGCCCATGATGCTGCAGCATTATAAGACCGTCAGGTGATTTGCCGTAGTCCGGATTCTTGCTGAACTTACTGTCGGCCAGCAATTTCGTCATCTCCGGAGAATTCATTTCATACTCCACCACTTTATCTCCATTCAGCCAATGCTCAACGTGGTTTCCTTTCACGATCAACCTTGCCTGGTTGTATTCTCCTACAGGTTTTAAGTGTTTATTCTTTGGCACGATCAAATCGTACAAAGAGCCTGCAGACCGTACAGCTGCAGTATCATTGAAATTTATATCATCGAGCAGTTGCATTTCATAATTATCTAACCAATTGGGACTATTGCCATTTCCCGATTCTTGCACCAATGTTTCCTGCATGTGAAAAAATATTCCGCTGTTACCCGCTTTCGATACCTTCCAGTCAAACTCAAGTTCAAAGTCCTTATATTTTTCTTTGGTAACCAGGTCAATATTAGGAACTCCAGTTTGTGTTGCCAATGCCCCACCTTCAATCTTCCATGCATTGGCCGGAAATATTTTCATATTATAACCCCTGAACTTGTTGGTTGAACTGCCATTGAATAAAACCGTCCACTTGCTTTTTTGCGCGTTGGCAACAGTAGCAAAAAGAAGGAATGAAGCAATAAAGAATAGGAATTTCGTTTTCATAAAGAGCAATTAATTATGAGCAAATCTGTTTATCATTATATGCGGAAATTGTACTTGTCTTTCCTCGCCGCATTGACCGCAAAAGTACAAGTGAGTGACACAACGAAAGTCAAACAGTAGTACTCCTGCTAAGTACATGCCTATTTTAAATTCTTTCCACCAACAAACGCATCAAAATACAAAGTTCATGTAAGTTAAGATGGAATTGTGCCCCGCGGAAAGGAAAGTCGTTTGAATTTGTCAATCTTCTCATTATTCTTCTTTCATTACCCCAAAGGGTAGTTATACAGCATAAAACTTTTTCAATCTTTGTTCTGCTGCAAGAAATAATTTACTTTCTCTTGAAGATAAATGGCGCGGAATAAACGGTAATATTATGGCAGAAACCGCCGATGAAATATATAAGACCTCCGGCGTAACCGGAAGCGCGGGCATTATTATCAGGGGGAAGTAACTGGCAACACAAACTATACGGTTTCATATAGGTATAATGCTAGTTCGGCTATGTACCTGCAAAGACGGCCGGAATTGGAATTAGAGGTGTAAGGGAGGATTTGCAGTAATGTTCCAGGACATCGACAACAAAACCATTGCTTGCTGTAATATGTATAGTATAGGTAACTTTACTAAAAACATATGACCGGCAAAGACAAGGTTATAGTGATATTGAATACCATAACGCTGGTACTCATGTTGTTTTTCAATTATGCTTTCAGTACCGGTCTGTTTTATGGTGTAACTGTAGGGGAAGTGAGTTATAAGTACGATACCTTGTTTACACCGTCCGGTTACGCGTTCGCCATCTGGAGCGTGATATTTTTGTTGTGCATAGGTTTTGTTGGTTATCACTGGTTCCTATTAAAAAGAGGCGATCCGGAATTCTACATTAAACGAACAGGCATATGGTTTATCATTGGCAACCTTGCCAATGCCTTATGGTTATATTGCTGGACCAATGAAATGATTGGCTGGTCGGTAATTCTTATTCTTATCTTGTTGTGTAGTCTTTGTGTTTTAACGGTACGTTTACGTCTTGAATTGGATGATGTGCCAGTACGTACCATATTTTTTGTTTGGTGGCCAATTGTTTTTTACCTGGCATGGATCATGGTGGCAACTATAGCTTGTATAGCTGCCTGGTTTGTTTCGAATGGTTGGAGAGGAGGTGCAATTGCCGAAGATATATGGGCTATAACCATGATCGCTGCTGCCGGCGTCTTGTACCTGTTATTGGTAAGAAAACGCAATTTGCGTGAAGCAGCAGCAGTGGGTATTTGGGCTTTCGTTGCTATTGCTGTTCGTCAATGGCATACACATAATAATATTGCAATAACCGCTATTGCCGCCGGCGCCATTTTATTGGTAGTAATAGTTCATCATGCTTATAAGAGGAGGCATTATCTTCCTCATGCCAAAATTAAAAGAGGTGAGTGGAAGTGAGACCGCCGGAATTTATTAATACTCTTGCAACTAGCTTGCAGAGGTTTTGGCAATAAGCGAATTACGAATTCAATTATTATTATAAACAATGAAGAATTTTAAAGTTTTATTGTAAACCACGAGCAGGAGTGTGAAACAGAATATATAGACAATTGTCATAGAGCTCATTCATCTCAAAATGTTATACCCGCGTAACTCTCCACTTCAATCTTCTTTCTCGAATCTCTTTATGTCATTCAAGAAACTAAGCGCTCCGGCAATGGTTTTATCGGGCGATAGTTTTATGATCCATATCATTACCGGCACCAGCACAAAACCAATAACAAACTGTAATACGAGGAATTGTGGGTGGTCGTATAAATCAATACCAGGAACAGCTTTGCAAAACATAATTAAAAAGCAACTTTGTGCAACAGGATAAAGAATGTATAACAGCCTTTGCTGCCTGAATGAATTACGGTAGTTGAAATTCGACAGCTTCTTTTGCGTTTGTACTATCGGCGACTGGTAATCAATAGTAGCGAGCAACACTATACTGTAAATATTCCACGCGATTGTAAACAAGAGCATCAATGCCAGTAACAGTGCAGGGATAAGAAACTTGGGTTGAGAACTGTAGCCTACAAGGAAGCGAAGAACGGGAGGCAAGAACAATGCATTGACAAGAGTTTCTACAATAGCATTAAATTGTAATGGCCATAATATAGATTTCGCTTTCTCGATGCTTATCTTTTTTAAGCTATCGAAATTGATCCTGAATTGTCGTTCTGCCTGCTGATCGCTTTGATTCCAGATATCTTTTAACTCCTGCAGTTCCATAATTATGATTTTAATGCGTTATTAAATTGCTGTTTCAATTTTTGTTTAATGCGGTTAATTTTTGTAGCCACATTTGTTTCGGTAATGCCAAGTACCAGGCTTATTTCTTTATAGCTATTGTTATCGAGATATAAGATCATCAGGGCTTTGTTTAATTCTTCCAGTTCATTGATGAACTTATACAAAAGTTGCAGGTTCTCTTCCTGTTCCCTTTCCTCTGTCGTATCGTCCATTATTGCTACAACTATTTCCAATCCGGCAAAAACTTCTCTTTTTCTTTTTTTACTGCGGTGAAATGCCATGGCAACGTTTAGCGCAATAGCATATACCCACGTCGACAGTTGGTATTGCTCATTGTATTTGTGCAGCGACTTCCAGAGTTGGATGATGATTTCCTGCGCCAGGTCTTTACGGTCCTCAACGCTTCTGCAATACGAATTACAGATCTTATAAATAATCTTCTTTTTTTCCTGTAAGATTAATATAAACCTTTCTTCGTCCGGTTGCAGGTTCATTTCTTTTGGTTGTATAATCTATTATTATCGTAAAAGATAAAAAAATCACAGCTGGCAAAAGAAATATTCCCGGCTTCTTAGTATTTATACGTGTAATATTTTTTATTGACCAGGCTAATTGCTGCTATTTGGCATCGTTGCCACGCTCGCTTGTACCGCAATGCAGTATTTGGCGTGACAGTTGTTAGCCCGACCCTGCCGAAGTGCAGCGGCGCCCGTCGAAGGTTAGCACTCTTGTACAGTTTCGTCCGCTGCTGCGATTTTTGTAAACCATAGGGTGTCAAAGACAAAGCACTAGACAAGAGCCGTTATTTTCCGTCGGTTATAATTTGCACCACAATGATAATTATGCTCCTCAAAGATTTGCGGTATATGGCAGTAGCGCTACCTCTCCGGTTCACGGGAACAATGCTCATATTGTAGCATCTGCCAAGTACATAATAAGACTATAAATACGCAATCATTAACAGGGGTATGGTTTTTAAAACTACCAATACATGCGATACGGATATGCATGTATTAATTTAACCCTCGGGGAAGAAAAAATTAAAGTTAACCGCTCGATGATTAAAAGGTTTTTCGTTGAGAAGGGCCTTTCATATGCTTCAGAGCTGGCCCTGGCCAACATCACCGATCTGGAAAAAGTAATTGACTGGAATATACAAAACAAACTCCTGTTCTACAGGATGAGCTCCGACATGATCCCTTGGATGAGTGAGTATGAAATTACAGATTTGCCTGACTACGAAAAGATCAAAACCATTTGTAAACGTTGCGGAGAAAAAGCAGCTGCCGCTGGTCTTCGTCTCACCTATCACCCCGGACCTTTTAATGTGTTGGCAACCAATACCGAAACCGTATTAACCAAAACGATAAAAGAGCTAAGGCAGCACGCCGAGATCATGGACCTGCTGAACCTTCCTGCGACGCCTTTTGCAAAAATAAATATACATGTAGGCGGCGCTTTTGGTGATAAAGTATCGGCATTAGCCAGGTTTGCAGAAAGTTATTTGGGCTTGCCCGACAATGTGAGGAACAGGCTTACCGTCGAAAATGATGATAAGGCAAATATGTTTAGTGTAAACGATTTATTGTGGCTGCATGAACAAACTAAAATTCCGGTTGTATTTGATTACTTCCATCATGAATTCAACACCGGCGGATTAAGTGAACACGAAGCATTTTGTGCAGCAACGGGCACGTGGCCGACAGGCATAACACCTGTTGTACATTTTTC
This sequence comes from Segetibacter sp., assembly GCA_028288485.1. Classification (GTDB taxonomy): domain Bacteria; phylum Bacteroidota; class Bacteroidia; order Chitinophagales; family Chitinophagaceae; genus Segetibacter. The sequence goes on from JAQBNO010000161.1 coordinate 95,109, forward strand.
AAGTTCACGGAAGAAGAATGAAGATCCGACTTCACCACCCACCGCCCATGCAGACTACATTTTTAATGAGGTAAATACCTACGGCCATGATGTTGATATTATGTTTGAAGCCAAAGCCAAGGAAGCAGCGGTGGTGCAATACCTCGAAATTTTGGGCTTTATAAATTCTAATGACAACGTTCAATAACTGGCACAGTCGTATTGTTAAAAGTTTAAAATTGAAAACTGAGCATTAAAAATTGAAAACTGTTCCCATAAAAATAAAGCTGCATGCAAAATAAAAAGCTCTTCCTTCTCGACATCATGCCTCTCTTATACCGCGCCCATTTTGCAACTATTGGAAAGCAGTTTGGAACAACAACAGGCATAGATACCAGGACAACCCTGGTATTCTTCAATTATATCTTCCAGGTATTAACAGAGGAAAGACCCGATGCCATCGCTGCAGCGCTTGATTCAAAACCAAAAGGAAGAGTTGCTGTCTCATCGACTTATAAAGCGAACCGCGAAAAGATGCCTTCCGAAATCTCGGCTGCGTTTCCTTATGCAATGCAGTTACTTGAATCATTGAGAATACCCGTACTAAAGGAAGAAGGATATGAAGCCGATGATGTTATAGCGGCCATGGCAAAAAGAGGAGCAGCCGATGGTTACACAGTTTTTATTGTCAGCCCCGATAAAGATTTTGCGCAGCTCGTTACCGAGAATATTTTTCTTTTTCGTCCCGCTTACAAAGGTGCAGTTATGGAGACACTGGATATTGAAGGAGTGAAAAACAAATATGGTGTAGTACCTGGTCAAATAGCAGATTACCTGGCACTAAGAGGTGATAGCGTCGATAATATCGTGGGCGTTAAGGGTATTGGAGACAAAACCGCCGCTTCGCTCTTAGAACAATATCACTCGATTGAAGAACTGATCGAACACGCGGAAACTATAAAGCAATCAAAGGTTAAAGAGGCTATTATTGAAGCGAGGGAACAGTTACTGGAAAATAAACAACTCGCAGTGTTAACCGGTGACCTGGAAGTTACAATAGAATGGGATGATATAAAATTTCAAACACCCGAAGAAAGCAAGCTATTGCCTTTGCTCGATGAATTACAATTTGTAAAAATCAAAGAAAGGTTAGCGAAGTCCGGTTTTATTAATGCAGAAAATACCGAAGAAGACAAAGAAGACAGGGCTAATATGGCTGTTGTGCAACTTAGCGCGGAAGAAGCAATTCTAAAACTGGCCCAGGCAAAAGAAGTGGCCCTTGCTTTTTCCGAACAGCATCCGGATCGCCTGTTTTTAGTAGCAGATGCAAACAAAAGTATTTATGAGATTATCCCTGCCAATGACTCAGACTGGAACAATCTTATTGAGATCCTTGACAACAGCAGCATCACAAAAGTTGGCTGGCAGATAAAGCCGTTATTGAAAAAAATAAATCAATCGGGCGTCCAGGTAAGAAGCCAGTGGATAGACTTATCCCTGGCAGCCTATCTTCTCGAGCCGGATGCAAAAATTGAGTGGGCGTTTATCAAAGACAAATACCAGTTAACGGAATTGAATGTAGAGGCACCTTATTCCCATTTAAGTTATTTACCCTCGATATTGGAAGCACATGAAAAGATCATGACGAAAGTTAGGGAAATGGACCTGGTTCCGTTATTCTTTGATCTTGAATTGCCCTTACAAGCCGTTATTGCGGCAATGGAACTTAACGGAATGCGGCTCGACGAAGCAGCATTAAAAGAAATTGACACCGTATTAACAGAGCAATTGAACGACCTCGAAAAGAAACTTTATGAAGGGGCAGGTACGAAATTTAATATAAATTCTCCTGCAAAAACAGCTGAAATTCTCCAGAATATTTGTGAAATATCTGAACTTAAAAAAACCAAAACCGGACAAATATCAACAGCCGAACCCTTCCTTGCAGATCTTGCACCTAAATACCCTTTCATAGCCGATCTCCTCAATTACAGGAAACTTAATAAGATCATTACCACTTATGTTTATTCGCTTCCCAAGTTTGTAAATCCCATAACCAATAAAATTCATCCAACTTTTTCACAGGTAATTTCGGGCACGGGCAGACTCAGTTGTACCGAACCTAATCTTCAAAATCTTCCGATAAGAAGTGAAGCAGGTCGTGAAGTGCGAAAAGCAATTATTCCTTCAGAGGGTGATTACACCATTTTAAGCGTAGACTATAACCAGGTGGAATTGCGCTTGTTGGCGACCCTTAGCGAAGATGCCGTAATGGTAGAAACTTTCAGGTTGGGAAAAGATATTCATACCACAACTGCTAGCAAAGTTTTTAATGTAGACGAGAACGCAGTAACAAAGGATATGCGTAGTAAAGCAAAAGGCGTCAACTTTGGCATCGCTTATGGCATTACTCCATGGGGTCTTGCAACAAGATTAAAAATCTCTCAAAAGGAAGCCAAACAAATTATTGACGCATATTTCCAAGAGTTCTCTTCTATAAAAGAATACCTTGAAAGATCGATACATGAAAGTCGCGAAAGAGGTTATACCAGGACCAAATATGGCCGCATCAGGTATATCGAGGGCATCGATTCCCGAAACGGCACTACGCGAAAAATAGCAGAACGAATGGCAGTAAATGCCCCGATACAGGGCCTTGCCGCCGATATCATAAAAGAGGCAATGGTTTCTATTCACCAGTTTATTTTGGATCACCATTTAAAGTCGCGGTTGATTTTGCAGGTACACGACGAACTTGTTTTTGACGCCGCAGACGACGAACTACCGTTGCTTGTTCCGGAAGTGATAAACATAATGGAGACGAAAGCAGGCTTTACTGTACCCTTAAAAGTTAATGTAACTGTTGGCCAGAATTGGTTAGACCAGGTGGAGTATGGATATTAAGGTCTGGCTAACACTTTTAGGTTATTTCTTTTTTATGTCCTTAGCTTTCCTGGTACTATTTATCATTGTTGTGTCACTCACTTGTACCGGGTGGTTGCCTGAGCGGAGCTTAATGCAGCGGCGGCAGGTCTTTTTTTTAGCTGCTTCAACATTGCCGCTTTTGTTTATAAGCCTCTCGATATTTCCAGTTTTTATTCCTAAATCTTTCGCCTACCCATTGGGCATCCAAAAGGGAACGAACGATTTCAGCTGATAAAAATAGCGTCCGTAAAAAAAGGCTAACTTAAGTCCTGCCCGATTTTCGAAAAATTATAAAAGACAATTATAGATTGTATTTTAGTGAACTTATAAAGCTTTTTTGCCTTTTTAATTTACCCCATGGCGCTAAATCCAGATACCGTACAATTTCTTACAAAGCAACTTTCAAAAGCTGAATTAGAAAGTTTTTCGGGCATTGTTGCCCAGATTTTTTCTTACCTCGACCAGGAAGTAAAGGATAACCCGATCTTTGATAAATACGAGGGGGAGCGAAAAATTTGGGAAGATTGGCCAGGTGGGGATATATATCGGCCAGTTTGGACTCTCCCTAAAACATGGGAGCTTTCAAAGTCATTAGCCTATAATATTTACAGAAGGATCGGCGAAGAAGGATACGAATTTGCACTTGATTTTAGTGCTACTCTTTTTGGAGAAGATAACGTCTCCGTAAACTTTGATAAATTAAACAACACTTTCCTGGAATACTTTACGCAGGCCTTACAGGATATCATCAATGCCAACCCCGAAGTGGATAAGCAGAGGCCGAGAAGCGTTAAAGGTAACACGGCTTTTATTGTTCATGGACACGATCATGACCTGAAGAACGAAGTTTTATTGCTGTTCAAAAGAGCAGGAGTAAATGCATGGGTTTTACATGAACAGGCAGACCGTGGAAGAACGATCATCGATAAACTTATCGAAGAAACGAATCCCGCAGGGTATGCAATTGCTTTACTTACTCCTGATGATCTTACCCACGACGGTAGCAACCGGGCAAGACAAAATGTGATTTTAGAAATTGGTTATTTTATTGGAAAGTTGGGAAAGGAACGATTAAGAATGATTGTAAAAGGAGATGTTGAAATACCAAGCGATTTGTGGGGCGTATTGTATGAAAAATATGATGCAGGTGGAGCATGGAAAATCAGGTTATTAAAGGAAATGCAGGCTGTAGGAATATACGTTGATCTGCAGGCGGCAATAACTTCTTTTTAATTTCACGAGCCTGACTTTGTCAAAACTTTTCAAATGTTATCGGGAACATACAACACCTGGCACCTATCGCAGAAATAGCAAGAGCGACCTGACTTCCCGATTTTCTCCTTCCGCAGAGGTACACGATCTCTCCGACATTCTTTCTTCTTATACACTTCCCAATGTTCATTGTCTGTTTCCTCCCGTTTCCAGTCTAGGTATTCGAAACTCAACTTTACACATTCATGGATCAAACCTTTTAGTTCTGATTCGGGAATTTCACTCACCACACTTTCGGGATGAACTCGTCTTCGAAACAAGACTTCATTTTTGATTTTATTTCCAACTCCTGCTAAAATATTTTGATCCAGCAAGGCTTCGCAGATCAGTTGCTTAGGCTTGCTGCGCAGCTTTTTCAATGCCTTAGCCGGGTCAAAAGAAACATGCATCACATCAGTGCTCCAGTCATAAACCTCATCTAATGGGGCCTGGATAAACTTACATTCGCAGGCATAAAAATTAATCTCTGCGTACTCGAAAGCAAGTCCTAAACGAAGTAGGCGGTTTAATACCCCGTCGATCGCATATTTACCGAAAAGCATAAGGTGAATGCGAATGGTAAAGTGTTGAAAACAAAATAATAGTTCTTTGCCAAAAGTTTTAATAGCGGTTAACGATTGTCCTTCTATTATGTCAAAAGGAATATCCGGAGCATTGCCGGTTGCTTTTACGAGTTGCTGGCCAATTAAGTGGTCAAGTTGTTCTTTAAGCAAAACCATTTGTGGTCCTTCGGGCATGGTAGGCTAAGGGGTTAAAAGTGATTTTTGAATGACTTCAATTTCTACGCCATTCTATCTCTACACAGCAGCAATACAACATCCTGCTGCTATGAAAAGATGCAGTATAAGGGAGTGACACAACCGGGGATGCACAGAAAACAACAGTTGGTACCATAAAAAAATCAGGCAAACAGCGAGGAGTGGGTTCTCCCTTTAGGGTTGCGGCTGTCCTTTGCTTTCGCGCTGTAACTTGTACTTGTTCACCTACTGCGTCAGGCAATCCAACTTACCGCTAAAGCAATTGTTCTCGAGGCGTGCCGCTTCCAATCCGTCGACTTAGCATCATGTTTGCATCTTAGAAATAAACAGTAACAGATGGAGCTTTTTGATTGCATTATTGTAGGTGGTGGACCCGCAGGATTAAATGCAGCAGTTGTTTTAGGAAGCAGTCAACGAAAGGTATTATTGTTTGATACCGGGCAATATCGCAACAGGTATTCTCATGGCATGCACAACTACCTGACGAGAGATTGTATTGACCCTGCAGAATTTATTGAAATAAGCCAAAAAGAAATCTTCAAGTACGGGGTTCAACTGTTGCATAAAAAAGTTGTGAACGCACGAAAAAATGAGGAAGAAGTGTTTGTAGTAAAAGATGAAGAAGGTACTCTGTACTATTCGAAAAAAATGTTGATTGCAACAGGGTTAACTGATCCTTTACCCCAAGTGGAAGGTTTTGAAGAAATGTATGGAAAATCAGTATTCCACTGTCCCTATTGCGATGGCTGGGAAGTGAGAAATAAAAGATTGGGTGTTTACGCGAAAAATAAGAACGGGTTCGATCTTGCAATATCCTTAAAAGGCTGGAGCGCTCATGTTGCTATATTCACTGATGGAGTTAAGAAATTTAAGCCACACGAAAAAGAAGAGCTTGCAGCGAATGATATAGCAGTTATAACCCTCCCCGTTCTAAAGCTGGCAGGTGACGACGGAATGATTGAGAAAATAATCTTTAGAGACGGAACTGACTATTTGTTAGATGCGCTGTTTTTTGTAAATGGCTTTGCTCAGCAATGTGACCTGGCGGAAACATTTGATTGTGAAATGAGCAAGCAGGGTAAGGTATTGACCAACCAGTACCAGCAAACAAAAACTCGCGGGTTGTATGTTGCAGGAGACGCAGACAAAGACATGCATTTTGTAGTAGTGGCGGCAGCCGAAGGAGCCAAAGCAGCAGTGATCATCAATAAGGAGATTCAAAAGGAAATCAGTAAACAAAGGCTTGCAAATGCAAAGCCGGTTTAAGTATTACTATTCACGAATTACACGATAAGCTATCACCGGAAAAGCTTTCGACCGCGGTAATTTTTTGAGACGATTGATAGTATTTACAATTGGAAATTGCTGGGCAAAGTGCCAGCCGTAAAAGTGAGTAACACTACTGTCCCGTTCACGGGAACGATGCTCAATAGAACCAAAGCAGTTAAGGACAAAAAAGCATTTGTGGTAAGAAGCGGGGAGAACGACAACTTCATTTTAAAACGAAACGGTTAGCCCCGTTTTCAAAAAGGCTTTAACGATTTTTATGGCTATTCGTTGCTGTAAAAAGAAAATAGTTTTGAAACTTTGAAAATATAATCACCCATTTAATGGATCATCTTAGAATGTTATGGCTTATCGTAATTGTTACATTTCTTTTAGTTTCAGCGGTGCATGCCCAGGATAAAACTCTCACAAACGGAACGATCATTATTACGTTGATAAGCGAGGATACGATATGGATGGGCGCCGACAGCAGAACCTCGGCGCTGACCGATAAGGGCTATACAGTTAACAAAGAAGGCATGTGTAAAATTCATAGCACAAACGACGTAGTTTATGCTATGGCCGGTCATGTTCGATATGTAGATAACAGCTTCAACTTTTTAGAAATTATGGAAGCATGCATCAACCAACAAAGCGACTTCGAAAAATCTATGGAGTTGTTCGCAGAAAGAACCAAAACTGAGATCGGGTCTATTCTTAAAAAGTTTTCGAGGAAAAGCATCAATACCCTTATTCAAACAAACAAGGGCTCCTTTCTAAGTGTTGTTGCGATATCGTTTGTGAATGGTGAAAAGAAAATAAAAGAGATGAAGTTTTCAATAGAAGCTGTGAACAATAATAAATGGAATGTTATTTATAAGGAAGCAGCAGCAAGCGGTGTTGGTTCGCTCAGGTTTTTGGGGCATGCTGCCAACGCCTCAACCTTTATACGCGACAATAAATTATACTTTGGAAATGGCCGGAATATCCCTGATAAGATCAATGACCTTATCAGGTTAGAGTCAACCGTCAGCACGATAACTGTAGGTATGCCGGCAGATGTAATCAGTATTTATAATGGTGGTTATAAAAGGGTCATTGCCAGTGGGCTGTGTCGGTGAGGGCCGATCCCTTCTCTTAAAAAGCTACTGTCAACGTTAACGACGGGGTTACATCCTTTAGAAAATTATTGAAATAAAAAGCCGGTTCTATTTTCACTTTTCCTCCTAAAAGTGAAAATAGCAACTTATCCGACCACTGATCGGAAAGTCATTTTTGTGCGGCTGCACTTCCCTGCTTAATTTCTTTGATCAGCGTAGATGTATCCATGAAATAGTAAAACAGGCAGACGGTTATAATAACATAAATGCAGAATGCAAAGAAAGGGTTGCCTGTGGAAGTGATTCTGTTCGAAAAGAAACAACATCTTCATTATTGTTTCTTACGACTTCGCCGTCTTGTAATTCAAGCTTTTTTTTGCTGCAACCGCCTCCCAAACTACCCGGGGAAAGACGACTACCATTCAGGAAAAATTTTTTCAATAGCTGCCTATTGAACCCTTCAGGACGTATTGAACACGTTTGCTTTTTCACTACTTAAAAGGCTCGATACCAATTCGGTCAATGTGGGCAAATGCAACTTAATGAATTTCAGCAGCATCTTTTAAAGAGAATTATACAAATCCAATCCGTCCGTGCCCTTTTATTAACCCGATTTGTTAACCAAACATCTTTTCTATGAAAAACCTGAAAAATGTTGTTAGGGATCATTGTGTTATAAAAGCATCAGCGGTTCGAGTGGTAGTTTTTTTCCTTGCTTTTTCTCTCTCCGGCTTTAAAACCAGAACCCACAATGAAGATGTAAAGAAACCTGCATCAGAAAAAAAGGCACTTGATAAGTGCAGTCTTTCGCCCCTCTTTTCCAATAGCACTGTAGATACTGCCCGGCCTTATGCTACTCCGTTAAATTCCAGAGTTGTTCCGTTCGTTCGCAGGTATATCCGTTCGGATGGACTCAGGCTCGAAAAGATGAAGATCTGGGGTAAAACTCATTTCGAAATGTACGATCGTATATTAAGTCATTATGGTCTGCCAAAGGAGCTGAAATACTTATCTGTTATCGAGTCAGACTTAATTTCTAAAGCTGTTTCGGTTTCTGGTGCGGTAGGCCCGTGGCAAATTATGGCAGAAGAAGCGACGAACAAGGGCCTCAGTATTAATGGAAGAGTTGATGAGCGCAGAAGCTTTAGCAAAAGCACACATGCGGCCGCAAAAATTTTGAAAGAATTATATACCCAGTTTAACGACTGGACACTGGTAATCGCAGCATACAATTGCGGGGCAGGAAGAGTAAGGAAAGCCATCAGGAAAAGCGGGAGTAAGAACTTTTGGTATCTCCAGGAATATTTGCCGCTTGAAACGCGGTGTCATGTAAAGAGATTTATTGGAACACATTTTATTTTTGAAGGAAGCGGCGGATTAACAACAATGACAGCTTCGGAAGTTGAGCGCTATAAGATAAAAGTTGCCGCAACAGAGGTAAAGAAATTGAAGGTTGCGGAAGATGAAAAGTTTAGGGATATTGCTTGTGTTGATGTCTGCCCTTCTTAGAAAGTGTGTAATAAGCGCTGCTATACTTTGTGGGCTAATACAATCTGCAACGACAAAAGAATTGATTGTTTTCTTTTGAGCCAGGCCATATTGCTACTATTTTTCATCGTTGCCACGCTCGCTTGTACTGTAAATGCATTATTGAACGTGGCCGTTTACCGCGAGCTTGTCGAAGGGTCGCACTCTTCCTCCGAAGGTAATTGTATTCAGCAAAAAAGTGCCGTCATTGCGAGTGGGATTCCTCCTGCGTCGGAATGACAAAATCGCACTGTCATTCCGAGGTACGAGGAATCTTATCTTAATGCGAGTGGGATTCCTCCTGCGACGTAATGACAAAAACTCAACTGTCAATCCGAGGTACGAGGAATCT
>JAQBNO010000205.1 GCA_028288485.1 Segetibacter sp.
TTATAACCAGGAATAGGGAAACTACCAGTATTCCCACACCCGCTAATCCATTTAGTTTGTTTTTCATAAATATTGGTTTGAAACTAGTATGCCAATTATCAAACCAAAAAAATTTAGCTTGTATTTAAACGTTTTTAACGAAATTCCGTCTCTCTCAGGGAAAGTTTGGCCATTTATGGAAATTTTACGTCTTTCTAAATGACGGCTGCCTAATAGTGCATCCTCTCAAAAGGCCTCTACGGGGTAGGTTGTAGGGGTATATGTTTTGCTAACTGAAGCTATATGATAAAAACACTTCTAATCGTCTTGCTGCTTTTTTCTTTTACAGCAAATGCCCAAGACACCAGCCAGCAACAGGATAAACCGAGCGACACAACAAACGTTGAAGCAGGAGAAGGCGAAAAAAAGGTAAGTAAGCGTGATTACAGTATTAGCCGGGCAAACTCGTATTCTGACCTGTTTTTCGATAGCTCTGCGCTGGAGAGTTTCATTGTCGCCAATAATGTTAACGACACTATCAGCAGAAGAATGCGAAGCTTTTACAACACCCGGAACTACCAGTTTGCCTGGTTTTCAGGCGATGGGGTAACGGAACAAGGCCGCAGCTTTTGGAACCTGCACGAGTATCACACCACTTATAGCGGCGACAATTCTTTAGATGATAAAAATTTAAAGAAAAGGATGAATTACCTCATTAGCCAGGAAACACTAACGGTAAGTTCATCCGACAAATCTTCCATCAACACCGAACTTACCCTTACCCAACATTTTATACAATACCTGGTCAATAATTATAAACGTGGTGAAATCAAAAGAAAAGAGGTGGAGCGTTTTGTTCCATACAAAAAAGTTGACGCGATGTACCTCGCCGACTCGATTCTCACTAAAAAACATAAAGACAACAGATATTACGCGGACATTAACCCTGCTTACAAGGCGCTGGTGGAACAGTTGCAAAAATATTTTGACATCGCTAAAAGCGGTGGCTGGCAAAGTATAACAACGGCAGAAAAAAGAATCACAAGAGGGATGTCATTGGCAGCAGTGACGGCGATTAAAAAAAGACTCCAGGTGACCGGCGAGATGCCTGCTGGTGACACGTCATCGCTTTTTAATGATCAATTGGCAAACGCGGTAAAATCTTTTCAGAAAAGCCTTGGCCATACAGCAGACGGGGTTATTACGGCTGGTTTAATCAGAGAAATGAATGTACCTCCAGTAAAGAGAGTGCAGCAACTCCTGCTTAATATGGGACGTATGCGCTGGATGCTCAACAATACCGGGGGCAAATTAATCATGGTTAATATTCCCGAGTTTGTACTTCACGTGTTTGAAGGTACAAACAAGGTATTCGACATGAATGTAGTAGTCGGCAAAGAGGGACATAACACTACCATCTTTACCGGAAACTTGAACCAGGTCGTGTTTAGTCCCTATTGGAACGTTACGGCTAACATCGTAAAAAATGAAATATTACCGGCGATAAAAAAAGACCCGAATTACCTCTCCAGAAATAATATGGAACAAGTGGGTAGCGCTGACGGCTTACCAAAAATCAGGCAGTTGCCAGGGCCTAAAAATTCTCTTGGAAAAGTTAAGTTCCTGTTCCCTAACAGCTTCGATATATATTTTCACGATACCCCGGCAAAACACCTGTTTAACAGTGATAAAAGAGCTTACAGCCATGGTTGCATCAGGTTAAGCGATCCATTTAAAATGGCCACATACATTTTGCAAGACCAAAAGGAATGGACACCTGGAAGGATTGATGAAGCTATGAACAGCGGAAAAGAACAATATGTAAAGGTGAAAACTCCTGTCCCTGTTTTAATTACCTACTACACCGCCTGGGTAGACGAAGCAGGTCTGCTAAATTTCCGGGATGACATTTATAAGCATGACGTAAATCTTATGAAAAAAATGTTTGTAAACCCCCTGTAAAACGTGTTCGCGGGCAGGGAAAAGATGTTCACGAGGTGAAGCAAAATCATTTTCAATAGGAATTGTTGGTAACCGGCAGATGTTCCCTGGTTAGTCATCGTTGCCACGCTCGCTTGTACTGTTGTGGTTGCATCCGCAGAACATAGGAGAACGGGGCAAACGTAAAGCAAGGTGCTGCCTGCCAGCTGTGCAATGTTGTGCGAGCTCATCATGAAACATGCCCGGCATAAATGCCCATAATCTCCCTGGTTACGCTCAACCGTCGGTATGTGTCAAAAAAAGCCATTCGTGCAATAGGATGGCTGACTTCGCTGACCATTTCAAAACCTTGTTCGCACAGATGGCAGGTGACGCGGTTGAAATTGATAACCGCAAACGGAAAGCAATGTGCTGTATGCCAGCTGTAGGATGTTGAGAACTACCCAATAATAATGAAATGAAAAGGATGTTAAGTATCAGGTTTTGGGGTGATTGAAATCATATCTTGTTTTCATTCTTTGTTGTCTATTTGTGTATGAATATTTATTAAACAAGTCAATCAAATTTCAAAACAATTATTATGAACACCGATAATGTAAATGATCAAAGTAAAGAACAGCAGCCTCTAACATTGAAGGAAAGAACAGATTTACCGGAAGAACAGTTGTTGAACGACATTGAACTTCGAAAGGAAAAAAGCAAAAAGAGACACAATAGAGCACTAACAGCTGCATCAATTGCAAGAAGTGCGGTAGGACATGCAAGTTCACACAGGGTAATAAATAAGCGTGGCGATTTTGCTCATTCAGGAACAAATATTTCGTACGACAATTAGCATTTGTTAAACGGGGATATACGTTTGTGTTCTCCGACGAAGAAGCGTCTTTGAAACTGTAACTGATTTTAAGCTCCCTGGGTTTTCATATATTCGATTTTGAACAACTCCGATCGGCGTCGACTCATGGCTGACCTGGGTTGTTCTCACTTTCACCATTCGTTGTAAAACCCGCAGAAATAAATATTTCCGCAATCTTTCAGAACGATTGAAGAACGGAAATCGCTGCTATCCGTATGTCTGCATGTCCATGACTACGTATGTAAATGAAGATGCCGGGCTGTGTCCGGTATTTGGAGAACAGTAGATAGGGCGTAAGGTATATGCTGCGGTAAGATGCTCGATTGGGAGCAGGCCGCCTTTACCAAAATAATAATCTCTTGCACTGCTCAACAAATACTCCTGGCCTTATCTACTACGCCCGCTTTTATCGGGTAATTATGCATGTAGTTCAATTCATCTAATGTAAATTCTACACTTTCGAGTTGAATACCATAATTATCCTGCTGCCAAAATTGATACTCTTTGTTCGTGCTGTTCTTTTCTCCTGCTTTCTTAAATCCCGTTAATTCCGCCGGACAATTTATCCAACATCCAGTTCTTCCTGCTTTCCTGTTTGTTACTTTCAATTGCTGTTATTATCTCCTTTCAGGTAAACTTTTTAAAGTCTCTTAGAGCATCGGAAAGATTACCATTTGGTACACGTATAACATGGATGTGATTACTCATCATGCACCAACCATGAAGCTTTAAACCTTTATGGTTAATGCAATAAAGAAGGCTTTGTATTACAATGTCTGAATATGTTCTTCGTGTAAAAACCTGCCCGGTCGAACAGGCGGGCATCTATTCATTCAACAGCAAATGTTATAAAATGGACCGCTTGCTGGTCTCTCATTTTGTATCCGTCATCTTTCATTGCTTTCCGGCATTGTATCAAAATATAAAATTTCACCAGGAACCCGGGCTTTGGTTTTTCAAATTCCAGAAGCAGTATGGGTGCTCATTTGCCTCCGTAGTTGTCCTGCGGAACCCTTAGGCGAGCCTCCGGCTCTCCTAAGGGCTAGTTTGTGTCGAAAAAAGCCATCGGCGCAAGGGTCGTACTTATCGTGTAACGTCATGTCTAAAATGCCGTAATTGATAAGTGCAGAACGCGGGAAAGTAAAAATAGCTATACTATTTAATGGATAAATACGTTTTTATACATTCGTGTTCAGCTCTCTTTAGCCGTCTTTTTGTGATTGGTGTTTGCGTAACGATAAAAGGAATATTTTTCGGAAAGCTTAAGGTAAAGGTTGCATTTGTTTGTTCAGGTGATTGTAACGTTCGCCATACATTGATTTTTTGCACTGGTACTAAAAATAAGATTTGTTTTTGGAGCTGTAACAAACATGGTAAACGTACAATAATGGGTTTTAATAATACAAGTATTTAAACATGATCCGCCCTGGAATAACAAAAGCATTTCTTTGGTTTTTTCTTTTGTTTCTTCTTTCTAATTCTGCCGGGTATAGCCAAACGGCAACGCTTTCGGCAAGTTATCGCGTTATCCATACTTCCACCTCGCGATATTTTGTCTCCAGCAAATATATCCACACCCGTAATAATGAAACCGTAGTAGTTGGTAAGTGGGGAGATACCGAAGACGGGTCAGATTTATTAATCATGAGACTGAACGAACGTGGAGAAGTTTTGTGGTCAAAAAAGGCGGTGGTAGGCATAGAACTTCGAGAATACGAAGTAACCGAGATGAGCGATGGCAGCCTTGTTTTAGTGGCGAATTCATGGTACAATGGGCCGCCCACAAACTCCGACATGCTGCTCATTAAATTCACCTGCATGGGCGATATTGTATGGAGTAAAAACCTGTCGATGAATGCCGCGGTGAGTAAACGTTTCATGGAACCGTATTCTATAAAGGAAGGCAGGAATAATGATGCGATCATCAGCTTTTACGGTGGTGGCTTGGGTGAAATGTACACCGTAATTTCCAGGGTAAACAGTTCAGGAAGTCTCGTGTGGAGTAAAACATTTTACGGTACTCATGCTGAAACAAACCTTCCCGCTGTATCGTTTTTCGCCGACAATAAGATAGTTGTTTTTGGATTCAAAAGTTTATACTCGAACTATTACAACTACAACAAGTCGTTTTTCGCCATGAAACTTAATTACGATAACGGGGCGGTTGAAGAAACGAAAGGTTACAATTACTCTGAGTTTATTACCAATTCTACAGTCCTGGTTACGCATCCTAAAATTCATTTTTATGTCGAACAGCTAACCGATGGCAATTTCGCTTTATACGGCCAGTTCTCCAATATGGACCGCCAAAAGGCATATTTTTATAAATTGATCATCCATAAAGATCTGTCAGTGGGCCGCGCAAAAGCCTTTTCTACTCCGTTTGAACTAGGGATGGGCTGGTCTAAAATGTATGTTTTTCCAAATGAGCAGACACATATCCTTTCTTCTGTTAACGAACGCGAAAAATTGTATTGGTACGCTATAGACGGCCTTAATAACAAAATACGGGAAAGGAAGATAGACTACCCTGGGGCCTATTTGCATTTGCAATATTCGGCCGGCCAAAGTGGGCCAAAGCGTTCTACTTATATCGTTAGTAGTATAACCCGCGCGAAGAGCAGTATAGAAGTAGTGCAGGCTGAAGATAACGATCCCGGGATTATTACATGTCTCGGTACCGATACTTCATCTATTGAAGAAATGTCGTGGCAGGTATCGAACGGCAATGCGGAGTGGAAAGCAGTAAAGGATAATGAGGCAACGATAGGCGCCCTTCAATTGACTACTTCCCCGGTAAGTGTAACAAGTGAATACATGTGCGAACCGGTTAAAGGCCAGGGACCGCAAAATAATCAAATAAAGATCAGCGGCGAGGATACCATCTGTTTTCCCGCGGCAGAGCAGAGTTATATTGCATTTATCAAGAATAGAGGGACACCGGTACAATGGGAGTTGGATTCCGATCAGAACGGTTCTCTATCACGGCTGAATGATTCAACAGTTTCTGTATCGTTTAAAGATCCCGGAGCTATCCCGCTACGCCTTAAATTGTATGCATATGCCGGGGGCTGCAATGTTCTCAAAGACTCCATTTTAATAACTGTTTTTCCCGGAAACAATAAGCTTTCCGGGAATTTTACCACTTGCGACCTACCCCTGAAAATAAGTCCGGGCCCCTGGTTTAAAAACTACCTGTGGCAGGATGGCTCAAAAGATTCCGTATACCTGGTGACAAAACCTGGAAAACATTCCGTTAAGCTGCAAACTTACTGCGGTGCATCTCTTACTGACAGCGTAGAAATAGCAGCGTCGGGAACGGGCCTAAAAAAGAATTATTCAATTTGCGAAAATGATTCTGTAACCATAATTGCAGCGAACGGTTTTGCCAGGTATGAATGGGGGCCGGTTTATAACATAACGCCCTTATCGGCCAATAGCATACGCGTACACCCAAATAAAGACACATCGTATACCTTGAAAATAACTACAGCAGCAGGATGTGAATTGATGGATACAGTATTTGTCAAGGTACACAAACCGGCAAGTATAAACCTTGGCAAGGACACTGCGTTATGCCAATATCAAACGTTCACCCTCGATGCCGGTAACAACTTTTCCTCCTACAACTGGAGCAGTGGCGCAGCTACTCAAAAGCTCGTTGTTGATAAGCCGGGAACGTACTCGGTGAAGCTTGTCGATAAGAACAGTTGCGTGGCAACCGATACAATAACGGTAGGGGCAAGGGAGTGTCTGAATTCGATCTTTATACCTACTGCTTTTACCCCGAACGGAGACGGTAAAAACGACCAGTTTAAACCGCTGGTATCCGGAAGGATGGTGGAATATGAGCTCGTCGTGTATAACAGGTTGGGCGAGGTTGTTTTCAGGACAAGTGAAGTAAACAATGGCTGGTCCGGAACACATAAGGGGCGGAGCCAAAAGACCGAGGCGTATGTGTGGATGTGCAGGTACCAATTTGAAAATGAAAAACCGAAATTCGAAAAAGGGACTTTGTTACTCATTTTATAATGATTTGCAGGTTCTGCAACATGTGAAGAACTTTGCAAAGTGAGAAAGTCTTGTTTTATGTGACCAACTGCAGTTCCCTGATTAGACATCCTTGTGTCACTCACTTGTACTGTTGTCGCTTCCTGCTGCTTTTCAACAGCAATATCTTACCTCGCTCGTTTAAGTGTTAGCGCAGCGACACTTAAATGATAAATGGCAGCAGGTCTGCCACCGGGTTAAAGGGCACTTGCCTGAATAATTGATTGTTAGGTAAATTGATAAAAAATGTATGGCCACACGCTATCGTTTTGGTTATAACGAATATCCTCAATCGCTCGTTTAAGTGTTAGCGTAGCGACACTTAAATGATAAATAAAAGCAGGTCTGTGACCGGGTCAAAGAGCACTTACTTCCATAAATGATTTTAGGTAAATTTATAAAAATGTATGGCCATATGCTATCGTTTTGGCGATAACGAATCTCCTCACTTTATCACATTCGCTGTTATAAATTTGATTGATGCACTTAGCAGACCGAAGTATAGCAATGCTACAGACTATTGTACTACTATGAAGAGCAGGATAGAATTGGAACTTGTGTAATTCTATTGCCGGACACAGTCCTTTAATCATATTTGATTTAAGTCATCCTGCGGAAGACTTAAACCAGCACGGGCCTTTTCTATGAGGTCGGGAGGAAAGACGTCGTTGTTTTAGTTAAGTTCCGTAGTAAAAATGCTTGCGTGCGGAATCTGATAAAACAGAACAGGCATGAAAAATAATGCTGAAGCCTTAGTAGCACAACCGCTAAATCAAGGAACAATGAAAGGAATGGGATGTAATCATTCCTTTCTTGAATTTTCTTTGGTTACTTTCTTTGTTTCAAGACAAAGAAAGTGACAATGCCAGTTAATGCTTGAATTTGCAAAAACATAAAATGCTGAATAACGCCCTTTTTTAATGAAGTCTTCCAATAGTGAATAATCCCCTTGTGTTTTTCTTTTTTTCTTGATCCCAGAAACAAAAAAATCAAGACTGCATGAAAAAAGCTAAAAATTGGATGAATGGCTAAAATGAATAAGTCACAACTCATGTTTATAACTCAAACTTTAGTAGGACTTACCGGCAATTTGCTTATCCCGTCTTCGGTAACATTAATTCATTTCTTAACGCCATTCATCCAATTTTCTTAACGCCTTTTTCATGAGGTCGGGTAAGAGATGCGTTTTTAAAAAAATTATGCGGCCAAAAATTAAAGCTGGCAAAAAGAATACGCATGAAAAACCATGCTGAAGCCACAGTAGCACTACCGCTTAACCAGGGAACAATGAAAGGAATGGGATGTAATCGTTTCTTTCTTGATTTTTCTTTGGTTACTTTCTTGTTTCAAGACAAAGAAAGTGACAATGCCAGTTAATGCTTGAATTTGCAAAAACATAAAATGCTGAATAACGCCCTTTTTTAAATGAAGCGTACAATAGCGAATAATCGTGTTTTGTTTTTCTTTTTTTCTTGATCCCAGAAACAAAAAAATCAAGACTGCATGAAAAAAGCTAAAAATTGGATGAATGGCGTTAAGAAATGAATTAATGTTACCGAAGACGGGATAAGCAGATTGCCGGTAAGTCCTACTAAAGTTTGAGTTATAAACATGAGTTGTGACTTATTCATTTTAGCCATTCATCCAATTTTTAGCATTTTTCATGCAGTCTTGATTTTTTTGTTTCTTTTTTTATCAAGAAAAAAAGAAAAACAAAACACGATTATCCGCAAAAAGGGCTTTTTTCAGCATTTTATGTTTTTGAGAATTTAAGCATTAGCTGGCATTGTCACTTTCTTTGTCTTGAAACAAAGAAAGTAACCAAAGAAAATTCAAGAAAGGAATGATAACATCCCATTCCTTTCATTGTTCCCCGGTTAAGCGGTAGTGCTACTGTGGCTTCAGCATTGTTTTTCATGCCTGTTCTGTTTTATCAGATTCCGCACGCAAGCATTTTTACTACGGAACTTAACTAAAACAACGACGTCTTTCCTCCCGAC
>JAQBNO010000193.1 GCA_028288485.1 Segetibacter sp.
CAGTAAAACCGGAAACGCTAATGTGGTAAACAATGTAAAGACTCCTAAAATTAATAAGGTCGCTGTAACACTTATCCTTGAAGCAGACCTCTACCTAGACTATTCTTAGCCGCATCCATTCATTTTACGAGAGCCCGTAAAATTAAAAAGAGGCCGTCTCAAAACTAAAGTTGAGCCGGCCTCTTTTTATATACGGCTCGATGGTGAATTATATCAGCGGCGTTAAAGTGAGTTGTTGTTTTTTAACTTTTTATCATATTACGTCCATTTATTCATCATATTACTTATTTATTTTATTTATTTTACTTTTCTTTGCCCTTCTTACGCTGCTTTTTTCCTTAAGTTATGGGCTAAAGCAACTAAACCTGTTTCAATGCTTACTTTATCTATACCTCTAAGCATAAAACGTTTAAAGTGATGGTTGTTTTTTATATTTCCAAACACTGGTTCCACATCGCATGGTCTTTGTTTTCGATGCCTTATGCCTTCTTCGCTTAACAGCCTTTCATCTGCTTTTTGCTTTAGCTTGTTTAAGTTGTCGTTTATTTCTATCGTTCGGTTGCCTTTGGCCTTGTGACAAACCCCTCTCAATGGACAACCTTCGCAATTTTTTGCCTGGTAGCGTGTGATTTGTTGTTTAAAGCCCGTAGTAGTTGTTTTGGTAGTTGTTCCAATATTGTTCATTGCCTGTCCCATGGGGCAGTAGTAACAATCTTTCTCTTTATTGTAATAGAGCTTATCCGTTGAGAAAGGCTTGCTATCTCTTATTGTCTCATTTTGTTGCCTGTCGAACTGGTTGTGCTTTACATAAGCGGTGATGCCCTTGTCTTCTAATGTCTGATAATTTTCTTCGCTTCCGTATCCTGCATCTGCTGTAACCACTTCAGGCTTTTCATTAAACTCTTTTTCATGTTGCTCAAGGTGAGGTATAAGGGTATTGGTATCGGTTGTTTTTTGATGGATACTGTAAGAAGCTATAAACTGGTTATTGGTACTGATTTGCACATTGTAAGCAGGCTTTAACTGGCCGTTTTGCATGTGGTCATCTTTCATGCGCATGAAGGTGGCGTCATTATCGGTTTTTGAATAGCTGGTTCTGTCTTCGCCCATTATCGTTTCCTGCTCTTCATACTTTTTTAGGTTGGCCGGCCAGTTCTTTTTTGCATAGTTCAGCTTTTGTTTCACCTTGCTGTCTACCTCTTTACCCTTCAGTGCTTCGTTTATCTGGTTGATCGTCTGCTCTACCTTTTCTGCATCTATTTTATCAAAACCTGAAGGATCGTTATCATTCATTTCTTCGGCAGCTACTTTTTGTGCATACTGCCATAACTCGTCGAGCTGCTTTTTAATCTTTTCCTTGTTGGTCTTAATGGCATTACCCCATACAAAGGTGTAGCGGTTTGCATTAGCTTCTATCTTGGTTCCGTCGGTATACAGTTCTTTTATACTTAGCAATCCTTCCTGTGCAAGCAATTGTACTACCTGGGTAAATATGTTTTTCAATACATCTTTTAGCCGTTCACCTCTAAAGCGATTGATAGTATTGTGGTCAGGGGTAGTCATGCCACTAAGCCACATAAAGCATATGTTTTGCTGTAAGGCTTCTTCAATTTTGCGACTGCTGTAAATATTATTGATGTAAGCAAATACCAGAACTTTCAATAGCATACGTGGATTGAACCTGCTGGTTCCTCCAGCTTTGTATTTAGCTATTAATGGCACGATGTCTATCTGATCAAGTACCTTGTTTACAACACGAACGGGATGATTAGCGGCAATTAGCTCCTCCAGCGATGGAGGCAGCATCATCATTTGCTGCTGATTATATGCTTTGAAAATAACTTTTGTATCGTTTCTTTTCTTCATAACCACTAAGACAACTCTTACTAATGAAACGATTCGTCAAACCAAAAATATTTTTAATAAAAAAGAGGCTGTCTCTTAGTTTTGAGACAGCCTCTTTTTATTAGATATCTTAACAGTTTAACGATTCAGAAAACTGAAACCAATTATAGCTTCATTACTTTTTTTACTGTTTTTTCATTTCCGATATTTACTTCAACCATATAAACTCCTTTTGCAAGATCGGTGCAGTCGAAAGATATTTTATTGAAGCCTTTTATAAGAGCGACACCCTGTTTTTGTTTTACTTTTATCCCAAGCGAATTATACATGACAACCTGCGCTTTTTGATCCTGTCTTGAAGTGATCGAGAGGTTAAAAGTAGAACGGAATGGGTTTGGAGTAGCAGAAATAACGTTAGCTGTTATATCTGCAGGTACTGGCGCTGGCAGTGCTTTTTCAAATGATCTCTGCTGCGGTTTTATACCTCTCTCTGCATCGCTCATGATAATCTCAGGAGTTGGAGGCGGCACAGCCCACCTTGTTGAACTACATGGTTCCAGGTAGGCAACAAATTTTGATCCGGGAACCGCCTGGAAACCGGGATAAAGAATTACACGATCGCGGGCAGTGAAGTACACTGTGGAGGCACTTGCAGTAATTGTAGTGGCACAGCCGTTGGCACCGGTTAATACAGAAATTGCCTGCAAAAAAGTTCCGGATGCAGGATAGTTACCGCAAATATTCATTGCGAATTGTGCTGATTGTGATTCAACACCTACTGCATGCCACGCATCTCCAACTGCAATGATCTCTGGTGAGCATCCTCCGTACAAATCGAAAGCTGCCTGAAGTGTAGCTCTTCTTGCATCGATATATTGTGATGATGCGTTCAAATATAGAGTTAACGCCCGGTAAGCAATCAGTCTTGCTTTAAAACGTGTAATGCCTGTAACACTATATGCGTACCCAAAATCATTGGTGCCACTGCCGCCTTCTGACAATAAGTAGAACCAACGGTTTTGAACACCGCTGTTAGTATGCACTCCTCCATTGTCAGCAGCGCCCGTGTACCAGAATGTTCCAAGATATGTATCAGGTTGGCTATAGGCGTTTGGATTAATAAAACTTCTGATTGCTCCCCTGTCCGCCCCCATTAAATAGTCGCAGTTTCCTTCTGCCCAGCTTTCCACCATTTCGCCAAAAATGTCGCTGAAAGATTCGTTTAAAGCTCCAGACTCGTAGCTGTAGGTGAGATTAGCAGAAGCTTGTGTAACACCATGAGTGAACTCGTGCGACATAATATCGTTTGGGTTCCAGTCATCAGTGGAAGCAGCGGTCGACCCCGCATAAAAGATTGCTGAATTACCGGTGCAACCCCAGCATGCATTATTAGAACCTGCATACGCATTATTATAAGCAATCATATCGCCCGACGTGCCATCCCAACTTGCACGGCTGTGCTGGCCGTTGAAATAGTTGTAAGTCATTAGTGCACCCCATTGCGCCTGAACCGCAGATTGTTGAGATGCGAGTGTCCAGGCATTATCAGCATCGACATAATAAGTATTTGATGCGGCGCCACCATTGCAATTAAAGACATAGATGTCAGTGGCCTGGCAATCATTATGTGAACGATATGAGGCTCCGCTTAGTTCAGTACTGAATGAAACAGAACCATTAAAAGCCGATCCGCCAGTGCCGCCTGCACAATTCATCGATATATCCGTATAATGAATCACCCTTCCCGTTACCGCATCAACGTAAATACTTTTGGCAGTTACTTTAGGATCGTCGCTATAAATCTTAAAATTCCATGCTAGCTTATAATCGGCAGCGTTGAAGGACGCTTTATTACTATTAGTATTAGGTGCATACACTAATTCACCCCTAGGATAGTAAGTTGCGTTTGCATCTTTTTCCTGGCGTTTCAACTCCTTTTCCATTTCGGGGTTTTGCCATAGATACTTATCCGCCCTCATAAACTGCAACGCTGCGTTCAAACCTGGTCTTTCTGCAACCGAAGGGCTGGAAGTTTGTTTTAGCCCGGTAATAATGCGACCGTTGGCAGTTTTAACAAAATCCTCCCCTTGCTGATGAACCAGGTATTCGCCGTAAACCACCTTGATACCCTTATAATATTGCTGGTAGCGGTAGTGTGAAAAACCGACGTTATCTTTTTCAGTTTTATTTACTTTCATCTGGTCATCTAACGATAACTCGAACGCTTCTTTCAAATCTGAAAAAATTGTCAGTGGTTTTATTGTCGTTTCTTCCTTAAATTCTATCCAGTTAGGCGTGCTTCGCGGTTTCGCAAGTGCATCTAATTTTGCATTGAGCGGAGCCTGACCGTTTTGTGCCGAAACCCCGAGGGGTAGTCCGGCAAGCAGCATGCCTGCCACTGCTATAATCGAAAAATATATTAGTTGAAATATTTTACTTTTCATAGTCGATACGTTTTTGTGTTATTAAACATTATGGTTATGAAAAGCTTACTTCATCCTTTTAGTTAAGTCGTCAATTTTCTTTTCAAGCTCTTTTATTTTATTGTTTAATTGAAGAATATAAAGGGTTGTTTCTTCAACCTTTTCCATTGTTTTGGTTTGCATTTCTCCCAGCATAATACCGTTCTCTTTCACTTCAGCTGCTGCCGGGATACCTGGCAGATGTTTTTCTGCCTTAATTTTTACTTCCAAATCTTCAAGCGACATCAATTTATATTTATCATCGAATACATAGTCAGGCCAGTTGGCTATTAACTCTACGCGCACTTCGGTTGCAATCAGTTTTCCATTGATTGCAGCTACGTAGCCGGTTGCGCCCCTTTCTCCACCTACTCGCAACTCACTTGTATAGGTTTTTGTAGGGAAATAGCCGCCCCAGTTATTAACGGTACCTCCTGAGGCGGTGCCATAAACTCCAATACGTGTTCCGGCTGTTCCGGACGCAGTTCCGTAAACGCCAAAACCTGTACCGGTATATGCGCCAGACAAACCAGAGAAATATCCACCAATAAATCCCCCTGTTCCTTCAACACCATATCCCCAACCGTCAGAAGGTTTTGAGAATGATGTTATACCTCTAACGTCAGAAGATCCTACATAAGAAACTGCCGCTGAAATGACCGGGGTAGTTATAGTGTCACCGACAACATGCAGTCTTGCCACTGTATTAATCGTACCGATACCCACGGTGCCATTGCTGTTGACACTCATGGTTTGTGTACGACCCAAAGTAGTACCAGCACCCAGGTACAACCGGTTTGAGCTTGCAATATAGGCATCACCTGCGCCGCCACCGGCGTTAGCTACACCCATCTTCAAACGATAGGTTGAATTGCCCAACCTGAAATCACCTTCAGAACTGGCAAGGTTATATGCGCCCGTGCCGGCAATATCCAACTTTACTGCCGGAGTTGATGTACCCACCCCTACTCGCCAGGAACCTAAATCAGTGGTAAGAACAGGAGTACCACCAGAAAGGAAATTGAATTTGTCCAGACTATCCTGGTATTGCAAACCCCAATTAGTGTATGAGGGTGAATGAGCAAGCACCATTCGGTCTGCGTTTTGAGTACCTGCAGCAAACAAATTGATCATGGGATT
>JAQBNO010000204.1 GCA_028288485.1 Segetibacter sp.
TTATTGAACAGCCGGGAAAATAAAGTGCTGGAAACACGACAAAAACTACTTGAACTAAAAACAAAATTCTTTAAATCAGTTATTGCAGTGCAATGGGCAGCGGGGAATTTGCAGTAACATAATACCCCTTTACCCGACCTGTTCCTCTCTAAATAATGCGTGGAGTTGTTCGAGTGTCTTCCGCAGGATGACTTCGAACGCGGGATAAAATGTCGCGATTCATTTAACGGGATTAGACCCCGGCCCTGGATAAAGCACCGAACAGCATTGCTATAGCTGAAATCAGGAGCTACTTTACCATACAAACCCATGTTCTGGGATTTACATATAAAGTAGCTGATGGTGGGGCACTTTACTTCATAAGCTGTACAGTAAATAAACGGGTAGCCATTTTTACAGGCAAATTTATATGCACATGTGTTAAACACTCTTAACCATTGTAAAGAGAATAAAGGTTTAATCATTTATGCCTATGTTGTTATTATCCCCACCATTGAATCTACCTCTTTTCAGTACACGTGATTGCTCCGAATCGGGGAATGGCTGGTGCTGTTTTACAACAAACAATAAAAGTTTACATTTTTTTATTGCATTGAATAAGCAAGGTCTCTTAATTTTGCATTTCATAAGAAGCATAATTATAGAAGAAATCTACATGAAAGGCAGTAATTGTAAAAGGCTTTACTTTATGCTACTTCCGTTTATTACGGTGTTTTTAATGTCGTTTGAAGCAAACGGCATTAAAACAGGAACGCCCGATACTTTCTGCATTTCTTCATCTTCTCATGTTTCTTCGGTTTTTTCTTTTCCAACTGAAATAGAGACGGCGTTCCGCGAACTTAAGAACAACACTGATATTGAGACTGATGTTTCTGACGTCAAGAAGCGCCAGGTAAAATATAAGAAAAAATTTAAAAGGTCGCCACAGGTTTCCACGGGCATTCGTCCACCTGCAAAAGATCTCGAGAGTGCAGATTTTGATTCTTCTTCAAAAACTCCCTATTCCAAACCTCATTTTCTTTCTCACTTACATCATTTCCTTTTTCGGTTAACGCCTTTTTGATTTGCAATTGTGCATGCTACAACAAACACTGTATGTCCTTTCGGTTGTACAGGATAATCGGTCGTGTAATCATTTGATAATTACAAGGCTACTCTATTAGCCTGGCCTTGTCATATCAACTACAGCAACTCAAAAAATTTATATGAAAATAAAGTGGTCGTGTGCATTTCTGCTTGCCGCAAGTCTTGTAGGATGTGCATCAAAAGAGGAAGAAAACAAAGATACACCGGTAAAAGAAATTACCGAAGTTCCGGTAATACAGCTTGAACAAAGAGATACTTCTTTATCGCAATATTACGTGGCCGACATCCAGGCGGTAAAAAATGTTGAAATAAGGGCAAGAGTGCAGGGCTACCTTGAAAAAATTTATGTAGATGAAGGTCGCCGGGTGACCAAAGGGCAACTCCTGTTCAAAATAAGCAGCAACGAATTTCTTATTGACCTCAATAAAGCAAAGGCCGATGTAGCAAGTGCAAGGGCAGCAGCAAAGATTGCGGAACTGGAACTGGAAAGAATAAAAACACTGGTAGACAAAAAGGTAATCTCCAAAACAGAACTTGACCTGGGAAAGGCTCGCCTTAGTGATGCACGTGCAAAGGTAGACGCTGCCTCAGCTGCTGTTGACGACGCAAATACCAGGTTGAATTATACTGCTGTCCGCTCGCCTTTTACCGGTGTTATCGACCGGATCCCTTTAAAAATGGGTAGCCTCGTTGATGATGGAACTTTATTAACTACTATATCCGACAACGATGAAATGTACGCATATTTCAATGTGTCGGAAAACGAATACCTGCAGAACAAAAAGACAGGCAACGACAAGTTTCGTGAAGACAAACCCGCCGGCCTGATCCTCTCCGATGGAACAAAATACCGGTTGGAAGGGAAAATAGAAACGCACGAAGCAGAGTTTTCTGATAATACAGGGTCTCTTGCATTCAGGGCAAAATTTCCAAACCCTGGCTATATGCTGAAACACGGCGCCTCAGGTAAAGTGCAATTGGTTACGAAACTTGCCAATACTGTGCTGGTACCTCAGAAGTCGGTACTTGAGATACAGGATAAAAGTTTTGTTTTTGTTGTTGCTCCAAACAATACCGTAAAGATGCAAAGTTTTGTTCCACACTTCCGTATTTCAGAGTATTACGTTGTTAAATCAGGTTTGCAGGAAGGTGATAAAATCGTGTACGAAGGTGTACAGAATATACGGGATGGGGCGCAGATAAAACCACGCTTCACTATTGCCGATAGCCTGATAGCAGAAAAATAACAGGAACTGTTGTAGATCTGATACTAAATGTAAATCGCTTTAATTAAAGGTGACGACTGATTCTATAAGTACAAGTGAGTGACACAACGATGTTGAAGGCTGTTATTTTGCTGGTCCCCAAATAAAACAACAGCGTGTTTTGATCTTACTATCTTACTAGTTACCGCGGTAATAAACTTATTCATTCAAATGCATAACCAGTGTTTTAAAATGGTTACTCTATGCGTTTCTAATACTTTTCCAGATGATTGAAACTTTTATCAGGAGACCTGTGTTGTCTCTTGTAATCTCCCTCATAATTACGCTGGTAGGGGTGATGGCTTTATTCTCTTTGCCAATTACCCAGTTCCCCGATATCGTACCTCCCTCGGTGGTAGTGACTGCAAGTTACAACGGGGCCAATGCGGAAGTTTGTGCAAAGGCCGTGGCAACACCACTTGAACGTGCAATTAACGGTGTGCCGGGAATGACCTATATGAACTCGGTGAGCAGTAACAATGGAGTTACGCTTATCCAGGTTTTTTTTAATGTTGGTACCGATCCCGACCAGGCGGCGGTGAACGTGCAAAACCGGGTAACTACTGTACTCGACGAATTACCCGAAGAAGTGATAAAAGCAGGTGTGACGACAGAAAAAGAAGTAAACAGTATGTTGCTGTACCTGAATGTAATGAGTACAGACAAGGAGATGAACGAGGAGTTCATTTACAACTTTGCCGACATTAATGTGCTGCAGGAACTGAAAAGAATTGATGGCGTAGGTTTCGTGGATATCATGGGTGCAAGAGATTATTCGATGCGCGTTTGGCTGAAGCCTGACCGTATGCTTGCCTATAATATTTCTACAGATGAAGTGATTGACCGGCTCAGAAAACAAAACATTGAAGCTGCACCTGGCGTGGCAGGAGAAAACTCGGGTAAAGACAGCCAGGTAAAACAATACGTACTAAAATATACCGGCAAGTTTAACACGCCCGACGACTACAAAAAAATAGTGATAAAGTCGGAAGAGGACGGGGGGCGGATTCGCTTAAAAGATATCGCGGATGTAGAATTTGGTACGGTGAGTTACGACATGGCTTCCAAAACGGACGGGCGGCCGTCTGCATCTATCATGATAAAACAAAGGCCGGGTTCGAATGCGCGGGATGTAATTAATAACATCAAAGCCAAGATGGCGGAGTTGAAAGAAACAACGTTCCCGCCAGGAATGGAATACAACTATGCGTATGATGTGTCACGTTTCCTTGATGCAAGTATACATGAAGTGGTGCGTACGTTGTTCGAAGCTTTCATACTGGTGTTTATCATTGTGTACATCTTCCTCCAGGATTTTCGCTCAACGTTAATACCGGCCCTCGCAGTTCCCGTTGCCCTAATTGGTACGCTTGCTTTTTTACAGTTGTTCGGGTTCTCTATAAACATACTCACCTTATTTGCGCTGGTGCTCGCAATTGGTATAGTGGTAGATAATGCGATTGTGGTGGTGGAGGCCGTGCATGTAAAAATGACTACTGAACACCTGAATGCAAGAGATGCAACGATTGTTGCGATGAAAGAAATCAGCGGCGCAATTATGGCGATCACGTTGGTAATGTCGGCAGTGTTTGTGCCGGTTGCATTTCTTTCAGGGCCTGTTGGCGTGTTCTACAGGCAGTTTTCACTTACGCTGGCAATATCAATTGTAATCTCCGGTATCAATGCCTTAACACTTACTCCTGCTTTGTGTGCACTGTTGCTGAAGCATGACCACGGACCAAGAAAAAAGAATTTATTGGATAGATTTTTTGCTGTATTTAACAGGGGGTACGATAAAACAGAAAAAAGGTTTGGTCGCCTGGTAAGTTGGATAGCGATCAGAAAACCTGTCACCGTTTGTATACTGCTCTTTTTCTGTTTAGCCACATGGGGTGCCAGCAGTATTTTGCCTTCAGGATTTATTCCTACTGAAGACCAGGGGATGATCTATGTAAACGTTACCACCCCTGCCGGTTCAACTGTTGAACGTACCGAAAAAGTGCTGGATGAAATTGAACTGGCAACCAAAAAGTTCAAATCGGTAGAAAACGTTAGCACACTTGCAGGTTACAGCTTGATGAGTGATATCTCCGGTGCTTCTTACGGAATGGCAATGATCAATCTTGCTTCATGGGAAAACCGTGATCAGTCGGTGAATGAGATCATCAAAAAATTCGAGGAAAACACCAAACATATCAGCGATGCATCGATAGAGTTTTTTGCCCCGCCTACCGTTCCGGGTTTTGGTAATGCCAGTGGTTTTGAGTTAAGACTGCTGGACAAAAACAGGGGGTCCGATCTTACAAAGACTGCCGAGGTAACACAAGGTTTCCTCGAAGCCTTACAACAGCATAAAATGATCGGCGGAGCATTTACCAGCTTCGACCCCAACTTTCCTCAATACATGATTCATGTTGACCAGGAAACGGCAGCACAAAAAGGAATAAGCATTGATAATGCGATGAGCACATTGCAAACCCTGGTGGGTAGTTATTATGCCACAAACTTCATCCGTTTCGGACAAATGTATAAAGTGATGTTGCAGGCCTACCCTCAATATCGAAGCAAACCTGAAGACATACTGCAGTTGCACGTGAAAAGCGACAATGGTATGATGGTGCCATATTCAACTTTTGTGAAGATGGAAAGGGTGTATGGGCCCGAGCAGATAACCCGCTATAATATGTACACCTCAGCTATGATAAACGGCGATGCTGCACAAGGTTTCAGCAGCAGCGATGCCATTGCCGCAGTGGAAGAAACAGCCAAATCAAAACTTCCGAGAGGTTACAGCATTGAATGGTCGGGCATGACGAGGGAGCAAATTTTGTCGGGCAACCAGGCGGTGTATATTTTTATTATTTGCCTCGTGTTTGTATACCTGTTGCTGGCTGCACAGTACGAAAGTTTCTTATTGCCTTTGCCGGTTATTCTGTCGCTGCCTACCGGTATTTTCGGCGCATTTATAACCCTCAAACTTGCTGGTCTCGAAAACAACATCTATGCCCAGGTAGCCCTCGTAATGCTCATTGGACTTTTAGGCAAAAATGCCATTCTCATTGTTGAGTTTGCCGAGCTGCGGCGCAAGGAAGGTCTGCGTGTTTTAATAGCTGCAAAACAAGGCGCTGTTTCGCGTCTGCGGCCTATTCTTATGACCTCTTTTGCCTTTGTTGCCGGACTTATTCCGTTGTGTATTGCTACAGGTGCAGGTGCGCTTGGTAACCGTTCCATCGGTACAGCAGCGGCAGGCGGTATGCTGTTCGGAACGCTGTTCGGCGTTATTCTCATCCCCGGCCTGTATGTAATTTTCGCATCGATAGGTCAGAAGAAAAAGAATAAAAAGCAGCAGCAGCAGGTTGTGGTGCATGAAAAACCCAATGTTACCCAGCAACCGGCCTAAGTGCTTAAACCGTTTTAAAAAATAGCAATAAACTACCCTGTAAGACAATTAAATTTTTGGTACAAGCAATTGAATATAAATGAAACATCGTTGCCACGCTCGGTTCAAAAGCATTTTTTCATAGCAGCTGTGCCCTGAGCGAAG
>JAQBNO010000216.1 GCA_028288485.1 Segetibacter sp.
GCATTAAGCTGAACGCTAATATCGGGAAGAATAAAGAAGTTGGGATCTTCACCACCTTTCGTAATCATTTGAATACCCATATCGGTAAGGTCAACAGAATTGTTTTTTTCATCAATGTGAAAAAATAATCCTTCGTCTACCTTGGGCATTTCTTTCTGCTGATCAGCGAGGTAATAATTTTCCGTTTTTTGAAGCTTTGTTCGTATACCGGGTTCACTTAAATACTTAATCAAGGCGCCGCTTTTTGGCAAACCACGTGCAGCACGCATTAGAGCAAGTCCGCCATCTTTCGGATCATCGTTTCCTTCGGCTATCTTTTTCTTCGCTTCAATCAGGAATTGATTGGTAACTCTTTTTTGGGCTTCTACCAGTTGTAAAACCCGCGGCTTTAATATATGGTATTCCTGCTCATCACCACGAGGTATAGGACCACTGATGATCAACGGAGTTCTTGCATCGTCAATTAAAACGCTATCCACCTCATCCACCATTGCAAAATGATGTTTACGTTGCACCATTTCATCTGGCGTATGTACCATGTTATCTCTCAGGTAGTCGAAACCAAACTCGTTATTCGTACCATACGTAATATCGGCCAAGTATGCATTTCTTCTATCCTGGGTATTCGGTTGATGCTTATCTATACAATCTACACGAAGTCCTAAAAATTCGAAAATTGGCCCGTTCCACTCGCTGTCACGTTTGGCCAGGTAGTCATTTACTGTTACAATATGTACCCCTTCTCCAGCCAATGCATTCAGGTAAGCGGGTAAAGTCGACACCAGCGTTTTACCTTCACCAGTTGCCATCTCAGCAATTTTTCCGCTGTGTAAAACAGAACCACCAATTAACTGCACATCGTAATGGATCATATTCCAGGTGACCATGTTACCTGCAGCATTCCATGTATTACTGAAACTGGCCGAATCTCCTTCTATTTTAATATGTTGTTTGCGAACACTTAATTCACGATCAAGGTCTGTTGCTGTTGCTGTAAGTTCAGCATTATTGGCAAATCGTCGTGCAGTTTCTTTTACCACCGCAAAAGCTTCTGCCTGTATGTCTTTAAGTGCTTCTTCTATTTTTTCATCCCGCTGTTTTTTCAGCTTATCTATGGTCTGAAAAATGCTGTCACGGCCACTGATATCTTCTGCCGGAAGTGCATCCGCTTCTTTCCCAAGCGTTTCAATTTCGGTATCAATATCGCTTAAATGTGTTGCGATCCGCTGTTTAAATTCTACAGTTTTTCCACGAAGCTCGTCATTGCTTAACGACTGATATTGCTGATAATATTGATTAGTTTGCTCTACTATTGGAAGCAACAATTTCACATCTTTCTGTGATTTGCTTCCACCGAATAATTTTGATAAAAAACCTAACATAATTAGTGCGTTGGGTATGGTATAAATTCTTTTTAAAGTTTTTTTAGTCGTCAAAATTGGTGCTATAAAAGAGTACTAGCCAATTTGACAGGGTGACAAAGGTAACAAAAGCCGTTGAGAGATTGCCAAACCCAAAAAGGTAGCCAGTGTTAATATTTTGGGGACGAACATCGGAGCTTTAATTTATCATCGTTGCGTCGCACTCTTTTACAGTTTTTACGAATTCGACTGTCTATGGTTCACAAATTTTCGATCTACGCTGCCTTATCGCAACAAAAAGATAAAAGCGGTTAGCATGATGCTATGAAAAGATACCGCAAAAGCGGGCGACCTCACCAAAGGGATGCATTAGAACAACGGGAGATGAACAAAGACCGATAACGGTTGCAACATCTTACTTTGTATCCAGTAGGTATTTTCCTCTGGCGCAGTAAAAATGCAGCTTTAGCTTCCTTTTGCCTTTTCCTTTACAACCCTTACCTTTGCAGCCAATTCAGAAAACCTATTGATTTTTTTAATATAAAAAATATTCCTGATTTTGGTTTCAACTATCGTGAAACTGTAAACCTGAAAAAATGAGTGGACAATTAAAAGAGGTTCGTAACCGGATTAAGAGTGTACAAAGCACGCAGCAAATTACGAAAGCCATGAAAATGGTGAGTGCTGCCAAGTTGCGTCGTGCACAGGACGCCATTACACAAATGCGCCCCTATGCTCAAAAACTGCAGGAAATGCTTAGCAATATTGTTAGTAGTGCCGAGGGCGAAGTGGGTGGAAGCCTGGCAGTCGAAAGAGGAAAGGACCGCGTTCTTTTAATTGTTATAACAAGCGACCGTGGACTTGCAGGTGGATATAATGCAAACATTATTAAACTTGCTAAAGAAACCATTGCGACTAAATACAGTGATCAATTCAGGAAAGGAAATGTCAGCATTTGGAACATAGGTAAAAAGGGCTACGAAAGTTTAAGTAAGCAGAACTATAAAACAAACGCTGATTATAAAGATGTTTTTCTGAACCTGCATTTTGAAACTGTGCAAGCCGCGTCGTCGGCGGCTGTAAAAGCTTTTGAAAATAAAGAGTTTGACGTGGTTGAACTTGTTTATAGTGAATTTAAAAATGCAGCCACACAAAGATTCGTTGTTGAACGTTTTTTGCCAATCCCTAAAGTTCAAAAGAAGGAAGGAGTGAAAAAAGCTGATTTTATTTTTGAACCGGCAAAAGAGCAACTGGTGGCAGAGCTGATGCCGAAAATATTAAACACTCAATTGTTTAAAGCTGTTTTAGACGCGCATGCGAGCGAGCATGGTGCCCGTATGACCGCGATGGATAAGGCCAGTGAAAATGCAAACGAGCTATTGAAAACATTAAAGATTTCCTATAACAGGGCCCGCCAGGCTGCTATTACAACAGAGCTTACAGAAATTGTAAGTGGTGCAGCAGCTCTAAATGGCTAAGGGCATTAGTCAGGAAGTCAATAAGTGATTTTTTAAGATACTATGATTCATTTAAGTGAATTAGAAGTTTATAAAGTGTCGATGTAGATTGGTGAGATAGTTTGGGCGGTTGTTGAAAATGGACCTTTTTTGAAAAAGATACATTAGGAAAACAATTTACCACGGCGCCGACTCAGTAGCTTTCCATATAAGTGAAGGTTACGGCGTATATCTTTTCGCGGAAAATAAGAACTGTTGTTATTATAGCAAAGGTTTTGCATACGAGGCAGCGACAGCAGTTACAAAAGCAAAAAAGCGAAATTGGCTTTCAAATGATGAATATGTTCTGTTAAAGGAAAAGTTGTCGTTGTCATAAGCTCATTAACCCTTACATAAAATCAATTGGAAAAAACAAACAAACGGTTACTGTAGAATAATTAGGTGTCTTCCTTAATGACCTATTGACTCTATGTCTCATTGACTATTTCTTCATGGAATTAAGTATTATAATCCCTCATATAGAAGCTTTGATTTTTGCCAGTGATAAACCGCTGACAACTATCGACATTGTTGAACTTATCAACAATGCTTTTGGTTTTATGGAAGAACGAATATCGCTTGAGCAGATTGAAGCAGCCGTGGAAGGTATTCGTGAAAAATATAATGCTGAATTTTATCCTTTTGAAGTGAAGGAAAGCGGTGGCGGTTTCCAGTTCTTAACAAAGAAAGATTTTCATAAAACGGTTGCGCAATTAAATGGCGACAAATTTCTAAAGCGCCTTTCTAATGCTGCTTTGGAAACCCTTGCTATCATCGCCTATAAGCAGCCGATCACCAAGGGAGAAGTTGAAGCTATACGTGGCGTCAACAGCGACTACTCTGTTCAAAAACTTTTAGAAAAAGAATTAATTATCATTTCTGGTCGTAATGAAGATCTTCCAGGCAAACCTTTGGTTTATTCCACCTCAAAATCTTTCATGGATTATTTTGGAATAAACTCAACAGACGATCTTCCAAAAATCAAAGAAGTACTCGCCGAACAGTCTATACAAGGAACGTTGATAAAGAATGTAAGTAAGGAAACTGCTGGAGATGCAGAACCGGGGCAAGCTGAGAATGTAGGATCTATATCACCGGAAGAAGCCTCTGCTGACGAAGACGGTACTACGTTAATAGTAGCTGACAATGGTGAACTGATTGAAAAACCTGTCGAAGCTGTCGAGGATCCTTCTGATGAACCGGTGTCAAGCGATCACGATCATTTAGATGTAAATGAAGAGACTGAGCCCACCGAAGATAATACTGATAAAGATTCCTCCGGCGATTTGTCTAACAACGACAAAGAGAAAGAATAACGCTTCATTATCGTTCACTCATTTTTTTCAAAGTACTTTTGCAAACTTATGTCTCAAAAATTATCCAACAAACAACTGATCAATATTGCCAACGAGTTTGGTACTCCTGTATATATCTATCACGCTGAAAAAATTGCCGAACAATATCAAAAGCTGAAAGATGCTTTTAAAAAATCAGATTCGAAATTCTTTTATGCCTGTAAATCCCTCACCAATATTAATATCTTAAAATTCATGAAGCAACTGGGTGCTTCATTAGATTGTGTTAGCATTAACGAGGTGATGTTGGGTTTAAGGGCAGGCTTTGAACCAAAGGATATTTTGTTTACACCTAACTGTGTGGACTTTGAAGAGATCGAAGCGGGTAAAAATTTTGGAGTGATTGTAAATATTGATAACATTTCAATTTTAGAACAGTTTGGTAACCGTTATGGCAACTCTTATCCTGTTTGCATTCGTTTAAACCCCCATATTATGGCGGGTGGCAATTATAAAATTTCTACGGGCCACGTCGACAGCAAGTTTGGAATTTCTATTCACCAGATGCGGCATATAGAGCGCATAGTTAAGACCACCAGATTAAACGTTACGGGCTTGCACATGCATACAGGAAGCGAGATTAAGGATGTAAATGTTTTCCTGGAAGGATTGGAGGTGATGTTTGAAATGGCGCGTCATTTTGATAACCTTCAGTTTATTGATTTGGGCAGCGGGTTCAAAGTTCCCTACCAGGAAGGAGACCCCGAAACCGACGTTAACCAATTGGGTGAAAAAGTTGCAGAGGCTTTTAAAGTGTTTGAAAATGAGACCGGAAAAAAACTGCAAATATGGTTCGAGCCCGGCAAATACCTGGTAAGCGAAGCCGGCTATTTTGTGGTAAAAGCAAACGTGATTAAGCAAACCACGGCCACTGTTTTTGCCGGAGTTAACAGCGGTT
>JAQBNO010000020.1 GCA_028288485.1 Segetibacter sp.
GGATGGGAAGGTAGTATCTGTCCATTCATTTTGTGTTCGCTGCTGCGCATTGGATGTGGCTGTTATAAAAAAAATGCCTGTAAAGAAAATGCATCTTACAGCAGCTTTTTTGCACTGAAATGCATACAGCGTGTCAAGAACAAGAGTGATAAATTTTGATTTCACAACGAGTAATTATTTTTTAACGGTTAAGCTTTTACATTTACGATTTCACTAAAAAGAATGTGGCGTTTTTGATCCTGCGGCTTCATTAGTGACTCAACCGATAAATCAACCATCTTTAATTTGCATATCGATAGCCATTAAGGTGTGTTTACCTGATTAGCTTTGTAATTATATAGGGTGTCTCCTTATCAAGGTCGGGGAAAATCGTCCCATTGCTATTATTATCCATTACTTCCAGGTAATACATAAAATCCCATTTGGGGCTAATTTGTTCTGCAGGAACTACTACCTGGAATGCATCTTTTTCCCCTGTCGGAAGCATTGCCAATACCCGGTAATCCTGTTCCTGGTTAACACTACGATACCGTAACCGAACCCATTTTATTCCCAGCGGAGCATTTACTTTTACATTTACAGTAATAGGTTTACCAACCGGAGCACTGGTAACTGGTTGGTGAATGAAGTTAAATTTTGTATCAAAATTGGTATCCTGCCCAACTTTATACTGCGGAGCTGACTTCACTGAGGCCGGGGACACGAAATTCTGCCTTTTTTGTTCAAGCTTTGCGAGCCCATTTTCCAAAGCAACCAGTTCATCTTTCCAGTTTCCGCAAAGGTCTGCAACACGAACGCCCATCATTAAATCGTCTGCATAAACATCTCCTGCCGCAGTTACAATTTGCCGCCAGGCTTCTATTGCACTGGTTTCATAAGCAATTGCATTTTTGAGTGCTGCTAAGTCCTGTGTTCGTTCAAAGAGGCAATAACTAACTGCTGCAGGTATTCGGCGTGAATGATAAAGGGCAAGACCGGATAAGATCCTGAGATCTGTAATCGTTGAATTAAACTCTTTGTTGCGGTTATTTCCTATTGCTTTTTCAGCCTCGGCAATTAAATTATTAATCTCGGCTGCTGTTTTCCGGAACCATACGCTATTTGCTCCGGGCCGTAGCTTTGCTGTCTCCCCGCCTTCCAGCAATAATTTAGCTTCTTCATCAAAGGTCAGGAATTGCGGCAGGTCGGTAAGTTGGGCTTTTGCAAAAGAAGGCAGATCTCCGAGACGCTGCTTTTCAGCCCATCCCCTGGTGGTTGGAAAACTACTGTAAGGGTAAGAAGAGGAAATAATTCTTGGCAGAACCCAACTTGCCTTGTGTAACGCAGCTTCAACAGACGGCGCAGCCTGTTTGCCAAACCTGCGTTCGAATTCTCTTTTCCAAACCTCAGCAGGTGTTTGAGGATTATAGCCGATGCGGCCGAACACCTGGAAAAAATGCCAATACCGTTCAAACTCGTAATCGTAATAACGATAGGGAGGTTTCAATAAATCAAAGGGCTTTGCATCGTGTGGTTGTGCTTCCATTTTGGTTGCAAGAGGTTCATTCACTTCGTAACCATCACCGTTATAAAGATGTGTGCTTTGTGCAAATCGCCGGGCAAATTCAGGGTCTCCCCACAATAGTATTCTTGAGGTGCCTCCATTCCAGAGCCGCCAATGCATTTTATATTGCTGGGGGTAGCGTAACATGTCGCTATAACTGTGTCTGCGGGCACTTTTTTCGGGGTTAATCGCTGTTGGATGAAAAGGCAATCCCATTTGCTCCATCCAGTATTTTGTAGTAATCCTGAACGGTACGCCGATATCAATCGCACTTTGTATTACAGGTTCCGGTAACTCTTTTGCACGCAGATCGAGGTGCAGGTTAGGAACGGTTGCTTTTAGCATCTTGAAAACGTCGGACCAGAAACTCTCCTGTTCATTCTCCTTCAAACCCGATTCGTTGTGCATTCGAAATTGAATTGCGTCGAGACCGGGAACCATTTTTACAAATTTTGCAAGAGCTGTTTTATTGTAACTGATGAGGTTCTCACTGTTTACGCCCCATACAAGACCGGGAACAGGTTTGTCGGGCGACGTTGTTGTTCCTGGAATACCACCACCCTGCACTCCACCCCTGTAAATGTGATCCCAGATGCCTACTGTAAACTTAATTCCTCTTTCATGACACATGTCAATCAAACGATTAATAGCAGCAAGGTTGCGTTGCTGTTCCTGTGCAGTAAGACCCACCATGCGAACGCCTGGGTATCCTTCAACATCGAAAAAGTAGGGATAACACGGGGCGAGGAATCCACCATTCTCGTACCCAAAAATTACCACCAGGGAGTTAAACCGGTTTTTCGCCAGCATATCCAGGTACCTCGCCCAATATGCCTGGTCATAAAACCTGCTTTCCCAATAGGCCCGCTGCATTGTATAAATAGAGATTGCCCGAACACTTGCATCAGGTTTTTCGGTAATTTCTTTGACCTCAGCAAGCGGTGATTTTGAATCGGCATTCCAGCTAACCCTGTCTGCTACATCCAAAAGGCCATACATGAGTCCTCTATCATCAGTCCCATTGATCACCCACACCCTCTTTTTTTGCCAATTGGTCTTCCAGATTGTGAGCGCTTCCGGTACGTCGGGTAATGTACGGTTGGCATCTTTCAACAGGCGGGCTGCCTCACCACCCCCGACAGACAAACCCGCAACAATAACCAGTTTGCCTTTGGCTTCTTTTATAGTGCCGACTTGTTCAAATACTATATTTTTTGCTTTCAATGCATCAGTTAGTTTGGTAACGCCACTAGTAACTGAAACGCCGGGAGTTTGGTCGGTAACAATAGAAACCTCAGGAATGTCGGCAGCTCCATAAACAGTTGAATTGAGAATGAGAAGCAATAAGGATAATCGAAATAGCAACGACCTTTTTAAGCGAGTTTTTATTTCCATAATGTAAATAAGTTGAAAGTAACCGCGGGCATTTTTAAAACTTGTGCACTTTTCTATTTTTGAAATCGGCGTCAAATCCTGTTGTGTGTTTTTCAGGCCATTAGTTGATCGGGTAAGGATTAATCAAGGTGATAAAAATGCTTTTAAACCTGCCGTACAACGAAGTAGGGCTGATTGGTTAAATCAGGGTTGAAACCAGGATATAAGGACGCAGATGCAGGTGCTTCCTGCAACTCAAAATAATATTCGAGGGGATATTTAGTGTTGGTATAAGCTGCGGGAATTGTTGCACGATAACTCTTACCCGATACCTGCATTTCAGCACTTTGATATCTTTCACCCTGGTTTACATGCCGGTAAAATAATTTGACGGACCTGGGCATTTTCTGAGCAGACAACTCTAAAATGAGGGGTTGATTGTTACTAAACTTTTCCGGTTTACTGTGGGTGCAGTTCGCCAATAAACGCTTTGGTCTTCCCAGCGCTTCCTGCACTGCAGTATTCACTAATTCCTGTTTTGAAAGATCATTGCTCTTAGCCTCATCCAGCTTTTTTGCCATATAGGAGATATCCTCGTCCATTGCCGGCAATCGATCCAGCCAATGCCCCCGCAGATGCGGTCTTTCACCAACAGTAATATCTGGTTTATAAACATCTTTGGCATTATTGGCGAGTTCTGCAAAATATCCCCTTGCACGCTTATAGGCCTTCAGCGATTCCTGCAGGGCAGCTCGGTTACCGCTTTGTTCGTATAACGCATACAGAACACCTGAACGAAACTTAGCTCCGAAGAAACGCCCCAACAATACCTGCATTGATACGTCTATCGCCATCCTTCTGAATTCAGGACTTTTGCTGTTTTGTGTTTTTGCTTCTGCCTGTTGCAGGTGTTTGGCTGCGGCGTCGGCATAATCTTCTATCCACTGTGCAGTTTCAATGGGGGTGTACTTGCCGCACCTTTCACCCTTTAACACCTCCCGGGCATAATCATTAATACTAAGAAAGAGTTGCGGATCAAGAGGGGTTACGTTGCCAAAAACTTTTGGTGCAGGTGTGTCTGAATAGGGATGTTTGATATTAGGATCTGCAATTGGATGATTAGTATAGATTTCAGGCCAATAGGTATTATTACCGGCAGAAGTTCCATGCGCAGTCAAAACGATAGGAAGTATACGAGTGGCATTTGCCAAAGCTTGTTCTGTTGAATCTGCCGCAGGTCCATACTGTTTACGAAGTAAACGCTTCCAGACGTCCGGCTCGGACTGCGGATTGTATTGTAACCGTCCAAACACTCTTAGCGTATAAAGATACTTCTCCCAGTCCCAGCGAGGGCTTAAGGAAGCATCTGCATAACCACAGCGGTCTCCTGCAATCCCAGATCCTCGGCGACCTTTAAATGACAGCGGTTCCATAAGTTCCACACCTGCACTGCCACAAAAACTAAATGCTCTTGCATGTGCCGCTGCCGTTAATGGATCTCCCCATAACAATAGTCGTTGAGTACCTGGCCAAATGCGATGAATTATTTTATAAGGCCTGTCTTCTTTTAAAAGGTCACCATAACCATAGCGCAGAAAACTACGTGATCCTTCGCTCAGGTTCATTAAAACTGAAGTTTTCTTTTCGGGTTTTGGTACTTCAAGTTCGCGAATGTCGGCCTGGTGATATGGCATTCCCATGTGTTCGGCCCAGTACTTTGGTGAAATAACAACGGGCATTTTGGTTGCAACCGCCGAATCCATCATTGTCTGGTCCATTCCTTTTGAGTGCATATCGATCTCCACCGTTCTGCCACAGGTTGCAACTCCCTCAAATACTGTTCTCCAAAACTCGTAACTGCCTTCGTTTACACCACTCTCGCCGTGAACGCGGAAAGTTACTCCACTAATAGCCGGGCAGGCTTTTAAAAGAGCACGAACGGCATCGCGACAGTAAGGACCGTGATTTTCCTTGGTTATTCCCTCGTTGGTGTAATTAGGGTTGGGACTATTGAGCCACTCATAACCATGCATCCAGAGGCCCAACTGAAACTGCATGCCCCTCGCAACTGTTTGTTCACTGATAAATTTCAGCATTGCAAGATTGCTGTCACGTTCTGCATCGGGCAATTGAGGTACTCGTACGTTGTAGCCCGGAACGGATAAAAAGAACGGGTAAGCAAAAAGAAAGTATCCGTCTGTAACATTCCGAAGAAAGTCGTACCCGATGCCAAAGCTGAGATTAAAGCGATTATAACGCTGGGTGGCCAACATGGTCAAATACTTAGGCCACATTTCACGATCATTGTACCACGGCTTGTCTTCCACATCGCTGGTAAAAAGCCTGGTTAGACTTCTTATTTCATTAGCTGGCCGTTCAACAATTGGTTTTTGAACGTTCAAAGAAGCTAAAGGCTGAGCGCTATTCTGTACACGGTCAGCCAATTCGAGTAAGGCGTAAACAAGGCCACGTTCATCGTGTCCTGCAGCCAGTAATACTTGTTTTCCTGCTGACTTTAACGAAACAAGGCCAAGGGCCTCCGGTACAGCAGGTACGCTTGTTTTTGCTTCTTTAAGTAACTGAGCAGGAATTGAAGCTTTTGTAGCTCCTGCAACTATACATAAGTTTCCGGCAGGTACTTGCGCCAGCTTTGTAAACCTTTTAACTGCAATGCCCTGGGATGTCATCGATTCCTCCAGCTCCTTTACGGCCCATAAAACCGGCCCCGATTGAGCAATACGATCACCAGGGTCGGAAACAATGGAAACGCCCTGGGCTTTCAAATCATTTATACTTGCGAATGGCATACCTAAAGTGGTAATACCTGTTATTTTTATAAAGTGACGCCTGGTTACGCCATTTGTATCTATTCCTGTATTATTATTAGATTCCTGTTTTTTCATGGCAATTCCTGTTAAAATATCTCTTGAATTTGATTCTAAAACCCCCTTTTATTTCGCAGCCGTTATTATAATATTCAATACGGTTTACGTAACAACAATTTTTTGGTGACGAGCAGTAGTAACTTTTAATCTTCATCGTTGTGTCACTCCCTTGTACTGTTGTTTTTTTATTCGGCAAACAGGACAACAATCGTTAGGTCAAAGACATTCTTATCGTATTTAAGAAAGATCTGATAGCTGCATATTGATTAACCGGTACAAGAGTGCGACGCAACGATGTTTAAATGAAGACCTGCTGCCCGGCTCATAAAAACTCTTCAATTTGTCGCCCATCAACGAATAAAAGACTTTTACTTCACCCTTTTGCGCCCCGGGAGAACGTTTTTATTCAATGTTAACCCAGTCTTGAAATTTCGTTATTCATATCCCGGGTTTTGCGGGAATACGGTGCGGTTGTTTATTATTTCCATCTGGTTTTGAGGAATAGGGAAAACAAGCATGTGCGGTTTCATTCCGAAAGGCTGCATTACACTTAGCGCCCTGCCTGTTCTAACAAGGTCGAACCAGCGATGCCCCTCTAAATACAATTCAAACCTGCGTTCGTCGTAAATTTTTTCACGTGTTTCTGCCTGTGAGAGGTTCGTATAAGCAGGCACGCCGGCACGGGCTCTTACCAGGTTTAAAGTAGTAAGTGCATCACCGGTTTTTCCGTTCTCGTTTAATGCTTCAGCATACATCAATAAAACATCGGCATACCGCGTAACTTTCCAGTTTGCCCTGCTGTCGTTTGCTTTTGGTATGGGAGTGAGGTATTTTTTTGTAAATGAACCGATACCTGTTGTAGAAATGGGTATAAAAACGCCGTTCCTGGTAATACCGGTGGCTGCAGTGATATCCTTACGCAGGTCGTTTGGATTAAATGCAGCAAATAAACCTTCTGCGGGGCAGCCCTGGTCGTTGCCACCTGCAGGCGGCAAGCCGTACATTTCGGCCATAGCGGTTGCTAACACACCAGCCCCCTGGAAACTAAGCGAAAAATTGGTGGTAAAAATGCTTCCTTCACCTATGCCTTGCTCATATTCGATATCGAAGATGTATTCGCTATGGTGTTCATCTTTGCTGTAATCGAACAGGTCGTTAAAGTTTTTCAACAACGAATATCCCATGGTGGTTACTTCTGCTAATTTAGCTTCGGCTTTTGCAAAGTCTTTACGCGTTAGATATACTTTTCCAAGCACAGCCTTAGCAGCACCCCTTGTAGCTTTTCCAACATCGGCCCCTGCATATTTCAATGGTAATTTAAGTTCGGCGTCGAGCAGGTCCTTAACGATTACTTCGTCGTATACCTTATCAACCTTTTCTCTTCCTATCAGGTAAGCCTCATCAATAGAAACGTTGGTAGTAACCATCGGAACATCGCCGAAAATTCTCACCAGATTGAAGTAAGCAAGCGCTCTCAGGAATTTCGCTTCACCAACATACTGGGCTTTATTTTTAACTACAGCGGCATCTGCCTTGTCAATTTTACTTAAAACATTATTTGCGCGTGTTATAACGCTATAATAGTTCGACCAGGTGGTTCTAAGAATACCGGCATCGTTATTAAGAATAAATTTGTCAACATCGGATGCAGTGAGGTTACTTACAAGACCGCTTTTTGTATCGTCGCCCCGCAGATCACCATAATACCAGTGATTTCCAAACTCGTTTTGATAAACTGCATAAATACCAAGAACAGCATCCTGGAAGTCTTTATCGGTTGAATATAAAACATCGGTACTTACAGTAGATTCAGGATTTATCCTGATGAAATCTTTACTGCAGGAAATCATTAGTATTGAAGCGAATATTATTATCGTGATTATATTTTTCATATCTAAATTTTCTTGTATTATTTAATGAGCATCAAAATCCAACATTTAACCCTACTGTAAGACTTTTAGGTAAAGGATAGTCGTTTAAGTCTATTCCGGGAGTCAGAGAATTTCCCGAGTTGCTTGAGTCTGGATTCCAGGAAGTATATTTCGTGAAAATGAATGGGTTGGTAGCATTGATGTAAACCCTG
This sequence comes from Segetibacter sp., assembly GCA_028288485.1. Lineage (GTDB taxonomy): Bacteria > Bacteroidota > Bacteroidia > Chitinophagales > Chitinophagaceae > Segetibacter. Next base: position 7,886 of record JAQBNO010000020.1, read on the forward strand.
GCGGAATTTAATGTAAGTTTCTTAGAAATACTTTCGGGTAATACATAACTCAAGGTAATGTTGTTGATCCTCATGTATGTTCCGTTATCGATCTCCCTTTGACTGCTTTCGCCCCGAATGTTACCGGTAGGAGCATCGTTGGGCCTTGGGGTATTACCATCTCCGGGGTTTTCGGGAGATTTCCAGTAATTGTTGGATAAAGCCAACTGGTTAGTACGTGCCCTGGTGGATAAGTTTGCTCCTACCCTTGTTTTGTTAATCACCTGCGCTCCTTTTGAGCCCTGGAGGCCGACATTCAAACTTAAGCTGCGGTAAGAAAAACGGTTGGTCATGCCATAATAAAAATCAGGATAAGGACTGCCCATAATGGTCTTATCGAGGCTATTTATTATACCGTCGGGCTTTCCGTTAGGTCCACTCACATCTACAAATCTTGTATCTCCCATACGTGAGCGGTTGGTTGTACCGGGAGCGAAAATTGGTCCGGCGTCTAATTCTGCCTGGTTTTTAAAGACACCGTTGGTTAACCAGCCATAAAACATTCCTATCGGCATGCCGATTTGTGTGATATTGGCATTGGTAATAATAGGGTCGCCGGAAGGTCCTAAGCGAACAACTTTATTTTTATAAGTGGAGAAGTTGAGATCAGTAGCCCATTCAAATTTCCCCTCTAAGTTTGTGGTGCTTAGCACAAACTCCCAGCCCGTATTTCTAACCTCACCTATATTTTTTAAAGCGGTATTGAAACCGGTTATTGCCGGAACGTTTACATTCAATAATAAACTTGAATTATTGGATTTAAAGTAATCGACCGTAACGTTAATTCTTCGCTTTAAAATACTTGCGTTCACACCTGCGTTAAACTGTTTTTGCTTCTCCCATGTTAATACAGGGTTAGCCAATCTTCCGGGTGCGTACCCTCCTACAGCGGTATTTCCCAACACATATTTTTCGTATATAGCAGTAGCGATATGTTCGTAATTACCTATATTGTTATTCCCGGTTTCGCCATAGCTGGCGCGGAATTTCATATCGTTTATTAAACGAATGTTCTTAAAAAAGTTTTCATCAGATACACGCCAGGCAACTGCTGCCGAAGGGAAAACGCCGTACTTTCTTTCACTTCCAAAACGCGACGACCCATCGGTACGTATAGATGCGGTTAAATAATATTTACCACTAAAATTGTAGTTTGCCCTTGCCAGGTATGACACCATTGCCCACTTATCTCTTGTTGATGTTCCATCTGTAATTATTCCACTAACTGCGCTCAGTGTAGGAACAAGATTATTGGAAAACCGGTCGCTGTACAAATAATTGGCTTCCAAAACATCTTTTTGTGCAGTATAACCAACTACACCTGATATGTTGTGTTTATTCAGGCTTTTGTTATAATTCAAAGTATATTCTGCAAGCCAGTTCTTATTGAGAGAAGATTGATCACTTGCATAAGCCACCTCATTTAGAAAGGCCGGGATTTTTGGACGGAACTTGCTTTCACGGGTACTCATCATATTTGCCCCTATTAACACATTAAACTTCAAGTCATTGAAAATTTTATATTCGGCATTGATATTTCCTATCAACCTCATTCCGCTCCTCGGATGTTTAATTTCGTTAACGAGCGCCAAAGGATGATAAAAATTTCCGGTAGCAGCCAGACCATTATAAGAGTAATAGTCGCCGTTGGCATCATATACAGGATAGTAAGGGGTAACAGCCATTGCGCTTCCCAAAACATTTTCGTTAGGTCCACTGGTTAAGCCGCTTGCAGTAACAAGGTTCTCTTCGGTATAGGAAGGGTTTAGATTAACCCTCACTGATAGTCTTTTTGAGACCTGCGCATCAATATTTGCCCTTACCGAATACCTGTTGAAATTTGTATTCCGGATAATTCCCTGCTGGTTAAAATATTCTCCACTTATAGCATACCTAACGTTGCTGCTGCCTCCGTTAATCGCTATCTGGTGTTGTTGCTGGGGTGCAGTGCGTAATACGAGGTCAAGCCAATCAATATCAGTCGTATTTCTTCCGGCCAGAACATCCATAATTATATCCGGAACTGCTAATCTCCATGTATTTCCCGGCCCCGAAACATTATTTCCTGCGTCAATGTTCCTGTTTTTAACACCATCGTGAAAGTATTGCGCCTCTTCCTTTGCATTCATCATTTTTGGCTTTAGCGAAACCTGCTGCAAACCATAATAAGTGTCGTAGGTAAGGTTAGTTCTGCCCTGCTTACCTCTCTTTGTTGTAATAATGATGACGCCGTTTGAACCGCGCGAACCGTAGATAGCAGTAGCTGAAGCATCCTTGAGAATATCCATACTCTCAATATCATTTGGATTCAGCGTTTGAATGTCTCCAACGGGAAAGCCGTCGACGACATATAAAGGTTCAGAACCGGCAGATATACTACCGATACCTCTTATCCTAATTTGTGGTGCGGCTCCGGGTTGTCCCGATACCGGTTTTACCTGCACACCTGCAGCTTTACCCAACAGCGCCTGGTCTACCCGCGAAACTGCAAGATCCCTAATATCTTTACCATCGACAGAACCAACTGCACCTGTCAGGTCTTTTCTTCTTTGCGTACCATAACCTACAACCACCACATCATTTAAGTTATTGCTTGATTGCTCGAGGGTGAGGGTTACGTTGGACTGATTATTAACGCTGATTTCTCTTTCCATGTAGCCTACATAGGAAATAACTAATGTAGCATTGGCTCTTGAAAGGTTTATCGAGAAGCTTCCATCCTCCTTCGTTACTGTTGCATTCGAGGTTCCCTTCTCAGTAACACTCGCTCCTGCAAGCGGTTCGCCATTTTTATTCAATATCTTACCATTTACGGGAACGTCTGCCTCTGCCTCTGCCTGGTAAACCTCAGATTTCAAAAATTGTATTAATTTTTCCTTTTCCTTAAGCACTACCATCGTATTGATGATCTTGTAAGTAAAAGGCTGGTACTTAAAGCAAATGTCTAAAGCTTGTTCAATCGAAGCGTCTGTGATATTTATACTTACTTTATTTGCTTTTTGCAATAGCAGATCAGTGTAGATAAAAGTGTACCCTGTTTGTCTTTTTATTTCACGGAAAACTTTTTCCAGGGGTGCTTTTTTTTCAGAAAGACTTACTTTCTGTGCATATCCCTTTGCACTTACCTGCAGGGAGACAGACAGCAATAAAATCATCGTTAATTTCATTACCAGCATTAATTTAGTCACAAGTTGCTGGTTTAAAAACACATGGGTAGGGGTAGCAATCGAAAGCATAAATTGGTTTTTGTTGGGTTAAACAATAGGCACACATAATTACCTGATTAATCAAAAAACTAACAGTCGGGGGTACCCGAACTTCCTGTTTCCTTTAGGTCAATCCGATATTTTTGTCGGCGCCAGTAATTCTAAATTTGATTTGCGCCGGGGAGTGAATAAAATTGTTATTTATATTATTTGTAAGTACCTGTCGATATTATCTAACTATGGTTAATACATTTCCTTTTAATTCACGATAACTTTTCTGCCTTCAATTTCAAACTTTACTTCACTCGTAAGTTCTAATGCCTTCAACACAACTGAAAGGGTTGTATTTCTTGGAATGTCAGCATAGAACAAATCTTTTATTTTATTATCCCCGTACACGACCTCGATATCGTACCACAACGATAATTGCCTCATTACTTTTTGTATATCCGCCTTTTCAAAATGAAAAAGCCCGTTCTTCCATGCTACCACTTCTGACAAATCCACATCATTTTCTACCTTTATCTCCCCGTTTTTTGATAACCGGGCTTCCTGCCCGGGCTTCAAAATATTGCTGTTACTGCCGTTAATAAAAGTTACAGCACCTTCAACCAGCGTTGTTTTCATTAGGGATTCCTGCTCATAAGCCATTATATTAAAATGAGTGCCTAACACCCGGACTTCTGCATTTTTTACCTTTACAGTAAAAGGCATTTCCTTGTTCTTCGCTACTTCAAAATATGCTTCACCAGTAATTTCGACCCGTCTTTCCTTTCCTTTAAATAATGTAGGAAAACGAAGGGATGAAGCGGCATTCAACCAAACCCGGCTATTATCGGGCAACACAATTACATACTGTCCACCTCTTGGAGTGGATATGGTATTGTAAAAAACTTCACCGTCCGCTGCGTTTGAAGCATTATAAGTAAGCTGACCGTTGATTTTCAATACGCTCGTAGTACCCTGCTGCACCAGCTGCCCGTTAGCCGCATCGTCGAGGTAAATAGTTGAACCGTCGGCCAAAGTCAACAAAGCTTTATTGCTACCTGGCGGTACATCTTTTCCATTCAGTTTATACTTCTCCTCCTTTTTCGTAATGTTCTTTGTATTTTCAATCCGATGATTTTTAAATACTGAGTAGGTATTTAGAATAAGCAGCCCGATAACACAGGCCGCTGCAATTCTTATTGTCCACATTTTTAAAAGAGCAGACTTATTTTTTTGTTTCTTCACGCTAATTCGCCCATAGATGCCAGCTAAAATTCTCCTGGATTTCTGTTCATCCAATAATTGCGGCTGCTCCAGGTTCTCTTCAAATTGCTGGTGCAACAAATCCTGCAATTCATTTGGTTCATTGTTATTTAAATATTCCAACAGCCACTGTTTTTCCTCCTCTGTCCACTCGGTTTTGTTCAATAATTGCGATAATTGATTTTTCAATTCTTCCATGATGATTTATTTTATCCAATCAATACCAGTTCAACTTAAAATAAACATATTCTTTCGTTCGTTGAACAGAATCTTCAATTTCAATGGCTCGCGTATTATAAATACCGAGTAAAACAGAAAACGGGGGGGTAATTTTTAAAAAAAATAAAAAAAAGGTTGCAACTTAAAAGGATGGAGATACAAGCGTCTATCTCTAACTTAAAAATTTTCAGGTTACCGTTGCAATCAACACATGAAAACATGAGCAAACTGTTGCATTTCCAGTAAGTACGGTTGTATTCTTCTTTCTGCAGGTTGAAAACATACCTTAAAAAGTGTCGGCGAGCCCTTTACCTTTTAACGAGACCGACACCACCAAAGGGATTCATTCGGACAACAGTAGTGGCCATAACAGCGGAAGCCGGACCATAAAAAAAGCCGGCACTAATGGCTATGGTGTTGGTATACCGCATGCTGAAATACTTTATAAGCATGCCAGAACCAAAAAAGATTGTAAATCTAAAACCGCAAGAGTAGTGAAAGAATTGTGATGTGCACAACCGTGGAGTGATAGTTAGGATGCTTCTGAATGTCGTGCTTGATATAACTGATAGCGGCAGACAAGTACTCTTTAACGGTGTGCTTTGAAATGCGTAATTCCTTTGCAGTTTCATCGTAGCTCTTACCTTCAAGTTTACACAGTTCCAACACCTTTCTTTTTTGAGGAGAAAGTTTATTAATAGCTTCCTTCAGCAAAATGGATTGTGTCTCCCTGAAATTAACTTCCAGCTCATTCGAATATTTCATTCCTGCGTTCTCGTTACACACGACCGATTCCCTCAATGTTTTTTTAAGAAAGCTAACTGACTTATTATAACTCACTACAAATAACCAACCTGATATTGATTTCGCCGGATCTATGACCATGCGGTTTTCCCATAAACTCGTAAACACTTCCTGTACTATATCTTCACTGGTAGTGGTATCCCTCGTCAATTTTAAAACATTATAATAGATGGCGTGGTGATACTTATGGTATAAAGTATCGAAAGCATCGACGTTATTTAGGCGGAGACGATTGACAAGCTCGTTTTCATCCATATTGTTCAACTGAAAACTTTAATTACTTAATTAAATGTACAACAAAACCAATAGTTGTTAAAAATTATTAAAAATATTTAAGCCAATGCCAGATTTTATTTTAAGATTTGTTCAAATGTTTCGTATTCCTTTAAAGAACGACGACCTTGTTGACCCTCCCGGTTCTCTTTTCGGAAGAAGCACCTTTTTCATTCACTGGCTTCGGTTGCGACACTTACCTTTATTACCATCCATGCAGTTTTAAGACGCCAGGGCCACACACAGTTCATTCGCTAATTCATTTCCAATGTTAAAAATAAGTATGTGTGAAAACTTAAAGTGTAGTATTGATTTTAAACCAAATCACCCAATGGTTGGCGCCGGTGCGTTTCACTTTAATTACCAATTTTTTTGATACCGGCATTAGCTCCCTGGTTGATCATCGTTGCGTCGCATTACGTTCGTCTGCATCTCGCTGTGGTAGCGTTTAAAGAAGGCAAGGAAAATCGTGGATATATCTTCCACCAATTACACTAACATTTTAAAACATAAAAGTTCTAAGGACCGCCTTTCCTTTGTTTTTCTTTGCAGATTATTCAACCGATTGGCGGGCAATACCTGTTACACCGTTTGCAAACTCTATGTCCTTAACAACATCTGGTCTTATTTTCTCCCAATGGAAACGAAGATGGTCATTTTCTCTCCATGGCTTTCCATTCTCTTCACTATAATGAACCAACGGCATATCATTATAAATGGGACGGGTTATGGCAATTACAACGTCCCAGTATCTTAACGCGTTTTGCAAATGCTCCACCGCTTTTTGTTTGTTATTTGCGCCTCCTTTGACCTTATAAGTTTGCAGTGCAACTGCACCTTTTAGTTTTTCGGCAAAATGCAATCCCAGGTTTGCCCATGCTTTAATATCGGCTACTTCATACATGAGTGAATTGTTACCAGCCGTTTGAATACTTTTCACCAAATCAAGTGCTTTGTTACAATCCTGTTCCAGCATTTGAGCCAGAACCGGTGGTGTAATTTTATTGCGTTCAAACGAAACGCCTGAGGAAATTGCTTTTACATAATCAGCCACCGAAACGTAATCAGGATCTGTAGCCGGCTGCTTCGTCAGCCTCTCCACGGATATATATTCTACCCGTTTCACTTTGGGATCGAGGGCCATAAAGCCTTCACTGTACAACATGAAGTCCCAGGTAAAATCGAAGGCAGAACCAAGTCGTAAAGGAGTTTTCCCTGCAAGAGCAGAAGCCTGCAGTAAATTGTCCGCCTGCTTGCCATAACGCCGGGTAAACTCTGCCTTAAACTTCTCATCGGGTGTTGCCGGGTTATACAATAGCCTTCCCCAGATCTTATAAAACAACCATTGCCTTTCAAATGCGTATTTCCAATTCACCTTCATGCCCGTTTTTGTAAAATAATCTTTAGCGGGAATATAAGTTTCTGATCCGAGAAAATAACCACCAACGTAGGCTGGGGTATTCCGCGCAATATGTTCACGAACAAATTCAGGAACTCCCCAGCGGAGGCAAAAGAAATCTTCGTTACGCGCTGTCCAGGTAATTTTATATTGTTCAGGAACTGGATTGAACAAAGCATCATACATTTTTCCTCCATGCACTTTCACCAGCTTCGGGGTTGAATGCGCGTGCGACCAGTTGAATTTCAGATCAGCCCAAATAGGTCCGTCAATAAATTCCAGGTTTCCTTCTGCTTCTATCACCTTCCTGGTTAGCCTTTCGGTTTCAATGCTTGTGGAACCACCCGAACCTGTGTTGGCCGACAGTGGAATTCTATGCACCAGTTTCAACTTTCGGTTTGCAAGGCGCATTCCTTCAATAATGGTTTCGCTCATCCACTCCTCCCGTTCTTTTGGAATCATTCCACCCATGTACTCACCGTGTGTAAGACCCATTCCTGTGATCTCAGGATATTCCTGCAATAATTGTGTTACACTTTCTCTTGTATAACGTTTAATAATTTCCGACGTATCTCCTTTTCCGAAAAAGTAGTCGTGTGCAGGGTTATCTGTTGCAACATTATGAGCCTTTGCAAAGGCCGGACTTACAAAAATGTTGAAAGGAAAGATATACGTTTCAATAGCCCGCTCTTTGGCAAGGCGAAAAATACCATGGAACAAAGTCTGCCACTCTTTTAATTCAGCATCGCTAAAGGGACTTGCCTCAGGAAAGTTCTTGGCTTTGATCATGTAGGTGTATGGATGCAGGTTCCAAAGAGTAAGTGAATTGAAGCGGTTTTCGGCCATCATATCCAAAAAAGCTTCCCAATATTTCAGGTCCTTGCAAGTCTCTACATGCTGATCAAGGGAAGCACTGCGACGATAAGTATCCCAGGGAAGATCATATTTAATGGCACGGAAAGGCAGGTTAGGTTTCTCGCTGGCTGCTTTTATATTTTTCAGCTCGACTCCATTACCGAGGTCTTCAGCTATTGATAAACTTCCGTAGATCATTCCCCTTTCGTCGCCACCGGTAACCGTAATTCGCTTTCCATCGTTTGCAATGGAGTAACCTTCTTTACCAAGTTTAGTTGAGTCAACAGCAAGCTTTATTACGAAGGCGGCCTTGGTGTCTTTTACAGGAGTTCCTTTTTTTGACAAGGATTTAGTCAACATCCTTGCTGCGTAAGCTGCCTGTGGCTGTGCTTTTGAGTAAAGAATATTTACAGTTTGAGAAAAAGCAACGCCGATACAACCGGCAATGGCTGGCAGAAAACAAGCAATTATTTTTTTCATATGTCAATTTTGAAATGGAACGCAACCCCTGAATGGGCTCTAAACGATGCAAAATGAAATGCTGATATTATTGTTGCCGTACAAGTGTGCGACGCAAGGATGTTGAACAGAAATTCTGCGGCCGGGCTCAAAAAATAAATACGATCTCTCTATCATTTACTAACAGTGGCCACTGTTGCACTTTTTGCTGTTTCAATATCTTTGGCAACATCAGGCCTGATCTTTTCCCAGTGAAACTCTAAACGCTGGTTTTCTTTTGAACGAACACCGCCTTGTTCGCTATAATGAACGAGTGGCATATCATTGTAAATAGGACGGGTAATAGCGACAACAACATCCCAATATTTCAGAGCATTTTCCAGGTGAGTTACGGCGCTTTGCTTATTCTCTTCGCCACCCCTGCTACGATAAGTTTGAAGCGCAACGGCAGCCTTCAGTTTTTCGGCAAAGTGCAACCCCATATTCGCCCAGGTTTTAATGTCTGCCACCTCGAACATGAGTGTATTGTTACTGGCGGTCTTAATTGTTTTTACCAGCTCAAGCGCCTCTTTACAATCACGTTCAAGCATATTGATTAAAACAGGAGGCGTAATCTTATTGGCAGCAAATGTGCCACCCGACCCAGTTGTTTTTACATAGTCAGCAACTGAAACATAATCAGGGTCAGTTACAGGCTGGTTAATGATCCGGTTAATTGAAATATATTCTACCCTTTTTATTTTATTATCAAGCGCCATAAAACCCTCGGTATATAAGGTTAAATCCATCGTGAAATCGAACAAAGAACCGAGGCGCAAGGGAGTGGTTCCGGCAAGCGCGGAGGCTTTTAATAAATTGTCGCCGGCTTTACCATAACGGCGGGTAAACTCCGCCTGGAAAATAGCATCGGGTGTGGAAGGATTGTACAATAATCTTCCCCACAATTTGTAAAATAACCACTGACGTTCAAAAGCATACTTCCAATCTACCTTGATCGCAGGCTTTGTAAAATAATCTTTTGCGGGAATATAGGTTTCAGACCCTATAAAATAACCACCCACGTACGACTGGTCATTTTCGGCAATATGCGCACGAATGAAACCGGGCACTCCCCAACGGAGGCAGAAAAAGTCTTCATTCCTCGCCGTCCAGGTAACCTTGTAATTTTTCGGCTCAGGTTTAAAGTAGGTGTCGTACAACTTGCCACCATGAACCTTTACCAATTTTGGAGTGGAATGTGCGTGTGACCAGTTGTATTTCAGGTCGGCATAAATAGGCGCCTGCAGGAAAGAAAACCGGCCTTCTTCATCGATTGCCTTCCTGGTTAATTTCTCGGTTTCGATACTTGTAACGCCTAAAGAGCCGGTGGTACTTGAAAAAGGAATGCGGTGAATGAGTTTTAATTTCCGTCCTGACAAACGCATACCTTCTATAATCGTTTGCCGCATCCAGTCTTCACGTTGCTGCGGACTCATTCCGCCCATTCCCTCACCCAAAGTTAGTCCCATGCCCGTGATCTCAGGATACTCCTGCAGCATTTGGGTTACACATTCGCGGGTGTAACGCTTAACCAGTTCCGAGGTATCGCCTTTAACAAAAAAGTCGTGCTGAACGTTGTCAAGGTTATGTGCCTTCGAAAACCCGGGACTCACAAATATGTTGAATGGAATGATATAGGTATCGATCGCACGCTCTTTAGCCATTTTAAAAATGCTGGAGAAGAGTGTTTTCCATTCCTTCATTTCGGCATCGTTAAATGGCGATGCTTCAGGAAAGTTTTTCGGCTTGATCATGAAAGTATACGGATGCAGGTTCCATAACGAAAGCGAGTTGAGGCGATTTTCGACCATCATATCCAAAAAAGCTTTCCAGTAATTTACATCCTTACACGTTTCCATGTGCAGGTCAAGCGCGTAGCTGTGGCGGTAAGTATCCCATGGCAAATCGAATTTGACGGCGCGTAACGAATAATTCGGCTTCTCGCTTCCTGGTTTTATATTTTGCAAACGCGTACCGTTTCGTATGTCTTCAGCAACTGATAATCCGCCATAGATCATTCCTCTTTCATCGCCGCCGGTAATAGAGATCTTCTTTGCAGCTGTAACAACTGAAAATGCTTCGCTTTGCAGGTTTCCTGTGTTTACAGAAAGGTGAATTTCAAAATCGGCTTCTGATTCTTTCAAAGTATATCCTTTGGCTGTGAGTGATTTTTTAATCACTCCCGCAGCATAGGTTGCTTGTGGGGAAGCTTTGGAATAGACCAGGTGAACAGCCTGCGAAAATGCTGAAGGAATAAACCCGGTAAGTGCAATGATTAATAGACAAATTATTTTTTTCATGAACAGAATTTAATAGGTCGGCACCGTTTATTTTAGTTATTTGTTCTTCCGGAACCGGAATTCTTTTTTTGCTCCGGCTCCAGTTCTTTTAATGACCTCCTGTTGTGTCACTCCCTTGTACTTGTATTTTTCATGGCAACAAGTTCGACATGCAAGAGATCATAGTTTGCCAAAAGGTACCGCTTCCTTGATCAACAAAAGATCCCGTTCCACTTGTGGCAGGTACTTCGACCAGGAAAACCTTTTTGCATCTTTATAAGCATTTCCGCCGGAATTATAACCTTCAATATAAGGCACTTCAATGTAGTGCTTCGATGTAATATCGCTGACTGTTTTCCAATGCTGTATAGACCTGCTAATTAATTCAAGTGCTTTTTGTTGTTGCGCTTTATCACCCGTACTCCGGAACCTTTGGAGCGCTACACCAGCACGAAGTTTCCCGGCAAAATAGCTGCTTAAATGCGCCCAGGTTTCAAGGTCGTCTAATTCACACGCCAAAGTGGGAGATGCATTTGCTCTAAGTTTTTGCACCTGTTGTAAAACGAGTTTACTTTCTGTTTCCAATGAATCGGCAATGGACAAAGGGCTAATTTTTCCTGTTGGCAATAGCTTGTTCTCCACAGCCAGTTTCACATACTCGGGAATTGATAAATAGGAAGGTTCTAATACCGGGTGGTCGATCAGTTCGTTGATGGAAATAAAGGAAGATACCGTGTCGTAAAGGCCTGCATTGGCAGCAAAAGGAGCCAGGAAACCTTCTGAATAAAGGGTATAATCCCAGGTAGCTGCAAAAAAAGAAGCTAAACGAAGTGGCATTTGACTTGCGGCCGAGTAAGCTTTCTGCAAAGTTCTCCCGGTATTTTTACCATAACGCTTGTCGAAAGCCGCCTCAAAAACTGTATTTGCAGTAGTTGGATCGTATAATAACCTTCCCCACAACTCGTAAAACAGCCATTGTTTTTGAAATGCATATTCCCAGTTTACATGGTTATTTGCAACATGCGAGTAGTCTTTCGCCGGGATATAACCTTCCGAACCGACAAAATAACCATTTACATAAGGAGCTGTATTTTGGGCAATATGGCGACGAATGAAATCTGCCTGTCCCCAACGAAGAATAAAAAAGTCTTCATTGCGGATCATCCATTCAATGCGGTAATTGTTTGGCTGGGGATTCCAGTATCCATCGTCACGCTTTCCCGAATGAGAGTCGTGGGTCATGGCTAAAACAGGCGTAGAATGGCCGTGCGACCAGTTAAACTTCACTTCCACCAAAGTGGTGTCGGGAAGTTTAGCATTATCAATTACGCGGCGCATTTCTACAGGATCAGAAGAAAGCACTGAACGGTGGAGCAATTTAACCGGTCGCTTCGCTGCTTTGATGCCTGCTACCACGGTTTCTTCAATCCAGTCTTCCCTGTCTTTAGGAGTCATTACCGGTAAGTTTGAACGGGATGTGGTGAAGTTGCTCATCCAGTCTGCCAGCGTAATGCCAATACCGGCAAGGTCAGGATATTCGTTGATGACCTGGGTTACCACTTCACGGGTATATTTTTTAACGATATTGGAAGTATCATTGCGCTCAAGAACGCCATAAGTTTTAGCAAATTCTGGTGAAACGGCAATATTCCAGTTAACAATAAAAGGTTCAATTCCACGGTCTTTTGCCATCCTGAATAAGGAAGTCCAGAAGTGCTTCCAGCCGGCCATTTCTTTCTCAGTAAAATTATTAGCTCCCGGAAAATTTGTAGCTTTTACCATGAAAGAAAACGGATGAATATTCCATAAAGAGAGAACATTGAACCGGTTCTCCGCCATCTGGTCAAGAAACTTTTGCCAAAAAGAAAGATCGCGACAAACTCCAGAATGAAGATCCATAGAGGGACCTGAACGATAAGATGACCAGGGTAAATTGAATTTAATGGCTCGTACGGTAAAATGAGGACCCGTTTTTTTAGGAGTAATTGTTTGCCAGGTTTTACCCATTTGTAATTGTCCGGCTACTTCCATCGCTCCGTACATGGCTCCTACTCTATCACCAGAGGTAATTAAAAGCTGTTTGTTTTTGAAGCTGATCTCGAAACCTTCCTTTTGAGTAGTTTGATCAGCAGAGATCTTTATTACTATATCAGCATCGGTATTGTTAGTTGCGAGCCCGATCTTCTGTAACTGTTGACCCCTTTTTTGAAGCGCTTCTCCTATTTTGCCAACTCCAAACAAAACAGGTTGTTCCTTCATATCAAAGGCAACTTTCACTTGCGCCAAAGCCGATTTGGATAGTATGCATAGTAATACAACGGGGATCAGCCGAAGTAACTTTATAAAGATGCTTGTGTAAATTCTGGCAGCTCTTCTCAAGATTATGCTATTTATATTTCCATTCGTCTCGTTGCATCCTGTACCGCCAAAATCAAGCTTTGCGGTACAAGTGAGTGACACAACGATGTTGATTAAAGTTATCGTGTTGGTCCAATAAAAATTCTTCATTTTGCCGGCGTTGAGTTGCAAGTAGTGAGTGCTTGAGCAATAATTCTTACTCTACTCACGCAGAAAACTCGCTACTGACGACTCTGCACTCCCCTATTCATACCCCGGATTTTGTGGAAATACGGAACGGTCGTTTATAATCTGCAACTGGTTTAAAGGTACCGGGAAAACGGTCATGTATGGTTTCATTCCGTAAGGAGCCATCACTGCGAGGGCACGCCCTGTTCTTACCAGATCGAACCATCTTTGTCCTTCAGAAGAAAGTTCCAGTCTTCTTTCCAGGTATATTTTTTCCCTTGTTTCTGCCTGCGAAAGACCCGAGTAAGTGCCAACTTTAGCCCTGCTTCTTACCTTATTTAAATTGGTAATGGCAGCGTCGGTTTTGCCGTTTTCGTTCAAGGCTTCAGCATACATTAATAATACATCAGCATAACGGATAACTTTCCAGTTTGCCTTGCTGTCGCCCCCGCTCGGTACGGGTGTAATATATTTAAGTGTAAAAGATTGCTGGGTTTGAGCTGGTAGTTTTACGAAATTTCCGTTCTTGTCAACCACCCCACCCTGAACTACTGTAATGTCTCTTCTTACGTCGCCCGGCTCGAACAAATTAAACAAATGCGGTGGCGGTGCATTGTTATCTCCGAGCGTACCCTTAACTCCAAAAACATCCGCTATAGGTGTAAACTGAGGAAGAAATGCATTGGTTATGCCGTTTCCTTCACCAATTCCTTCCTCGTACTCAATGTCGAAGATGTATTCTTTATGATGTTCATTCTTCGAATAATCGAATAGTTCTTTGTAATTCGGCAAAAGGTCGTAACCCATTGTAGTTACCTCCTGTAGTTTCGCTTCCGCCTTTGGAAAATCTTTGCGGGTTAAATACACCTTCCCCAACAAAGCCTTTGCCGCTCCTTTGGTAGGTCTTCCTACATCGGTACCTGAATAGGTTGCAGGCAAATTATTTTCTGCGGCTGTTAAATCGGGAATGATGACTTCACTATAAACCTGTTCCGCTTTCTGGCGACCGGTTTTGTACGAGTCGTCAACAGATACCGGGGATGTGAGGAGAGGCACGTCGCCGAATATTCGAACCAGGTCAAAATAGGCAAGTGCCCGAAGGAACTTCGCCTCAGCTTTATGACGTTCTTTATTTTTCACCACTGCAACGTCGGCAGGCTCTATTTTCGATAAAATTTCATTTGCCCGGCTAATTACCTGGTAGTAATTGCGCCAGGTATCCCTTAAAAGTGGATCGTCATTATTTAAAGTGAAGACATCTACAGCAACGCGGCTTAGATTAGCAAGTACCTCATGCCTTGAATCATCGGCACGCAAATCACCAAAAACCCAAAAGTTATTATACTGCGCCTGCAGCGGAGTATAACAGCCGATTACCGCATCCTGGAAATCCTTATCCGTTTTGTACAAAACGTCGACAGTAACTGTTGATATCGGAGTCAACCCGATAAAGTCTTTCTTGCACGATACCATCATTGATAAGGCTATGGCACATGTAAAATATATTTTTTTCATATTGTTATCGTATTGAAGTGATGATATCAAAAACCAACTGTCAAACCTATAATAAGGGTTTTTGGTATCGGGTAGTTATTCAACTCGTTACCTGGGGTTAATGCATTTTCGCTGTTACTTACGTCTGGATTAAAAGCAGTGTATTTTGTGAACAGGAAAGGATTTGTAGCATTTGCATATACTCTTAAAGAGCTTAAAGCCAGCTTTTTAGCAATCCTGTCGGGCAGCAGGTAGGCTAAAGAAATATTGTTTACCCTAAGAAATGAGCCGTTATCGAGCCAGAACTGGCTGTAAGTTCCACGGATATTACCGGTAGGAGCATCATTAGGTCTTGGGGTGACACCGTCACCGGGATCTTGTTCTGACTTCCAATAATTATTTGAAAAAGCATATTGCCTGTAGCGTCCTCTTCCTGTATTACCTGATGCCCGTGATAAATTAAGTATTTCATTCCCCTGTGATCCCTGTAGTGTGATACTTAAACTAATTTTATCGTAAGAAAAACGGTTGGTCATTCCATAATAAAAATCAGGGTAGGGTGAACCCATAATCGTTTTATCAAAACTATTGATAACGCCATCCGGCTTACCTGAAGGCCCGCTAATATCTACAAACCTGATATCGCCTACCCTTGAGCGATCGCCGGCACCGGGATTAAAAATGGGGCCTGCATCTAACTCGGCCTGTGTTTTAAAAATTCCGTTTGTTAACCAGCCATAGAACATGCCGATCGGCTGACCGATCATGGTAACATTACCGCCAGAATAAATCGGATCGCCGGTAGGCCCTAATTTCACTACTTCATTTTTGTAGGTAGACAAATTAAAGTCGGTGGACCAGTCGAATTTTTTAGAGGCTATGTTCGCAGTACTCAGCACGAACTCCCATCCCGTATTTTTTACTTCGCCAATATTTTTAAGAGCCGTACTAAAGCCTGTAACATCAGGAACGTTTACATTCAACAACAAATCGGTATTTCGTGACCTGAAATGGTCTATTGTGATATTAATTCTTCTCTTGAACAAGGCTGCATCAAGGCCAATATTAACCTGCTTTTGCTTCTCCCAGGTTAACAACGGGTTTGCGAGTCTTCCGGGAGCAAAACCTGCAACAGCGACACCGCCCATCGTATATCTTTCATAATTGATGGTAGCATAATGTTCGTAATTGCCAATGTTATTATTACCTGTTTCGCCGTAACTACCCCTTAATTTCAGTTCGTTGAGAACACGAACGTTTTTCAAAAAATTTTCATCCGAAATTCTCCACGCTACCGCTGCTGAAGGAAAAACGCCGTATTTTTTTTCTGCGCCAAAACGGGAGGAGCCGTCGGACCGAATAGATGCAGAAGCATAATACTTACCTTCGAAGTTATAGTTAAACCTCGCCAGGTACGAAAGCATCGACCATTCACTCTGGTCAGAAGTACCGTTTGTAATTATCCCACTTACTGCACTTAATGTAGGAACGAGATTATTCGGGTACCTGTTACTTGTAAGAGAATTTGACTGAAAGGTTTCTTTTTGGCTGGTATAGCCTGCTACAGCCGAAAAGTTGTGTTTGTTAATTGTCTTATTATAGTTAAGGGTATATTCAGAAAGCCAGCTATATAACATGGAAGAATTATCGGTTCCTACAGCAGGGTCATTAAAAAAAGCAGGCAGCGATGGTTTAAATAGCATGCCTTTCGAGTTCATATAATTACCACCGAGCAGAATATTAAACTTTAGGTCATCCGTTATTGTATAAGCTGCATCAAGGTTTCCTAAAAATCGCATTCCTTTGGTGGATGCCATTGTTTCTCTTGCAACAGCGAGGGGATTCTGGAAATCTCCCTGGGCTGCCAGGCCGGAGAAAACGGTGTAATTCCCGTCTTTATCAAGCAAGGGGTAAAAATTATTAACAGATAGTGCGGTAACAATACTACCGGTTGTGGTTTTATCCGGATTACCGCCTGTAACAGGAATGGCGCTCTTTTCGGTAAAAGCCGGGTTTAAATTTACTCTTACCAGCAACCTTTGCGACAATTTGGCTTCAACATTTGCCCTGAACGAATAACGGTTGAAGTCGCTGCCGATTACTATTCCTTCCTGTTTAAAATAGCCACCGCTTAAAAGATACTTAACATTCTCACTTCCTCCTGTAGCCGTTAACTGGTACTGCCTTTGAGGAGCAGTTCGCATAACCTGGCTTAAAGCATCAACGTCGTAGGTATTCTTCCCCGACAGCACGTCTAAGATATCCTGGGGAACCGGACGCCTCCATGTTTCCACCGGTCCTGAAACATTGTTTCCTTCATCGATATTCCTGTTTTTAATTCCGTCATAATAATATTGCGCCTGTTCCCTCGCATTCTTCATTTCAGGTACTTTCAGTACTTTCTGCCAGCCGGTATAAACGTCTAGCGAAACTACCGCTTTACCCGCCCTTCCTTTGCGGGTATTAATAATAATTACGCCGTTAGAACCGCGTGATCCGTAAATTGCCGTAGCTGAAGCATCCTTCAATATATCCAGGCTTTCAATATCATTGGGGTTTAATGTTTCAATATTTGAAGTAGGAAAACCGTCAACCACGTACAAAGGACCGGTTCCTGCCGAGATACTTCCAATACCCCGAATATTAATCTGCGGTGCAGCTCCCGGTTCTCCCGAAACAGCCTTTACCTGAACGCCGGCTGCCTTACCTGCTAATGCCTGGTCTACCCGGGTTACTGCTAATTCCCTTATATCCTTACTTCCTACTGAGGCAATGGAGCCTGTGAGATCCTTTCTTCTTTGCGTACCATATCCCACCACTACAACCTGTTCTAACGAAGCAGTTGTTCCTTTCATCTTAATGACTAAAGATAAAGTTGCGTCGCTTTTAATGTTATAACCCGCTAAGGTTTGTGTCTCGTAGCCGACAGTAGAAAATGTAAAAGTGTAAGGGCCACCTGAAGTTACCCTTGAAAAGGTAAAAACACCCGAACTATCGGTACTGGTTCCCGAGGTAAAATTGGTTGCGGTGTTCCTGATAACAACCGACACGCCTGGTAAAGGTGAACTGGCCTCATTTTGAACAATGCCTTTAACTGCGCTGGTATTTTGCGCACCTGCATTTAAAAAAAAGAAGATAAAAAAAAGGAACAACAGGGCAAAAATATTGCCCTTGGATTTAAGTAGATTAAATCGCATATGACTTGCTGTTTTTAGAGTGTAAAAGGTATCAGATACCGATGTCGTTATTCGTCGTCTCTGGTGAGGAGAAAACTTTTGTAAGTAAGATCAATTATTATAAAATAGACTTAGTCTTGTTAATGTATATCAGAATATTTTAATTGTAGTGTGATACCAACTTCAGTTTTTTTAATAATCATCGTTGCCACGCTCGGTTCACAAGCCGTTCTTCGTAGCAGCGGTGGCAGTCTACCCTGAGTTTGGCGAAGGGGCGCAATCACTTTATCTGCAAATCAATCGGCAGCTTTTGCTTTAAGCGAAGTGGCTACTTGTCGTGAACGAAATGTACTTATTGTAAAAACTATAACTGCAACTAAACGTTAACTGTTATAAAACAGGAGGACTTAATAAAAGAGGAAACATTTTCATAGCACCAGCGGTGCTGGAAGAAGGTGAATTTGATTGCATATGGCTTGGCTTAAAAGTGAAATAATATTTTATTTCCGGTAATAACAGGAAACACACGTTAGGATGCTTATTGCTATCTCTTAATGAACATTATCAAACACTATGGTACGGATTGAACACAAACTATCTACCCTATTTATCGTTGAAGGCGAACAGCCCCTGTAACTACAGTCCCTGATGTTCTTAATATTTATACGATCAACAAAGTATTTACCCCTACAGCATTTAAAAATATTTTTCTACCTTAAATGACATTTATTAGATGCTAAATCAATGTCGTCGACTTAAGGTAGTACGCTGTTGGTGCCCTCAACAGCAGACTTAGCCAGAGTTGTTCATGTTTTACTTATCATGTTTTGTTTTTCTTTTTTTCTTGATAAAAAAGAAAAACAAAGATCAAGACTGCATACAAAAGGCTAAAAATTAGCAGGACAGGCTGAAATGAAATAGTTGCAGCTCGCGAATACTCTCGATCTTCTGCGGGACTTACAGGCAAAGAATATGAACAAGCAACGGTAACATCATTTCATCTACCTCGGTAATTTTTATTTTTTGCAATGGTCTCAGCGATTGCTCCGCAATTCCTGACCGTCGAAACAAAAATGCAGGGACAAATTTTTTAAACTACACTTTATGGATATCCCTAAAGTGATTTTGGATAGGATAAGCAATTAACGATAAAGACAAAGCAACATTTCGAAATCTGCAACCTTTGGAACGATGCATTCAACCCACCCATCCGTTTGCTTAAACTGGATTGTTGTGCCTGATCTCAACAGTTTAATTTCTTTTACCGGTTTCAAAGGTTTGAAACGGAGCATTGTATTATAAATTGAAACAGGTTCAAGTAATGCAGCACCTATCTGTCCTGAATGGTTCAACATCCCTATCCATTCAAAAGCGCCATTTCGATTTGACAGGCGTGTCATTTCAATTAAGGGTGAAGCGTCGGTAACAATTGAACTTTCAACTTTTAAAAGGTTTTTAAGAGCAGATGCAAATAGGGCTTTATGTGCGTAATGTCCTTTAAAATTGTATTGCGAACCTATTTGCCAGGGTATGAAAACCGATTTTCCTTTTCCGAAATTGTTATTGATTATTCCGGGAAAACCTGTTATTTCAGCTTCTGTATAATAAGCTTTCTCGGGCGGTCCAAACATGGTTGCGGGAAGTAGTTGGAGGTAACCTTTTGCACCAGTACCAACTTTGCATTTTAGAAAGTCGCCATACATCATCATCAAATCAAAATCTTCAAATTCCTTTTTACCAAGTGCAGATTTATCAGTTGGCGTTACTTTAAGATAAGTCGATTTTGCCTGCTTAAAAGTTTCATAACCTGGAAGAACGCCAAGCGCTTCCAATCTTATTTTGTTTGTCGGCGTTCCAATTCCATCTTTTGTAGACGTGAAACCTGTAGATAAAATCTTACCGCCATTTTTTACATAATTATCAATAATGGCTATAAACCTTTCATCCATATCACTCACATCTGCCAGGATAAGGGCCTCATACTCTTCGAGTTTTTTGGGCGCCCTCGCATTTCCCACGGCGGCAGGTTCCAGCACATCAAACATAGTGTGCTCTTCCGACAACAGTTTTATCAGTCCCTTATATTCGTCTTTTGAACCTCTTACAAGTGCAACCTTACTAACAGGCTGAAGGTTAGCAAACAACTTTTCATTGGTCTTATGAAAACGATAAATATCATTCATGATCGGGATAAACCGCCTGTCTTCCTGGTTGGCGAGGGTACCTATTACATACACATCGAGTGGCGCACCGTTTAACATATTTTCGAGCACCCAAACCCGTGATATGTTTGGCGAAGTGGCAATATGGCGATAGCCGATAGCCAAAAAATATTGAAGTAAATTGCTGGGAGTTCTGTCCTTATACGAACCGATAACACGCTTCACATGGTCGGTAGAAAAATAATTCCATTCATATTCAGCGGTCAGCCACGAACTTGATTCACTTCGGGTAAGATCGACACCTGCATCGGTATAGGTGCAAATAACCAGCTTTGGATTTTGTTTTTTTATAAAGTTTCCAACTTGCGTAAAAAGCTGTTCTGATGTGGTTTTCCTGAATGCATTATACCTCCTGTAAACCGGGTCGCTCATGTCTTCTTTTACAGGAAGCGTCATGCCCGTTGAATCATTAAACCGCTTTCTACAATTCGTGCATTGACAAATGCCATGATATACCCCGCTATAATCTGAAGTGGTATAACCGGGCATATTAAAAAAGATCCCGTCAAGGTCATAATTGTCGATCGTCTCTTTTAAAATGTCGAAAGTGTATTGTTGTTGGTAGCCGCCATTTACGCAAGTGTGTACCTGCCCGTTATAATTTACATTTTTATCATCTGTTCCTACATACAGCCACTCAGGCTTTTGTGCCGCCAAAGTTTCGTTGATCTTGCTTACGTCAAAACGCCCTAAAACCCGAATTCCCTTTGCATGAAGCCTCTTTAATAGCGTACCAACAAGGTCGCCTTTCATAAAAGTATTCTTATAATGAAAAGGAAGCCTGGTAGGATAGTTAGCCACGATACCTCCAACGTTTAATAACACCACATTTGCCGATGCCGCTTCTATTGACTTCACATATGCATCTACATCCATCAGCGCATCTATTTCACGTAAGTTTGTTTGTATTAGCCGGATGGGTGTACGGTTCCACCAGGTGGTATCATAGCGACCGGGATCAATAGCAGGCAACTGAGCAAAGCTGAACTTGCTTATTAAAAGTGTAGTGATAATACCGAACACGCGGGCGAGGTGTATTTTTCTAAAGGTTCTCTTAGCAGGTCTCATTTTCATATGCCAACAATTATTAAAGCTTTAACCAGTTTTCAATTAATATTTACGCAAGTGTTTTTATGAGCCAGGCGATATTACTACTACGATTCATCGTTGCGTCGCACACTTGTACGGTTTATTTTTTATTGAACCACTAAGGCTGGAAGCACACAAAGGAGCACGAAGGCTTCGTGAAACTTATGGTCTTCCCTGGTGTCTTACTGGTTCTAACACGCCGAATAGTTCGATTCCAGTACAAGGGTGCGACGCAAGCAAAGCTTAATAGCAGTAAAAAAGTCCGGCTCCCAAAAAATAACAAACTCGAGAAGCACCCTCTAATTGCAGACTTTTTATCAATCTCTGAAAGGCTTTTCGGTTGTATTTTTTGTTTGGTATTTAATCGTGCCTGGTTTCCAATTTCTTGCTATAGTAATGTCTGCCTCTACTTTCTTAATCAGTTCAGGAATATTTACAAAACCAACACGGTTATAAAGAGCCGGTTTATATTGAGAATCGTACACTTTGGCATATTGTGCCCAATGCTTCTTTGCTTCCTGGAGGAAGGCTATTGCCTTGCTGCGATCGCTTTCGTTGGAAAACTGGTCGAACAACGCAAGACTACATGCAGCTTTCATTTTTGCTGCGTAGTAATTGCCAATATGAGCAAATGCTTCAATATCACCGAGGGTTTGATCAAGCTCGGTAAATGAACCGACCTTGCGCGCCGGTAAAGCTTTTAAACCCGACAAAGCCTCTGCAGAAAGACGGGTAAGTGTATCGGCGACAGCCATTGGAGATTGAAGAGAATCAGTCTTTCCTTCATGGTGGTATTTAGCCCAGAGATAAATATTCCGGATATTGCTACCCGGCATGGGCTCGCGTTCGATATAATCTGCTACGGTAAAAAAGCCCTTATGTGTAGGGTGACTTATATTGGCCTCAGGAAACCATTTCAAATCAATATCGCCCCAAACATAACGGGTGATCCATGGAAAGATCATCGACGCCGATGACCAGGGTTTGTACAATTTCTTAACATCTATTGCCGGTAGCCGGGTTTGCAGGGTTTTTATAAAGATGTCATCAGGGATATTGGGGTTATAACTTAACCGCCCCCAAAGCATGAACGAATACCACTGTTTTTGCATAACCAACTGATGCTCCGGGCCTCTTGTGAGGTAGTCGCGGCCCCAGTTATAACCGTCGGGTCCCATATAATAACCGGCGATTTTTTCCGGTTCGGGAATATCCTTAATAAACTGGCGGGCGAAGTTGTTATTGGCCCAGCGAAAACTATAAATATCGTCGTTCCTGACCGTTAACCAGCTTTTGGTTTGTTGAGAAAGCAAAGGCATGGCCGCATCAACAAATGGTGGATTTGTAATGGAGTACATGTGTGCAATCGCATACTTCAGGCTCAGATCAAAAGGACCGGCATATTCGCGAAAGGCATCTTTAATTTCACTAAGGGAAGTCTGGTGAAAGCGATGAATAAGGCGGAAGTTGCGTTTAGGTTCTTGTTTAAGTGCATCGCGAATACCTTCTCCGTAGGTGCGCCATAACCATTTTTCGTTTGCATATTCGCCTGTTGATTTTCTATTCATCGCCTCCCCTGCTGTTATGCCGATTCCGGCAAGAAGAGGGTAAGTGTGCACCATTTCACGAACTGCAGCACGAAAATAACTAATGGTGGTATCGTTATCCTGCCTGTTTGTAATGCCATGTTTGCCTTCGGCGCCATTGGTAAAAATATTCCAGGTAAACACATACACTTCAACCCCGCGGTCGTTAGCCATTTGCATAACTTCTTTCCAGAAAGCGATCTTCTCGTCGATGGTTATCTTCTTAACGACTTCAACATTCTGGAGAAGGTGTGGACGAACAAAGTTTACTCCCTGGTGGCTGTAACTGTCGTCAAATTTTTCTTTTGTGCGCCAAACATCGTTTAAAGCAACTTCAGGAAATTCAGGAATTTTAACCATAGAAGGGAAAGGATGAAGGCTCCACAAGCTTAAAACGTTGTACCTGTTTTTAGCCATTTCATCTAAATAGGTTTCCCAAAATTCCTTTTCCCAAACGTTTGGGATATTTTGTTGAGCGGCGTCACTCGGATCAGTATAACTCGGTGTTCTTAAATCGAGTGGTATATTAAATTTTATTCCTCTCCGGTCGAGGTAAGGTTTGTTGTCGGAGTTAGCGATCGAATTAATTGTTTGCAATCGAAATGCCTCCGCAATATCCAAACTTCCATACATTGCGCCGGTTTTATCACCTGCTAAAACATAAATATTTTTTTTGTCGCCATTGTTTTTTACCCTGATAGCATAACACTGCCAGCCCAGGTTTTCAGGCATTTTCAAATTCTCATCGTTCGCAGTTTTAACGGATGTTGCAGAGTCTGAAATGATCCTGATAACCATTTCATCGTTCGCCTTACTATTTAAAAAAGAGGAACCGGTTACTATATATTTTTTTTCAGTAGCGGCTTTCCTGATTTCGTTGCTGGCGTACATCAATTGATTTTGGGTAGCAGTAATTTGAATGTTTACCTTTTTTTGCTGCTGAATGTTTGGCTTTTTTTGTTGTGCAAAAGTTTGCTCGAGGCTTGCTGTTGAAACAACCAATAGCAGTATTAATAATTTCAAAATTTTTATTTTCATATAGTTGCAGTTGTTATGGAAGTTTATAAATCGTATAATGCCTAAGTTTTTTATCAGTACTTTATTCTCAATTAGCTTTACCAACTTTATGTCAAAATCCCACGCGCTTTGGCTTCGTCGTTGCGAGGAACGAAGCAATCTGGTCTATACATTTCGTCCGCTCCTATTTTAAGCGGATTGGTTCATCGTTCCTCCTGCCAATGACAGTTGTTTTTGTCATTCCGACGTAGGAGGAATCCCACTCGCATTAGGAGATTCCTCGTACCTCGGAATGACAAAGGGCATGTCATTTCATTAAACTTCTCCCAGGACCGGAAATTAACCACTCGCAATGACGACATTATTGGATATTTATCTTTGATGTATCGCTAACAAATTCCCCAACTCACCTGATGTTCGGGTCAGGTTGGCAGCAGTACAGGCCAATGCAGCTGGCAAGTCAAGCGGTTGATGGCCTATTGGCAGTAAAATATCAAAATACTTTTGCAACTTTTCATTTCTCTCCAAAGGCACCTTGCCTGCCAACCCTACTACCGGTATTCCTTTCAGCTTTGCCTTATAGGCCACACCAAATGGCCCCTTGCCCTGTAACGTTTGTTCGTCAATGCTGCCTTCACCCGTTATCACCAGGTCAGTTTTTTCTAAAGCTTTACCGAAACCGGTAAGTTCAAGAAAATGGTCTATTCCATTTGCTAACCGGGCATCCAGGAAAGCATATAACCCTGCGGCGGCACCTCCGGCAGTACCACCATATTTGATAGCCGACATTTCTTTACTTGTTTGTTTCATGGCAACTGTTGAAAGTTTTGCCAGGGCTGCATCCAATTTCAGTACGTCTGCAGGTGATGCTCCTTTTTGAGGTCCAAACATGGCAGCCGAACCTTGTTGACCCAATAGTAAATTGTCGACATCGCACAGAACAATTACTTCAGATTCTTTTATTCTTTCATCCACCGCCGAAACATCAACCGAAGCGAGTTCAGTAAGACTTGCAGGCAGGTTTTGTAGTTCATTACCGGCTGAATCAAGGAAACGAATACCTAGTGCTTTCAACATTCCGCTACCACCGTCGACCGTGGCTGAGCCACCCATCCCGATTATTATTTTACGTGCTCCTTTATCAAGGGCTATTTTTATTTGTTCGCCTGTTCCGTATGAAGTTGCCAATAAAGGATCCAATTCAGCAGCTTGCAATAAGCGTAAGCCTGATGCATCGGCCATTTCTATGACTGCCGTTTTACCTTCATCTATTAAACCAAATGAGGCAGTGATTTTTCTTCCCAAAGGATCGTTCACTTCTGCATTTACCAATTCTCCGTTGCACTTTTTTATGATCAGTTCGCCGGTACCATCTCCTCCATCACCTATGGGGAAGCATTCGCAGGTGCAGTCGAGTTTGCTTAACATCAGTCCTTCCATAATGGCTGATGCTGCTTCTTCAGCATTTAGACCATGTTTGAAAGCATTTGGAGATATGAGGATATGCATTGTGGTGAATGGGCAATGGTGAAAGGGGTGAGACGTGAAACGTAAAACGTGAAATGAAAACGTGAGACATTAGACGTGAAATAAAAACAAAACCTGAACTATCTATATGTTGGTTCTACCGCTTCTGGTTGATCTAAATTATCCAGGTTCGCAAGCTTTTCAAGGGCAAGGTATAATGCCTGGTTACCGGATGATCCTTTACCCATTGCCTGAATGCTTATGTATAATTGCTTCACCAGGGCGAGGCCGGGTAACGACAACTTCATTGCTTCGGCTTCTTCAAGGGCAATGGTGAGATCTTTTACAAAGTTGTCGACAGAAAAACCAGGTGAATAATCACCTTTTACAATTTTGGGAGCGAGTACATCAAGACTCCAGCATCCTGCTGCACCTTTCGTAATTGATTCTAACATGGTATTTAGGTCTAGCCCCGCCTTTACGCCATAAATAAGCCCTTCACATACACCTATTAAAGTGCCGGCAATTGTAATCTGGTTACACATTTTTGTATGCTGCCCGGCCCCGGCGGGTCCCTGGTACACCATGTTTTTTCCGAAGACTTCAAACATCGGAAGTACGGTATCAACCACCTCTTTTTTTCCGCCGATCATTATCGACAGTGTGCCGTTTATTGCGCCTACTTGTCCACCGGAAACAGGCGCATCAATAAATTCCGCCCCAACTTTAGTTGCTTCGGAAGCTATTTTTACAGCAAGACTTGGTTTGGTAGTCGTCATGTCTATCAAAACTGTTCCTGGCTTTATGGTTTTAAAAATACCCTGCTCTCCAAAGTAACATTCCTCTACATCTTTTGGAAAGCCGATTATGGTAACAACTACTTCTGAAGCTGCAGTAAGTTCTGCAGGGCTATCGAACCAGGTGCAACCCATATCAATTAAGTCCTGGGCTTTTTCCTTTGTGCGGTTGTAAACGTTTACTTTGTAACCTGCGTTTAATAAATGTTTTACCATCGGGTTTCCCATTAAACCCGTACCAATCCAGCCTATTTTTTTATCCTTCATTGTTATTCATTTTTACTTTTTACGGGGCTCCTCGCGAGCCTTAATATAAATATATTGGTTTGCTACAAACACGTAGCTCCCCGGGAGCTGATCTTGACGTTCTCGCCCGAAACAATGCTTAGCGTTCTTTGGGATCCACATGTACGTATTAAGAGAGGATCGCAAAGAACGCGGAGAATTCGCAAAGGAGCGCAAAGCTTTCTAAATGGTTTGCCCTTGAACGGATTGCGGCCCTTCGACTACGCTCAGGGTAAACCTTCGACTACGCTCAGGGTAAACCTTCGACTACGCTCAGGGTAAACCTTCGACTACGCTCGGGGTAAACCCCCGACTACGCTCAGGGTAAACCCTTGACTACGCTCAGGGTAAACCCTCGACTACGCTCAGGCAAACCCTCGGGTACCTTGAGCGTAGAACCTACCACGCAAGATTGGAAAACCATCTTTGAACCGAGCGTGGCAACGATGATGCTATGGAATATGAATGCCGGTATCATAAAAATACAACTTCAAATCT
>JAQBNO010000021.1 GCA_028288485.1 Segetibacter sp.
GATTTCTTTACAAAGAATTTAAAATAAACATTGAGATTTGTGTTCATGTACAAATAGAGCGTTATTGAACTAACAGTAGAATATCAATCAACATCGTTGTGTCACTCACTTGTACTATTTGTTTTCTGTTTAGCTTTTATGGCGTTTTGCTTATCATGTTATATTTCTTATGTTTTGCTTTTCTTTTTTCTTGATAAAAAAGAAACGGAAAATCGAGCCTGCACCGAAAAGGCTAAAAATTAGCGGGACAGGCTAAAATGAATTGAAAATCGACCACCCCGTAGAATAAAAAATAGTGGTCAAATAAGTAACAACGGAAGAATATAAACGGGCTTTAATAGGACTTACTGATATTGAACATGACCAAACGCCAGTAACATCTATTTTATGTCTTAACGCCTTTTTTTTGAGGTCGATGGAAGAAATAAAAAGCCGCGACTGCAACCAATTGAAGGGCTGAAAAAGAATAGGCATGAAAAATAAATGTTGAAGCCACAGTAGTACAACAGCAAATCATGGAACAATGAAAGGAATGGAATGTTATCGTTCCTTTCTTGAATTTTCTTTGGTTACTTTCTGTGTTTCACCACAAAGAAAGTAACAAGCCTGAATAGGAGAAGGCTTAAGATAAAGAGCGATTTTACATAAAATGCAACACAGAAAACTTACTTAAAATGAAAACATTATTATTAGCATCAATAGCGTTGCTTCTAACAAGTTGTATGCAACAAAATAAAAACCGGGAACTACAAGCCATCTTTACAAAAGGTGAAGCAGGTGCAGTCGGTAATTTTACCGGCAAGGCTTGGAACACAAGTTTAGTTGCCAATGATACAGTCTATAACACGCTTGTAGGCAATGTTTATTTCGAGCCGGGTGCAAGAAGCAATTGGCATACACATCCGGCAGGTCAAATCTTAATTATTACTGATGGAATTGGATACCACCAAATAAAAGGGCAACCCCGGCAAACAATCAAAAAGGGAGATGTGGTAAAATGTCCTCCAAATGCGATGCATTGGCATGGCGCAAGCCCTGAAAGCGGTTTACAACAACTCTACATCATTTCGAATACAGAGAAAGGCATTGTACAATGGCTGCATCCTGTTTCGGATGCAGAATATTATAACGAAAATTAATGCGGCACCGACTTTATTATTTATCAGGAAGAGTATAGCTTGCTCAATGTAGCAGAACCTTGTACGGTTATTGAAGTACAATTGTTGAAACAGTTACATAAATCCTCAATTAAAAATTATCAATTATGGAAGCAGTAAGAGCAACCGCAGAAGGAGCAATTGCCATCAAAGCGAAAGAAGTAAAAGCATTTGGTACTGAAGCTGCAGCCGCAGCCTTACAACAGTTAAACATAAAGCGCAGAAACCTTACCTCACACGATGTAGAGATTGAAATATTATTCTGCGGTGTGTGCCATTCAGACCTTCACACAGCAAGAAACGAGTGGCATAACACCATTTATCCCTGTGTACCCGGTCATGAAATAGTTGGAAGGATTGTAAGTGTGGGGGATCATGTAAAGAAGTTTAAACCAGGTGATCATGCAGCCGTCGGTTGTATGGTAGATAGCTGTCGCCAGTGCGACTACTGTAAGGAAGGCCTGGAACAGTATTGTGAAGTAGGAAATATAGGCACCTATAATTCACCCGATATACACCTGGGCACGCAAACTTATGGCGGGTATTCAGAAAGCATTGTTGTAGATGAAGCCTTTGTTTTGCGGGTGCCCGAAAACCTCGACCTGGCAGCTACTGCACCTTTGTTATGTGCAGGCATCACTACGTTTTCGCCCTTGAAGCATTGGAATGTGGGCCCCGGCAAAAAAGTAGGCATTGTTGGTATTGGAGGTTTGGGCCACATGGGAGTTAAACTGGCTAAAGCAATGGGTGCAGAGGTTATTGTATTTACCACTTCAACTTCAAAAGTTGAAGATGCAAAACGTTTGGGTGCAGATGACGTGATCCTCTCGAAAGATGATGAACAAATGAGCCGTTATGCAGGCAAGCTTCATTTTGTTTTGGATGCCGTTTCCGCACAACACGATATCAATGCTTATCTGAACCTGTTAAGAGTAGATGGTTCGTTGGCATTGGTAGGAGCACCTGAACATCCGCTTCCTGTGGCAGCCTTCAGTCTTATTCCTTACCGCAGAAGTTTTGCTGGCTCAATGATTGGTGGCATTGCTGAAACACAGGAGATGCTTGACTTTTGTGGTAAACACAATATCGTTTCGGATATAGAGATGATCAACATTCAGCAAATCAATGAAGCCTATGACCGTTTGCTAAAGGGTGATGTAAAATATCGCTTTGTAATTGATATGGCTTCGCTGAAAAATCAGTAAAATGTCAAGAATATTTATTACGGGCTCGGCGGATGGACTTGGACAATTGGCAGCAAAAGCACTGATGGGTCAAGGGCATAAGGTTGTTCTTCATGCACGGAGTGAAAAAAGAGGACAGGAGGCTTTGGATAAAGCAGCCGGTGCAGAAAATGTAGTTACAGGCGACCTTTCCAATATAGAAGAGACAATTGAGCTGGCTTCAAAAGTGAATGCTTTAGGCACATTTGATGCCGTCATTCACAATGCAGCGCTTTACCAGGCTCCTCCAGAACAGCTATTCCCCGTTAATACATTAGCGCCGTACATACTAACATGCCTGGTACAAAAACCAAAGCGGCTCATCTACCTCAGTTCCGACATGCACGAAAGCGGTCGATCAAAACTGGAAAGTTTTAAAACCGCCATTAGTCGTATTACTTACTCAGATACAAAATTGCATGTGGTGATGCTTTGTAAGGCTGTAGCAAGGCATTGGCGAACTGTTTACGCCAATGCACTTAATCCAGGTTGGGTTCCTACAAAAATGGGCGGGAGAGGGGCTCCCGGTGACCTGGAAAAAGGATACGAGACACAGGTGTGGCTTGCCGTGAGCAACGATGAAAAGGCAAAGGTAAGCGGGCGTTTTTTTTATCATCGGAAAGAAATGCGTTACAACCCGGAAGCTGACGATGTACTGTTGCAGGAGCGATTTTTAAGCTTGTGTGAGGAAACCACCGGTGTTTCACTTCCAGCATGAGTGGCTGCTTAAACGAAATTATTCCTGAAAATAAACTTATAGGAGGCTTTTAAAATGGTAAAAAATGAAGAAGTAAAAAACGGGGTTATTTTCCCCGCCGGGGATGTAAATCCGATGGGACAATATTTTACAGGACAGAGTTATCTTAAAACATTAGTTGCTGACCCCAAAGTAAATGTTGGTGTTGGGAATGTAACCTTTGAACCCGGATGCAGAAATAACTGGCATATTCATCGGGGCGGATATCAACTTTTATTAGTAACTGGTGGCGAAGGGTGGTATCAGCAAGAAGGAGAAAGGGCTCAATTCTTAAAAGCCGGTGATGTTATTGTCATTCATGATGGCGTAAAACACTGGCATGGTGCTACAAAAGACAGTTGGTTTGAACACCTTGCAATCACTGCCGGCACGCCCCAATGGCTGGAACCTGTCGATGATGAAACGTATAATAATGTAGAGCGCTAATTCCCCAACCACTTTTACAGTAAGTGAGTAGCTGGAAAAAAAAAGAAGGTTCTCCGTTACAACGCATGAAGTACGACAGCTCGTGGAAGGAGTGAGGTGGTTGAAGTATCTTTTCGTGACCTGTGAGTAATTGAGGATAGCGTAAGTATTATCGGAAGGACGGTTTTTATGTTCCCTGCTGTTGTTCTTTGATTCATCGTTGTCCGAATGAATCCCTTTGTCTAATGTCTCCTTTGCAGGAGATATCATTTACTTGTACTGCTAGTCCGATATTGCCGGGTTACGGGATGAGTTTTCAATTCATTTATTTTAGTTGGTCCTCCTGGTAATTGCCGCTATCTGTATGTCTTCAACTGTGCATGTGAATGAAAGCCAGATTGACTCAGGAACTTTTGAACTGATGCTAAAAAAGAAAGGATCAGCCGAATGTACGTTAACAGTAACTCTTTAAATTCCAGGCAAAGTCTGGCTTACACTAGGGAGAACTGTGGAGCCCCAACACCTTATTATTAGTTGCAGGAAAATGAAAATATGTAATGTGGGCTAACTGTTTTAAACATAGCCGCATTTAACTCACTTTTCAATTTAATTTTTACAGCAGTTCCTGACTTGTTTAAAATTTGCCGACTGCAGAAGCAATAATATTTCTTTTACCATCGGTCCAACTATCTTTGTACCAGCTACATGGTTTAAATTCGTCACTAAGCGCAGCCATCTTCTTTTGCATTTTCGACTTTAAATTTTCGTATACATCTGCATAAAAAGGGTCAGAAACTAAGTTATGAGTTTGCAACGGATCTTTTTGATTGTCAAACAACAATTCACTTCCATCACGTAAATATTTGGCAAGCGTAAACCGCTTATTTCTCAGTGCACGCCATTCGAATCCGTCCTGCCAAAAAAAAGTTTAGGTGCTGCTATTCGCTTGCTATTTTCCTGCGCTTTTATAGGATCAGTAGGATTAATTAAACCGGATAAGAACAGGAAACAGAGAAAACCCATTAAACTTCTTAATTTAATTACATACATATCGACTTATTATTAGGGGGGATTGCGGTGAAAATAATATCTTTTTGGTACCTCAGAAAATTATCCGCATAATTTCATTTACACCGTCATTATAACTGATTGTTCTTGTACCCAACCTCCAAACTACCTCAGGTTAAAACAAAATAATGGGTAAAGGCAGCGTGCATAAAAACTACCCGTTAATACAAGCCGAAAAACCCTTGCTATTTGATCACTGGAAAATTGGAATAAAAGCCCATTCCTGTACAGCTTCTGATGGTTAAGACCATCATTTTACCTTTAGTAATCTTTTTACCGCGCGTTCGTATACCATTATTTATCCATAACTTAGAATTTCTTACCTTCTATGAAATAAATTTTCTTCTCGTCTCACTATTTTGTAATCTTATTCTGTCTATATGAAACCAATAATTTTACTCTCCCTGCTCGTTAATTCCGTTATTACCTTTTCACAAAATCGCTCTGACTTAAATCCCGCCCTCGCTCCCTTTTACCATGGCGTTGCATCAGGCGATCCTACATCCAACAGTGTCATTATCTGGACAAGGGTAACAACAACTAATTCGAACGCGCTGGTAAATTGGCGTGTAGCAACAGACACTGCCATGAGAAACATTGTGAAAACCGGCTCGGTATTTACAGATGCTTCAAAAGATTTTACCGTAAAAGCAGATGTAACTGGCTTGTTAAGTGACCGGTTTTACTACTACGAGTTTGACTTCAATAGCAAAATGAGTCTCAGGGGACGGACTAAAACGGCACCTTCAGCTGCAACGGCGAATGTAAGGTTTGCAGTGGTAAGCTGTAGCAACTATGCGCATGGTTATTTTAATGCTTATAAAGCTATTAAAGACAGAAATGATGTTGATGCAGTTATTCATTTGGGTGACTATATTTATGAATACGGTAACGGCGAGTATGGCTCGTTATTCAATCTGCAGCCCGCAACTGAGACGTTGGTCTTGTCGGATTACCGGGTGCGGTATAATTACTACCGGCTTGATTCAAACTTAATGCGGTTGCACCAGCAGTACCCATTCTTCAACGTGTGGGACGATCATGAAAGTGCCGATGATTCGTATACTACGGGTGCCGGGAATCATACCGAAGGTGTAGAAGGAAGCTGGGTAAACAGGAAAGCAGCGTCTGTAAAAGCTTACCACGAATGGTTGCCAACAAGAGTTAATGGTACAGCCGGTGATGTCATTTACCGTTCGGTACGGTATGGAAACCTTGGCGAACTGTTTTTTCTTGACACAAGGCTGAAAGAGAGAGACAAGCAATACAACGTCAATTTACCGTCATATTTACAAAACCCACAAAGAAAATTAATAGGAGCAGCACAGCTCAGCTGGTTTACCTCGTCTGTTACCAATAGTCCGTCGCAATGGAAAATTATCGCGCAACAGGTAATGATGGCTCCTCTCAGGTTATTAAGTGTACCTGCGAATATGGATCAATGGGATGGGTATGCGGGCGAACGAAACCGGTTATATAATGTAATACGAAGTAAAAGTAATGTAGTTGTTTTAACCGGTGACATTCATAGTTCCTGGGCTAGTGAACTGCCCGATAATCAGTACGTACCTCGTACACTCTTTACGCCTTGCTTCAATTCTGCAGGTGTTGAATTTGTTGTTACCTCTGTTACCTCGCGTGCTCAAAAGTGGTTGAACGGTGTTGCCCAACCTGTTATTTACAAAACCAATTCCCATATTAAATATGCCGAGCTTGCGGGTCGGGGCTATGGCATCATAGACTTGCGGGCAGATAAAGCACAGCATGAGTGGTATTTTGTTTCAACCATTGCTTCTCCCACCTTTACTACAGCATTCGCAAAAGCCTATTATGTAAACAGCAATAGTAAATGTTTGAACGAAACAACCGTTGCAACGGTTGCTGCCCCTACTAAAAAAGGTGTGCAGGCTCCACGTCTTCCCCGTAGATCCGTTGCGTTACGTGAAACGAATATTGATATTACCACTTCTCAGGATGGTAATAAAACAATACTTGAATGGACAGCTGCAACAGAAGAAAACTGCGAGGTATTCGAGGTGCAACGGTCTATAAATGAAAAAGATTTCGTTACAGTTAGCAGGGTTAATTGCGCTGGCTCCGCTGCAGCAAATAAATATAGCTTTACCGACAACAATATGGCTGCGGTTAATTATTACAGGATCGCCCATCGCTCTTCAAAAGGGGCAGTTCAATACAGCCCGGTAGCATTGGTAAAACTAAGAAATGATTACACTCATTACTGGTATCCCAATCCCACCGCCGGCGACGCCAAGCTGGAAATAAACGCCCAAAAAAATTCTTCAGGTACATTACGGGTATATGACGCTTCAGGTAGAATTGCCCTTACTCAATACTTAAAAATTGTTGCCGGTTCAAATATCTATACCATAAATACAGCTACTCTGCAAAAGGGATTATATGTGTACGGCATATTTTTACAGGATGAAAAAACCGCTTTGCACGGAGCTTTTATAAAATTATAAAAGGGTATAATGAAAGTAATGTTGCCTTTAGGTTTAAAGATACAACTGCAATATAGCAGCTAACTTTAAGGCTGTTTAGTTTAAAAAGGTTGTGGCCGCGCCGAATATCTTTAATCAGTCGTCGTTGCGTCGCACTCTTGTACCGGGCTTAATTCTATTTAGCAAAACATGTACTGTTTAAACCATCCTGTATTTATGATGCTCGTAAAGTCGCTTCCACGTTTGGATAGAAAATATTGATAAGGGGCTTTCTTTATCCACGAGTTGAAAGGTAAACGTCACTACATACTGACTTTCCCGCTCCTCCCTTTCAAAAAGAGGGCGACTTATTTTAGCACGATTACAGTTTATAGAATTAGCCGGAACGCCTCGCACACACTGTGGGGGTTCGTGTTGAAATTTGCTTGTAGGAACCTTTAAAGGGGCCGCCGGCTGGCGGTGGGTGCGAGCGGCGCCAAGTTATGTTTTGTTTACCTGGTCGCCAGAATTAGTCTTAATTGAATGTAATACCGGTAAATGAATATGAAACTTTAAAGCGATCACCCTCACTAATATTACTATCGACGCAGCAATAAGTTCGGTTAAACTGGTTGAAAGATTGAAATGGATACACGCAAAATAGACAGTTCCGCCGGCTACACATGCGAGCGCATAAATATCTTTTCGTAATAATAGTGGTACTTCATTTAATAAAACATCTCTAATTACACCTCCTATCGCCCCCGTAATAGTGCCCATAGCAATACAAACCCAAAATGGCAAGCCGGCTTCAACGCTTTTGTTAATTCCAACTATTGTAAACAATCCCAGTCCTACGGCATCGAACAGGAATAGGGTGTTTCGCCATTTAAACAGTTTTTCCTTAAACAGCAAAGTTGCGAGCAGAGCAACTCCGGTGGTTAGGAAATATTTACTGTCCAACATCCAAAACGGAGTTACATCAAGTAACAAATCTCTTGCGGTTCCACCTCCAATCGCGGTTACTAAACCAATTATATAAGCACCAAACCAGTCAACCTGTTTAACAGATGCTAACCTTATCCCACTAATGGCAAATGCAAAGGTTCCGATTAGGTCGAGTGTGGTTGTAAAGATTCCTTCCAAAGAAATGTTTGTGCTTGTTGATTAATTTGCGAAAACAATATTATAGAATTTTAAAAGAAAGAGGCCAATAATTACCGGCAGCGAAAAAGCATTTTTGTACATTTCGGAAAGCTTGTGTTTGCGCTTTCTTTGCGGCTGCCTTTCATACTATCCTTGTCATTTCTCGTTTTTAGATTAATTTTCCCGGTCTTGTTTAAAGTAGACTTCGTTTAAATTATTACTTTCCTTGGTGCCTACCTTCGACTTGCGAAGCTTATATATTGAATTAACCATACGCACTAACATTTGTCATTTCACTTGTATTATTGCTGTTAAGCGATAAAATGTACAAGAGTGCGACGCAACGGAAGTTTAATAGTTGTAATAAAGTATGGCCCATAAGAAAAAAATAACTCCAAAAATGCTTATTTAAATTGTCTTCGGGCAACAAGAAAATATTTTGAACAAGAATTTAGAACAAAATCGGAACTTGTCATTCTCAAATTAACTCAGCCAATGAAACGGGTCATCTTCCTTCTGCTTTTAACTGTAACTGCTGCGCTATTTATATTTCTTAAAAACCCAGCTGCAGTTAAAAAGAATAAACGCCCTAATATTATTGTAATACTTGCCGATGACCTGGGATTTTCTGATGTTGGCTGTTATGGGGGAGAAATTCGCACACCTAATATCGACTACCTCGCCGCAAATGGTTTAAGATTTAAGCAATTCTACAATACGTCGCGTTGTTGTCCTACCCGAGCCGCTTTATTAACAGGATTATATAATCACGATGCAGGTATAGGAGAGATGACTGAAGACCGCCACCTGCCAGGCTACCGAGGACACATTACAGAAAATGCAGTTACAATAGCCGAAGTGCTCAAGGCGACAGGTTATCATACGGGTATGGTGGGTAAATGGCATGTATCTAATACAATAGAACAAAAAGGGGCACAAGCTCAATCTGACTGGTTAACGCATAAAACCAACTATCCTGCTTTTTCTCCCCTCGAACAATATCCTGTTAACAGGGGCTTCGAAAAATACTATGGGAATATTTGGGGTGTCGTTGATTTTTTTGATCCCTTCAGCCTGGTAAACGGAACAACACCCGTGACCAGTGTTCCTGCAGGCTATTACCATACTGACGCCATCAATGATACGGCGGTGGCTTATATAAAAGAATTCAGTAAAGAAGAGAAACCCTTTTTTCTTTACGTAGCTGAAACTGCACCTCATTGGCCGCTGCATGCTTTGCCGGAAGATATTGAAAAATATAAGGCTACTTACACAGGGGGATGGGACGTAATCCGCGAAGCACGTTATAAAAAGATGGTTAACCTGGGTCTAGTAGATCCGGTAAAAGCACCTCTTTCACCCCGGTGGAAAAACGACCTGACATGGGAACAGAACCCGGATAAAGAATGGGATGCAAGAGCGATGGCCGTGCATGCAGCAATGATCGACCGGATGGACCAGGGCATAGGAAGAATTATAAATGCTTTGAAAGAGGCAGGTGAACTTGAAAACACTTTGATCCTTTTTTTAAGTGATAATGGCGCCAGCCCTGAAAATTCAGCCGGTTATGGTGCAGGTTTCGACCGTCCCGGTGAGACACGTAATGGTCAAAAGATCAGTTTCTCGGTAAAAAAGGATGTAATGCCGGGAGGCGAAACCACTTTTGCTTCAATCGGCGATCGCTGGTCCAATGTAGCGAATACCCCTTATCAATATTGGAAAATTGAATCTTATGAAGGCGGTATTCACACACCGCTCATCGCTTTCTGGCCCAAGGGAATTACTGTAAAGAACGGGAGTTTTATAAACCAACCCGGACATGTTATGGATTTTATGGCGACCGTAGTTGAGATCACGGGCGCCAAATATCCAACCGAGTTTAACGGAAATAAAATAACGCCGATGGAAGGTTCGAGTTTAGCACCGGTTTTTAAGGGAAAACGTTGGGGCGGACACAAGGTTTTGTTTAACGAACACTTCGGTGCAAAATACGTGCGCACAGAAGAGTGGAAGTTAGTGGCGCGTCCCCGCGAGAAATGGCATTTATACCAAATAAATAAGGATGAAACGGAAATGAATGACGTTGCCGACAGATTTCCCGCAATAGTGACACAACTGGATAGTTTATGGAATGATTGGGCAAACAAGCATAATGTACTGCCGAAAACAAAGGGCAGGTAAGGCGTCTTGGTGGCACTTAGTGAAGTAGCAAATGCGGGTACTTAACAAGCCAGGAAAGTTTCTTACTAAGCCGGTTTTTTCTTTTGGGACCATCTGTAGAAATTCTATTCGCCATTGTTGTGTCACTCACTTGTACCGTTGTTTTACTACTCGTCGCTAAAAAACTGCGCATTGGTACCTTGTATAAAAATATGAGAGCATGGCTATAATGCTCGTTTACCAGCCTCTTATAAATCTTTGGATCCAGGTTTGCCTATCGTCGCAAAATATCATTATGAAAAAGCTATTGTTCTTCGTTTTATTAGTTGTGGGTGTTAGTTTTGCTAGCCGGGCCCGGTGGAAATTCTATTACTATCCTTCTTCCAACACTTATTAGGATGTAAGCCAAAAGCGGTACGTATACCAAGACAATGGGAGTTGGACACCAGGTGACCGTGTTACCTGTTAGCATCAGGACAGTTAACGGGCCTCGTTATATCGTGTATAATCAAACTCCTGATGTTTGGATACAAAATGAAACCCATGTAAAAAAATACAAAGCGCCTAAACAAAAACATTATCCTAAAGGAAAGGCATACCGTTACAAAGGATCCAATTCACACAAGAGCGAGGGAGACAAGGGGAAAGGCAAAAATGGTAAGCACTAAAATTTAGAAAATTGCAATTATAAAAAAGACCCTCACACGATGAGGGTCTTTTTGTTATACGTACCTTTTGTATAACCATAAAGTGTAAAACAAAAAAGCATTCCTGACTGGTTAATTGCCCCGGTTTTCGTCTTTAATATTAGTAATACAGTTGTTTGTGCGCAAGTTGGCCAAAAACTTAGAGTTTCGATTCACCCATAGGAAGTTTAACTTCCTCGCCGGGAAATGAAAAATTGTTGTTGACAAAATTATTTTTCAGGGATTTTACTTTTGTAATTCCTTCCGGGTTTATAGATATAGCAATTTTATCAAGTTGCTTGATATTAATCAGCTTTTCTGCTGCCAGGGCTTCCAAATGTTTTTGAATTAACGACCAGTCTTGCGTTTGCCTTAATATAATTTCATGAGGCGTACATAAATAAGTATGTGGAGACGGGTCTGACTTGACGATTTCATAGATAGTTGACAGGGTTTGATAGCAGGCTTCCATCGATTAAAAATACTTCAAAATCCTGCGTTTTCAATTAAAGTGGCCTAAATAGTTGTCAACATTAATATATGTATGCACCGCGATTTTGTTAGTAACTATGCCTCGAACTGGGCTACAACTTAATTTTTTTTATCCGTCGTTTACTTAGCAGTTAAGTTTACGCGCTCTGGCATATATACTATTATGCTTAATATTGCTGTGTCAGCATAAGAACGAACGGTATGAAAATACATCAGCAAACAATAAGGCTTTCGGAACGAAGGAGAGGCTTTCACCTTATTACAAAAGAAATTATAGGTGCACTTCCTGGAATATCAGAAATAAGAACAGGCATGTGCCAGGTTTTTATCCAGCATACTTCTGCTTCGTTAACCATTAATGAAAATGCCGACCCTTCTGTAAGAAAAGACTTTGAAACGTATTTTAATAAAGCAGTGCGGGAAAATGATCCTGATTATATTCATACCGATGAAGGATCCGACGACATGCCCGCGCATTTAAAAGCAGCAATCCTGGGGTCTTCTGTGTTGATTCCTATACGCAACGGCAAGCTGGCCTTTGGAACATGGCAGGGCATTTATTTGTGTGAACACCGGAATTCCGGGGGGGCAAGAAATTTCGTCATTACCGCATGGGGTGAATAACAGGTTATAAAATAAATAGGTCTGGCATTAAAGCCAGACCTATTTAAAACACAGAAAGTGCATCTTTTATTTTGCAGGGGTTAATACAATGTTTCTGAACTCAATAGGTCCATGGTCGCCTTGCAACAGTAAGGGCCCTGGTTCGCCCTCTTTACTATCAAGCGCACCACCAGTGATGCCCGGAATTTCCTGGTTGCAGACAACAGTCTTGCCGTTAGCGACAACTGTAATCATTCGTCCTATAAGTGTAACATCGTATGATTGCCACTCACCGGCTTCCTTTGCCACCATTTCGCTGGGTGAAACAAATCCGTATACAGCACCCAACTGGTCTTTAAGTGGTTCTAACCCTTTACTGTCTGCAATCTGTAATTCGTATCTTCCCCTAAGATAAACTCCGCTGTTGCTGCCTTTGTCATATCTAAATTCAATGTGCAACTTAAAGTCGGTGAAGCGTTCGTCTGTCACAAGGTTAGAACCGGATTTTGGGCTTCTCAGAATGCCGTTTTCCGCTTTCCACTGGTTTTCGCCCATAGCATGCCAACCTTTCAGATCTGTGCCGCTGAACAACTTAACCGGTTTCCCCCACGCAGGTTCACCCTGTCGACGAAGGGAGGGTGCCCGGACACCTGTCCAGTTATAAGTTTTCCCGTCGGGCAGCAGGATAGAGCCGCCCAGGTTATTTCCTTGCAGGGTACCTTCCACTGAAAGATCATTCCCGGTCTCCCATTGGGGCGGGATTGAAAAACTCATCTTTCCACCGCTAAAATTAACCTTTGAAATAGGTCGTGCACTTCCACTTGAACCAACAAAGTCACCTACCAGTGTATGCAACCCTGAATGCCGCACTTCCAGCCACGATGGAATTTCTTTTCCCTGCATATTAATGGTAATATCCCACCGGCCCTCAAGAGTGGAGGAATCGGCATTCTCATTGCCAACCTCGTTTGCTTGCGCAGATGAAGCCCCTAAAAACACAAATAAAACTGCTTGTGCGAGGTTTCGGGAAATGCGGAGAATAATAACTGAAAAACTTTTCATATGGTTTGTTTTAGTGTTCATGGTTTTGAAAGTACAATAAATGACCGGATTGGAAAAAAGTCTAAAGAAAAAAATGGTAGAAAAATTCGAAAGCGGTATTCGAAAGCGGTAAAAGTGGGAGAAGCAAAATTGCAGAGTGAAAATCTGCCGATAAACGGAGCGTCGCAAGTAAAGGAAAATGAACGATGAACTGCCGGCTCCCAAAAAAAACATAATTAAGAAGGGAGATGCTGTTTATACTTCTTCGACTGTTCGAAAAAGGGTAGAGGAAAGTCTTTCTGCTTCCTCCCCAGAAATCATCCTATTAAAATAAATTTAATTTGTGCTTGCCTTCATATGTGAAAGGGATTGTAACGTAGAAACCGCCTTTACCAACCCTTGTGCTTCCTTTGGCGCCAATGAGCACCTCTTTACTTAGAAATAGATTTAGGGAGTTCGTTAGGATATTTTTCATGTCTACATCAAAGCTGGCGGGTAAGGTAAATTCAGAAGCCTGGGGAATTCGCATTGTTGTGTCCAACACAAATTTTCCTAAAAGGACACTATTGAGATAAATGTCTGAATCTACCTTTTTAAGATCTACGCCGTAACTATTGGGATTAAAAAAAACAAGGTCCATCGATACCCTCGACTTCGTTGCACCGAAACCTTCCACTTTAAAATTTTTAATATCCCTGTAATCAAAAGCCTGCGGCTTTTGACAGGAAGTAGTAATGCCCAAAATCAGGACCGCGAGGAGGGGGAGGAGCTTTGTCATAAATTCCATTTATTGCAAAATAAAGGACTTTAAGGTTATACGGAGGAAAAACAAGCTTAAAACCTCTATATTTGTTACTAATATTTTTAGAATTCAGGCCTCCGCAATCCAATCTTTTTAATAATATCCATGACTAATATTTTTAGTTAAGTATAATTGAAATAACGCATTGCTGGCCATACGTTTATGTGTATTAATTAATATATTAAATAGAGCAACTTTATAGCAGTTTAGGCTTTATAACAGCTCTGCATCCGGATTTACGAAGCCCTCCTGTAAAAACAAATAATTATGTCTTTAGTCATTGAAAATCAATTGTTTCCATGTGTAGATTACATTAAAAAAGTAATTAAAACAAAATATGTGAAATTGGAGCAATGTGAAAGCTTTCAAAAAATGAGTTTTCGCAATCGCTACATCATAGCGGGGGCGAATGGAATAACAAGTCTTACCATACCGGTTGCCGGGGGCAGGGAGCAAAAACAATTAATTAAAGAAGTTCAAATAGATTACACAACTAATTGGAATACAATACATTGGAGAAGTATATGCTCTGCTTATAGCAAGGCGCCATTTTTTGATTACTATGCCTCGGATATTAAGAATTTGATCTTCTCGGAAGAGAAAAAACTTTTTACTCTTAATATTAATATTTTAGATTACATCCTTAAGACATTAAATATCAATACGTTAATAGAATATACTTCTAGCTTTCAAAAGGATTATATAGAAGAAGTTGATTGCAGGAATGAAATTCTTCCAAAGAACTTTCAGACAAACAGGGAGAACTGGACTCCAAAATATTCGCAGGTTTTTGAAGACAGGTTGGGATTTCAGCCAAATTTGAGTATACTTGACTTGTTATTCTGCGAAGGACCTAATGCCATACACCTATTGAACTCCAGTGTTAAATAGTTTTCCTCAAGCAGCTATTTGTTCTATAAATTTATCTTACCAACGACATTTTTTATCCTTCCAATACGTCCACATTCATTTTATGCTCCGAAGCTTGCTGTATACATTTTTCTTACTGTTAGTATTTACGGCCGCTGATGCACAGGAGTTGTCAAATAAAGGCAAAGAGTTTTGGGTGGGGTACGGTTATCACCAGGATATGAAAGCTGCAGGAAATGCTTTGAATGACCAGGATATGAGGTTGTATTTTACTTCAGATGTAGCCGCCGCAGTAAAAGTAGAAATACCGGGTGTAGGTTGGTCTAAAACGTACCAGGTTACTGCAAATGCAGTTACTGAGTCGGACCCGATACCAAAAGATGGTGGACAAGATTCGCGTTTAAATGAAGAAGGGACCTTTAATAGGGGCATACATATAACCAGCAATCAACCTATTGTTGCCTATGCTCATATATATAGTTCATCGAATTCAGGTGCTTCACTGTTATTTCCGGTTGAAACACTAGGGTCGGATTATTATTCATTGAATTTCACACAGAAAGCTAATACTGGTGACGCGCATTCCTGGGCTTTTGTTATTGCAACAGAAGATAATACCGAGGTTGAAATCACTCCTTCTGCAAAAACTCTTAAGCACAACGCTGGACAAAGTTTTGTTGTTCCATTAAAAAAGGGAGAAATTTTTAACCTGATGGGTGAGACAACAGGTCTTACGGGAGTGGATTTAACAGGAACAAGGATCCGTTCGGTACGGAACGGAATTCAAAGTTGTGAAAAAATAGCAGTTTTTTCGGGAGCCGGCCGTGTTTCAATTAATTGTGATAACGCCGCAGACGCCCCTTCCGCCGACAATCTGATACAACAGGTATTTCCACGGAGTGCCTGGGGAAACAAGTATCTTACTGTTCCTACTGCCAAACTTTCAAATAACTATTTCCGCATTGCAGTAAACGATCCCTCTACTGTTGTTACAGTTGGTGGCGTTCGACTTACAAAACTCGAACGCAATTTTTACTATGAGATTATCGCAAACACACCACAAAGCATTGTTTCGGATAAGCCGGTAATGGTAGCTCAATATATCACTTCGAGTGATGCGAACGGTTCGAAGCCCTGCGGAAATTCATTTGGTGCCTATGGAGACCCGGAAATGATTTACATAAGTCCGATAGAACAAACAATTGATAAGATAACATTAAACTCAACCAGGCATTATCAAATTGCCTATCATTATATTAATGTAATTATTAAATCTTCAGCCGTCCAAAGTTTTAGGTTAGATGGAGTACCGGGGGCTGGTTCTTTTTCGACTCATGCTGGAGATCCTGCTTTTTCTTTTGCGACGTTTGAAGTTAAGGCAGGCTCTCATAATCTCCGGGCCGATGCCGGATTTAATGCAATTGCCTACGGATATGGAGAAACTGAGTCGTACGGTTACAATGCCGGTACTAATATAAAAGACTTAAACCGCTTTATTACTATTCAAAACCCCTATAGCCCGGTAGACATTCCTGTTACTTGTAAGAATACTATTTTTTCTCCTTCTCTCACGTTACCTTACCAGCCTTCATCTATCATTTGGGATTTTGCCGACAATCCCAATCTTTCTCCTTCACAAGCAATTCCGATAAGCAATCCCGTTGTATCCACGAGTTATGTGAAAGATGGAGTTACTCTGTACGTTTATACTTTGCAAACGCAATTCACATTTAACGGAACCGGTACTTTTCCTGTTAAGGTCACTACCGATAATTCTTCTGCAAACAGTTGTAACGGCCAACAAGTAAATACTTTTGATATAACTGTGCTCCCGGCACCGATCGCTGATTTTACTTACACCCATTCAGGATGTGCCACAGACGCTGCCACTTTTAAAGATGCTTCAACCGATAACGGAAAACCTTTATATAAATGGGTATGGGATTTTGGAGATGGACCTGCAGATACAAGGCAAAATCCGCCAAAAACTTTTTCTGCTGCAGCAACCTATAATGTGAAATTAACCGCGATAAATGATATTGGCTGTTTCGGAGAAACTACAAAACCACTTATAATAGATCCACAGCCTGTTGCTGATTTTAATTTTTCTTCGCCGGCCTGTGTTAACAGCCCGGTTACTTTTACCGACGCTTCAACAATTCCGTCGGGCAGTATTACCAAATGGTATTGGAATTTCGGCAACGGTAAAACAACGACCGAAACTTCAAAAGCCCCTATAACCAGCATGTATGAAACGACGGGACCGAAGAGCGTTTCATTGCAGGTCGAAAACAGTTCCGGCTGTAAAAGTGCAGTAGTTACTAAAAGTATTACCGTATATGCAAGTCCAACGGTTGATTTTGATTTGGCTGCAGTTTGTTTACCTTCCGGAGTGGCAATGTTTAACAATCTTTCTTCGATTAGTGATGGAACTGCTGCCTCACTCACCTTTTTATGGAGTTTTGGCGACGGAGGTACTTCTACAGACAAAAATCCTTCCTATCCTTACAAAACTACCGGGCCGTTTAGTGTACTTCTTAAAGCAACTTCTGCTGCCGGCTGCAGCAAGGATTCAACAAAGATTGTTTCAAATATATACGAACAGCCAAAAGCAGTCTTTACAAATTCAGCTAAGTTATGTGTTCCAGACAGCATTTATTTTACCGATAACAGTACTGCATCTAATAGTTCTGTCACGGAATGGAATTGGAGTTTTGGTGATGGAACGACGAGTAAACTTCGAAATCCAGCCAAAAAATATGCTGCCAAAGGGTCTTACATTGTTACATTATCTATTAGATCTGCCGCAGGCTGTATTTCTCAGACTGAACAAAAAACAATTATTATCAATGAAGCTCCTACCGCTGCTTTTGCCATTTCTAACTCTACCTGCGAAAATCAGCCCGTTACAATAACTGATCAATCTAAGGCTAATTCAGGCAGTATTCAATCCTGGTCTTGGATTTTTGGCGACGGAACTTCAACCACTAATCAAAGTC
This sequence comes from Segetibacter sp., assembly GCA_028288485.1. GTDB lineage: Bacteria > Bacteroidota > Bacteroidia > Chitinophagales > Chitinophagaceae > Segetibacter. The sequence goes on from JAQBNO010000021.1 coordinate 17,851, forward strand.
CCAATCCTTTTTCAAAAACCTATAGTATCCAGGGTGATTATACAATCAAGCTGGTTACACAAACCGACGTGGGTTGTACAAGCGATACGGGCAGGCAAAAAATAACCGTACGCCCATTACCTGTTACTAATTTTTTAATGCCTGAAATTTGCGTTAACGATCCATTTGCTGCATTTACAGATAGCAGTAATATTCCCGGAAGCCCGGGAAGTCGCCTGACTTATAGCTGGAACTTCGGCGATCAATATGCAACGAATACAAATCCGAATACTTCAACACAACAACATCCACAACATAAATATTCCGTTGCCGGCATTTATAATGTTTCTCTCACTACAACATCGAATACCGGTTGTTCTTCTACTATTACAAAACCGTTTACCGTAAACAGTGCTGTACCTAAGGCTGATTTCAAGGTTAACACTACCGGTAACATTTGCAGTAATACAGCCATAGAAATTGAAAATACTTCGACAGTTGATATTGGGACAATAATAAAAATTGAGATAACATGGGACGCTAACCAGCCTGGTTCTGTAGTAACAATTGATCATCCTGTGGCAGGTACACTCTATTCTCATACCTACCCGCTATCGAACAAAACAGAAGTTTACCAGGTGCGTTTACGAGCTTACACGGGGAAAAGCTGTGCAACTGAAAAAGTTATCCCTGTAACAGTTCAGGCGACGCCGAAAGTTACTTTTACCCCAGTTCCGGCCATGTGCCTCAATGATACTGCCCGTTCAATTACGCAGGCAAAAGAAACAAGCGGTCTTACCGGTACGTTTTCATTTTCAGGGAAAGGTGTTTCTCCTTCCGGCCTATTTTCTCCCTCAACAGCCGGAGTTGGCCGTTCTGTCATTACATATACTTATACCTCCAACGAAGGCTGTAAAGACTCTGCTTCCCAAACTATCACCGTAATAGCTAATCCAACAGTTCGTTCAATGCCACGACTATTTGTTGCACAAGGAGGATCGGTTGTTTTAGATCCGGTAATAACAGGAAATGTTTCGTCATACAAATGGACACCACCTACCTTTTTGGACAATGCCAACATTCGAAGACCAAGGAGTTCGCCTGACAAGGATATTACTTACCGGCTGACGGTAACTGGAGATGGTGGTTGCAAAGGTTATGGCGACATTACCGTTAGTTTTCTTCTCGCTCCAATAATTCCGGGAGCATTTTCACCAAACGGAGATGGAATTAATGACAAATGGCTTATCAAGTCTCTCGATTCTTATCCCAACGCTACTGTTGATGTTTTCAACAGGTACGGTAAAATAGTCTTTAGTTCAAAAGGTTACGCACGGCCGTGGGACGGAACGTTTGCTGGAGGTAGTTTGCCGGTAGGAGTATACTACTATATTATCAGCACGGGAAATGGGGTAAAAGCATTTACAGGGTCAGTTACCATATTGAAATAAGGGGCTCTAATTATTTTAAGTAATTTTTAATCGTTGTAATATTTAAACGATAAAATCGTTTTTGGTAAAGGGCCATCCAATATTTATTTGACAATAACCTAATTTTAAACAATGAAAAGAATATTACTTTTTACTGTTGCTGTTCTTTATACACTAAGTAGTGTTTCTTTTGCTCAACAACTACCGCATTATACTCAATACGCACTTAATAATTATATTTTAAACCCTGCCATCGCCGGTATCGAAAATTATACAGATGTGAAAATTAGCCACCGGCAGCAATGGGTTGGAATAGATGGAGCACCTGTAACTACTTATTTAACCATTCAGGGCCCCATAAAAAAGAGTGACTATCAGCGGGTATCTTCAACGGGTTTTAGTGCTACAGGAGAAAATCCAAGGGGAAAAGCATATTGGCAGGATTATACAAAAGCCGACCCACACAGTGGAATTGGTTTAACAATTCTTAATGATCGTACGGGCCCTTTAAACAGGTTTTCAGCATACGGAACTTATGCCTATCATTTAGGTATCTCGGCACGAACAAGTCTCGCCGTCGGCGTGTCCGCCGGGATAAAGAATACGACTTTAAATGCCGGTAAACTTTCTTTTGATGTTCCTGTTGATCCTGTGGTTTTCGGAAGCGGTTACCTTAATAGATTAAGTCCCGATATTAATGCAGGTATCTGGTTGTATTCTGCTGATTTTTTTGCCGGAATTTCTCTTCAAAATATTATTCCTTCCCGGCTAAAATTTTCAGAAGACACTGTGCGACTGGCCGGTGGAAAATTAATACCTCATACTTTTGTTACTGCCGGCTATAAATTATTCGTTAACGATGACATTACTTTTCTTCCAAGTACCTTAGTGAAATATGTTACCGGTACGCCTGTTAGTTTCGATTTAAATGCCAGGTTCCAGTATCGTGATTTTTTATGGTTAGGAGGAAGTTACCGTAACCAGGATGGAATGGCAGCGATGCTTGGAATGAATATCAGCAATAGTATAAATGTTGGTTATTCTTACGATATTACTACATCAAGGCTTAATACTGTGAGTCGCGGTTCTCATGAAATTTTAATTGGTTTCCTTTTGGGAAACAGCTATGGAGACTGGTGTCCACGCAACTTATGGTAGTTTTTTTTAACCGGCATCATTTCACTGTTCGTCTCGGTTTGTCCGCTGGTTCCCTTTGGTAATGGCACTTCCGGATGTATCGTGATACTCCATCTTTTTTTGGCGCCCCGGTTTAGCACCTACTTCGGCAGAAGGCGGTTAAACAAAACACCTACTCCTAACGTTATTCCATTTTTCAACCGACATTATAGAAATGTACATAAAGGGAACCAAACTTTTAAAGCGCGGTAGCTAAAATACCTGGAGAGCAGCTTGGCGGCAAGAGTAAGCCTTAGTACAAAAGCATAATAAAAGCCAACTGTCACCAGTCGGCCTTCATTCGCGGTAATTATTTAAAGCCTTAAATTTTAATTATATAAACCTTTTTAGCCCGTATTGTAGCTTTAGGCATAGGCCTTTCTATAGCGGGTACTGGTGTCTCATAAGTCAATTCAGTGTCGTCGTCTGCGGGCTTCGCCTCTGTCTTTTTTTGTTTAGCCTTAGGGCAAAGGCAATTATTGACTAAGGGAGCGGGAGCACCTATTAAACGCGGTTTTTCGTGGTATTCATAAGAAAAACTCCCGCTTCTTTCAGCTCTGGCCGGATCGCTTACCCCGGGAACGTTAAAATTCAGGTTGAAATCAGCGTTTACCTGGTTTAAAGAATTATATTGAAGTTTAACTTCCTCTATCTCCTTTTGAATTTGCCGGGCTAATAATTTCAATTCCTTCTTTAAGTCTATGTTTTTCCCTGTAATTTCTTCAACTACATTTTCATTCTTTATATTTCTCACTTCGTTGCGGAAAGAAAACGTCAGGTTAGCGGCTCCTATCTGTAATTTTAATTCTTTTATTTGTTGCAAGGCAGTTTCCATTTCATCCCTTACCTGTTCCTCTCTAACGGTTGATTCTTTTTTTTCATTTACGGCAACTTCTGCAAGCCTCGCTAAATGTTTTTGTAGTATTGCCTGGTTTTTCTTTGAAAGTAGAGTAATAGGTCTTGCCAATTCAATTGCCCGGCTTAAAGGGTAGTCAATGTCTTTCTGCTCCACATCTGGTGCTTCTCTATAAGATACATCTGCATCAATGATAGGTCGTACAGGTATTAGACCAGTTTTCTCACCTGTTTTTTTCAATATAGGCGGTTCTACATTCCTGTTGGTAGTTCTCTCCAGTACGATTGCAGCGCCAGTTTTGGTTTCAGCCCTTTGTATTACTACAGCGTTTCCAGGCTTAATAAGAAAATAGACAGGATTAAATAAGGGGTTTTCAATTTTTGCTGCAAGGGGTTGAATTGCTTGCAAAGCATGTATTGAAGTTGAAGCAGAATTATTAATTTTTTTCGCAGGCGACAAATAAGCAAGTGAACTAAAAACTGTTGTCATAACTATAAGCGCCATTAGCTGGTGCTTGTAATAAAAAAAGCTTTTGTCCTTTTTTTCGATCATCCGTTTTATTCTTAATAACAATACTTGCTTATCCTCTGTTGCTTTCAACGCTAATACAACCTTGGAAGAAGCCTGGCATGTTGCAATTTGAAGAAGCGCTGTTGCATATGAAGCAGCATTATATTCATACTGCAAAACCCAGTCGTCGCAACAGTTTTCTCTTTCCCTTTTTATATGTCCACTTATTAATTGCATAAAAGGATTGAAAAACAAGATGGCTTCGATTAATGTAAGGAAAAGATTAGTGATGTAATCAAAACGTTTGATGTGAGCAAGTTCATGAAGAATGACTGCTTCCATTTGCTCAGTATTCAAATGATTTATACTGGCTAAAGGAATTAAAATGACCGGTTTAAAAAATCCGATAGTTAAAGGCGTTTTGACTATCTCTGAAATGAAAATAAAAACGTTGCGCTTTATACCTAATTGAAGCGACAATTGCTGTACAAACAAGCGCCAGTTAACTTCTATTTTTTGTAGTCCTCTGGTTTTTACCGCCTGCGTATAACGATATGCCTGCAACCATTTGAGAGATAAAAATAAAAGCAAAGCCAGGTAAGCGATAGATAAGTATGGAAGTAACTTTTCAGTTTGCAACACCCATAATAAAAGGTTGGAATTTGTAACAGCCTGACTGCTGCTAACCTCCAAAGAGCCGGGCGTTTGAGGGTACAAATAAGAGTTGCCAATTTGTGAAAACTCATGGTAGAAAAAAAGAAATGTTCCTGAGAACCAGGTAAACCCTGCGATTTGCAAAAACAACCCCGATACATACTTTTGGTGAGCCGGTAATTTGCAAAGAGAATGTATAATAACGTACACCAGCCATAGAAGTGCGTACTGCCACAGACTATTAATTATTGCATAGCCCAAAGCCTGCAAAAAAGGGGAGTGGGTTACCTGTTCCATACATTATTGGTTTTTCAAATTGTTTAGAAGTTGTTGAATTTCCTCTAACTCTTCTTTACTGGGCGATTGGCTACCTAAAGCCTGCATTACTAGCTGCGATGAAGAACCCCCAAAAAGGCTGTTTATCATTTTTCCGACAAATTGGCTTTGCGTTTTTTCTTTGCTTACGTTAGCCTGGTAGATGTGAGTCTTAGCAGAATCGTCTCTTAAAACTAATCCCTTTTCAAACATGATCTGCATCAGCTTTAGGGTAGTTGTATAACCGGCCTCTTTTGATTGAAGTATAATTTCGTGAACTTCTCTTACAGTTGCCTTTTCTTTTTCCCACAAAACCTGTAGAATTTCTAATTCTCCTTCGGTTGGTTTAATCTGTTTTGTCATATACGAGTAATTTCGTACCAATGATAAAAAGAATTCCTTTAAATTAACTGCTTGTTAAAGGTTTTGTATCAAAATTAACAGTTTGAATTATTGTAGAAGAAAAGGAAGGACGAACAGTTGGAAAAACGTATGAGCGGTAGTAAAAAGCTGAATAAAGAAAATAAAGTACAAGTGAGTGACACAACGATGTGAAATTGATGTTCGCAGGTTGGCCACCAAAAATAAAAAAATTTAAAACGGTTACTCTACTATTAGTGGAAATCAGTTAGTTTTTGTTTCCTGGCCAGGCTTTTCGATAATTGAACCCTTGTTATTAAGGTGCATGATGAAATAACTGATAAAACAAATAAACAAAAGAATAAGAAGGGTAAGTATTACCCACTGAAAATCTTTTATTTTTCCTTTTTCAAGCCGGTGCTTTTTACTGTGAAGTTGCTGGTGAAGCTTTTGATTTAACTGGCTTACGTGCTTTTTTACTCGTTCAGGATTGTTTATTTGTTGTAGTCCGTCAATGGCATCGCTTTCAAAAGAATTATTGGTGATTTTTTCTTCAATCACTGCTTTCTCCTCTTCCGGAGTATTGTCGTCCAGGTATTTTAGCAGTTCCTCATCACTAACCTGCTGACCATTATCCGATAATATTTCTTTCCAGTCAGCCATGTACTTTCTTCATTTTTTTCTCAACAATTAACTTAAGGTTTCGTTTGCCGTTTTGTATATAGCTCTTTACCTGTAACAGACTATATCCTGTGGTAGCGGTAATTTCGTGGTAGGTCCTTTTTTGCAAATAAAATAAAGTTACACATATTTTTTGCTCCTCACTTAATTCGTCAAGGCCTTCCTCAACTAACGACAGAGTTCTGTCTTTTTCAAGAAGATCAGATTTTGAAGTTGCTTCTTCACCTGATGACACGTTATCTGTTAGTTCTACGGGTATACGTCCCTGCCGCTCCCTGATTTTCATCAGGCAAAGGTTCTTGGCGATCATGTATAACCAGCTTTTAAAATATTCAACTTTGTATTTCGGTAATTCAGTAACTACCTTCAAAAAGATTTGCTGAACTGCATCTTTCGCATCTTCTTCGTCCTTGAGGTATTTAAGACAAACACCAAATAGTAACATGGTATAACGTTCAAGCAAAATACCCAGCCATTGGTTATTTCCATTGCTGTAATATTTATTCAGCAGTTCCTTATCTTCGATATGTGCCGATGCATTTTTAACCACGCTTCAATGTAGATAATTTTTTAAGTAGGATGCTGCATTGATAATATTCCATAACGTTATTAACTTTTTTATATGGCTTTTTTGATTTGTATGGTTCCCGTTTGTCCTGTTCGTGCAGACGCTTCGCATAGGAGTGAACAAACAACTCAATTATTATTTGGTGAGCTTTGTGAGTTACTGGAAAGAGCAAAAGATTTTGTAAAGATTAGAGTGGTATATGACAATTACGAAGGATGGTGCCAGGCAACACAATTGGAGGAATTTGGTGAAGTCGAAAAAGAGCATCAGTACGAAAAGCTGGCGGGGGAGTGGGTGAACAAGATCTATATCAACCAGCAACCTATGAATGTTCCTTTTGGCAGCTCACTTACCTTTTTTAACAGTGATGGTTTTATAGGCCAGTATAAGCCAGAATTTAATGGAAGTGTAGTTGAGCCGCAACAAAATACCTTTACTGCAGAATTGATTAAAAGTTTTTCCGGCACTTTTATAAACACTCCTTATTTGTGGGGAGGGCGGTCGGTTTTCGGAATCGATTGCAGCGGGTTTAGCCAGCTTATTTTCAAATGCTTCAACATACCGTTATTAAGAGATGCTTACCAGCAGGCAACGCAGGGAGACGCGGTTGGTTTTTTACAAGAGGTAAAATGTGGCGACCTTGCTTTTTTCGACAATGAAGCAGGAAGAATAACACACGTTGGAATCCTTCTTGATGCAAATACCATCATTCATGCGTCAGGAAAAGTAAGAATAGATAAAATGGATAACCTTGGAATTGTCAACAGTGGTTCAGGTAAGCGGACACATAACCTCAGGGTAATAAAGAGGATGACGGATTGAGTTGGCGGGATACAAGTTAGGGTTGCCGGTTACAAGCCAAGGTGTAACTTAAGTGCTTAGTTGCCAACCGAGCAGCAATAAAAATTGAGCAAGGATCGTGCTTTAGTAGAATTTTAGTACCCACTTTATCACTCCCGTTAAACATGTTGCCCGTTTAAATGGGGGGCCGGCCAGCGTCGCATTTCGTGCGTAGGCAGAAATACTATTTAGCGGGTTTTCTTTTATCAAAAAGAAGATTTTCTTGTACTAAATTATAGTACAAGAAAATCTAATTATTGTAAAACAAGACAAAGTTGTTGTTTAACTATTTGAAATGCTCTTTATAAGCATCCATAGCTTCCTGGATAATTTTAAGCGCAACACTTTTATCCTGAAACTCTTCTACTTTTACTGATTTATTTTCCAGCGTCTTATACTCTTCAAAAAAGTGGCGAAGTTCACTAAAGAAGTGCTTCGGAAGTTCTTCGATGTTATTGATGTAATTAATAGACGGATCGTGTGCAGCAACTGCAATAATTTTATCATCGGCATCACCGCCATCAATCATTTGCATTACACCAATAACCTTAGCGGTAACAAGGCACATGGGCACAATGCTGATACTTGATAAGACAAGAATATCTAATGGATCTTTATCATCTCCATAGGTTTGAGGAATAAATCCGTAGTTGGAAGGATAATAGAAAGATGAATATATGACCCTGTCTAATTTCAAAAGTCCGCTGGGCTTATCGATCTCATATTTTGCCCGCGATCCCTGCGGAATTTCAATAACTGCATTTACAGTTCTTGGTGCCTGTTCCCCGGCTTCTACTCCATGCCACGGATGTAAAACGTTTATTAATTTTTCCATATTTGTATTTAGAAATGCTTAAATTTCGATCAGAAATAACCAGTAATGCAGGCATCTTCCCATTCCCGCTGCAAAAAGTTAATTTGGCTGCAATATTACGATTTTACTGCTGCAACTACACTATAAAAAGTAAAAGTGGAAAAGCTGCTAATAGTTCTAATACCCAAACATAGAATTAGTTGCACGTTGCTAAGAACTTTGCGGTTGCAAAAGAGCTACTAAAGATATTGGGCAACTTACATGAACTCACAGGTTACCTGAAAAAGTGTATTTAAAATCTACCAGCCAGTCTCCTTTGTATTTTACCACTTTTAATTTTTGAGGTATTTTTCGATAGGAATTACTAAAGTTAATAATGGTAACACTATCAGCTATTACATCGGTAACTTCGGTGATTACTATAGAAGCCTTACTGAAAGACGTCTTTTCCTGTTCGCTATACTTATTAAATGTTTGAATAGATTTACTAAGCCAAAACTGATTGTCTTCGTCCTGTAACATGTACCTGTTTGCCGTTGAAAATTTTCCTTTTAACGATTGCTGAATAAATTCTCTTCCGGCATCTAATGCATTTTCAGGTTTGTGGTAGTCGTCATCTTCATTCTTGCAGGAGAACAAGAACAGACAGGCCATAATAAATAAGTAATATTTCATTAACCGTTGTGTTGGGCGCTAAAGGTAATAATAAAAAGTTTTGGTTACCAAGAGAGCCGGTTGTAAATGAAAAGAGGCGGCAAAATTTGCCGCCTCTTTAATAGTTACCATTTACTTTATTAATGCCTGGTATTTACCTGGAATCCCTGGACTTGTTCTTTTTCTTTTTCACGATCATATGCTTTAATGATTGCTTTTACAAGCTTATGGCGAACAACATCTTCTTCATCAAGTTCTATGTGAGCAATACCATCAATATTCTTTAAGATACGCGACGCTTTTTCCAGCCCGCTTCTTTGATTTTTCGGCAAGTCTACCTGGGTAGGGTCTCCGGTAATAATCGCTTTTGCGTTGGCTCCAATTCTTGTAAGAAACATTTTCAACTGCAGGTCATTGGTATTCTGAGCTTCGTCCAGGATGATAAACGCATTATCCAAAGTACGTCCGCGCATGTAAGCAAGCGGGGCAATTTCGATAGTACGGGTGCTCATATAATAGCCTAATTTATCCGCAGGGATCATATCATCTAAAGCATCGTACAAGGGGCGTAAGTAAGGGTCAATCTTCTCTTTAAGGTCGCCCGGAAGAAAACCCAGGTTTTCACCTGCCTCAACTGCCGGACGGGTTAAAATGATTTTTTTAACCACTTTATTCTTTAACGCTCTTACTGCCAATGCTACGGCTGTGTATGTTTTACCCGTTCCTGCGGGTCCGATTGCAAAAAGGATATCATTTCTGTCGCCAGCCTGTACCATTTTTTTCTGGTTCGCTGTTCTTGCCCTTACCGTTTTCCCGTTAGGACCGAAAACGAGAATATCATTAGGATTCCGGTCTACAAAGTTGTCGATTACTTCGGCATCGTCTCCACCCAGGATCTGTTCAAAATAATTTTCGGTGAGGTGCCCGTTTCTTTCAAGATATTGAAGGATGAGATCAATTTTTTCTTTTGCTGTTTCGATCTGTTCCGGGGCTCCACTTAATTTTATTTGTGTGCCACGACTTAATATTTTTAGCAAAGGAAACTTCTTTTTCAGCAGATCCAGTTTACCATTGTTTACACCAAAAAATTCAATGGGATTAACTGTTTCGAGGTTGATAATAGTGTCTGTCAAATTATAGGTTTTATTTGTTAATTGCACTGATGTTTCCGCGAAACCTTCAGCACCGGTTTTTCTTATAACCAAATATAACTGATCACCCGTCAAATTTCATACTACATTATGCACATGTTGTGAATTACTTGTGAAATCTATACACCAGTATTTTCATCGGCTTAATAAGACTTTTTATTATGCATAACTCTCCCTTTTATCCGCATTTATTTGTCCTTTTGTCACCAGCCTAACCACGGGTAATCAAAGTGACACGACAGAAATTACCAACGTTTGAAACGATTTTTTTATTGGGTTAACTGAAATAAAAGGCGAAAAAGTGCGTGTAGCTTCTTCAGATGAAGCAATGGGAACGTAAAGTTCTTCTTGCACGAAGTAAAGTCCGTATCAAGAATTTCATACCAGGAAAGATTTATTTGAAAATCACAACGCCAAGATTGCAGATAAAAAACGAGGAATATTATAGTCAGAATTTCTTTAGTCTATAGGATTCTTTCTATATGTTTTTTAAATTTATTCTCTATCTCCTAATCTTCTATGATTATACAAACGCGGTTAAAACCATGATGAGCGGTTTGTAATAATTTTTGTACAGAAGTACTTTCGCATTAATTTATAAAACACAGAGAATGAAAAAATTAACCATTGTAACAGCCATGTTGGGTATGGGTATCCTCATTCACAGCAATTCATCTGCCCAGGGTTTGCTTAAGAAGATAAAAGATAAAGCATCCGACGTCGCCAGCAAGGCAATTGACAAAAAAATAGACAATGCTATCGGAATTGGCGGCTCTTCCGAAAGCACAACTTCAACATCAAATTCATCATCCGCCAACACTTCTGCCAGCCGAAGCGGAAGACCCTCAAATAAAGTAGGAGAGGGTTTAAAAAATACCACACCGCCCGACGTAAATCAGCAAATAACTGAAGCAGAAACTGCACAGGCGGCCGGAAACCTGAGTGAAGCACGGTATTCCATTCAGCAGGCACTTTTAGGAATTGAATTACAACTGGGAAAAGAAATTTTAAAGAAATTGCCCGCCAGCGTTAATGAGCTGCAAAAGGATACGCTTGAAGACAGGGTTACCAGTACGCAATGGGGCTGGGCTAACCTGACTATTCAACGTGTTTACAGGAAAGATGATAAACAGTTGACAATTCTTGTAGGAAATAATTCAATGTATGCAGGATTTATGGACATCCTTTTCGCCGGAAACTACACGCAGTCAAACGGGGAAACACAAGATTTCAAACAAATAAAAGTTAAGGGTAATAAAGCTGTTATCAAATTCAGTCAAAATGAAGGCTATACCGTTCTTGTTCAATTGGGGCAGGCAGGCATGCTCACTTTCGAGGGCATTAACTTCACTACCGAACAGGATATGATGAATGCCGTTAACACCTTCGACATCGATGGGATTAAAAAAATGCTTGGAGAAAAATAAATACTAACCCACTAATGCTTATAAAATGAAAAAATTATTGGTACTTTCCATAGTTCTTATTGCAGCTACCGCGTTAAACGCACAGGATTTTAAAAAAGACGTTGCCGCCGCCAAAACATCGTACAATGCAGGTAAGCTTGAAGATGCACATTTTGCTTTACAACAAACTCTACAGGCGCTCGATATTACAATCGGAAAAGAAGTGTTGAAATTACTGCCTTCGAAAATGGATACGTTACAGTTGAACGCTAAAGATGATAATGTAACAGGTAATGTAAGTTTTGTTGGTGCCACCATTCACCGCAGTTATGGCGCCGGAACAAAAAAGGCATCCATAGAAATTGTAAACAATTCACCAATGCTCGCTACTTTAAACGCATTTATGACTTCACCGCTTCTTGCGGGTTTAGGGAACGATGGCAAAAGTAAAGTTCTAAAAATACAAGGGTATAAATCAAGACTTACCAAAGAAGATAATGGTGACGCGGCACAGACTTATAAGCTTGAAATACCTTTTAGTAATGCTTTAATTACTTTAAATGTAAATAACACCTCCGAAACAGAGATCGTTGCTTTGGCTAATTCCATTCCCTTGGAACAAATTGCCAGGCTGATACAATAGTTGAACCTTTTTAATTTGCGCCGCAGTAAATACAAACAAGTACTGCGGCTTTTTTTTTTATAAAACTGTATGTTTCCCGTTTTATTTTTTTTGACACCTGCAGTTGTATTTCAAGGACACATCGTTGCGTCGCATTACGTTTATCGGCAGAAATTCTGTTGAACTTTTTTCGGGTTTTATTAAATATTAGCCTTGTTTTTGTCAAAAAACTGCAACGATAAATAGGGCCAGGTTAAAACTTCCAAAAGAGGGGAGGTTAGGTTTACCTCTGTTGTGGTCTTATTATTTTTGTTAAATTTAATTAATCGCTTTACTGTTAAAGATCTGATAACGGAAAGGAGCAAACGCAGAACTTCTTTTATCTTCTTGCCGCCCCTGGGTACTATTCCTTTGCGTCTTTTGCGTGATTTTCCATAAAAAATTGAAAGGATTTTTGAAGTTGTAAGCCGTTTGCAATAAAGGCTAAAGATGCACAAAGCGTTGCGGATGAACGAAATGCGACGCAAGGATGATCCTTAGAAGTCTGAAGCCGGTGTCACAAATTCGAATGAAAAGCAATCTCAGGTTACCCGAAAAACGTTTTCATCTTCTACAATCGGTAAATTTTTAAATTTCTGAATAACCCGCGCCACTACTACTACATCCTTTTCGCAATAATTAATGATCCTGGACAAATTGTTTTCTTTATAGTAAACATCCTGCACCATGCTACCGTCAATATCATCTTTTGAAGTTGGAATGCCAAGTATGCTTGCGAGCAAATGCAGGGAAGTATAATTTTTATAATCACCAAACTTCCACCATTGCAATGTATCGGCCATACAAATTTCCCACGGCTTTGCACCGTAAATATGTAAATAAGATGGTAAAGCAATTTGATGGATTACAAGTCTGCGGCATAAAAAAGGAACATCAAATTCACGAATATTATGGCCGGCGAACTGAAATTTGGGCCGATGCTGGAAAAACTTGTCGGCGAGTTCAATAAACTGGGTTAATACTGCCGTTTCGTTGTCGCCGGCAATACTTTTGATTTTTAAACATATTCTTTCTGCTTTGTCTACGTAGAAAAATGCGGTAGAGATACACACCACTTTACCAAATTCTGCCAGGATTCCTGCCTTTTGACGGTAAACTTCTTCCACATTGAAGTTTTCTGGCACTGTTTTTGAAATTTTGTCGAAAAAAAGTGTACCGGCTTCTGCAGGCAATTGTGTATACTTTTCTACCTGCGGTACAGTTTCAATGTCGATAATAAACAAATCAAAAAGCGATAAATTATTATTCAAGCTTCATTCTTTTATTATTTTAATATAAACCATCAACGACCATGAGCTACAATCCTGAAAACTCTGCAACAAATCCTCAAACACAGCCTCCCAAAAAATCAGATGATCGTAAAATTATTTACGGTATTTTAATCGCCGCCCTTTTAGGAACCTGGGGCTATATAATTTATGATAAAAGTAAATCGAATGAATCGATAAGTCAATTGCAGAACCAATATTCTAATGTTGACTCTGCGCGGAATGAAATACAAAATGAATATAACGATGCATTGGCCCGCCTTGATTCTGCAACCGGTAACAATACACAACTAACAGGCGCATTGGCTGAAAGACAAACTGAGATCAACCAGTTGAAAACCCAAATTAGTTCAATTACAACGAAAAGGAATGCTACAGCTGCCGAACTTGAAAGGGCAAGAGGGTTGATTAACCAGTTGAACATGCGTATCGATGATATGTATACGGAAATACAAAGGTTAAAAGGCGAAAACCAGCAGCTTTCAACCTCTAACCGAAGGTTAAATGAAGAAAAACAGCAATTAACTACTGAAAGAACACAGCTACAGGACAATCTTAGCACAACCGAAAGTGCCCGTCGGCAGGTTGAAGAAATTGCATCTACACTTCATGCAAGTAACATGAATATTACCCCTATTCGCGTAAAGGGTAATGGAAAAGAAAAAGAAACAGAAACTGCTAAAAGGGTTAATTTGCTTCGTATTTCTTTCGTGGTAGATGAAAACAGGGTTGCTTCGAGCGGCAATAAAGAATTATATGTTGCTGTTACTGCACCTGATGGCCGCCCTGTAACGATGGCTAGCGGTAGTGGAACTTTCGATACCCGTGATGAAGGAAGTAAGACTTTTACAAATAAAGTGATGATACCTTATGAACAAGGTAAAAGATCGCAGGTTAGCTTTGATTGGAAACAGGAAGGAAGATACCAACTCGGCGCGTATAAAATCGAGGTTTACCACAATGGTTTCAAGATCGGTGAAGGAACAAGAACTTTAAAGAAAGGTGGATTGTTCGGATAGGTTTTTAGTAAAGTATAGAACGAAAGAGCAGGAGTTTTCTCCTGCTCTTTTTTATAATATAGCCCTCAAGGAAGCCCGGCCAATATGAATCGTCCTGGTCTCAGCAGGCTTTCTGCCTTCGTATTGAAAATTCAGCTCGAGGTTATTTCCCAGCCGTTTTGTAATATCGAAGTTCCATAAAAGATTTCTTCCGGGTAGCAGGGCATCTAACATTATATAACTAACTGTAGTATTTGGAAGACCGGTATAATTGATGTTAGTATAAGTAAATTTGCCGGTAAGGCTTGTATTATTAACCGAATTGTACTTTCCTTCAATGTTTAACGAATTGCTGATGGATTTTTCTCCTCCAAACCGTTCATCGTTCTTTTTGTTGTCGAATTCGTAGCTGGTTGATAAACGGTAGTTTGTTCCACTCGTAAAAGTTAGTTTAGGCTCCGAGTTGATCCTGTTGATTTCGTAATTCCTGTTGTCGAATTTGGGCGTGTACAACGAATTCTTTCCTGTTTTTTGAATTATCTCAAATGTAAACTGCCGGGCAGGATTCCATCTTCCTCTTAAAGTCCATTCCTCTAACTTCCTGCTTTCAAAGCCGTAGGTTAGGAGCGATTTATTATTATTTCTGCTGTTGCTGATATCAAAACCCCATTTAGTACTAAAGCGGTTGAAAGAAACGGTATTGGTGAAAATGTTGGTAAGGGTAAGCAAAGAAGTATCGTTGATACCCCCCTTTTTTAAAGGATTAAAAACCAGGGTACCGTTTGAAAGTTCTTTTTTTGCAGTTTGCAACGATGATTGAAAATTTATCCTTCCTATAAAGTTTCCGAATTTTTTGTTCTTAAATCTGTTCGAAAGTGTGCGCGGATTTAGGGTTATGCTATAATTTAGTTGTGTATAATTTGCTTTTACAAACTCGTTTGTAGGGGTAAAAACCCTGATAAACTTTGCCTGGTCGGGAAATAGCGCTATTTCAAATTCGTTGAGCTGAGGAATGTTATCGTTGTTATAATCGTTCCATGCGTACTCACCCCGGCCTGCGGGTACTTCAATATAGCTAAAGTCGCGTCGCTGTTCCTGTCCTGCACCTACTTCATATAAAACATTTCCTGTTACAAAGCCTTTAAATTCATTAATTGCGTATTCGGCACGTCCTAATATGGTCTTCTCAGGTTCAAGGTTTGAGAGCGTTTTATTGGTGACCTGTAACTGGCGATAGGTTGCATGTAACCTGAACTGGTGGTGTGCATTTGCAAGCAATTCGGTGGTTAATGTTATATTATGACTACGGTTAATTTGAGAAAGTTTTTTTGAATCCGGTATTTTATCGCTTCGTGTGAAGTAAGTTACAGACCACCGGTTATCCTTCGCCTGGTTAGAGCGGATATATGCTGAAAGTGTGGTAAAGGCAAAACTTACAGCGGACACTGAGTCTGTTTTTCGGTCGCGAATTTCATTTCGTTCTGTCGCGTACGATGCACCAAGCACATAATTATTTAAACGGGTAAACACCTTACTTGCGTCGATGAAAGGTCGTATAAAATAGCCTTTGGTAATTCGGGAATTGATATTTGTAAGGTTAAAAATGTTTCTTAATTGCCATCCTTTTATTTTGTGTTCATCTATTATTAATTGCCGGAATCCTCTATATCCATCACTCCTTAAATATGCAGAGGATTGGTATCTTAAAAAAATAGTTGCCGAATCGGACAACTCGATGTTGGCGAAGGGTAAATGTTCTGTTGCCACTTGCGGCTGCAATTCCAGTCCCCAGTCGCGATAAAATTCTACGGTTCTTAATCTTTCAAGCGGCCGGAAGCTTTTTTCAGTTGCTTCATAGCCAGCATTTGCTTTTACAAACAGGTGCTTTCCATTTTTGCCATATAGATCCATCACTCGCCCTATATTCATTTTGCCGGCAAATCCTTTATTATTCGCTTTGTCCTTGTTCGAAAACGCATTTACATCATGATTGCTAAGTGCAAACTCTGTTGATAAATTTGTTTTTGCATCAATATCATATACTGCTCCTACGGTTACAATTTGTTGCTTTTTTGGAGTTACCAATTGAGTGGCAGGTTCGTAATTTCCCTGTTTTACTCCATTTGCCGGCGTTATCCATCGGTATACTTTTCCGTTTGCACCGTTAAAATCAGGCACATAATTTCCCCTGCCATATCCCACTTCAATAAATCCTAAACTGAATGTTGCACTATCGGGATTAGTTGAATAAACATAAATCTTTTGCGCACCTCCAGCAGCCAAAGTATCCATCTCGCGGTATAGAATTTTACCAGCAGAAAAAGTGTCGAGTGTAGCAGTGGGATAGAAAGCATTCTGGATACTATCACCAATATTATTTAAGAACTGCCGTTGCTTTGTATCCAATGATTGGTTAATAGGTGAATTTTTTGCATCAGCATTACTGTAGGCCGCTATGTTAATTCTAAGTTTTTTATTTACGATTAATTCATCAGATGCATATAACATTGAATTTAAAAAGCTCCGTTCTGCATATTCAAATTCTACCTGTATGCGGCTGTCTTTTGTGATCATTCGTCGTGGAGTAAACGCAATTTCAGCAGTATTGTAATTAATTACATAGTCCTGATCCTCACCACGTTGTAGAAGTTGTCCATCAATAAACACCCTTTCTGTTCCTGCAAGTACTATAAAAAAAATTTCATTGTTTACACCTGTTAACCTGTAAGGTCCCTGGTTACCTTCCTGCCCCTGGAAAATATTTCTTGTAAACTTACCTTTTGCAATGGCGCCGCTCACCAAGACTTTGTTCGAACTATTTCTGCCAATTACGGAAGTATTACTGTACGAAATGCCTTGCAGCCGTTTGTAAAAATTGAGGAAATAAGACGGGTTCTGCCGCAAGTCTATATCTCCAAGGTTTACCTCCCACGCATTTTTTTTAAATTGGAGCCACACGCGGTCAAACTCATTTAATTGTTGCGTCGTACCGTCTGGCTGAATGGGAATATTATTATCAGTAATGGCTGCTGCAACCTGGATGCTGTCTCCTAATAGTCCATTCAACTGTAAATTAAACTGCGAGTTAACTACTACATCCTGGCTGTTGCCGAAGCTTAAAGCGCGGCCAAAGCTGCCGTTATAGTTCATCGTGCCAAAGTCGAATAAGCTGTTTGCACTCGCCTGTTTATTGCCGCCGTTAAAAACAGATTGTTGTGCAACAAAGTTGTTCATCACGCTATCGTAAGTAAATCTTTTTGAAACAGCATTTAAGCGGTAAGGTAAAACGCGGTAAATAATGTCTACACTGTCTGTCGACAGTCGTTTTTTCCAGCTCACCCGTGCATTTACCTCGTCTATTGCATAGTAGGAAGAGTCAAACCCGCGAATGAAAAAAGTGCGGGGAACAATACTGAAACTATCAATACTAACCGGTAGGGTAGTAGCGATCCTTTTACTTCGCAGGTTTGAATATTTATAGGGCTGCGACTTTACAGTTGCAACCAGGAACATTCCAAATAGTAGAACAACGATATTTTTTAATAAGGTCAAAGGGAAACTTCAGCGTAAAATTCAATCTATAAAAATAGTGGAGTTAAAATTAGTTATAAGATAAAGTATAAACGTAATTAGCTGCCTGAGATTGTTAATTCCGGCCGTATTTCGTGGATTTTAGCTTAGGCTAAGAAAAGTTAAAGGGATTTTATGAGCCCCACAATACCACTATTATGAGTCATCCTACTAATGAACTCGTTTTTGCTGTCTTGGTTTTTAATGTTTTTTAGATGCCGGCTTTTTGTACTATAAGAATCATCGTTGCTACGCTCAGTTCAACTTTTAATTCTTTGATAGAACTTAGCGTAGTATTTTTTTTCCCCTGAGCGAAGCCGAAGGGTACACTGAGCTTGCCGAAGGGCCGCAATTCGTTCGCGTGCATTGGCAGTGGCAACAAAAGAGTAAAGTTCGTGCCTGTTTTTATCGGTTGGTATTATAATGTTCGCTACTGCCAACAGTTATTGCATAAGTGACATCGGCCGCTTGGGCGCCAGGCGAATGCTTTCGGAAACCAGCGAAGCGGTTTCAGCAACAAGTGCGTGGAGTGCGGGTGAAATAACGAAGCCAGGCGGCTTGAGCTATAACTGATTGCATTAAAGGTTCAATTTGCGTCGTTTTGGGCCGCCCCCTAAGATTTTTTGCGTCGCACGCTTGTACATTTTGTTCAATATTCTGCAAGCCGCATCCAAGGCATGTGTAAGCAAGTTTAATAGAAATACGGGAGATGAACGAAATGCGACGCAACGATGATCAACCGGAGACTCCAGAGCGGGTACCAAAAAAACGCTTACAAGTGTTTCCTGCCCGACAGGTACTTTAGAAAGAACTCCTTGCTCCTAAGTACTTCAATATTGGAAAAGTAAAAATCATGAACGTCTTCAGTAACAATACAATCACAATTGCTGCCAAGTGCCGCGTAATATTCCAGGCCGTCTTCAAAATCTTTAACCGCACTGTTTTGTAACGTATTTTTTACCGAGGTTTCAGTAGTATCGGCAATTCTAATGTTATCGCACAATATTGAAATCTTTTGTTTGGCTATAGATGCTTTAAACTTTTTTTCAGCAAAATAGAAAGCTATAGCAAGACATACTGGTGAGGTGAATACTTCAAATTGTTTAAAATCAGCAAGGCTTAAAATACGGGAGGTATAAGTAAATAGTGGGTACTCTTTATTTAATACCGAGACTACAATGTTGGCATCAACAAAAATTCGCATTATTTTTTAGAAGCGAAGTATTCGTCTTTTAAAGACTTACTGCTTCTTTTTTTAGTTTGATAAGTTGCTTCGCCTTCTGCAATTTGGCTAACCCATTCTGAAATAGGATAATCTTCAAGAGAATGATAACCTGAGGTGGTGATTTTGTCTAAAAGAAACTCTACCAGCCGCGACACACTGATGTTATTTGCTTCAGCATAGCTTTTTGCCTTGTTAATTACATCCGCACTAAAACTTAACGTAATCTTGTTATCCATAACCCATAGTTTATACAAAAATACTAGTTATACTACAATGAAAAAATATTTATACGTAGATTTTTTTCTTCAAATTATTGCACTGTTTATTGCAACAAAAAACCATCCCGTGAGGAATGGCTCTCTAAAATTAACTTTAAACGTTATGTCTATTTATACATCTCCTCTCGCATACCTTTCACTCTTTCATCGCTTGTGTACTCATCGAAAGTCATGAGCCTGTCAATAATGCCTTTAGGCGTAAGTTCAATAATACGGTTGGCGACGGTTTGAATAAAAGTATGGTCATGACTCGTTAGCATTACAATACCT
This sequence comes from Segetibacter sp., assembly GCA_028288485.1. GTDB lineage: Bacteria > Bacteroidota > Bacteroidia > Chitinophagales > Chitinophagaceae > Segetibacter. The sequence continues at coordinate 37,536 of JAQBNO010000021.1, forward strand.
TTAAAATTGGTAGCACTTTCGTTAAAAGACTGAATACTTTCAAGGTCGAGGTGGTTGGTTGGCTGGTCGAGTATGATAACATTCGGGTTTTGAAGCATCATTCGGCTGATCATGCAACGAACCTTTTCGCCACCGCTTAACACCTTTGTTTTTTTCATAATCTCGTCGCCGGTAAAAAGCATTTTACCGAGGAAACCCCTCAGGAACGGTTCATCCACATCAGTAACATATGGCGGTACGTATTGACGAAGCCAATCCATTAAATTAAGGTCGTTCTGGAAAAACTCATTGTTCTCAACTGGCAGGTAAGCGGTTGTAACAGTAGTTCCCCACTCAAACTTCCCCGAGTCGGGCTTCATTTCGTTATTGATAATTTCAAAAAAGGCGGTAACAGCCAATGCATCTTTGCTTATAAAAGCAATCTTATCATTTTTACTTACACTAAATGTTACTTTATCGAACAACTTACGTCCGTCAACCGATTTGCTTAAATTTTCAATATTTAATATCTGGTTTCCTACTTCGCGTTGTTGCTGAAATATAATTCCGGGGTATTTACGGTTACTTGGTTCAATCTCTTCAATAGTAAGTTTTTCCAAAGCTTTTTTCCGTGAAGTAGCTTGTTTACTTTTAGATGCATTAGCACTAAACCGGGCGATGAAGTCCAACAGATCTTTCCGTTTTTCTTCGTTTTTCTTGTTTTTGTCCGTCATCTGACGCGCCATCAACTGGCTGCTTTCATACCAGAACGTATAATTACCGGTAAAGATCTTAATCTTAGCCCTGTCAACGTCAGCAACGTGAGTACAAACAGTATCCAAAAAGTGACGATCATGGCTAACCACCAATACAATGTTCTGGTAATCAGCCAGGAAGTTTTCCAGCCACCCAATTGTCTCTATATCCAGACCGTTTGTAGGTTCATCCAATAACAGGATGTCAGGATTTCCAAAAAGTGCTTGTGCAAGTAATACCCGTACTTTCAGGTTTCCCGGGATGTCTTTCATTAAACTGTAATGATATTCTTCCTTTACATCAAGGCTACTTAACAATGTACCCGCATTGCTTTCGGCCTCGTAGCCACCCATTTCACCAAATTCGCCTTCCAGTTCACCTGCACGCATACCATCTGCTTCTGTAAAGTCTTCCTTTGCATAAATCACATCCCTTTCATGCATGATTTTCCACATCTTCTCGTGCCCCATCATTACAGTATTTAATACTGTCTCCTCTTCATACGCAAATTGGTTCTGTTTTAAGATGGCCAATCTTTCACCTGGAGAAATTTCAACAGTTCCTTTGTTTGGTTCTATCTCGCCACTTAATATTTTAAGAAAAGTAGATTTGCCGGCACCGTTAGCACCAATAACACCGTAACAGTTTCCCTTTATAAAGTTCAGGTTAACTTCATCAAACAAAACTCTTTTACCATAAGCCAGTGTTACATTTTTTACACTTATCATTCCTGGTTACAATTTTTTATATTTAAGAATTAAGGCCCTTCCTAGCCCACTATCACAGTCGAGGTTCACCGTTAACCTTTTTCAGGCGGCAAAAGTAATAAAACAAGTGGAAAGGAATAAAGAATTAAAACCAAAGTAAATACCTTCATCAGGGTGGCCAGCGCTTTTTAACAGAAAGACTGAAAGAAAGAGCGACAATATTCCACTGATTTCATTTATCAAAATCCTGACCACTCTCCCAATTTTTTACTGAACCCAATTGCCTCGTTTTTTGCACCTTTGCAATCAATTTTAAAAATTATCAAATGGAGTTTTTAACCGAGTTATTTAAGAAGCAGTCTTATGATCCACAAAACTTTTTTCTTATTGCGGGACCATGTGTAGTAGAGAGTGAGGAATTGGTAATGGAAGTAGCAGACAGTGTATATTCCATTTGTAAAAAATTAGGAATCCCATATGTTTTTAAAGCCTCGTATAGAAAAGCTAACCGAACCAGCGGTTCTTCTTTTACAGGTATAGGTGATGAGGCAGCCATGCAACTTGTAAAAAAGGTGGGCGAACATTACGGACTTCCTACCACTTCAGATATACATACCCATGAAGAAGCAGGGCAGGCAGCAAAATACATCGACATATTGCAGATACCCGCGTTTTTATGCCGGCAAACCGATCTACTGGTGGCCGCGGCAGAAACTGGCAAAATTGTGAATGTAAAAAAAGGACAGTTTGTAAGTGGTGATGCAATGAAATTTGCTGTAGATAAAATTCGTAAAGCAGGTAATCAAAAAGTAATGCTTACAGAAAGGGGTACTACTTTTGGTTACCAGGACCTGGTGGTGGATTACCGGAACATCCCGATTATGGCAGAAAACAATGTACCGGTAATAATGGATTGTACCCATAGCCTGCAGCAGCCAAACCAAACAACAGGTGTAACAGGTGGAAATCCGCGGTTAATAGGAACGATTGCCAAAGCCGCAATTGCAACAGGAGCAAACGGATTATTTATCGAAACACATCCTAACCCGGAGTGCGCTAAAAGCGACGGAGCTAATATGCTTCACTTAAATAAATTGGAAGAGTTACTTGTTCAACTGGTGAAGTTGAGAAAAGCAGTTGTGAATTAGCATTTAAACATTCCTATTGTTTACAAAACCGTATTTGCGGCTGCGTTTAATAGTGTAAAAGAATTTCCTGCGAACGGGATCGCGCCCTGGAGGGAACGAGGATGCTAATAAAACAATTGCCCGTACCAAAAATAAGTTTTAGTACGGGCAATTGTTTTATTCAAAAATTTAAGAAGACAGCTCTTTTGATTTTACTGGTGTACTGCGTAGCAATCCTGCAGGCACCTTTAATTCTCCTGTGTCTGACTCTATCAGTCCATTTCGTTCATCTTCAATATTGGTAGCCTGCGTATACACATCACCTGCTATAGGGCGTTTTCGTAATTCCTCTTTAAACAGTTTGATCTGGCGGGCACGTTCATCATCATCTTTTGGTCCTCCATACTCCACAAATCCAAAACCTCCCCACTCGCTCACTATTAAAGGAACCTGTTTTTTAAAGAAAAACGGATCGCCAACCACTAACGGGTAAGCGGCTACGCCAACTAATTGGCCTGATACCAGTTGGTCAAGCATTTCGCGCCAACGTTGAAGGTCAGGTGTATATAAGTGGGCCGTAAGAAGGTCCGATTTGAGCCGTCCTTCAAACGAAATATGCTGCCAGCCATCGTTATCTACCACTAAAAACTGCGGATGAGCCAGTTGCATATAATGGTACATTTCGATGATATATTTTCGGGTTGCTTCATTCGTGGCAATGTCCTGCGCACCCCAATCTTCATTATATAAGCTCCAGATAACAACCGATGGATGAGTACCTATCAGGGCAAGCATACGCATCAATTCATCTTTGTGATTAGCCCTGCTTTTATGGCTCGACTGATGCGGACTGGGCACTTCTACCCAAAGCAATAAACCCATTTTGTCGGCAAGGTTGTAAATGCGGGGATCTACTCCGGCAATATGAATCCGAACGAGGTTGCAACCTAGTTCCTTCATTGCAATCATGTGTCGTTTAATCTCTTCATAAGATGCTGCACCAGGTTGGTATAGGATCCCATCTAAATAAACAGATTTATTATTAAGGTATATGCAACAGCCGCGTGACTCAATTTTACGTAAACCAAAAAGTGTTTCAATTTCTGAGCTATAACCGTTTGAGTCAATTAACTCTGCAACAAGTTTGTAAAGGTTCGGTTCTTCTGGTGACCACAGTTTTGCGCCGGGAACTTCGATTACAAGTCTCTGGCGCTTTTGCCCTTCTTCGAGGTGAAGTGGAAAATCGTCTGTGGCAATAGGTTCCTTCGACTCCTGCTTTCTTTTAAAGATCTTTAACCTGATCGTATAATCGCCTGCATCATGTATGCGGCTGGTAAGGTTAAAGCGAACAAGATTATCTTCTACAATAGAAACTACGCCTACACGTGACCGAAGACGATTACGATCGACAGGCTCGATCCATATGCTGCGGACAGCGCCGGTATATGTCTGGTACCATATTCCTCCCCGTTTGTACACATGCGACTCCTGTTTTCCACGTGGAATATCGGCGTCCATTGTATCTGCAATTCGAACGGTGAGGCGATTAACAGGCTGTAGTACCTCTTCAGGTAACTCGTACGAAAAAGACGTGTATTCGCCAACATGTACTTCTTCACCTTCCACCGTTTTTAGAAGAACCCCATTTAGCCATACCATAGTTTCATAACCACAGGCTCCAAATGTTAACTGTAGCAATGAGTGGGCCGAGCCATTTCCGTTAACTCGTTGTGGTAAGGGGAAATCCCTTTCGTACCATGCCACCACTTTGTCGTGCCATGAATTACCGGGTTGTTGACCTTTTGCTGCTGCAATATGTTCTTCTATTGAGCCTGGCCAATTAGCGGTGTCGCCGTAGCTGTGTTCAACATACCAATGTTCCTGCAGCCCCTTATCGTCGAGGTCGAGGCAAAAACGCCAGGTGCCATCTAGTAATAGAGGTGAGTTTGACCGTAAAACAGCGCGGGGTACCGGATTTATAAAATTATCTTCGGCAAATACTTCTTCTTTACTTGTTGAAGTACTGTAATTAGGATGTTGTAAGAGCATGCTGGGAGTAGTTAGCTTTTAAATTATTTTAGTCTTTTTAGGTAACGTTGAAGGACTTAGGCTTTAATACATCTCTTTTAAACGATTTTATTTCTAAAAAAATCTGTTTAACAGAGAAAATACAAATAGACTGTAAGCCGGCCTGCAATATTAATTCCACCATTGTTTCTTTAGCTGTTAATTAATGTGTAAAGAGGCCAAATTAAAAGTTCGGAAATCATTTTATAAAGCAGTAATGCGGTCATTATTTATTCTAAAGCATATAAAATACAGCAAGGACGAGTGTGTAGCCGGCAGTTGTAATTCTATAATGCCGCCGTTGCGTCGCACTCTTCGGCTTTTGAAATAACTTATAGCTTTTTCATTAAATTAATTATTAAAAAAAAATCAGGATTTTTTGCACCTTACACATTTTAATTTGAATTCTATGATATTTATTACTTCCTGGTTGAATTGAACCAGTTGTACAAAAAAACTTGAATTAGAACGATTTTTATTATACAATATTATAATTAAGTGTTCGTATCAGGAAAACGGCGCAAAAAGTACAATTTATAACCAAATACTTCTTCATCGGCAACGTGATAAACTTCGAAGCCGAATTTCTTATAGAAGTTCAAAATTCTTTCACTTGAGGTTTCAACGTAAACCGGTACTTTTTGCTCGTTACTTTTATTAATAATTTCTTGCAGCAGTTGCGATCCTACTCCCTTTCCCTGTTCTGTTTTTTTCAATCCGATAAACCAGATATACAAAAACTCACTTTCATCGGGGTGAAACTGCTGTATATATTGCTCTCTTTTCAGCGCCTTTCCAATGCCTTCAATACCCGTAACTTTCAACACAAACTGGGCCGTAAGTAACGCTTCTTCTAAAATAGGTAATTTATCATCCGACATGCTACAAATAATAACACCGGAGAAATCGTCGGTGAAATAAGTCTGCCCACAATTAATACAGGCATCAAAAGAATAGTCAATGAGGTCTCTAATTCTCTCTTTTCTCCTGGAGTCCTGTTTAATAATGTAGTTTACTGTTTTATTACTTTCAAAACATTCCGATAAAATATCTATTGCAACCTGTTTGTGTATTTTACCTGCTTTGATCATATGCGGCGAGCACTATTTGGATAATAATTAAAGTTACCTAACTTTTATTTCGGTAACCTAAATGAAACACCCATTTCTACAAAGTTATCAGGAGCCTTTTTAGAAGTACCTAACCCTGCAAAAATATCAAATTGCAGATTTGGCAACACCTGATAAAGAAAACCGGCATCAATTGTATTTTCTGGTTTTTGTTGCTTCGATACATGGCCAAATGCCTCTGCAAAAACCTTAAGCTTACCTGTAATCTCTAATTGCGGAGAGAAACTATAAAAAAAACGGCCATGCACGTCATCGTCCTCCCATTCTTCGCCAACATTATATATAACGGACAATTTTTTAGTTATAGAACTTTCCATTACCAAACGAAACAGGGGGGCAACAAAATCACCCTTAAAATCAGGTGAAGCAAATGTGGGAATATCACCCCTTACGACAAGCGATGTTTTAGGTAGAATTCCTTTTTCATCAAGTAAGTTATACTTTAGTCCTACTTTAACCGGTTCAAGGCCTCTTTTTGTCAGATGTTTTTCCGGTTTTAATTCATAGTCTGCTTCTTCTTCTATTAAAACTGTGAATTCCATTCTTTTAACCAGACCGTATTTTAGTAATGCTGACGGATAGAAATATCGGTCGGTTTGTTCTCCTTTGTCGTGCTCTTTTCTAAATCCTGCTTCAACCTGGAAATGATTTTTTAAAACTACTGACGGTGTGAATGACTCACTCGGCCTATCCGTTTCCATTTCGGTTTTTTGGCCTAATGTCACAAACGGAAGTATACAACCGACCGATAGTAATTTTTGCAGTTTAGTCCTTAGCATTGATTCAATTGTTAGCGATTTTTAATTATTTGAATTCGCATCCCCTCACTCACTAACCTATCAAATTGTTATGCCATGAACTCTAATTTAAAGTGTCAGGAGATTTTAGAGACCAGGAAACAATACGGTTGTACAGTTCAACCAGGAATTTACCCGGAAATGATGATTGAGCCAGCTACATCACCAATCAGTCTAATCTACATCGCCATCACATCCTCGTTCTCACTAATTCCCACAATACAATACCTGCGGCAACCGAAATGTTTAATGAATGTTTCATGCCTGATTGAGGTATTTCAATACTTCCATCCACCAGCTTCAGTACTTCGTTATTAACGCCTTCCACTTCATTTCCAAAAACAACAGCCATTTTTTCGCCTGCGTTTGCACGAAACTTTTCCAGCGAAATACTACCTTCAGTTTGTTCTACAGCGTACACTTTATATCCTTTATTTTTCAAAGCTTCGACTGCTTCAATCGTTGATGGGTAAAAGATCCAGTCAACAGTTTCTGTTGCACCGAGAGCAGTTTTATTAATATCTCTATGCGGTGGCTGTGGTGTATAACCACATAAAATGATGGCTTCGACCAAAAATGCGTCAGCGGTACGAAACACACTGCCAACATTATGCATACTGCGGATGTTATCCAATACTGCAATGATTGGCGTTTTTGCTGCCTGCTTGAATTCCTCTACCGACTTCCGGCCTAATTCGTCCATACTAAGTTTTCGCATGCGGCAAAGGTATACGGAGGAATAATTCTAACGAAAAGAGGTAGTTTTTAATTTAGGAGTGAAATGTGATCTTTTAGGAATTACGAATTAGGAATTAGGAAGTGTGTACTAATTCATTACATAAACCGTTTGATAAAAGTTTCATGGGAGTACCCACTGATGAACGGAATGCGACGCAACGATGTTTAACCGGAGTACTAATTCCTGTACCAAAAATGTCTTTAAGAGTATGGAGTTAACTTGTTACTCCTTCTTCTACCTGCCGGTTATTTTTCTTAAACCAATAGTACATCGGCACGCCTGTAAGCATCAGGACTACTCCAATAGCAGCCTCGCGTGGACGGGAAAAAAGCGTATTGAAAATTAATACGGCACAAAACACGATAACAATTGCCGGCACAACAGGGTAGCCCCAAACTTTGTAAGGACGGGGAGCGTTGGGCATTTTTTTACGTAAGATGAACACACCTAAGGTAGTTGCGCCGTAATAGATAAACACCGCGAAAATGATCATATCGGTAAGCTGGTCGAAGGTTCCGGAAAGCACCAGCAAACAGGCCCAGACGCACTGGTACAATAGGGAATTGGCAGGCGCCTGTGCATTGTTTAATTTTGAAACCTTACGAAAAAACAAACCTTCACGCGCCATAGCAAAATAAGGACGGCTACTGGCTAATATGGTAGCGTTCGTGCATCCTAAAGTAGTTACCAATATGAGGATAGAAATAAATAAAGCGCCATTTTCTCCCCAAAAGCTGCGCACTGCTTCTACGGCTGCTATTTTATTTCCAGCTGTGTAAATCTCCTCCAGTTCAGGGATAGATAACAATGAAAGATAAGTGGCATTTACCAACATATACAATGCTATAATTATAAAAACGCCAATGGCTATTCCACGTGGAATAGTTTTCTTAGGGTCTTTTACTTCCCCGCCTATATATCCAATAGACGCCCATCCCTGGTAGCCCCAAAAAGCGGCTAACATGGCGGTAAACACTGCACTTACCGTAACGGGAGTATTGTTAGTGGTTTCCATATTAAAGGATCTGCTGATATCAACATGACCACTGCCGAAACCTGCAGCGATTATTGTAAATATGCCGGCAAACACCAATAATAATATGCCAGAGCTAACACCCGCACCCGTTTTAATTCCTTTGGTATTTACCCACGTTAACAGGATAATCAAAATGATAGCTGTAAGCTTTACATTAAAATCTGCAAAAGGGTAGAAGACGCCACCAATGCTGAAAGCGGTCCACGAAGAAAGCAACGGAGGAACTGAAATAATACTGTTAAAAGATTGGGCAAATACGTAAGCCAGAGACGAAATTGCGGCAGTTTGTATCACTACAAACAGCGACCAGCCAAATAAGAAAGCAAAAAAACGGTTGTAAATCTTTTTATAGTAAGCATATTCACCGCCTGTGTCTGCAAGTAAACCCGCAACTTCAGCGTTGCTTAACGCTCCGAACAAAGTAATGACCCCTCCTAACAACCAGCAAATTAATACCCACCCCGAAGAATGTAATTCCGCCGCCATGGGTGCCACTTTTTTGTAAACCCCCGAGCCGATGATATTACCAATAACAACTACAATTACAAGACGTAAACCAAGCGATCTGTTGAGATGGGATGTACTCATGAAAACGGTTTATTTTAGAAACTGATAAAAGTAGGATGAAAGCGGCATTTAAAGTTAAAGGAAGCAGGGTAATTATTAAACAAGTTGATGAGGTGAACGCTAAAAGCGCTTTAGAGTGAGCCAATTGTTGCATTAGAAAAAACGGATAGCGATTTGCCAGCAAAATTTTACCATAAACTTATTGCAGGTAAAATGCAAGCTTGTTTAGTAAAGACATGACATAACCTACCTTTGGAAAAAATTGTTTTTGATTGAAACATCTTTCATCGCTGAATAAATATTTCTGGAAATATAAATTCCGTTTCGTTGTAGGAATCCTGTTTGTCGCGGCTTCCAATTATTTCGCCGTTCTGGCCCCGCAGGTTGCCAGTTATGTCGTTAACCTGGTTCAACAACATCTTCCGGGCGCAAAACAAGTGAGTGAAAGACAATGGAACGATCCTCTGGTACAGTGGTTTATTGAGCTCATGGAACCTATGAGAGGTAATTTCGGAACCCTTATAGCAATATGTAGTGTTATAATCTTAGTTCTCGCGTTGTTAAGAGGGATTCTAATGTTCTTTATGCGGCAAACCATTATCGTTATGAGCCGGCATATTGAATATGACCAGAAGAATGAGATCTTCCAGCACTACCAGTTGCTCGATACCAACTTTTATAAAACCCACAGTACCGGCGACATGATGAACCGGATAACTGAAGATGTTAGCCGCGTCAGAAGTTACACAGGACCTGCCATCATGTACCTCATCAACCTGGTTACATTAATAGCCTTTTGCGTAATTAACATGGTAAGAAAGGATCCGATGTTAACGCTGTATGTATTGGCTCCGCTACCCATTCTTGCTGCTACTATTTATATTGCTAACCAGATCATTTACCGCAAAAGTGAAAAAATTCAGTCACTACTTTCCGATTTAACTACCAATGCCCAGGAAAGTTATTCGGGAATAAGGGTGATTAAATCTTTTGTGCAGGAAAAGGCGATGTTAGGCTTTTTTGCAAAGAACAGCGAGGATTATAAAAAAAATGCAATTGGTCTTGCTAAAGTTGAATCTGTTTACTTTCCCAGTATGGCATTAGTGATTGGTTTAAGCACATTAGTAACCATTTTAATAGGCGGAATCCAAGCGTTGCACGATCCCCTAAAAGTGGGAGTAATTGTTGAATTTGTTATTTATATCAACATGCTTCAATTCCCTGTGAGCGCTATAGGTTGGGTCGCAAGTATGGTACAACGTGCCTCAGCGTCGCAAAAAAGATTAAATGAATTTTTGCATACCAAGCCTGTCATTGCAGATAAAGGAGATGAGTTACAGCAGGTAAAAGGAGACATTGTGTTTGATAAAGTCGATTTTATTTACCCACATACCGGTATACATGCTATTAAAGATTTTTCATTAAAAATCAGGAAAGGTGAAAAAGTGCTAATACTGGGAAAAACAGGTTCAGGTAAATCAACAATTGCGCAGCTGTTGCTCCGCTTTTACGAGCCGCAGCATGGAAAAATTACCATAGGGGAGAAGCCGATTTCAGCCTATGCACTCAAGAGCTTGCGAGAACAGATCAGTTATGTGCCCCAGGATGTTTTTTTGTTCAGCGATACGGTTGCAAACAATATAAGCTTTGGTCTCGACAATGGGTTTGTGCAGGAAGAAATAAGTAAGGCGGCGCAACAGGCAAGTGTGGAAAGTGAGATTTTTCAGTTCGCCAAAGGCTACGAAACAATGGTGGGCGAAAGAGGGGTAACCCTAAGTGGCGGCCAGAAACAAAGACTATCAATTGCGCGAGGCCTTATTAAACAACCCGAAATAGTTGTTTTTGATGATTGCCTCAGCGCTGTAGATACTGCAACTGAAAACAGGATTATTTCGAATTTATACCAATACCTGCAGGATAAAACCGCCATAATTATTACACACCGCATCTTTACCCTGTTACGATTTGATAAAATTGTGATATTGGAAGATGGTAGAATAACCGAACAAGGCACACATGAGTCGTTAATGAGTCAAAACGGATATTATGCCGAACTGTATAAAGCGCAAACTATTTCTTCTGATAGCCCTGTAATTGTATCCTGACAGCGGTCGTTGTAATTATTCGTACGGCTGGTATTTGTAGCCCTGGTGCGAACAGTTATGTTTTTTTAGTACCGGCATCAGTTGGCGCAGGCATCATCGTTGCCCTCCGATACACCGGACCGGTTTGCAGGTAGCTTTCCATCGCCGCGTGGCAGTTTACCGAGAGTCTGACGAAGGGTCGCAACGACTTCATCTGCAAACAAATGGGTAACGACAGGTTTCATGGGTAATATTTCTAAAATCACGTAAAGTCGTTATATTACAGAGGTATGCAAATAGTTTAAAAAAAGTTTTCAACTTTTTTTTAAAAATTTTGGCAATTGAAAAGTAATTATATATTTGTGTATCATTCTTTTTAATGAACTCTTAACAAAAACCAACCACTGTGGCGTACGAAAACAACGAACAAAAGATTGAAAGTGTTTACAGCAAAAGAATCCGTGCAGGAAAAAGAAGAACTTACTTTTTTGATGTGAGGGCAACACGTAGCAATGATTATTTTTTAACCATTACGGAAAGTCGTAAAAGGTTTAACGATAATGGCTACGACAGGCATAAAATCTTTTTGTACAAAGAAGATTTTAATAAGTTCACCAAGGCGTTAAATGAAGCGGTTGATTACGTAAAAACCGACTTAATGCCCGATTTCGATTTCGACGCATTCAACCACGACAATTACGAAGAGAACACCCAGGCTCAGCCAGTTGAAGCGGCCGTTGAAGTTGAAGTTGAAGTTGAAGCAGAACCGGAAGCAACCAAGGCAACTCCTGTATTAGACGAAGTAATGGTTTCTGCACCTTCAACCAATCATAGTTCTGAGGAAGTTGATAAATGGTAAATATAGAAGGCAAAACCAGTTCAATTAATACCAATTTGTTACTTGAACTTTAATAATGTAAATAAAAAAGAGCGGCTGATTTTAGCCGCTCTTTTTTATTTACATTATTCTTATTTTCTAAAACTCTGCTTTTACCGAAAATAAAAAGACGGACCGGTTTTCAAGCCGATCCGTCTTGTAAAACAAAAGTCTTCATCTAATTCCTTAAACCGAGGTATTGTTGTACCTCTTTATAATTACTCCAATTAACAGTTTTTCCATTAATACTACGGGCCGCTCTCGTGCCGCCGGGAATAAGAACGTATCTGTATTGAAAGGTATTTTTACCATTATCTTTAAACGAGCTAAGGTCGAAATTAGAGATTAAAGTAATTGTTCCGGGTGAGAAGTAAGAGTTTAAGGTTACGTAAGAAGATGCAAGAAAAAGATCGAAAATGGGAAGGGCTACGATAAACTGGTCGTTAGCTGAATCGCTTCCTATATTCCAGTAAACTTTAATGTCACCTTTGTTTAATATAGAATCTACTAATCTGGGAGCAGGAACATCAACTGACCACGCAGAACTATCGGCGTTTGGTTCAAAAGTTACGTTTAACCAGTCTGAATAAATTACATTGGCACTTCCTGGTGCACCCGGCGCTCCAGGGGTTCCGGCTGTTCCGGCAGCGCCTGCAGCACCTTGTGGACCTGCAGGCCCGGCTGGGCCTGTTGCACCTGGTGGTCCCTCTTTTGTGCAAGCCGAAAATACCAATGCAAAGGCTAAAGCTAAAATACAAGGAATAGTAAAGAACTTTTGTTTCATGAGCGTTGATTTAAATATTAAAAATTTGGTTAGCTAAATTCTAATTTCCACCAATTATTGTAACGAAAGCAACATAAAAATCTTAGAATTATAGAAAAATACTACTCAACTTGTACAATAACTTACTGTTTTAAAGATAGTAAAATTTTTAAAGTAACATAAAATATAAACGGATAATAGAACAAATTAATCGATAACCAGCCTTTGCCTTGCTTCTGCTAAAAGCTGGAAAGGATCGGAGACGACTTTCTAAATAGGCTGGCGTGGCGCAGCTTCACTATGAGGCCCGAAAAATACATATTAGTCGTAGGAGGATATTTAACTTAAAAAGGAGACAAAGTGGTTATGCTACAGGTTAACTATAGTTTACTCTTTTTTAAAAACCTTGTATTTAAAAGAATGGATGATGCGGTTAATCCTGTTACAAATCCCAGCCAAATTCCTGGTGCTCCCATGTTTAACTTAAACGACAGGATATAACCAACAGGTATGCCAATAAGCCAGTATGCAATAGCAACAAATATTGTAGGAACTTTTACATCTTTTATACCTCGAAGCAATCCAACTCCAATTGCCTGGGTAGCATCCGAGATCTGAAAAATTGCAGCAAATACAAGCAGGGCAGAAGCAACCGCAGCAACTTCAGCATTATTGGTAAATAACAACGGTAAATATCTTTTGAATATAACAAATAGAATGGCACACACGGTACCATATGCCAGTCCTCCCAAAATTGTACTTATTCCTATCTTTCTTAGCAGCGTTAATTCATTTCGCCCATAAGCGTTTGCAATCCTGATAGATCCACCCATTGATAAACCTAATGCCGCTACAAAGGTGGCTGAGGCAAGGTTAAGTGCGATTTGGTGTGCCGCTTGTGAAGTTGCTCCTAACCAGCCTATCATAATTCCGGATACTGCAAAAGCTGCTACTTCCATTCCGTACTGCAGGCTTGTTGGTACCCCTATGTGCATTAATTCTTTCCAGGTATTACTGTTTATTTTCCAGGCTTTTTTTCGCAGCCGGATATATGGAGCAAAAACCCTGTGCCGCCAAACAATAAGTATTAAGGCTACAGCAATAATGATTCGTGTTATTAGCGTACCAACACCAGCGCCAACTAACTCCATTCGTGGAAATCCAAACCTTCCATAAATAAAAATCCAGTTTAAAATGGCATTGATAGGTAACGATATTAATGACAACAGCATAGCCGTTTTCGTAAATTCCAGCCCGTCGCAAAAATGTTTTACTGCCGAAAACATAAGCATGGGGATAAGCGACCAGGCTATTAATTCATAGAAAGGGGCGGCAAACGTAGCAACTTCAATATCCTGGCCCAGGTGAAATAAGATATTTTGACCGCAGACAAGTATTACTGAAAGCAGTACGGCGACTACTGTAGTCAACATGAAACCATTGAATAAAATGTTGGAAGCTTTAAAAGTGTTATTTCTGCCATTTGCAATGGCAGCTAAAGGTGAAATGGCAATAGATAGTCCTGTACCCATAATCTGCGGAATTACTATTACGTTTAATGCAAGCGATGAGGCAGCTAATTGCCGGTAATCTACAGCTCCTATCATAGCACTGTCAATCAATCCCAGTCCGATTTGCGAAATGTTGCTGATGATGATAGGAAGGGCGATTCTAAGAGTGCTCGAAAGTTCTTTAAACATGGGGGCGCAAAAGTAATGTTTCCCTTGAAAAAACAATTAGCTTCAGATGAATAGGTAGGACTACTTTAACCTGAATTTTAAGAGGCCGCTATATCGAAAAATGGATGATTTTGAACGATGCATAATAGAGAGTTGCGGTGGCAGTGAGTGAACATACATCGAGACCAGTGAATCCTGACGGGCAACAATGTTCAATAACATACAAAGACGGTTACAAAAAAAAGAAACTTATTCTTCTTCTTTACTTCCCCATATCCATTCAACTATTTGTTTCGCATTTGTTTCATTGTCGAACATCTCATCGAGTAATTGATGGCGGAGCACCACATCTTCAACGTCCAATGGCTGCTCATATAATTTGGCGATAATTTCCTTAAAATCATTCGCGCCCGAAGCAATATAGCAAGCTTTTTCAAGACCACTACCTTCAACAGTTTGTTCATTAACCAGGCAATGCCGGCCATTAAATAAAGCGTTGATCAGCTTCAGTTTTATGCCTGTTGCATTATACGACGGAATAATATTTACATGTGCCTTTGCAATCAGGTCCTGCATCTCCTTTTCGCCGGGGTTTGCTATCAGGCAAGCAGTGTTGCTTTTGCTAAGTAAATTACTTAAGTGCTTTGAAGGATTTTTTCCGGCAATTACAAATGGAATTTGCATGTCGTTGAAAATATTTTGAACCAGCCATACCGCGGCTTTTTCATTTTCTGCCACACTCAAATCCCCGTGGTACAGGCAAAAGCAACCTTTTCCCGTGATCTCACCTACCTTCCATTGCGGGATAAATAATGGCAAAAACTGCACGCTGGTGCAACCGAGTTCTTTGTAAGTCTCCGCATCTTTTTTAGTCACACTCCAAAAAACAGCCCTCTTTGCTATCTTAGATTCGTAGCGTTTCAAAATTTTACTTTCCCATAAAAAATATAGCTTTTTTAAAAGCGAAGAAGTATTCTCGTATAAATAGTGGTAATAAACATGTTCTACATTATGAAGCCGTACATAACATTTCCGCTCGTTAAACCTTTTGTCATTCAATAAATACGTACAGTGAACGCCTTCCATTAAAATGGGATAATTATCCTCAGCAAGCCTGCTTAACAATTTTTTGTTTTTCCTGCTGCTGACAATGAACGGGTATTTGATAGAAACGGCTGTAATGCTTTTTTCCCTTTTGTAATAATTCACTTCCTGGCAAAAACGGTTAAGCATTGGCTGCTCGCCTCTGCCGTAATCGAAACAATGAAGACAAATTTTTACGCCTCGTTGCTGTAGTGCTGCCAATTTGTAAAACAGGTCAAACACACCGCCATAATCAACAGGGTAGGGAACGTTCAGACATATTATATGGAGGTGTTTATTCAAATTGTTTTCTTCTGTAGCCATCATTAGTTCTCTTATTAACATCGTTGCGTCGCACACTTGTACGCATGAATACACCTTCTGCCGACAAAAGACGACCGGGGCGAAATTATTCTTACGCAGCCTGTGGGTTTAACTATTTGCTTTTCCGCATGGGTTCTTTGCCCATTCACTATTGCCTATTCACCTTTCGAAAACCTTCTGATAAAACTCAATCAATACCTTTTCCTCAGCCTCCCAGTTCAATTCTTCACGCGCCTTAAGGCAGTTTTGCTGAAGGTTGCTATAATAAACGTTATTAGAGAGAAGATTGTTTAAAGCAGCGGCAATAGTGTCAGCGTTGGTATTATTAATAAGACAGGCAATGTTATACTTTTCATTCACGGCTGCATATTGCGGGTAGTTTACGCACACCTGCGGAACTCCAGCCATTATGTAATCGAAAAAGCGATTTGCAAGCGATTGGTATTGATTCAGCCCCGTATCTTCAAATAACATAACGGCAGCATAGGCGGAAGGAGTGATCGTGCGAAGTTCGCGTGGAGGCACCATTCCTCTTAATTCTACTTTGTCTTCAACCGCGTGTTGTTTTATAAGCTTTTTGGTATTTTCAAAAAAGTTGCCATCACCACAAATCACCAGCTTTGCATAAACGTGCTTCATTGCAGGTATCAGCGTTTCAAAACTTCGGCCTTCGTTTACAGCTCCCTGGTAAATGATAAAAGGTTCTTTTGAAGGATAAGGTTGCAAACGTTCAAGCCTGGGAAGGTTTCTTACAATAGCATAATCGACGGCATATCTTTTCCTTAACACATTGCGAATAAAATCATTTACGGTATAACCATTTTTGAATTTTGGAACAGCAAATTGCTCCACTTTCATCCACAATTTGTAGATAGGTGCACGCGTTACAATTTCCTTTTGTTCAGTAAACAATTCATGTGCATCATACACTCTTTTTTTTCTACGAATTACTGATGCAAAATAATTAGGCAAAATTGTATCAAGGTCAATAGCACAATAACATTGTGTAGAAACAAAAAGCAGGTAAAACAATAACCGCAGGTTATATTCCAGGTACATTAATTTACCCTTCTGAAAATAACACGGCAACCGTTTCTGTTTATAGATCTCATCTTTTAAAGGAATAGAACGTTGTAGCTTTCTGCCGATTAATAAAACCCCATATCCTGCATTTGCTAATGATGAGCAAATTCGCTGCATTCGCTGATCGTAAGTAAGGTCATTAGTAACCGTAAAGGTTATACGTTTCAAATCTTTCGGGTTGTGAGCAAATATAACATCCGCATCTGTTTATTTATTTTTCGTCTCTAACCTCCAATCATATTTAAACTTTCCCCTTCCTTATCCACTTCCTGTATAAGCTCACCAATTTCTGCTGCGGAACTCCAAGTTTATATAACAGGTATATTATAAAGAAGATACTTTGCAGTTTTACGTACCCATTTTCCCTGTATTTTCTGTCCGAAGTGCGAACCGCAAATGGTAATACTTTAAAGCGAAAGTTTTTACTAATTCGTGTAATAATATTTTGGTCCTCAAGAACAATATGCTTTTCATCAAAACCGCCTACTGATTGAAAAACTTCTTTTTTTACAAACAGGCTCTGGTCGCCAAAACGAATGGCGTTGATATTGAACCGTGTAACCCAGGCATTTAGTTTAAGAAACAGGCTTTTTGTCTCAAATTGTAATCTGAAACATCCTGCATCAGTTCCATTGCCAATTGCATTTGAAATTGCGCCCCATGCACCGGCGGGGGGCAAAGTATCGGCGTGCAAAAAATACAAGACATTTCCGTTAGCTGTTTTTGCGGCCGTGTTCATTTGTACCGCCCTTCCTTTAAGACTTTTCACAATAGTAACTCCAAAAATCTCAGCAATTTTAATAGAATTATCGGTGCTTCCGCCGTCAGTTACGATTATCTCATGCAACGATTCTCTATACGGCATTTTTTGTAAGTAAGGAATAAGAGTAAGTAACTGCTCTGCTTCGTTTATTACAGGAATGATGACACTTATAGAGATAACGGGCATAGGAGCAATTGCTGGATTTATATTGGTATAAGGTGAAGAGATTAGTACAAATTAAAAGCGACCACAATATTGCAAGCTACAGTTAAGTTTGCCGTACAAGTGAGTGACACAACGATGATGCCATGAAAAACCGTCGCCGGAAACATAAAAAAAGTATAAAAGTGGGGGAACATAACCCCTATTTTAGGCGACTATGCTAAAATTTATTTTTATAATTTCGGCTTTTTGTAATATTATGCTACTTTTGCACCCATTATAAGAAAATTTAAAAATTGGTGTCTATTTAAACAATTCGAGATGTCTTTAACAATTGAAAAAAAAGCAAGCATTATTACTGAATTTGGCGGCAGAGCTGAAAATACAGGTTCTATTGAAGGTCAGATCGCTCTATTAACAGAGCGCATTAGCCAGATCTCAAAACATTTACAAGAAAACAAAAAAGATTTTTCTACCCACCGTGGTCTTATGGCACTAGTTGGTAAACGTAAGAGTTTATTAATCTATCTTCAAAGGCACAACTTACAGGGTTACCGTGGTTTACTTGAAAAACTAGGTTTAAGAAAATAATTTTTCCCTTATGATATTAGCTATTCCCAACTGCTATTTGATATACAGTTGGGAATAGTTTTTTTTGTCTGCGCCTGTTTTTGTGTGCAAATTTTAAATTATTAACCGGAACCGGGGCGCTTTTTGTCCCTCCTTTAGTTACTCCTGTTCCGTACTCAAACATTGTAACCTATATGTTATCTCAACCTATTAATGTGACTTTCGATATCGGCGGTGGCCGCGAGGTTACTATCGAAACCGGTAAATTGGCCCGGCAGGCTGACGGCGCTGTTACTGTTCGCCAAGGCAATTGTATTTTATTAGCTACCGTTGTAGCTAACCGTGAGGCCAGGGAAGGCCAGGACTTTTTCCCGCTTTCTGTTGACTACCAGGAAAAATTTGCTTCTGCAGGTCGTATCCCCGGCTCTTTCTTCAAGAGAGAAGCGAGGCTGAATGATTATGAAATATTGACCAGCCGGTTAATTGACCGCTCTCTACGTCCGTTATTCCCTGATGATTATTTCTGCGAAGTGCAGGTTTTGGTAAGCTTAATATCAAGCGATGCCGAAGTAATGCCCGATTCGTTAGCATGTCTTGCCGCTTCTGCAGCATTGGCTGTTTCTGATATTCCTATTAAAGAAATTATCAGCCAGGCAAAAATTGCAAAAGTTGATGGTCAAATAGTTGTTAATCCAACACGTTCTGAATTAGCGAGAGCTGAATTTGAATTTATAATAGCTGCTACCGACAAAAACCTGATGATGGTGGAAGGTGAAGCCAAAGAATGTTCGGAGGCTGACCTGGTAAGCGCTTTACAAACAGCACACGAAGCTATAAGGGCGCATATTAAGGCGCAGCAGGAACTTAGAAATAAAGTTGGCGTACAAGGCGTAAGAGAGTATGCTAAACCTGCACAAAACGAAGAAATTAAGCAAAAGGTAACTGAGTTCGCTAAACAAAGAATTGGCCTTATAGCAAGAAGCGGATCGAGCAAACATGCAAGAAGTGAGGCTTTCAGTACCCTAAAAGAAGAGCTTATTGCAAGTTTAGGCGAAGAAGCAACTGATTCGGATAAAAAACTGGCAAAGAAATATTATGCTGATCTTCAATGGGAAGAGGTAAGAAATATGATGCTGGATGACAGGATCCGTTTGGATGGCCGGGGTTTGGAAGACGTTCGTGGATTAGCAATGGAAGTGGATCCTTTGCCAACGCCACACGGTTCTGCTTTGTTTACAAGAGGTGAAACTCAATCACTTACAACGGTTACTTTCGGAACTAAATTAGATGAATTATTAATTGAAAGCGCTGCAAAGTCCGACTACAGTAATTTCATTCTTCACTATAACTTCCCGCCGTTCTCAACCGGTGAAGTAAAAATGATGCGTGGAGTTGGACGTAGAGAAGTGGGTCATGGTAACCTCGCTATGCGTAGTTTGAAACAAATGATGCCAGGCAACGATTATCCTTATACCGTACGTGTGGTAAGTGATATCCTTGAAAGCAATGGTTCATCTTCAATGGCAACTGTTTGTGCTGGTTCCCTTGCATTAATGGATGCGGGTGTGCCCGTTCAGAAGCACGTTAGTGGTGTTGCTATGGGTTTAATTACCCGTGAAGATGGGAAATATGCTATTCTAACCGACATCCTCGGTGACGAAGATCATCTTGGCGATATGGACTTTAAAGTTACTGGTACCCGCGATGGTATTTGCGGTGTGCAAATGGACATTAAAGTAGATGGTTTAAGTATGGAAGTGATGACCGAAGCTTTACAACAGGCTCGTCGCGGTCGTTTACATATACTGGATGCAATGTATGATTGTATGCCGGAAGCCCGGGCAGAGGTTAAACCTCATGCTCCACGCATGGAAAAACTGTTTATTGATAAAGAATTTATCGGTGCAGTTATCGGGCCCCAAGGTAAAGTTATACAGGAAATTCAACGCGAAACCGGTACTACCATCAATCTCGAAGAGGTTGGTAATGTAGGTGAGGTAAGTATTTTCTCACCGGTGAAAGAAGGAGTTGACAAAGCGGTAGCATGGATCAAGAGTATTGTGGCTGTTCCTGCAGTAGGCGACGTGTATGAAGCGACAGTGAAAGGCATTAAAGAATTTGGTGCTTTCGTTGAATTCATGCCGGGCAAACAAGGTTTATTGCACATAAGTGAAATAAGCTGGAAGCGTCTTGAAACAATGGAAGGCGTTTTGAATGAAGGTGATGTGGTAAAAGTTAAGTTGATTGGTTTAGATCCAAAGACCGGTAAATTTAAACTTAGCCGCAAAGCATTAATGCCTAAGCCTGAATTTAAACCAAGAGAACAAGAACAAAGAGGTCCGGACAACAGGGGATAAACTCTAATAAATCAAAATAATAAGTGGCCTGCTTTAAGCGGGCCATTTTTGTTTATACGCTTATTATAGTCATGGTTTGGGAAAGCCTTTTTGTTTCCATCTCTATAACTTTCTTCGCCATCGTTGTGTCACTCCCTTGTACTCATACTTCTCTATTCAACTTATCTACATGTGTTATTAACTAGTTTGGAAGCAGTATAATATTAGGTTCTAATTTTGTCATAGAAAGAGTAATTGCTTATTTTTTTAAAAATTTACAAAGATGGCAAATCAACAAAACAGAGAAGTGGAACAGGACGAAATTCAGACCATAAGAATAAAGTTAACCGAAAGGGATTGTCCAAGGTGTGATGCTGTGCTGATTGAAAATGAAAACGAACAATGTTTCGAATGCCTCAATTGTGGCTATATAGATTGTGGTGACGATTAGTGTAAAGAATGGCATTAGGCATTCATGTAGCAAATACACGTTGTTCCTTTCATCCCTTATACTTAAGTGTATTATCATTACCTCTCGCTCACTACAAATAATTCGTCTCTGCAAGCAATATTCACCCGCCCAATGCTTTTTCTAATTGTAAGAGCAATCCTTCTTCCCGTCGTGATTCTTGCTAAGGGTGGTTGTGTTAGCCATCATAAAACTATTAATAACCACCAGGTTTCTATGAGTTTAAAAAGCGAGAACCAGCACGTATGGGTAAACAAGGAAAAACGGCGCAAAGAGTTGTACCAGTTAATGGGAAGACTTCCCGACCGTAACCGTCCTTTTACCGTTAAGTTAATTTCCCGGCAAGAGACCGATGAGATGATAACAGAGAAGCTACTATTGGACATCAACGGATTTGAATTAGTACCTGCGTACTTTACAAAGCCTAAAAACACTGTCGGAAAAGTACCAGTAGTACTATTTAATCACTCTCATTTTGGTCAGTACGAGGTGGGAAAAGAGGAGTTTGTAAAAGGCAGAAAGGAAATGCAAAAGCCTCCTTATGCCTTAGCGCTTGCCCGTGCAGGTTATGCGGGTTTATGTATAGATAGCTGGGCGTTCGGGGAACGCCGGGGATTAAGCGAATTGGAAGTATTTAAAGAAATGCTTTGGAACGGACAAGTTATGTGGGGAATGATGGTATACGATAATCTACGGGCACTCGATTATCTTAGTACCAGGGAGGATGTTGACAATAAGAGAATTGCCACGATGGGGATGTCGATGGGTAGCACAATGGCGTGGTGGCTTGCTGCACTCGATGACCGTATTAAGGTGTGTATAGACCTGTGCTGCTTAACAGACTACCAGGCTTTAATCCAGGAAAAGGGACTTAACCGTCATGGTGTGTACTACTATGTTCCTGATCTGCTTAATCATTTTACTACCTCGCAGATAAATGCTCTTATTTCACCGCGGCCTCATTTTGGATTGGCAGGAAGATTTGACCCTTTAACCCCGCTGAAAGGTTTGGAGGAAATTGATAAAAACCTGAAAGAAGCTTACAGGCAAGATGGAGCCTTAGAGGCCTGGCAATTGAGAATTTATGATGTTGGTCACCTCGAAACCGAGGAGATGCGGCAGGACATCATGGCTTTTTTAAAGAAATGGTTGTAGAATTTCCGGGACTGCCGGGAATTGGTTGCCAGCGAAGACGCGGACTATTGAGCAACTGCTAATCTGCGGAAAGCTCGGTTACCCTTAAAAAAAATTCATTCCGATAAAGGAATGAATATATGCAATGCAGGAATATTTGAATGCTCGTTAACTTCCACGGTTAGCGCCTGTAGACCTAACCTTCTTCGTAACAGCCGCTGGTTTAGCAGACCCCGCGCCTTTTATAAACTTGGAGTTATTGCCCTGCACTTTCTGATTTTTATTTCCCTGGTTATCACCTTTTTTATTGTTTGTGGGTAGCGACATTTTTAATAAATTTTGTTATAACAAATATAGCAGTTTGAACTGAAATGAAAATAGAACAGGTAATTATAATCGTTCGGACTGCAACAATCAGAGGCGCGCTATAATCAGCGTCCTTTTTCTTTTCAGCCTCGTTATTATTGCAAACGAAATTAATGCTACTTGATTTTATCTGTAGAAATGCCACTGCTTCCGGTATCCATTCTTGCTGTATCCATTGCAATAATGTCGGACCCTCCGGAATTGCCAGGGCCGCCTATTGTAGTATCACTTTCCGATATATTATTTGTGTTTTCACCCGGGCCGCATGCGGTAGCTAAAAACAACAGGCCTGCACAAAATAGTTGTTTCATGTTTTGGTATTGTAATTAACAATTTTGGTTCTACTTAAGTGAGCTTAGATATAATCAAAAGAAATTCAATTTTCCTGCCACTAATAGTTATAGCGCAATCTATGCCCTTGCTAACAACGAGCGCAATTGCCTTCCATTACAATCGCTACGGAAAAAGGTTTTCGATAAATTAAAATAGGAGAGAGTACAAATAAAAAAACAGGCTGTCGAGTTCCTGATTATGCATCGTCAAGACGTCGGCTGCCTGTTGCGTGGGAGAATTTTTGCAGAAACTATTCGTCGGCTTCGCTTTTTAATCACAGTTGGTTATAAGAAGTCCGGGTTTGTTTCACGCCCTCCCCGGGGCTTTGTCTACCATGTTTCCTCGCACTTTGCATCTAGGCAAATTTTCTGTGTTTCGGAATTTGTTCTGCAAGTTTCGCTTGCTTTTCACCGTTTTGCGGTGTCAGAATAAAACGATTTTGATATCAAATTCTAAACTGAAATAAAGTTATGATTTAAATTTATGATCTTAAAGTAAAAGTTATTCACTTTTTTAATTTTGCTTAAAGGAAATCGAAAAATGAAAAAAGGAGCAAACTTGTGTATTAGAGTGATAGCGCTTACAAAAAAGTAAAAGAAATGGATGTGAGGAGGTGCTAACAGGTATTTTCTTTTAAAAATTCAAAACTTGCTCGCTAAGAAATTAATTTATTCTATCTTAACGACATAAAACTAATAATAATGAGAACTGTAGCCCAAATACTAACCCGCAAAGGAATTTCTGTTGTAACAGTAGAACCAACCACTTCTGTAATAGACGCACTGAAAATGATGGCTGACAAAAATATTGGTTCGGTTGTGGTGATGAGTGGAGAAAAGTTTTTAGGAATTATGACAGAAAGGGACTATTCACGTAAAGTAGTTTTAAAAGGAAGATCGTCTGATGATACCACAGTTGCAGATATCATGTCTTCAGAGTTTCCAACAATTACACCTGGTGATAACATAGATCATTGCATGAAGTTATTGTCGGGTTACAACCTCCGTTATTTACCTGTAATGGATAAAGGTAGCCTTGCAGGCATCATTTCTATTAACGATGTAGTAACAGAAACGATACTTAGCCAGTACGAGACCATTTCGTATTTACAGGAGTATATACAGTCTTAAACTTCCCCGTTTTATCTGATGGTGGTGCCTTGTAAATTTTTTACAGGTTGCTGCCTTGTAAAGTATTGCCAGATCCACATAATAGTATAGGTGGGTATAAAATCAGTGAACGGAAGAATCTCTTCCGCAAAATTGAATACGCCCCCAAATGCACCCTTTACTCCACCAAAGGTTTTGTAAAAAATAAAACCGGAAAGGGGAGCCCATACTATATCGGCAAATTCTCCTAAAAAAGGCAGCGCAAAAGTTGCATAGCCAATAATGTCCATAATAATACAAAATAGCAGGGAAGGCTTGTGTTTATCCATCATCATTTAAGTTTGGTTTTAATAATCAAATTACCGACCAATTTTTATGGGTGCCTTTTGCCCCTCGATCGTTCTTCTTTTGACATTCAGGTGTTATTGCGATAAAAAAACTTACGTTGCCATAATAAGCAACTGTACAAGGGAGTGACACAACCGGAGATGCATAACGAACCACCGTTAGTACCATAAAAGATCCTGTATTCTGCCTTAAATACTTTCGATTTAATAATACAAAAGTTCCGGCTAAAAGAAGTGGTAGCTATTCTTGTATAGATTCTTCTATGCTTTTCTTAAAACCGTGCGCACGCTTGCGAATCACCGGTATTTGCAGATAAAATACAGTGGAACTTTTTTTGTTACAGTAAAGACCGAAAATCTGTAACCTAAATACCATTTATGAAAACGATTTCGCTGTTAATTTTCTCTAACATCTTTATGACTTTTGCCTGGTACTGGCATTTAAAAGACAAAGGCATTCCGATTTGGAAGGCGATAGTGATCAGTTGGGGAATTGCCTTTTTTGAATACTGTTTAACGGTGCCGGCAAACAGGATCGGTTTTGCCAGCGGCTGGAATGGCTTCCAGCTGAAAATAATACAGGAGGTAATTACCCTTGTTATATTCAGCATCTTCGCGGTGCTGTACCTAAAAGAGCCACTACACTGGAAGTACCTGGTAAGCTTTGCTTTTATTCTGGGAGCAGTATATTTTGCCTTTAAAAAATAAAGGGTATTCCTTGCGGAATACCCTCATTCAACCCTGCTGCATTAAACCATCTTCTTTAACGATATAAACAAAAAACAAAAAATCTGCGTTCTAATAAATAATAGACCCGAACATATTTCGCGGGTTTAATGGGACTATAAGAAATTTTTTCCTTTAACAATTCATTAACTTTCTCGGGCTAAAACCGCTTTAAAACTGGCTATAAATTCTTTTCACGCTATTTGCCTATAAACCATTGTTGCTGCCGGTAGAAAACGATTTAAAAACTTTTACATAATTTCCGTCTTGTAATATGGAAATACAAACTATCGCCACAAACGATTTTACGGTAAGTCAGCGATTCAAAGCTCTGTTGGGTGGATCTATTGGTAACCTGGTGGAATGGTACGATTGGTATGCTTATTCGGCCTTTGCATTATATTTCGCACCTGTCTTTTTTCCGCAACAAAACCCCACTGCACAACTCCTAAATACTGCGGCCATTTTTGCCGTAGGCTTTTTAATGAGGCCGATAGGAGGTTGGTTATTTGGAACCATTGCTGATCGAAAAGGTCGAAAAGTAGCCATGACACTTTCGGTTTTAATGATGTCGTTCGGATCTTTAATGATCGCTATTACTCCGTCGTATCGAAGTATCGGCATTTTCGCGCCGTTCTTATTATTACTTGCGAGGTTGTTACAAGGCCTTAGTGTTGGTGGTGAGTATGGAACGTCTGCAACCTATTTAAGCGAGGTTGCAACAAAAAACAGGCGCGGCTTCTATTCAAGTTTTCAATATGTTACATTAATAGGAGGGCAGCTTGTTGCGCTTGGCATCCAGGTATTGCTGCAACGGGTATTTCTTTCGAAAGCAGACCTGGAGAGTTGGGGCTGGCGTATCCCGTTTGTAATTGGTGCCCTGCTTGCTTTCGTTGCTTTTTATTTACGCCGCCATATGGAAGAGTCGCAAAACTTTACGAAGGAAAATGGGCCAGTAAGCGAACGGGGCTCTTTGAAAACTTTGATCAAACAACATCCACGGGCTGTGCTTACTGTAATAGGGCTAACGCTGGGAGGTACCCTTGCATTTTATACCTACACCACTTATATGCAAAAGTTCCTGGTAAATACGGTGCATTTAACGAAAGAACGCTCTACCATGCTCATTTTTTGGTTAATGCTTTTATACGCCTTAATGCAGCCCTTGTTTGGTTGGTTATCCGACCTGTATGGCCGCAAGCCGTTACTGGTAGGTTTTGGTATTTTCGGAACTATATTTACTGTGCCCATATTAACTACCTTAAGTCATACAACTTCCGAAACGCACGCCTTCCTCCTTATTCTTGCTGCTTTGATTATCGTAAGCGGGTATACTTCAATTTGCGCCGTGGTAAAAGCCGAAATGTTTCCGGCGGAAGTCCGGGCTCTCGGTGTAGGCTTGCCATATGCAATTACTGTAGCGGTATTTGGCGGAACTGCAGAATATATTGCCCTCTGGTTTAAAAACGCGGGTCACGAAAGCTACTTCTATTGGTATATTACCGGCTGTATTCTTATCTCGTTATTTGTTTATACTATTGTAAAAGATACAAAAACTACCTCCTGGATGGACAAGGAAGCGAGAAAGTAGGATTATGTACTTAGCTTTTGTTGTGCTATTAAACATTCTTGCCACGCTCGCTTGTACTGTAAATACATAATTGAACCTGGCAGTTTACCCTCAACCGGTCGAAGGGTAACACACTTGTGCAGTAAAATTGCTTCGGCTAATTTTTATTTTTTTCCTTTTTTCTTGTCTTTATCCGCATATGCACTCGTATAATCTAATTTTCCATGGTCTTTATAATTTTTAAAACTTCCTGTCAGCGTTTCAAAATTTGCCTGTGCACAAATTGCCTTCCGACTTTTTGGTTCCTTTTTTTGAATAGTACACTACTCCGTGCCAGAGGTTGCCCTGTCTATAAAATTTGGCAAAAGTGAGAGCACTGTCTTAAGTGGTTTCTTTTGCGTACTTATTGAAATACTTTATTGTAGTATCTGTTTGACGATGAGAGCAAAACCCAAAAGGCAAATTCTATTCATGAGTAAGGGGTGAAAATTAAATTTAAAAGGAAATGTTGTTTTTCGGAATTGATTTTATGCTAATCAATGCTTGAATGTAAAAGCGATGGCTAATCCAGCTCGTCTGGTAAAGGTTCAGAGCCAAACATCTGAAAGTCTTTTTAATATTATTGTTATTTACCAAGGCTTATTTTTTGCATTTCGAATAACTTCAAATAAGCGACTGGTATGGACGTTTAAATCTGATAATGTAACAAGAATGCATAATAATGATTGAATTTTTACAAAGAAAAATGCTGCCGGCAATTTGCGTGATTATTTATTTATCTGCCTGTCCCACAACAACAATTGCGCAGGATTTCCCCATTGAACAACAAAAGTTTATTTACTTTCCTCATCCCACGAGCCAGAAGTGGACTACTTCTGTTGGGGTGATTGCAACCACCTTGCCATATGATATTACCGAAGAGTTGCATTACCGCGTTCCTGCAGCCGATTTTCATGTAGTTAGAAAAATCAGCAACAAAGTAAACTTTGATGGAAGAGTGTCTTTCCAGGTGCTTCAAAACTTATTTACGGTAGGTCCCCACTGGAATACGAAGCTGAATAACAGGCTTTCTGCAGGGGTGGGAAATGACATAGGTTATTGGTTTGGATTTGTAAATTTTGCAGGCTTCAAATCCCGCGGCAGCGGATGGCAAAACTCCCCGAATCTTTCAATTGGTTACAGGTTTAATAGGCAGGTTTTGCTTACATTAAGAGCGGATGCGCTGATGAATTTCAATGTTAAAACGTACGCAGGCAAAGAACGCGTTACTACCGATTACAGGCTGTTTAGCGGTTCGTCTTATACCATTGCAGTGGAGCAACCTTTTTACGGGAAGAAAAACCTGACCTTAGGCTTTAGGGCTTTATATACCGATTTTTTCTGGCAAACCTGGCCCGCCTTTGAAAGCTTCGACCGCAACATATTTTTTCCCCAAATAATAATAGGTCTCATTCTATGATCAGGCAGCTTTTAATTACCATATCCTGTTTACTCATCCTCAGCTGTAAGAAACATTATGAGGCACCCGTACCCGAAACAAGGTGGGAATTGTTCGAATCAGCGGCTACAGAATCTTTAAATAGCAGTACAAGAAATAGATTGGAAGGTGTTTATACCATTACAGAGGGAAAAGATATATTTGGAACAGATGCTGCACTAAAATGGAGTTATACTGTAAACGGTACAGATACGACTTATCATCTTTCTATGTTTTGTGAGAAGCAGGTAGTGTACATTATTTGCGAAGGAAAGAGATTAGACAGCAGTATTTTATTAAATGGTTACTGGCGCAACATGCTGAATACAGAAACCGGGATTGCCAGGTTTACCATTACCAGCAGTGACGGTTCGGGTTACCTGTTTGGTTCGTCAACAGCTAATTCGATACCTGGCACAACTATCAGCGGTAACTTCGGAACCGGTCAAAATACACCAACAGATACAATGCGCCTTCAATATCAACGGCCTTTGTATAATGCAACGCCTTTTGAGATCGTCGCTCACCGGGGAGGCGGACGAACATCGGACTTATTACCTGCTTCTGAAAATTCAGTAGAAATAATAAAATTGGCTTCGAGGTATGGCGCCACAGGGATTGAAATTGACGTTCGGTTTACCAGTGATGGTGTACCGGTTCTCTTTCATGACGAAACAATCAACGAAAGATTGATAAAAAAAAATGGCATGGTAGGGCCGATAGAAAATTTTACTTACGCCCAATTGAACGCGTTGGTAAGGTTAATAAACGGAGAACGTATTCCAACTTTACGGGAGGCTTTGAATGCTGTGGTTTATAATACTTCGTTGCGCTACGTGTGGCTTGATACAAAGTTCAAGGGGTCAATTCAAAAGGAGCGGGAAATACAATTGGAGTATTTACAAAAAGCAGAAGCGATCGGTCGTAATCTTAACATCACAATCGGTATACCTGATGAAGAGGTATTAAAGAATTTTTTACAGCTACCAGGTTATCAAAACATTCCCTCTGTTTGCGAATTAACGTCGCAGGATGTAACAACAGTAAATGCAAACATTTGGGCACCACGATGGACCTTAGGGCTACAAAATGAAGAAGTAAACAAAATGCACCTGGCAGGGAGAAAGGCTTTTGTTTGGACGCTCGATGTACCTGAAAATATAAATAAATATTTCAACCAGGGAGAGTTCGACGGCATCTTATCCAATTATCCATCATCAGTAGCCTATTATTACTATGCCAAACAATAAACATCTTTTCCTGTATTTTGCGATGTTGTTATTATCATTTAAAAGCTTCGGGCAAGACGAAGAATTATCATTACAACGCGCCAAGTCGAAGAAGTATGCGTTCATTTTATATGTAAGTGGTGGTTTCGGATATTTTCCTTCAAATGCAGGCGCACCTGCATATCTACAACCGAAACTTGCAAGAATAAATCCCGTCACTACTACCCGCATTATGTGGAAACCTGACCACCGTTTAAAGGCTGGCTTTGAATCCGGTTTTATGACTTTCTACTCCTATAAATTAACTACTGCTGATGGAACCAGGGGTAAAATATCGCTCGATGCCATTCCGCTGTTATTAGAATTTTCGGTATCGGTTAAAAAGCACTTTAACCTCTTTGCAGGTCCTGGTATTTATATACTCAAAACTAACCTGGATTATGAAGGTAAAACAAACTCGAAAAAGGTAAGCACGGGCTGGATGGCGGCGGCGGCATATACACAACCGCTAACGAAAGAGATCTCCCTGGGAGCAGAGGCAAAATGGCTGTATGCAGCAGAAACGATCAGGGGTTCGTTTGGCGTGCAGCTACAGGCCAGCTGGAGGTTTTTAAGATGGTAATTGGTTTATTGCAAAGTAGTTTAAGTCTGTTAGTCAAACGTGAAAGATGAAAAGGGAAACCTGTAAAAGTTTTATGTTTGATAATTAAAAATCGACGTGGCAGCAAACACGATGTGTTTAAAACTTACCATACTAATACTGTTTTCGATTCCGGCAATATTTGCAAAAGGGCAGGAGGCAGATACAGCGGCTGTAAACAAAGAAATTGTATTTGCAAGCGATACGCAGGCTCCCATGTGGGTCGAAACCCTGTTACTGAAATCGAATAATAACCGTGCGGCTACTAAAAACATCTTTGATAATATTTTAACCCGTCGTCCTTCAGCCGTTTATTTGTTAGGGGATGTTGTCTCGCTCGGCGCCAGTAACAGGCAATGGAAACCCATGGATGCTTACCTTCAACGGCTACGCAGCAAAGGCATTAAGGTGAATGCCGCACTCGGCAATCACGAGGTTTTGGGACAATCTAACAAGGGACAGAGGAAGTTTCAACAGCGGTTTCCTAACCATCTTAAAACCGGCTATGTAGATACTACAGATTCTGTAGCTGTAGTCTTGTTAAACTCTAATTTCAATTCACTTTCTGCAAACGATGATGCTGTGCAATTGAATTGGTACCGGCAAACGTTGGAAAAATTAGATCGCGATTCGTCTATACAATTCATCATAACCGGATGTCATCATTCTCCCTTTACCAATAGTAAAATTGTTGGTCCTTCCGTTGGTGTTCGTCATAACTTCGTTCCTGTATTCCTGAAGTCCGCAAAAAGCCGGTTGTTCTTATCCGGCCACAGCCATAATTTCGAGCATTTTCAGCACGAGGGAAAAGACTTTTTCGTGATTGGCGGGGGAGGAGGGCTTCATCAACCTTTAAAGCAGGGCAAAGGCATATTGCCCGACCTTTCCGCCGGTTATAAACCGTTGTTTCATTATCTTTCAATAAGACGGAATCTGAATGTTTTAGAGCTGGTTTCCATGCGTCTTAAACCCGACTTTACGGGTTTTGAGGAAGGCGCAAAATTTGAGGTAAGTAATTTTCCTAAAGCAGCAACCGCTTCTGCCACTTTACCTGGCTCCCGTTAAAAATCTTTTGCGGTTACCAACGAATATCTTGCTTAGCATTGTTCACGCCACCGACGGCAATACATTCATCGTAATGCTACTATTTGGCTTTCAAGAAAAGGCTTTTTAAAGAGAACAATTTGGTCGTCAGCATTTACCCGGAAATGTTACATCGTTGTGTCACTCACTTGTACGGCAAATCTTTGGGTTGTCGCAAGTAGAAGTAGCAAGTAGTAAGACGGAAGTTTTTATAGCTGCTCCGGTTGTGTCGCTACTCGAAAGCGGAAATGCCGAGCGGAAAATGCGTATCTCCATTTTTTGACCTTCACTTTTCACAATTGACCATTCACCACTACAACTCACACTCCCCACTCACAACACCTCACTGCGGGTTTTCAAAAACTTCTGCTCCAATTCATTTGTACTTTCCGGACAAATTAATAAGTTTAGGCAACCTATAATCTATGGTGGAATTTACAACTACAATAAAGAGGTTTGCACAGCAAGGTGAAAAAACAGGGTGGACATATATTGATGTACCTGAAGCAATTGCGCAAAAATTAGTCCTGGAAACAAAAGATCGTTCAGGGTAAAGGGGCGGCTGGATTCCTATATTTTCAAAGGACTTGCCCTGATACCGTTAGGCGGAGGTCATTTAATCATGACTTTGAATGCATCCGTTCGCAACTGGCTAGGGAAAACGAAAGGAGCTATTGTAAAAGTTCAAATGGAAGTTGATCCGGCACCCGTACCACTTTCCCCGGAACTTCTCGAATGCCTGGCAGATGAACCCCCCAAGCATTCTTATTTCAACAAGCTTCCCGGCTCACACCAACAATATTACAGTAAGTGGATTGAAAGTGCAAAAACAGAAGTTACAAAAGCAAAGAGAATTGCCCGAACAGTAGCAGCCTGTGAAGGCGGGATGAGTTTCGGTGAAATGATGAGGTCTTATAAAAATGAAAATAATATACTGCTCCGGTAGGGCTGCAGGGATTAATTCTAATTTTCTCATTTTCCTGAAACCCCTTAATCGCGGATCTTTTATCTATGCTGCTCATAATAATTTCCATCAACTGACCTGCGTAGTTCCTCCATCTCTGAGTCAGTTAGTTCATCAACCGATAATGTTTCTACAGCATCTTTTAGCTGCTCGAGTGTTCGGATGCCTACAACTGCTGAAGTAATTGCAGGGTTTTCTAAAACAAATTGTATTGCAGTTTGGGCCGCACTACGCTTTTCGCCCGAAATATTTTTAATAGTTACTGCTGCCTCCTGCACTTGCTCCGCGTTGTAATTCAGGTAATTTTTCGCAGGCTTGTTTACTAATAAACCACTCGCAACACTTCCCCTGGCAAGTACTCCAATTCCATGTTGCTGTAACAACGGCAAGCAACTTTCTTCGGGACGGCGGTCAAGCAGGCTATATTGCATCATTACGCTTACAATGTTAGAGCGATTTACATATTCTCTTATAACGTTTGGCCTTATTGACGAAATACCATAATAACGAATTTTCCCCTGTTTTTTTAATAGTTCAAAGGCTTCAATGGTTTCATCTATCGGGTCTTCGATTGTACCTCCGTGCAATTGATACAAGTCTATATAATCTGTTTGCAGCCTTCTCAGGCTTTCCTCGACAGAGGTAAGAATATATTCTTTGTGGGGATTCCAGTCAAAGCCACTTCCATCGGCCCGCCATTGGTTGCCCACTTTAGTTGCAAGTATTACCTTATCGCGTATTCCTTTGAATGCTTTTCCAAGTAGTGTCTCATTCAATCCCTTATCGTACAGGTCGGCAGTATCGAAGTAGTTAATTCCATACTCTAAAGCATCGTGAATAATTCTTTCGTTCTCCGGCTGATCGACTTTTAAAGACATGCAACCGAAGCCTATAGGACTTATCCGTAAATCTGATGTACCTAGTTGACGATAATTCATAGTAGGGTGTTTAAGAAAACTTATGAAAGTTGTCGTGCAAAGTAACTTCAAATTGTTTTGCAGGGGGTTTTGATTTATCAGTAGTTGATACTATGTTGATACCATTTATGAAATCAGAAAATGCAGTGATAGAAATGTTATTCACTGCATCGGCTTTAGATCCCTTTGCTTAAGGCTATATTTTTTTAAAAATATGTGACGCTGGAACCTACTGCAGCAAAGGGTTTGACAGGTTTGGTAGAAGAATAAATAAAAAAAGACAAAACTTTTTTTGGTGGATATAGTTCAAAATGTACTTTTGCGCCGGAGAGTTGGCAGAGCGGTCGATTGCGGCAGTCTTGAAAACTGTTGAGGGTTACACCTCCTGGGGTTCGAATCCCTAACTCTCCGC
>JAQBNO010000085.1 GCA_028288485.1 Segetibacter sp.
TAAAATGAATGGATGCGGCTAAGAATAGTCTAGGTAGAGGTCTGCTTCAAGGATAAGTGTTACAGCGACCTTATTAATTTTAGGAGTCTTTACATTGTTTACCACATTAGCGTTTCCGGTTTTACTGTTTTGCCCCGCTTTCAGGCTGAAGCTTTGTTGCTCATTTATATCTTCGAGTTTCAAGTTCGCTTTAAATGAACCACTAAGGGTTTTTAGGATAGGTATTGGTTCGAAAGAACGATCCTTTTTTTTAAGGCGTAAAATTGAGGAACTACTTTTGCTAATTGTCCGGTCTATTAATATTTTCAATATGGTTGAAGGATCTGCACGTAGAATTCGGAGGCGGTAGGCTGCTTAGAATTATCGCTTTACTTTTGGTTGCCAGGACCGGCTCTAAGGCTGTTTTGCAATCGATAGATGAAACTGGATTAAAATGTGTAAAAAACATTTACAATAGGCTTATAATGTCTAAAAAATTAATTTAGGTGTAAATTGTTGTTGTTGTATTAAGAAAACGATGAAAGAAATTAAGGCCATAGTTAATGCGTATAATAGTATTGACTTTTCGACAGTAAAAGCCGCCATGGCAACAGTGGCACGTGTAGAGGGTTCTTCTTATCGCAGAACAGGAGCTCGTATGCTTGTTCAGGATAATGGAACTTACCTTGGCGGTATTAGCGGCGGCTGCCTTGAAGGTGATGCATTGCGGAGAGCTCAAAAAGCAATTGCTCAAAACAAGCCATCCGTAATTACCTATGACACCACTACCGACGATGGCCACCAGATTGGAGCAGGTTTGGGTTGCAATGGAATTATCGATGTTTTATTTACTCCATTGGTATCCGAAGATCAGCATAATCCAGTTCGATTATTGTCGGCACTTACCGAAACCAGGGTACCTCGTGTAATAGTCAGTATAACGGGCTGTCATGAAAAACCAGATGTTTTAGGGAAGACGTTACTTTTTGAAAATGATGAACAATTTAACCATGCGTTTGCTATCGGCAATATTGCAACCTCCGTATTAAGTGATATTAAAAACGCCCTGGCTTCTCAAACTTCTTCAACAAAAACGTACGATTCTCCCCTCGGAGTAATAAAGGTTTTTATTGAATTAATTCTTCCTGTAACACACCTCGTTATATACGGAAGCAATTATGATATTCACACCGTGGTACGGATTGCGAAAGAGATTGGCTGGAATGTAACGGTAGTTACCAATACAGCGAAGGCGGATAAATCTTTATTTTCCGCTGCCAGCAGGATTATCAATAATAAGGGGCAGGAAAAGCCGATGATTGATAGACATACCGCCGTTCTTTTAATGGAGCATGATTATAAAACTGATTTTGGTAATTTACGTTACGCTTTACAAACAAGCGCCTCTTATATAGGACTTTTAGGTCCGCGTAAACGAAGCCGCAAAATGTTTGATGCTTTGATGAACGAAGGCAATCATGTTTCTGAAGAAGATCTGCAACGCATTTATTCGCCTGCAGGATTGGATATTGGGGCTGCAACACCTGAAGAAATTGCATTGTCTATTGTGGCTGAAATTCGTAGTCATTTTGCAGGAAGAGAAGGAATGTCGTTGCGATTAAGGCAGGGGACGATTTATGGAAATTAACGCCCGGCTCTACAGCGAAAACAATTCCTGCTCATCCGTATAATAAGTGCTTCCTCCTTTTTTATCAACTTTTATAGCGCTTCCCGTCGGGCTCTTTTGAAGTTTGTGATTGTGTATTACCAAAAAGTCCCTCACCTCGCCTCTGATAATCCCCGGGTGTTTTTGTAATATATGGTCTATAGCGTTTTCGAGAACCTTCTTTATCGCTTTCAATAAGTCTTTTATTTTATGTGGAGGTATAGCCTTTGAGACTGAAAATGGTGAAATAAGCGCTTCCCATAGTATTTCATCTACGTAAGCATTACCGATGCCTCTTATTATGTCCTGGTCTGTTAATGCAGCTTTGATATTCTTTTTGCGCTGTAATTGTTTCGAAAGATATTCTTCCGTAAGATCAGCTGATAAAGCGTCAATCCCTTTTTTATTTACCGGGTCCAATTTTATGTTGGCACGTGCCGACCGGTCCGTTAGTACCAACCCTTTCCCGTTCTTGAAATGAAATTCTACAACTTTATTTTTCTGGTCATTGTTGCTGTCAAATATATACAACTCTCCATGTAGCATAAGATGCATCCCTAATAACACCTCGTTTGAAAACAGGAACCGCAACTCTTTGCCGTCCCTGTAGATGTTTTTTAAAACATGACCTTCAAGGTTCTTTTGTAAGGCTGCTTCTGTGTCTTTTAAAGTACCAGCATTCACGACCTTAATCCTGTCTAATTTTTGGTCTTTAAAAAGCGGGTTCAGATTTGTGGCGAAGGCATGTAGGTCGGGCAATTCGGGCATGGTTGTTTATTGAAAAGTTAGTAAGAAGCTGAAGAGATTGAACTGCAAATTATATAAGAACCGGCCCAGGAAGAACTCCGGATTAAAATTTGCAACAACAACGAAGTTTTTTAATCATATCAAGACTTGCTTCTTTTACTCAATGATAGCACTTGATGACAGATGTTTCGTAACTAAACTGTTATTGGCTGAATAAATAAAATGGTATGGACCAACAACATAAAGACCCGTTGCACGGGATAACGCTTGAAAAAATAGTAACCGAGCTCGTCAGGCATTACGGGTGGGAAGAATTGGGTGAACGCATCAAAATCAATTGCTTTACCAATAACCCGGGTATAAAATCCAGCCTTACATTTCTGAGAAAGACACCTTGGGCACGGAAGAAAGTAGAGGATCTTTATGTTAAGACAAGTGAAAAATAAGTGCAATCCGGGCATGGTTTACCTGCCCGACATT
Organism: Segetibacter sp.; assembly: GCA_028288485.1. GTDB lineage: Bacteria > Bacteroidota > Bacteroidia > Chitinophagales > Chitinophagaceae > Segetibacter. Next base: position 2,873 of record JAQBNO010000085.1, read on the forward strand.
TTAAGCACAACTAATAATCGAACATTTTCGATTTGGCTTTGTTGAAATGTTCTCCAGTAAGGGCTTTGCGTTCTCTTTGCCGGTTGATCTGGATCTCTATGTTTAACAAACCTTCTAATACCTTGAACAACTTCTAACCCATCATCCATTAATCATATTTAAAACCTTGGTTGTTATTTTTGTTTGTTACGGCGTTTGCACCGGAAAAAGCTTTGAACAATACTATGACTGATATTAAGGGTAAAGAAATTATTGATGACACTGAGAAACAGCGATTAGACGCCCTCTATAAGTACGATATTTTATACACCTCCCCGGAAGAGTCTTTTGACAACATCACCCAAATAATGGCTACGGTGTTTGAAATGCCGATGGCATTTATCTCTTTGGTAGATCATCATAATGTTTTTTATAAATCGCAGGCCGGGCCTTTTGGCCGGGAAAGTGTCAGCAGAACCGATAGCTTATGTTCAATAACTATTCTTAAATCTGAACCAACCGTTTTTGAAGATACCGGGAGTTATGACACCCTGGTGAACAATCCGCTCGTAAAGGTGAAAGGAGGTATTAAATTTTACGCAGGAGCGCCGCTTATTACTGCAGATGGCCAACATATAGGAGCTGTTTGCATCGTTGATACAAAGCCCAGGAAGTTTGCGGAGGAAAAGAAGCAACTTTTGGTTCGCTTTGCAAAAATGGTCATGCACGAGATTGAACTTCGTCGCGCAGCGAAAAGCGAGGCGGTAGATCTGCAAAAAAAAGTGGAGGAAAGTCTTAAAGAATTAGAACAATTTAAAGTAGATAAGCAGGCGTATAATTTATTCATGAAAGCGCCGGTAGCAATATCAATATATAAGGGACCGGAGCACATTGTTGAGTTATCTAATGACACGGCCTTACGTTTAGCAGGCAAAACGCCGGAGGTCATTGGAAAGTCGATCCGGGAAGTAATTCCTGAAATTGAAGCCCAGGGTTTTATAGGTCTGTTGGATTCAGTGCTTGAAACAGGCAGGCCTTTTAACGCATTCGAAGCTCCTATTACTTTACATACTCACGGAAAGGAAGAGCACTTGTACCTGAATTTTATTTACCAGCCGTATTACGATCTAAATGGAAATATTACAGGCGTACTGGCATTTGCAGTTGATGTAACCGAACAGGTACTGGCGAGAAAAAAAGTCGAGGAGTCTGAGCAGCGGTTCCGGAATGTGTTGGAGCAGGCGCCTGATCCTATTTTCATCTTAAAAGGTAATGACCTTGTTTTAGATGTTGCCAATGATCCTTTGTTCAAATTGTGGAATGTTGGAAAGGAAGCATTGGGCAAACCTTTCCTTGAAATACTTCCGGAGATGAAAGACCAGGGATTTTATGACCTGTTGCAGGATGTATTGCAAAACGGGGTAACGCATTACGGGCATGAGATGCCTGTTTACCTTATCCGTTCAAATGGACTAAAGGAAACCATCTATTTTAACTTTGTTTACCAGCCTTTCCGGGAGGCAGATGGAAAGGTTACCGGTGTTTTGGTTTTAGCTTCTGATGTTTCTGAGCAGGTGCTTGCAAAGCAAAAAGTATTGGAAAGTGAAAAGAATTTCCGTACACTGGTAATGCAGGCACCTATTGGGATATGCATGTTAATCGGAGAGGATTTTCTTGTTGAAGAAGCCAATGAATCATACCTGCAATTAGCAGGCAAACAAAGGCAAAATTTTGTTGGAAGGCCGTTATGGGAAGGTCTGCCAGAAGCGAAAAACCAGGGATTTGATGCGCTTCTCGAACAGGTGTTAAAAACGGGGATAGCCTATACAGGCAAAGAATATCCAGTAACCATTGACCGAGCTGGAGAAAAAGAAGCGTTATTCATTGATTTTGTATATGAACCGCTGAAGGAGGACGATGGTACCATAAAAAGAATTATGGTGCTTGCAATTAATGTAACAGATAAAGTAATAGCAAGAAAGGAAATAGAATATTCTGAAGAAAGAGCAAGGCTTGCCATAGACTCAGCCGAGCTGGGAACATTTGAAGTGAATTTGATGACTGATGAAATTGTTTCATCGATAAGAATGGATAGCATTTTTGGATTATCGGGTTCTGTTGATCGTAACAGGTTTATCTCATCTATTCATCCTGATGATATTGTCGCAAGAGACAGTGCGTATCGACAAGCCTACCAAACAGGGCGTTTGGAATACGAAAGCCGGGTAATATGGAATGACGGTACGGTGCATTGGGTTCGAATAAAAGGAAGACTATTTTTAGATGAAAAACGAACACCTGTAAGACTTTTGGGTGTCGCGCAGGATATAAGCGAGCAGAAGTTGTTCGCCGAAGAACTGGAGAAACAGGTAGAAGACCGAACCAAAGAACTCAGCATTGCTAATGAGGAATTGCAAAAACTAAATGTCGAATTGGAGCAATTCGCTTATGCTGCCAGCCACGACATGCAGGAGCCATTAAGGAAAGTGCAAACGTTTAGTACCATGCTTTTGCAGAATAACCTCGACCAGTTCGATGAAAGGGGCAAAAATTATTTAAATAAGATTGCCTCTTCTGTAGCAAGAATGAAAGCGATTATTGAGGACTTGCTTAAGTATTCCCAGCACACAAGAGAAAATAAAGATTTTGTTTCAACCGACCTTAATAAGATACTCGAAAATATAGAAGCGGACCTGGAGTTAAACATAGCAGAAAAAGATGCTGTTATTTTAAAAAAACCACTTCCGGATATTGAGGCAATACCAACACAAATCAACCAGCTTTTTTATAATATTATTACCAATGCTTTAAAATTTGGTAAACCGGGTGTGCCGGTAGAAATAAGGGTGAGCGCAAGAGAGCTATTACCCGATGATGTTAAAAAAAGAATGATTTTAAACTGGGAAAAAAAGTATGTAGAGTTACGTTTTACCGATAACGGTATCGGTTTTGAGCAAGAATATGCTGAAAAAATTTTCAGTTTATTTAAACGTTTGCACGGTAGAAGTGAATTTGAAGGAACGGGGATAGGCCTTGCCTTGTGTAAAAAAATTATACATAACCACAACGGCGATATTTATGCCACTTCTGTACCTGATGAAGGCACTACTTTCTACGTGATCTTACCTGTCAGTCAGCAGTAACGTCCGAATATTCTTTTTCAATTGCGGCTGGTATTATCCCATTTTTACTTTGGTCAATAGTTAAGCGTTTTTGTTCTCTGAAAAAAGTGCAGGATTAAAGCTCAGAATCGATAAACAGTACAAGACACCGCACACGCGGCAGCGGCTGCCTAACTTATATTTGTCAGCCTGGTACAAAAAATGTTATTCTTACTCCACTGTGTTTAAACCCGCTCGTGCATTTTTTCGACCGACCCCAAACGTCCCCTCCCTAACGTTTTAGTAAATTATTGTGCTACTCCATCTAATTTTTCTGCAGTGAAGACTTATATGCAGCAAAATCAACATGAATACCGTCTCAGATACGGAAAATAACTTATGTCTTTTGTGCTAACTGTATGTATTTCGGCGTTTATTGAATATTTTTTTGTTCTTTAATACCACAATCAAATTAGAGTCGTTTTATATATCCGATCTGACCTAATCGTATTTCTATGAATAATACTATAACGCCTTATTATTTTCTTGCGCCTGGTAACCCTGTTATTGCAAAATACCGGAAAGTGTTTGAATCGTTTAATGAGCCGCAAAACCATACAATGGTATTGAATGCCTGCCGGAAAATGGTGGAGGCTAAGGATGTGGTAATGGTACAACAGATTGTTCTCGCTTTGCAGCATTACCCGCACCTGATACATAAGTTCCTGTTTTGCCTGGAATTTACATTTACAGTAGTAGAGGATGGCGACGAATATATTTCGGAGCAACACTGGAAGAATAGGCCGGCATACTATCAATGGTTCAGGAAGTGTATGGAGCTGCCTTTCATGTTATTCTTTATTCATGACGAAGATGCGCGGTTTTATTCGTTAATAGGTGATGTGTTGGCATCGAAAGATGTCCGCCATGTGCAAAACGGCAAAGCAGGATATGAGCGGTTTAAATTAAGTGACGAACAAATGCAGCTACTGCAGGACCGGCTCTTTCACTCCTGTTTGGCATTGCTCGTATTTTGCCAGGGAAGTGGATTTAATCCGGGTATTTATGTGCAGGGTATACTCGCTTCTTTTGATGCAGTGTTCACTTACGAAGATGTATTGAGTGAATATGCAAAAGATGTATTGAAGGGAAGCTTCAGGGTTAGTACAGCCTTCGAATAAAAGTTGACAACCCTTAAATACAACTTTGACTACAGGCCCTTTACGAACAGCACGCTATATTAGTTCGAAGAATGTGACACCTTAATGAAAACAATTTACCTGCTTTTTATTCTTTTTGCAACGGCCTGCGCCAACAGCAACGATCTTGAGAGTAAAGAAGCGCAAGAAACAACGGCATTTGTAACCAACGACACGATACCGCCTGTAAGAGATACGGTTAGTAAGAAACCGGTTACATCTTGTATGGTGCCGATAGGCCACTCAAGATTCGACCATAGGTTTGGCGTGAATATTTATGAAACGCCCAAAACTCTCCGTTACACTCTCGACATGCATTACAGATCTTTAAACGTAACTGATACGCCGAAGATCCCCAAACTTTGGTACCTGGCCGGTTGTACAGGTTAAGCCAGGCTAAGACAAATTTTCTTGTATAATTGGATTTTTAGATAAGAAAAAACAAATCCGCGAATACAGATGCTGACAGCAAAAAATAATAAATTGAAACTTATTATTTTAAAAAGATACGGTGTTGGAACTTATAGCGACACGCAATAGGAAAGCAAAAATTTAAAAGAAAATAGCTGGACTACCAATTGTATAGTGACCGGTAATAAAAATTGCGGGTATTTTAGTAATTTATAAAAATGGATATGAAGACGAAGGTGATTATTGCAGTCCTGTTTTTTGCCTGTGCAAGTTTGTTCTCAACTGCACAACCAGTAAAAACACATGGCCAATTAAGGGTCGAGGGAACTAAATTGGTTGATGAAAAAGGAAGTGCCGTTGTTCTGCGCGGCATGAGTTATGGATGGCATAATTTCTGGCCGAGGTTTTACAATCCCGAAAGTGTTAAGTGGCTCCACGAAGATTGGGGCTGCACAGTTGTAAGGGCAGCCATGGGCATTGAACCTAAAGATGGATATATTGAAAAGCCGGTATGGTCAAAAGAAAAAATAAAGGCTGTTGTAGATGGTGCCATCAAAGAGGGAATTTATGTGATCATCGACTGGCATAGTCATAACATAAATTTGAAGGAGGCGAAGCAGTTCTTTACCGAAATGGCTACAACTTATGGCAACCATCCCAATGTTATTTACGAAATTTTTAACGAGCCCGACAAGGAATCGTGGAAAGAGGTAAAGGAGTATTCTACCGAAGTAAT
>JAQBNO010000097.1 GCA_028288485.1 Segetibacter sp.
CCATGTAATCGCTTCCTTAAAACCATCGCGCATTATTAACGCTCCGTTTTGCACCTGGGGCAATTGATGAACGTAAAGGCTGTCGATTCCCTCAATTGTATTAAAAGAACTGATCATCATCTTATTTACATTACCTGCAATTCTGAAGTCTGAAGCGCTGATTGAAAGTGAAATAGAATGCACTAACAGAATAACTAAAAAAGCCATTTGCCGTTCCAATGGCTGTTTGAACGATGCACTTATAGTCAGCACCATCAATAAGCACAGGAAAAACGCTGGAAAATACAGGAACCTCTCGCCCTCATAACTATGTACGGCAATACCGAGTGTACAATAAGGTAACAGTGATACTAGAAAAACTCCTGCCAGTAGGACGAGTTTTTTACGAGAAGGACTTTTAACCAGCAGAACAAGAATTGATATTGCAATTGCCGAAAATATAATAACAATAATAACCCCCTGGGTATAAGCCGGCACAAAACTTCGCATCAACAGCTTTCCAAAATTACCGATTACAGATAAAAACTCGTTGCCTCCAATATTATTTACTTCATAACTTCCATAAATTTCACCGATTACCAGCCACCGCGCTAATAGGTAAACCCCGAATGAAATGAATACGATTGTCAGATGAACTCTATCATTTTTTTCCCGGTCGATCAGGAAAAAGAAAACACATAACAGGGGTAATATAAAACTTGACTCATAGCTTAAAAGGGCCAAAGACAATAACAAAATGTATTTTGCTATCGAGAAAATAGTTTCCTCTCTTTTCACGTATTCTAAGAGGAACAGCAAAGAAAAAACCAACCCCAGGATCGCCGACCGGCCCAATATCCATAATACTGCTTCACCATGGGTTGCATATACAAAAAAGAAAAGGGCAACAATAAAGGCCATCCTTTTTGAACTTAGATTATCGAAATATTTTTCAATAATCTTCTTACTAACCAGGAAAACAAGCCAGCAACAACCGAGATGCAGCAATAAATTGGTCAGGTGATATCCCGCCGCATTCTTACCGTACAGATACTCGTCGGCCATTACAGATAAATCGCAAACAGGACGGAAAGAGTTTCGCTGAAACAATTGACCTTGCCTGCTTAAGGGAATATGAATAAAATCATCATTCTGAAAAAATAAAACGAAAGGGTTATAGCAATACAAGGCATACGCTGCAATACCTGCATATAAAAACCAAGAAGACTTTTCAAATGAAAATTTCATAATTTAACAGGTCCGGCGGAACTACTTTAAACCCAGCGTATATTGTTGGTATGAATAATAAAGTGACGCGAACTCTCGGTATACGAATTTGAAAAGCAAAATAAAAAACTAAAAGTACAAGTGAGTGACACTACCTGTTCCGTTCGCGCAACGATGCCGATGAAAGTTACACAGCATGACCAAAAGAGTATCTCAAAGACCGGGGCTGCTGTTAAACCTGCTTTCCTTTCATGGCAGAACTTACCGCAATATCCATCACTCTTTCTGCATAAGGACGGCTGATATCATTTAGCTCTTCCACTTTTCGGTGAATAAGATCTTTGTCTTCCATAGTTAGCGCAAGTTGAAGTGCCTGCATTGCCTGCGCGGTTTCGATAAGTTCTTCCCGCGTTAAGAATGTTGCATTCTTTCCAATAAATTTTTCGGTGGTTTGCAAAAGCTGTTCGCCTTCGGTTCTCGCTTCTACCAGGGCACGTTTCGCTATATCATCTTTTGCGTGCGTTATGCTATCCAGGAGCATTTTTTCCACATCCGCGTCGCTGATACCATATTGAGGTTTCACTTCTATACTTTGCTCTACGCCGCTGCGCAGTTCCTTAGCCTTTACTACCAGGATACCATCGGCATTTATTAAAAAAGCCACTTCCACTTTCGGAAAACCGGCGGGCATAGCAGGGATACCGGATAGATTAAATTCTGCTAGTTTGCGGTTATCATTTACAAGATCTCTTTCACCCTGGAAAACGCTGATCCGCATTCCGCTTTGTCCATCTTTCTGCGTCGTATATTGCCGCCCAACCTTTGTCGGAATTTTTGAATTGCGAGGGATTAATACATCCATCAATCCTCCCATGGTTTCAATTCCCAGGCTTAGCGGAGTTATATCGAGTAACAAAAATTCTTTATTGTTGCCTGCAAGGATATCTGCCTGAACCGCCGCACCTATCGCAACTACCTCATCAGGATTTACACTGTCGTTTACCGGCTTTCCAAAGAAATCGCTTACCGCTTTTTTTACTGCCGGCACCCTGGTGCTGCCTCCTACCATCACGACGCTTTCAATTGATTGTACATCTACCTTAGAATCAGCTATTGCATTTCTGCAGCTCCGAACTGTTCTTTCGATCAGTGGACCGATCAACGCTTCAAACTCAACTTTGGTAATGCTTAGTCTATCGCCGTTTACTTCAGCCTCGAATGTTTCATTACTGCTGAGGTGCTTTTTTGCTTCTTCGGCTTTTAACCGTAATGTTTGAGAGAGCTCTGGATTATTCGATAGATCAGTTTCAGATAGTCCTGATTGCCTTAACCAGTGCTGGATAATTACGCGATCAAAATCATCGCCTCCCAGGTAGGTATCACCGTTCGTGCTCAAGACTTCAAAAATTCCATTAGTGATTTGCAAAATGGAAATATCGAAAGTGCCACCGCCGAGATCATAAACAGCAATTGTTTTGCTCTCTTCCCGGCTTAAACCTAACCCGTACGCCAGGCTTGCTGCTGTTGGTTCGTTAATAATACGCAGTACATCGAGGCCCGCAAGTTTTCCTGCATCGCGTGTTGCCTGCCGCTGCGAATCGTTGAAATAGGCAGGAACTGTTATAACTGCCTTTGTTACCGGCGTTTTTAATATATGCTCTGCCCGATGTTTCAGTTCTTTTAGAATAAAGGACGAAAGATCGATGGGTGAATAAAACTTTTCTCCAACCTGCACCTTCACCAGGCTTTCGGTATTGTCATCTATTACTTTATAGGTAAAAAACGAAGCATTTTCCTTAATGTCGTTATAACTTTTACCCATTAAACGCTTGGCGCTGAAAATAGTATTCTCGGGTTCTTTTATGAGAAATTGCTTTGCATCTTCCCCGACCGTTGCTCCCCCATACTTGTCAAAATGAATAATACTTGGCACCAGGCTGCTTGAATTGTGTTCTTTTAAAGCAACCGGTTGTTTACTTTCAGGATGAATAATGGCTACAAGACTATTGGTAGTTCCCAGGTCTATTCCCACGATCATCTCTTCTTTTTGCAAGCTTCCTGTAGCTATATTAATTCCTATTTTGGCCATTTTACTGCAATTTGCTGCAAATGTAACATAAGAAACTGCAAGTGTTTTTTGAATTGAGGAATTAAGCTCAGGAGTTTTTGGGCATCCAGTTTACTGCAAGGCCACCAATGTGATTCGTGCAAAGGCATAGATAGTGTGGCTAAAACCTGGGATTACAATATTGATCTAATCCTGGAATTTCAGCTTTTTTTAGTTCTTCAATGCCTGCATAAAACATAAGACGATCTTTTCGAATTAATCTACTATATTAACCTTCTATTTTGAATTAAGTCAGCAATTACGGCAACTAATAGCTACAATATTCCATCGTAGTATTATAGCTGGTTAACATAAAAGTGAGCAGGTAATAAATGCCGGAAATAAAAGAAAGCAATAGCAGAAACATTCCTGGAATAGCAGAGTGCCAATTGCAATGCTTTCCGGCTTCGATGGCAGTATTGTTAGGTAAAAAAACAGTAGAAAAATCACTGGAATGGTTCCTCATTTCCGACAATCGTTTCCTTATACACATCGAAGAAGATGAAAAAGTAGTCGGCTTCCTTGGTGGTTTTGCACCACGTTTTATCGGCGATGGAGGAAAAAGCGGAATGTTTATGCATTCCTTACCTGAGACCATTAAAGCATTTGTTAAAAACCCCTCATTAGTAATGCATAATGAAATCAGGAATTATGCGCCTGCTTTCGTTAGAAATATTGCAATTCGCTTCTTAAATAACTTATCTTTAAAGCCCCCGATCCAAAATTCTACAGATTATCTCCAGTGTTTGCAAGTGAGTATAATTGGTGTTCATCCATCTTTCAGGGGTAATGGTTATGCCCTTGCCCTTATGAAGAAAGCAGAAGATTATGCAGCGCTGCACAACAAACAGAAACTCCAGTTGAGTGTAAAACAAAAAAATCTTCCTGCGGTGAATATGTACAAAAAGGCAGAATGGGAAATATCAGGAAGATTAAAGGACACTTTCCAGATGAAAAAACAGCTCGGTGGAATTAGAAATCAAAACCTGGTGGTGGAAGCCTGACCCCTGCTCGTCCCCCTTTCAGAAAGTGAATTATTGAAATTATTTGAACAGCTATATTTCTTTTTATTATGCCGGTAACCCAAACCCTAGAAAATACAACGAAGAAAGATCAACATGTGTACCAGGGCGATAACAGGTGGTATCGGATCTGGTACCTGAGAAAACTATACTTCAACATTTTGGTGAAACAACTGCCAAAACTTGGCTTCGTAAATGCTGCCCGTACTCAATTTCCATTTGCTTTTAAAGATGCAATCGCTCCACCGTCGTTGTCGGTTGAATTCACCAATTACTGCAATCTTTCCTGCACTTACTGCACCTCCCCTCTAAATCTTCGTCCAAAGGGACTAATGAGTGATTATATTTTCGACCGGGTAGTAGAAGGTATTGTTGACTGCGAGGTAAAAAGGGTACGAGTTATAGGTAATGGCGAGGCCGGTATCCATCCGAATTATAAGGAGTATATCAAGGAACTAAGACGGGTAACCTCTGTTATTTCGCTAACCACTAATGCAAAATTTAATAAAGAAGCATTTATTTATGATACCATTGATGCCGGATTTGACCAATTAAATATTTCGGTGGACTCAGACAACAAGAACAGCTATGAAAAGCTTAGGGTGAGAGGGAACTTTGAAAAGCTGGTCGGCGACTTGAAAAAGCTGAAGGAATATAAAGACGGCAAAAAGAGCAAAACGATGATCAATATCCGGGTAATGATTAGCCCCGAAGATTTTGATCGCCAAAAGGAGATAATGGATTTTTGGAAGCCTTTTGCCGATGTAATTAGCAAGCAGTATGTGATTGATATTAATGACCTACACACAGACACATTTGCCACCGATGCCAGGAATGGGAGATTCCCGGCGTGCTCGCTCCCATTTAAAACCCTCGATATTCAATGGAACGGAAATATTCCGTTATGCTCTTATTCGTTTAAACAAAGCGGGCTTCCTGAAGGAGTTTTAATTGGCAATATTGGTAAAACCAGCCTTCAGGAAATATGGAACGGCCCGCTTATCAAGCAATACAGGGATGCCCATCGTTCAAGAAACGAAGCATCGATGCCTTTGTGCAACAATTGCATGGGAACTTGAGGATCCGGTTATAGGATCGGGTATGAGTGATAAAACGCTTTAGTTACTGCTTTCATTAATTTCCCTAAAATCCTGTGGCCCCTGCCTCTTTTTGTTCGAAATGAAAATTCTTTTCTATCTTTTAATGTATTAACCTGACAAAGCCTTCGATTTAGAAGGCTTTTTTGGTAGCAGGCTAAAGCGGTTCTATCGGCATTGTTGTGTCACTCACTTATACTGGTGGTTCTATGTGCAGCTTTCTTAAGGTTCGTCAAACATTAAAGCGCCCGTTTCAACATATACTAATAACGGCTCGTTTGGGCTCCCGGTGTAAGTGTGTTTTATTAACCGCGCCACCCAGCACTACCTTCAACAGCATGATCAATATGGTAAATAATGTATGCAGTAACGCGTACACGGCATCACGTTGACTTATTTTATTTAAATAAGATTATTTTTGCCCTTCAAATTTCTGTAAATGCAAAGAGACACATTAGTTTTTGATCTTATTAATAGAGAATTAGAACGTCAACGACACGGTATTGAACTTATTGCTTCTGAAAACTTTACAAGCTTGCAGGTAATGCAGGCAATGGGAACAGTATTAACCAATAAGTATGCAGAAGGCTACCCTGGAAAAAGATATTATGGCGGATGTGAAATAGTGGACCAGGTTGAACAACTGGCTATCGACCGGTTAAAACAAATATTCGATTGTGAGTACGCGAACGTACAACCGCATAGTGGTGCACAAGCTAATTCTGCATTAATGCTTGCAGTTTTGCAGCCCGGCGATGCTATTCTTGGCCTTGACTTAAGTATGGGTGGCCACCTTACACATGGTAGCCACGTTAACTTTAGCGGTAAACTGTATCAGCCACATTTTTATGGCGTGACCCGCGATGGCGGTATTGTTGATTATGAAATGCTTGAAGCAAAAGCCAGGGAAGTAAAACCGAAGATGATTATTTGTGGAGCAAGCGCTTACAGTCGCGAATGGGATTATGCAAGGATCAGGAAAGTAGCTGATGAAGTAGGGGCTTTTGTATTCTGCGATATGGCCCACCCTGCGGGGTTAATAGCGAAAGGATTATTGACTTCTCCTTTTGAGCACTGCCATTTTGTTACTTCAACTACTCATAAAACTTTGCGCGGTCCACGAGGTGGTGTTATCTTGATGAAAAAAGATTTTGAAAATCCTTTTGGATTAAAAGATCCTAAAGGTAATACCCGGATGATGAGTAATGTGATTGATATGGCTGTGTTTCCGGGAACACAAGGCGGTCCGCTTGAGCACGTAATTGCTGCAAAAGCCGTGTCATTCGGAGAAATCCTAACCGATGAATTTACAAACTACGCCAACCAGGTCGTAGCTAACTCCCAGGCGATGGCTAAAGCTTTTGTTAATAAAGATTACCAGCTAATAAGTGGTGGAACGGATAACCATTTAATGTTGATCGACCTGAGGAATAAAAACATAAGCGGGAAAAAAGCAGAGAACGTTTTGGTAAAAGCCGATATAACAGTAAATAAGAACATGGTCCCGTTCGACGATAAAAGTGCGTTTGTAACAAGCGGTATTCGAATTGGGGTGCCTGCTATTACTACCAGGGGAATGAAAGAAGATCATATGCAGTTTGTAGTTGATGTAATTGACCGCGTTTTAATGAATGCAGATGATGAAAGCCTGCTTGGCCAGGTTCGTGGCCAGGTAAATGAGTTTATGGAACAATTTCCACTATACCCCGAATTAGGTTAGGGGGAGAAGCCAGGATAGACGAATAGCTATATGGCTAAGTTGTTGATGATGCATTAATTATATTGCTAATAACACTGCAATCATGTTCGGCTGTAGTGTAACAATATGAAAATACAGCAATCAGGCATTAAATAATTACTGACTTATGATACAAAGAAAACAAACCATCTGGCTTTTACTTGCGGCGATTACAGGCTTTTTAATAACCCGGGTACCATTATATGCCGCAACGTTAGGGGGTGAAACTGTTAGAAAATTCATTGCAACCGAGAACCTTCTCTTATTTGCTGTTGCTATTATAGCAGCCCTCCTGGGCCTGGTAGCTGTTTTCCTTTTCAAGAATCGTCCCTTGCAAATGAAATTGTCAGTTTTAGGAGTTTTTGTTTCTATAGGCTTTATTGCCCTGGAAGTTTGGCGTATGGGCGAATTTGGGAGAGAAATTGCGCTTTTGAGGCAACAGACCTCCTATTCCTGGGGCGCATTACTACCGATAGCAATGATGGTGTTTTTTATCCTCGCGGCAGTGAATATTAGAAAAGATGAAAAACTGGTGAAGAGTTTAGACAGGTTGAGATAGAATTTTCATGATTTATAATAAGCAAGAAGGGAGGAAATGACGCCTCCCTTCTTGCTTATTATTTAGTACAAAGAGATTTAAAGCTCTGCCAATTTATCGCCTTTTCTTTTATCGTGTACCTTTTTTAATCCGTAGCCTACGGCTGCCGCAACCAGTAAACTCACCCCACCATCGAAAGGTACATCCGAATCATTCACATCCACTCCCGGCTCACCATCGCCAATTTGCGCCATTAAAAATACAGGAACAAATATCATAAAGATCAGCAGAATCGATTTTAAGTTAATGGCAATCTTCTTCATATTTAAATTGTAAGTATTATTTGTGGGGAAATAAATACTGGACTATTTGGAAATGATTATTAAGTATTTGCTTCGCTTTTTTATTCCCGCTCAAGGAGTCGATAATTTGAAGACAATTTCTATTAAAAAACAAATAAATTAATTAATAAACTTTCCGTTTACGAAAATATATCAATTTATAGCGTCGAAGTATTAAAAGTATTTAAGCACGTACTTTTTACAATAGCTATTGTAAGCAGCCTTGAGTCACAAGCAACTAACCAAGCTTTCAAAATTCCTTTTAATGTTCATTCAATGAATATCGAGGAACTTAAAATAAAGCAATATAAAAATTTGCTGATTTTTATATTAGATGTAAGTAAACTGTATTAAGAACATAGAAACTTTCTTCTAAATCACCCCAGACTTCCTTCAAACGTTTGGCTTACCAGTTCTCTTCACCTTATTAAACTTGGCGACGTTCAATTATCAGCATTTAAGGTTAATCATTTATTACCTTCGTTAAGGTATCAAAACCCGAATTTCACTATAACCCCAAAATCTAATTAATGGCACTTATACTTGCGGTCAATAACAAAATGCCCGAGTTTGGTAAAGATTGCTTTGTTGCGCCGAACGCTACTATTGTTGGTGATGTTACAATGGGAACCGAATGCAGTATCTGGTTTAACACGGTTGTACGAGGTGATGTAAACTACATCAAAATGGGAAATAAGGTAAATGTACAGGACGGAGCAGTGATACATTGCACTTACCAAAAGAATGCTACGAATATTGGAAATAATGTTTCAATTGGCCACAATGCGATTGTACACGGCTGTACTATACATGACAATGTATTGATAGGAATGGGTGCTATAGTAATGGACCGCTGTATTGTTCATAGCAATACAATCATAGCGGCGGGAGCGGTAGTACTGGAAGGAACGATAGTTGAGCCGGGGAGTATTTATGCAGGAGTACCTGCCAAAAAAGTAAAAGATATTTCACAAGATAAGATAAGTGGCGAAATTGACAGGATTGCGAACAATTATACAAAGTATGCGTCCTGGTTCGAAAATTATAATGCGCAAAAAGAGAATAATATTTTAGATACTCCGTTATAAGATTTACAGCGGTACTATAAGAAGATAAACCACCACCAGAAGCTTAGGTATAAAGACTACCGGGAAATACATAATACTAAGAATAGAATGGGTACTGTTGAAGAGTGCGACGCAACAGGGGTTACATAAATGAACCGATGCTGGTACCATAAAAAAATCTTATGAGAAAAATAAGTTTCATAATTGTAGCAGTTTGCTGCATTACGGCTTCCTCGTGCAGCGTAGGTAAAGGATGCCCGAGCAATGGAAAAAACATAGGCGCAGAAAAGCTCTTGAGTGGTGACAAGAAGTCGATAAAACTGGCGAAAAAAGCGGGCAAATTCAAGCACTAACGATTGAATATATAATATCCAATATCTACACATATGAGTTACCATTTAACCTCTGCATCCGGCAGTATCGAAGCAGTTATTGACGACAATTGCGGCATGAAAAAGTTCTTAAGCATCGCAAATATGCTGGCGAAAGAATGCAAAATTAAATTTATCGCGAAAGAAGACTACAGCGATACAATCGACTGGTTCTTTAGCTATAAAGGTCACCAGCTAAAGCTTCACTATAATATCTATAACGGGGTATCTATTTGTAACAACAGCAGTAAGGATAACGCTGTTGTAACCGAGCTCGCTTCTATTCTCGAAAGAAAGTTTTTTTAATAGCTCTTATCTTCCATGGTATCAAGAATTGTCATGTAACTAACATACCTGTCAACATGTATTTCGCCTTTGTCTAAGGCATCTTTAATGGCGCACCCTGGTTCGTTTATATGCATGCAATTATTGAACTGGCAATTAGTTAACCGCACCCTCATTTCGGGAAAATAATGAGAGAGCTCCTGTTTATCAATATGAACAATTCCGAACTCTCTCAGGCCGGGAGTGTCTATTACTTTGCCTCCAAATGGCAGATCAAACATTTCCGCAAAAGTAGTTGTATGCATTCCCTTTCCACTCCAGTCGCTGACCTCTTTGGTTCGCAACTTCAGCTGTGGGAAAATTGCATTTATTAATGACGACTTGCCCACGCCGCTATGACCGCTGAGCAAGGTTACCTTGCCGAGCAAGATATTTTTCACTTCATCTACTCCCTGGTTATTGACTACACTCGCCAGCAAAACTTTATAGCCTATAGCTTCATACATACTTTTCAACTCATCAAACTTGTCCAGCTCCTTTTTTCGATATACATCGGCCTTATTAAAAACAATTACTGCCGGTACATGATACGCTTCGGCGGAAACAAGAAAGCGGTCAATAAAGCCCTGGGATGTTTTAGGATCTTTTATGGTAGCAAACAAAATACTCTGGTCGAGGTTTGACGCAACAATATGATGCTGGTTTTTATTGTGAGGCGAAACCCGGGCTATATAATTTCTACGGTCGTCAATGGCGGTAATGGTTGCAGTACTTTCCAATTCATTTTCCAGCTCCATATCAACAGTATCGCCTACTGCTATAGGATTTGTTGAGGTTAGTCCGCTGATTTTTAAAACCCCTTTTATCCGGGCCTTGAATATTTTGCCCTCTTCATTCTTCGTTATGTACCAGCTTCCTGTCGATTTATAAATTAGCGCCTTCATTAGTACGAAGTTAATACATGACGAAATGAGTTACATTATTAAACCGTGGTCATGCTCTCGCAGATTTAAAGATCACTCTTTTAGCGGAAGAATTTCATTTTAAGACGGTAGCAAAAAAAACTGCCCGGCTTACAAGCCGGGCAGCATACATATTAGGAATTGAAATTTTAGAAATCAAGTCCTAAAGCAAAGTACCATCTCGGTTTACCTTTAAAAATTCCATCCATCGGCCACCCGGCGTCTAATTTTAAGAAGTATCCCAGTAGTGTGCTTCGGGCACCAAAACCGTAACCACCTGCAAAAGGTCCGATGCCGCCTGCTTTTGACTGTAACAATACAGGATTATTAGGATCATTGGCGTTCGAATAGGTAATACTTGGTCTTTCGAACTTATCATATTTGCCGTTCCAGGCTGTACCTAAATCGAGAAATTGTACCAATTGGAAGTTTCTCACGAATGCATTGTTCACCGGTTTATTCAATAGGGTTGAAAATACAGGTAACCGAAGTTCACTGTTCAATACAAAAGCATTATTCCCGTTCGCAATATTTTGGTTGAACCCACGAAGGTTAACAGCTAAAGTTTGAAAGGCATATGATTGATCAGGGTCTGGTTTAACCTCATCGTTAAATTTAGGACTGATCCAGCCATCCACTCCACCCAAATAGTAAATGAGCTTCCGATCGCCCCAGCTGAAGTCTGCTGCTGCACGCACTGCCCAGATGAAATTTCGATAAATGGGCAGGTAATGCCGGGCATCAAAACCGAAGTTGTAGGTTTGCTTACCGCCTTGGGTAACAGTATCCCTAATAGGCATATTAACATCCATATACAGTTTATACCTTAAGCCATGCCAGATGTTTTGGGTTGGATTGATGGTGTTATCATGTACATATTCAAACCTGCTTAATGCATACTGGCTTACCTGATCGGGGAAAATCAGGCCAAGTTCGTCTGGGCGTTGCTGTGAAATATTGAATGGTTGAATGGTCGTTCTATCGCGGCGATAAGCAAGTGTGACACGCAGACTTTTCACCTCGTTTAACGGGTAGCTACCATTGAACTGGTAGATGTTGGTACCGAATTTAGCATCAAAGTCCTGCTCGAAATTGCTGCCCTTTAAAGTTGCACCGCTATGATTGCTCGTTCTGTAATAAGTAAGACCCCAGTCGAAGCGCTTCCTGAAATTCTGGAACGCAAATAAATAGTCATTATCGCTCAGGTTTGTTCCCAACCTAAAGCCCCCGGTAAACTTGATGTCTTCAAAAAGGTCACTCACACTGGCACGGAACGTAAAGTTCAAATTTGACCCATTACCCAGTTGTATAGGGCCATTACCGCCTGCATAAGGTTGATAACGGTTAATAAGAATGTTATTCGAAACGCCGCTTACAATGTAGTCGTTACTAAACTTCCACCGGTAATCAAAAAGCTTCGACTGCTCCAGAATTGTTGGATCGGCTCCCCGTGGCACCTCTACCACGCCTCCAGCGTTTTTCTTTTCATCTTCAAATTCGTTCTGAAAAACAGCTGCAGCGTTGGTAGCGGCAGAATCTGAATTTGTGGTAATGGTTGTTTTCCCTTCTTCTGCCCTCCTTTCGGCCATTATTTTTTTCATGTATTCGGTTGGACGGGCATTTACATTTCTTTTTCGCAGCGTTACAGAGTCTACTCTTAGCTTGTATAAGAACTTCATGTCTGCCTGCCGGGTTACCTCGCTAACCTGTCCGCGATCGCCTGCAATTCTTGTTTCAAGAAGGCTGCTTTGATAATTGGAAATAGGGAAAGTATAAGTTGAGTCTTTGGTAACCTGGAACATGCTGATACTGTCCGGCTCATTTTTCTGCCATGCTACCATAGTAGAATCGAGTTCTTTGTCTGAAGGGTTGCGAAGAACTTCATCGCCTATATAAAACAAGGTATCAAGCCCTTCTCTCTGGGTGGAAAAAAAGCCTGCCCAACGGTTTGCAATACCATTCTCATCGGTAACAAATGTAAAGTGGTTCACATTGTATTGCGTCGGATATCGTGCGTTCCCAAATTTGAGGTTGCTTAACTGCGTGATTTGCTTTTTGGTAAAATAATCAAGCATGAAAATGTTGTACCGGTTGCTACTGGGTAATACAGTATCTGCATTAGGGGCATCGGGTCCGGGACGGTTACTGGCGAAAACAATACCCGATTTGTTTGGAAACGAAACAAAAGAGGCGTCAAGATCGTCGTACACATCGTTGGTTAATTGCTCCAGCTTGTTACTTTCTATTTTGTAAGAAAAAATATCGGTGTGACCATTTTTAACAGCGGTCAACAAAAGGGTATTTGCATCGAGCATGAATTGAACGTCTAATATTTGGTCAAGACCTTCAATTTGCTGTTTAAAGCCTTTGTATTGTGCAATAACATCATACACAAACATTTTAATCTTTCCGCTCTCCCAATAAATTACAGCTACCCGGGTTCCTTTACCATCCCATGCCAATAAAGGATAACTTGGATTTATATCTGTTTTCTGGGTTCTTACACCGTATTTCAACAACGTTTTCTGTAGCTCATAGTTCTCATAATAACCCACCGAGTAAACGCCTTTGTTATATTGAACTACAGCATAACTTAGATTTCTTGGATTTGGATTTGCCTGGAAACGGAAAAAGTCTTTACGGGTGCTAATCTCTTCGGTTACAGCCACTGTTCCTTTTGGTACATTCCTGCGTTGACGAATGTCTTTGTAGTACTTCTCCTGCTGGTAGGTCATGAAATCAGCAAGTAGTTGTTTGAATTTCTTCTTAGCAATGCGCTGCGATGCACTGTTCAGGCTTTTGTAAATCCGCGCCAGGTAAAGAAAGTAAGTGACGTTTTCTTTTTTATACTTTTCGTCGATATAAAACCAAAAAGAGGCTCCTGCAAGCAAGGGTTTTTCAAAAGCGAACTGGTAGAAGTTTTTGTAGCTATCACTTAAAATTGCACTCTTTAATTCATCGTCCTTTGCTGTGCTCCATCTTTCGGCTATATAACTCACATATCCATCAGTAAGCCAGGTTGGCAGATCGAGCAAAGCGGCATTGCTCGCAAATTCTCCAATATCGTCTCCAAACAATTGGTTATCAAGTAACACCCTCGCAATACCTTCTCTTACCTGCCGTTTCAGATTTGCGTGGTTACCGTCAAAATAAACAATCATTTTATTATTCACCAATTTGGTAAGACCGCCCCCCTGTGCATTCATCAGGTCGTTACCAAGGCCAATATTTGTGCTTTTATAATCGTTGTAATTATTATAAGCCACAATGTTTATTTGCCGTTGAAGTGAATATTCAACCTGCGCCTCAATGCCTGCAAGTTCCTTCTCAGCTACCTGCGCAACAAATTTTCCCAGTTCCAGTCCTCCCTGGTTGAAGTAGGTGTTGAAATTGGGTGATTGATAAAATTTCCAGATAAACTTTTTATGTTGAATCCTGTTCTTGCCAAATTCTACTGCATTAACCTGGGAAAATCCGGTAAAAGAAAAAAGACAAAACCCTACAAATGCAACAATTCTGCTGCTCATACTATTAACTTGCATATCCGATCTTTAGAGTTTTAAAATTAAGATAAAACATTGTAATTAAATTACGTTTATGGTTTCCATTAAGATTTTTACATTTAGCCCTCTTGCAGAAAATACCTACATAATACACGATGAAAAAAAGGAAGCAATAATAATTGATCCGGGATGTTATTTTGATGAGGAAAAGTTAATGTTCAAAAGTTTTATTGAAGCCGAGGGCTTGAAGCCGGTGCAGCTTTTAAACAGCCATTGCCATCTGGATCATGTTTTCGGTAATAAATGGGTGTACGAAACCTATGGATTGGAATTATTTCTGCATCCAAACGAGGAGATAATGTTGAAGCTTGCGCCCCAGTCGGGCGACCTGTGGGGGCTGCCGTTTGAAAATTACGAAGGGCCGCTACACTTTTTAGACAAAAACGACCTTGTGTCCCTGGGTAGGAATATACTTAAAATCTTGCTTGCGCCCGGCCACTCACCGGGAAGCATTTGCTTTTATAGCGAAGAACAGCAATTTGTAATAGGCGGTGATGTTTTATTTAGAGAAAGCATTGGCCGAACCGATCTTCCCGGTGGCAATCATGCAACGCTATTAACCAGCATAAGAGAACAATTATTTGTTTTACCAGATGTGGTAACAGTATATCCTGGTCATGGAGAACCAACGACTATCGGATACGAAAAGAAATACAATCCGTATTTAAAGCCGGAAAATGTTTTTTAGGTTACCGGCATAATTGCAAGGATTGAACTTCGGTTGCGACGCTCCGTTCAACTTTATGAGCCCTGTTTGGCCTGTCAAACTTCTTTGCCAGCTCTAACACTTCATTTGCGGGCTCTAACACTTGAGTAACGGTGATGATCGCTGTAAAGGCTATACTTTCCGTAATGTCTAAAAGCTGCCCAACGTAATAAAGTACAGGTGAGTGACATCACCAAAGGGAACCACTCAGGCAGTGATGTTGTAGATTCAATTAATGCTTGTTGCCAAAAACATTCTTTTAACCTGTGCTCCTGCTAATTCCCGGCGCCGAACTTCTATTTCTACTTTCTGTTATTATTGGCAATTCAAAGATGGTTATTTGCCCTAAATTCGCTTTTAAGTGTTTTAGTTAAAATTTTATAAATGAAGAAATTTCTTCTCGTTGTTGGTGTACTTATTTTCTCTTTCTTTTCGGTTAAGGCCCAGGTATTGGATTCGATGCTGAAAGTATATTCAGAACAGGTACCTGATCAAAAAGTACATGTCCACTTCGATAAAGACTTATACCGGGCAGGGGAAACAATATGGTTTAAGGCTTATCTTTTCTCAGGATTTAGCCTTTCTGCTTTCAGCAGGAATTTTTATGCAGAACTAGTGAACGATAAAGGCAACGTGATGCAAAGGAAAATCTACCCTGTAATTGAATCTGCTTCTGCCGGCAGTTTTGATATTCCGGATTCTTTGCCCGCAGGAAATCTGACCTTCAGGGGTTATACCACGTGGTTGCTGAATTTTGATACATCATTCATTTTTCAAAAAAGCGTTACAATTCTTGATAAGGCGGGCAACCCTCAAAAAAAGGCCCCTGATGTTTTGCGAACAGCAGCCATCCAGTTTTTCCCCGAGGGAGGCAACCTGGTGAATACATTGGAATCGGTAGTGGCGTTTAAAGCAAACGACGATGTTGGTATGCCGGTGAAAGCAAAAGGCAATATTGTAAACAGCAAAGGAACGGTTATTACTTCATTTTCTGCAGTTCATGATGGTATGGGAACGTTTACATTGAGGCCGGAAGCGAACGAAACCTACAATGCCGTATGGACAGATGCGACGGGCAAACAACAAACAACTGCCTTACCGGTAGCGAAAGCAGAGGGTTATGTAATCAAAGTGGCCACGTCGGGAAACAAAAAAATCTTCACTTTAAGCCGGACAGATGGGATACCTGAGGAATGGAAAAGAGTAACCGTAGTAGCTTTGTTGGGACAGGAAAGAGTTTACAGGGCGGCTGCGAACCTGGAAGTGAATAAAATGACCAGTGGGTCAATCCCGGTAACAGATTTTCCTTCAGGAGTGATGCAGATCACTGTTTTTTCAACAAATATGGAGCCCTTGGCCGAGAGAATTGTAATGGTTAATAACGATAATTACCATTTTAAAACCACGATAACGACGCCGGAACTGAACACGAATTTCAGGGCAAAAAACACCCTTGAAATTGCTGTTGACGACACTATTCTTTCGAATCTTTCTTTATCTGTAACCGACGCCGTAATTGGGCGACAAACTACAGGTGATAATATCATATCGCGCATATTATTAACCGGCGACATTAAAGGTTATGTTCATAACCCCACTTATTACTTTTCAAAAAATTCGGATAGTGTGGCAGCTCACCTTGACCTTGTTATGCTTACGCATGGCTGGCGCAGGTATAACTGGACGCTGTTGGCTCAGCGACGTAAACCGGCTTTAAAATACCCCCCGGATTCGTATTTATCATTAGACGCCAGAGTCTTTGGCGTTACAACCGCGTCTCCATTACGAAATGATGAGCAGTTGCTGATTTTTCTGCAGGGCAAAGACTCGTCGCTTCAATTGCTTGAAATGCGAAAAGTCGGCCTTGACAAGTTTTCACTTCCTAACATTACTTTTTTTGATACCGTCAGCGTTTACTACCAATTCGCGAAAGACAAAAAAGCAGAGAAGGAAATGTCGCTTGCCTTCACTAATAACTTTTATAAAGGCGTAAAAAATATTAACCCTTTAAACCGGCCGGTGAGCTTGCAAGTGGACACTGCTGCAATAGCAAGAACAAAGTTCCTGGCGGAGAGGCTGGCACTCATCGGCGGCAGGTTCAACCAGGGGAATGTGCTACAAACCGTGGTGGTTACAACAAGAACTAAAAGCCGGCTGCAGGAATTGGATGAAAAATATGCAAGCGGGTTGTTTAGGGGCGACAACGGCTATATTTTTGATCTTACCGGTAACAACACCAGCGGCGCATTTGATGTGTTTTCATACTTACAGGGAAGAGTTGCCGGATTGCAGATCAGTGGTATGGGGTCCAATGCTTCCTTGTCGTGGCGGGGAAGTCCAACTGCACTTTTTTTAAATGAAATGCCATCTGACCCATCCATGATCTCGGGAATTAACATTAACGACATTGCGTATATCAAGATCATGAGACCACCTTTTATCGGTAGTACCGGTGGGGGCGCCGGTGGTGCTGTTGCCATTTATACAAAAAAAGGAGGCGATGTTAAACCTACTCCGGGCGTAGGTTTAAATAAAAGTATTGTAACAGGCTATTCAGCCATGAAAGAGTTTTATTCCCCCAATTATAAAGACCTGTCTGCATCTTCAGAAGTGGCTGCAGATTACCGTTCGACCCTGTATTGGAACCCCGCTGTTTTAACCGACGGCAGCAGGAAAAAAGTAAGAGTAGAGTTTTATAATAACGATATTACAAGGTCCTTCAGAATTGTACTGGAAGGTGTTAATGAAATTGGGAAAATAGTAAGGATCGAAAAGGTGGTTCAATAGTAAATACATTTCTCAAACGGCTGCTCTAAATAAAAATTTATGTCCACGATACTAATAACAGGAGGTAGCGGATTGCTGGGTTCAGCGCTTACCAAAATGCTAATTGCAGAAGGACATAAGGTAATTATTCTAACAAGGTCAGAAAAGCCGGCTGATAATAGTAGTGTACGTTATGCAACCTGGGACGTTAAGGCTCAAACCATAGATGAAACTGCCATCTCTTCGGCAGATTATATTATTCATCTTGCCGGTGCCGGTGTGGCAGACAAAAGATGGACCGACGACAGGAAAAAAGAAATAATTCAGAGCCGCACAGAAAGTAGCGCATTGCTCGTCAAAGCCCTGCAAAAAGTTCCAAACAAAGTAAAAGCAGTAATAAGTGCATCAGCGATCGGATTTTATGGTGATGACGAAAAGCGACCGCCAAAGAAGAAAGTTTTCACAGAAGAAATGCGAGCCGATAAAGAATTCTTAGGTGAAACATGCCGATTGTGGGAGGAAAGCATAGATCCCGTACAAAAAGCAGGCATACGGCTGGTAAAATTCAGGATCGGCATTGTACTAAGCAATGACGGCGGTGCATTTCCTGAATTTAAAAAGCCGGTTAAATTTGGCATAGCAGGCGTTTTGGGTAGCGGGAAACAAGTGGTAAGCTGGATTCATATTGATGACCTTTGCCGCATGTTTATTTATGCTATAGACCATGAAGATATGCAGGGCGTGTACAATGCAGTTGCACCGAAACCCGTAAGAAACAAAGAGCTGACTTTATTATTAGCAGAAAAAATAAAGGGAAGATTTTTCGTTCACATGCACGTACCCGTATTTGTTTTAAAAGCAATGCTCGGGCAAATGAGTGTAGAGGTTTTGAAAAGCGCCACAGTGAGCTGTGATAAAATAAAAGCGACAGGATTTACTTTTCTCTACCCGGCGATAGAACCGGCCCTTGATAATCTTGTAAAAGCCGGTTAACTTCTGAAAGTTTTTTTTGGTAACCAGCCTCAGTAATCCTGTTCCATCTTCCGTTGCGTCGCACACTTGTACCGGCGGGGTCTACGCAGCATTTCAACCCGGCGAGCATATCCATGAACATTTAAGTTCGAGAAAGCACTTGTGAATTCATTGCCTGTTTGACGCCGGCTCGAATACCTCATCTCGGTTCATCATGAAGCAATTTTATTGACAGTAAGAAAATTTATTGCCCGCAATTGCACCCGGTTTTTATGACCGTCTTCATAACGTAATATGAGCGTAACAGTTCATACACTCTTCATCGTATAGCCTTAATGTTTTCTTTGCCGATGCTCAACAGCATTATCAAAGATGAACGGAGCGTCGCAACCACCGCTATATCATTGTTTCTTTAGCTGGCACAACAAAAAAAACTCTAACAGAATTTACTGAACCAACAGCGGCTCGACAATTAATACCGGGATCGGAATAATAATTAAAATATAAAAGGCCCTGGAACCGGGGCCTTTTACTCTTAAAATCTGTTCGTTTATTGGGCCAGCGAAATCCTGATCTGTACGCCTGCCCTTGTATTAGTGATTGGAGCAGAGGTCGAAATATAAGGAACCACTCTTCGCTGGTCGAAGTAAAACTTAACATTCACCCGGTTATTTAAAACATAATCGATCGAAGGCTGGATAGTAACCACTTTTTGTCCGCCTGTACTAAAGGAATTGTCCTGGTCTAAACGGCTATTGCTGGTGGCATCGTCGCGCATACTTAAGTCGAGCCGGAAGTTTACATCGTTTTCGAGTTTTTTACCTTTAGTCCCCGGAATTTTAAATGGAAGACTAAAGCCGCGTTTCCTCCAGCTACCTCCTATAGTCCACTCGGTGCTATTTACTTCGCTAAGCTGGTAATCTACAAGACTCAAACTCAACTGCCGGCTCTTTTTATACTGGAAGCTAGCGGTTAACTGGCTTACTGTAGTAATATCAAAACCCAGCAATGGGCTGAATGATTCCTGGATAGTGATGTTTGGAACGAGGAAGAAAGGAATAAAGTTTCCTGAAATAGAGTCAATGAAGCCGGGAGCCTGGTAACCGAACGGGTCCATGTACAACAAGGCGCTGTTAAAGCTGTTCATTCCCAGGCTTCCGTTATATGCATGGGTAACGCTGATGGTGCTGAAAGTTTTTGCCAATGCAGGAATACGGGTAAGGCCAGTATAAGTTACTCTCCAGTTCGGCCTTGGTTTAATACTGCTAAACGGATTTGACTTAATGTTTGGGTTCGCCTGCTTAATTAAACCAACACTTTTTGGGTCCTGTCCGCTATAGGCGGCAATAAAAGATGGAATTAAAACATCCTGGGCATAACGATTGTAACCTGTATAATAGCCATCCTGGTTCCTGTCTCCTTTTTGATAAGGGTTACTCAGGGCTAAACGTTCGGATAGAATAAGCCTGTAAGCTTCGAACTGCCTGAAGGTTTGTGAAATCTCGGTTGGCTTGTTTTTACTAAATAAAGTTTTAAATGCTATATAAGAAACATTGAAACCTCCGGTTGCCAAAGGACTTAAGTGCTGAAAGTTTCCATTATCGGTTATTGTTTTAAATAGCTCCGAGTAATCCTTTGTATAGGTTCTTTCTACATTCACATCTATTGTAAATTCCCTTATCGGCTCAAGCTGGGCAGTTAAACTCAACTTCTGGTCAAGACTTTGACGGAACATGTAATTTAAGGTAGTATCACGTGTGATTAAACCATTCGCAGCTTTCTGGTTCAACCAATTAGAATCAGGTTGGCGGCCAAAAACAAAATCAAGCCCGGGAGCCATGCTATTCCAGTTTTGTCCCAATGCTCTTGTACTATCGGTATACCCGGGAATGCGGCTACGGTAGTTCTCGCCATAGTTCACCGATGCACGCTTCACCATCGTAAGAAGTTGTCCGCCTGCTCTTGTTATTCCACCCATATCAACCGGCTGGTTTGCTTTCAACAAACGCGCAGCTTTACGTTCTTCACGGCGTTGCTTTCTCCATTTACGTAATGCGACTCTTTTTGCTTTACCCGAAAGACCTTCAATCACTTCACTACGTAAAGGCAGGGTTGAGGTAACAGCTGGAGGATTATTTCTGTTGTCAGGTCCATTTGTGGCCGATGCCCTTTTGTTCTTTCTGCCACCGGTGGTATCATCGGGAGCAGGTGCTTGTTCCAATGCTCTTAACCACCTGCTTTTCATGTACAATCGTGTAAAGTCAAACTCCCCGTTTAAATTATTTTCCTGGCTGTTTTCAATGGTATTGCCTAGGTTAAGGGCCAGCCTGCTGGCACCGATCCAGTTATAAGTTGTTGTATAACTATATCGAGCAGTAATCCAATCGGTGAGCGGTAACTTCGACAGTGGCAAGGTATAACTACCAATAGCTCTTTGCTGGTACAAAGTGTTTCTTCCACCCTGGAAAAAGTTTGAGCGAACGGTGTCTTTCTTTTGCTTGCTATCTATTCTTCCATATGGCTCATCTATCCTGGCATTATTAACGGCTGAAAAATCTATATTTAAAGCCCTTGTAAGATCCCATCTTAAATTATAATACCTGTCGAAAGTGAAGAACTTATCGTAAGTGGTATCTACCCTGTCTACCTTATTATCGAAGGTGTTAACAATGCGGGGTACAAATTCTCCAAACTGCCGGTTAACATCGGCCCGAAAACTGAGCAACGAAGGCAATGGGTTTAGATTGAAATCACGAACCAAGGCATACCAGGGCGATTTTGATTTAATAATTCGCTTGAAGGGCTCGAGGTATTTAGGTTGATTATTATAAGTATAACCCAAGCCCCCCCTGTGTTTAATTACGTCGTTCTTTGTAATTAAAGGGCTTGTTTGTTCGTACTTGATATATGAATAGCTCACATCAAGATTACTGATACTCCAAAGTCTTGTTTTACCGGTCGGCGTTATTCTTACATTGGTAAAATTGAGCGTTTTAATCGTGGTTTTATCGATCGCAGCTTTTTTGAGGTCACTTCTTTCTTTCCCCGAATAGCCTTTCAGCTTTTCGTTCAACCTGATATCAAGATCATACGGATCATATTCGGGAGTGCGGGTTGTTTGATTAATACTTGCATAAACGGGAATGGAAATGCCAAGGCTTTTTGGCATCAATTTTCCCAGTTCCAGGTTTGCCGCTGCGTCATACTGCATGAAATTCTCACGAGCTCTTTCGTTCACTCTCTGTTCAAGAGTACCAAAACCCGCTGTATAGGTATTTGCAGAAAGTGCCAGGGTGCCAAGATCTGCCAGGTTAACATCTACCCTCCCCAAGGCAGCATAGCCTCCCTTTTCATCTAATTTTGACAACCTCAGTTCATTGATCCATACTTCTGCGTTAACCGGTACGTTGTCGGATAACGGACCATTTTCAACACCAATTAAAAAGATTCGAATTTCGCCGAGATTTGGATTTCCCTTTATCGCCAATTTTTTGTTCCCTATAGTTTCCTGGTAATAATTGGTTATATTCTGAAGCTTTTGATTACGCCTGAGCTTTAACTGAACAAGGTCCTGGATATTCAAATCCAGGTTGTTACTGTCGGGCCAAACCTTCCTTTGATCAGCTTCTGTATTTGCATAACTGCCCGGCCTCGTAACCCTTAACGGAATTTTTATTTCGTAATAGTTGTTTAGAAAATCGTTTCCTATACGAATCACTGCATTAAGCTGGTTATCATTAATAGCCTGGCTGTTTTTCATGCTTTCCGCATGCACAAACATGTTCAACTTTCCATACTGCCGCATGTCAAGATTCATCGTTTTAAAAGCTGCTCTTATATCTTTTGCGTCAAGGTTTCGGATTTGGAAACTCATAGCCTGTTCATTTTGTAACAGGTTTATGCCGTTATTACTTAACTGCTGAACTCTTTCAATTCCCGGCGGTATTAAATAATTTACAGGTTGACGTTTACTATTCTCTTCAAGGTTTACAGCTAACACGTTGAAGGTTGTACGGTTGCCGGGAGTAATGGGCACATAATTGCCGGTAGTATCTAATTGGAAAGTAAATGATCTCCATTGGTTACGAACAAGGTCAAGGCGGGCAAAACGAAGAGTTACAGAGTCTTCAAAGTCTGTCAGGAACATACGAACAAAGCGGATCGATTTAAAGTCGGGAATGTTTCCTACTTTCTTTTCATAATCGTTAATAGGCACTCTAAAAAGATACCAGTTTTCGTTTCCTGAAGTGCCGTCAGCATAACGAACATTTATGCTTTGTTTATCGGTAATGTATTTTGTATTCCCGATATCCATTCCTGGCCTGAGATCAATTGCGTATTGGAAATATTCTTCAGCTTCGCTTAGGGTGTTATCGCGATTGAGGTCTTCGTTGTCAGGATACAAAGTCGCAGCCGGACTGAACTGGGAGTTATCAGTAGCAATGGGAGAATTTCCCTGCGGATTATTAAAGTTTTTGTACCTGCCTAAAATGCCCGTATTGGCTGCATCATAAGCGCCATCCCTGTACCATACATAATTATCATTTGAAGGATCGCGCTGGGCACGTGCACTGAAAGCTGAGCCGGGGAAATTAGCAGTAACCTGGCCTAGATAATCGCTACGTTTAACTACCTCATCAGCATCACTCAACCCATCGAACCCCACGTCCTGGAAAGTACGATCAGCAGGATCGTTACTAAAAGCCTGCGTAACCTGGATAGGATTAACCGGCGTTCTTCCCCATGTAGTACTGTTATCAACGGCAGATGGTTGGTTAGGTGAACTCATGCCGTTTTCATAAAACCTGCGACCGTCTTTTAATATGTCTTCACTAAGTGTTCCCAGGTTTAAATATAATTTTCCGCCCGTACTTGCTGGTTTCTTTATAAAAGGATCCTGCACCCAAAATTCTACAAATTCAACATTGCTTGTTACGAAATCGGTTTGGTCAATAGCTCTCATGATACCGGCCCAACGCTGACGGGGGTTCTTTAATTTTCCGCTTGGCTCTACCTCAGCTGTACTGGTTTCAAAATTATACGGACCTATGTCGGTAGGATAATAGGAAAGGTCAAAAGTAACCATCTGGTTTTCACCCAGGTTGTTGGTCCGTTGCGGAAATAATTCCTGGTTAAATACAGCACGAACACGAGGATCACTTAGTTCAGCCACATTTCTCCTCATAGGGTTATTTGGGCTGTTTCTGTCCTGCAGAATCGGCTCAATATTATACCAGGCCAGTTTAGCCCTGTTACGGTTGTAAGGAAGCGAATCATTTAAACTGCCTTCAGGGAAGGCGTTATTACCTTGTGGAGTACTTGCCAGTGACCATGAAATGAACGGAAAACGAAGGTCAATACTGTTACGAGTTCCTTCAAAGTCATCAACATAAATCAACCCCTCGTCGCCCGAGCCAATTTGTCGGGGATGACCCGGTTTTAGAAAAGCCGCCTCTCCATAGGCATTGATAGTTGATAGAGCTGTGCTGTTATAAAATGGAAGTTTGTTTAAAAGCCGGGTGATCTTCGGCGACTCGGTGCGGTAATTAAAATCCAATCCATACATTGTATTCCTGATCGGGTCTTCCCCATAATTCATTTTTGTAAAAAATGGTCTTTCTGAGAGTCGCGCCATACTTGCTCCTAACGACAACTTTTTATTTGCAAGGTAATCAAGACGCAACCCCATAAAACTCCTTTGCTGAATGCCAAAACCTGCATTGTTTTCGAACTGAACACTTACAGGAATGCCGCTGTTCAAGATCGCTCCGTTCAGAATTTTTACCGTTCCCAGGTTATAGTCAATGCTGTAATCGAGGCCCTCTCTCAAAATCTGCCCACCTGCTGTTACGGTTACAGAGCCGGGAGGAACGTTAAATGCCCCGAGGTATATTTCAGATGAAGAGCTGCCTTTACCCGATCCCTGCATAACATACCTGTTCAGGTTTGCAAACGTTTGGGCTATCGCTTTTATAGAGTCGTATAGCTGGTAATAAACATATTTTCCTTTAAACGCCTGCCCGGGCCCGTTAAAGGCAAGGGTTTCCAAATCTCTACCGAACGGCTCTAAAACAGGAAAAATGATTTTGCCCTGTTGTGATAAAACGGTAAATCCTTCCACGTAATCGAATACCCCGTCGGGCATAGGGTCATTCTGGTTATTTAACCGGTCGAGATTCAAAATACGTAAAAGAGATCTGCCTTCAACTGATGGAGAAGATTCGGGCAAGAATCGTTTTAAACCACCGCTTGGTTCTTCGTATAATATGTTCAACTTGAAATCCTGCCGTTGAATACCGGGAAGATCAAGTGAATAAACGTTTTTCATCATCCATCTCCAGATTGGCAGAGCAGGACGTTGTGACGTCGCTTTTAATAATTTCAGCATCAGCACTTTTTGAACTCCCTGTGTAGAGTCTAATGTAACGTCCTGCGAAAACTCCCCCACCTGGTAAACCTGGCCGTTTAAAGTATACTGGTAAGCAACCCCTAACACTTCGTCCGGCTGTAGTTGCTGGTTAAGAGATACAAAGCCGATTTGCGGGTTGAAAAAATATTCGTTAGGATTTAGCTTCCGTGCAAAGGTTTTTTCATAATCCTCTACCGGCCGTAAACCCCTTCCCTGTAAAATGGAGTTCACTAATACTGGATTACGGATACTGGGATTAGCGCGCAGAGGTGCATACAAATCGTTTGCCGCATTGTTCGGAAAGCTTCCTGCACCGTTTCCTCGTATACTTGGGTTATATGGAGCACCCTCGCCCAAATCCATAAACGCAACTATATCGCGTGTTTCTGTAGTCGCACCTGTCCGGTTGGTAACCCATACTTCCACACGTAGAATTTGTACCTGCGTATTTACGACCGGCAAATTCTGCATTGCTTTATTAAAATTGGATCTGAAATAATCTCCAAATAAAAAGTGCCTGTTCTCTTCGTAATCATCCAGCTTTTTATCAAATCGGGTAGTAGCGGCACCACCTTGTAAAGCAAGCGACTGACGCTGTGCCTTTTGGCTGGCCAGCACACCTGTAACAAATAATTTCCCGAACTGCAATTGAGTTTTTATCCCAAATAAACTTTGCGCACTGGGAATTAGAGTTCCCTTTGAGGTATACGAAACGTTTCCCGCTTCAATTGATTTTATAATCTCATCATCCATTCCCTTGTAATCCAGTTTCAACTGGTTTTCGAAGTCGAAGTTTGCAAGGGTATTATAATTAATAGGTAACTTAAGCTTATCTCCAATGTTTGCAATAACATTCAGGTTTGAATTCATGTCAAAGTCAAATCCCCCGTTTTTCCTGGCACTTTCAGGAAGTGTCGGATTTTTAATATTCTGGCCCTGGTACCCCGCCAATATATCCACATTACCTTGCGGACGTATATCTACCTTCAGTCCATTTGGACCTACCCCAAAAATCCGGTCAAACAACTTATCATATGTTTTCAGCTTCGGCCTTTCAACTTTACGATTTAAAACACTAAGCGTATTTGCTCTCTTTCTAAAATATTCGCTTTCAGATTGTTTTGCCTTATACCGCATCATTTCTTCAAAAGTCATGTAAGTAGGCGTGCGGTAATATGAATTGCCTATTTTTTCAACTATATAATATTGCTTTGTTTTAGGATCATATTGTATGTCCCTTTTTATATAAGCTGTATCGGAAAAATTGAATGGATTGTTTGAATTGTACGTAAACGGATCACCTACACGATCACTTATGGGAAAGCGGGTTGTATCATTTTTACTGCTATCGGCACGATTTTGGCCATAAGTATTGGAAGCCAAAAAAGCAGAAATTAAAAAAATAATGTATGCGTGAATTGAATATCGGTTACGACTGATCAAAACTTATAGCTGTTTATGTAAAATTCTCACTATAGGCTAAATATTTTTAAGCGCTTTTTTAATCAGTTCTTCTAATTGAATATTACTATCGTTAGCTTCAATAACGTTTTTTATTGCTTTTTCTGCGTTAGGTCGTGGAATTCCTAAAGAAATTAATGCTGTTAATGCATCATTTTCGACTTTATTTGTTACTGACGAGGTTAAAATAGAATCGTTTAAGTTCTTACTTAACTTATCTTTTAGTTCAAGAACTAATCTTTCTGCGGTTTTTCTGCCTATTCCTTTGACGCTTTCCAGTAATCGTGCGTTGCTTTGAACAATAGCTTTAATTATTTCGTCAGGTTTTAATCCAGACAACATCATTCTAGCTGTTGCTGCACCAACTCCCGAAACACTAATTAATTGTGTGAAAAGTTCTTTTTCTGAAGGTTCAGAAAAGCCGTATAAGGTCTGATTATTTTCAGTTATGTGCAGATAAGTATATAACTGGCCACTTTCCTGATTACTTATGGCCGAATAAGTATTTAAACTAACCTGGCATTCGTACCCTACTCCATTTACATCAACAACTACCTGCGCGGGATTCTTCACCGCGAACTTCCCTCTAACAAAAGCGATCACATTAAATATATTTAGCCATGAATCAAAAATAAAAGATGAAACAATCAGTACAAATATTATTTTAAGATAAAGTAATTACTTCATTTTTACAAACACCTACCTTTGCCATCCTTCAATATCCAAGAATAAACAATTACTTTTATTTCCCGAAATAAATAATTTTAAAGCACGTAATGGCACAAAAAATAAGCGCAGCAATAACTGCTGTCGGTGGTTATGTTCCCGAATACAGGTTAACGAATAAGGAGTTGGAAACAATGGTAGACACAAATGACGAATGGATAAAGAGCCGTACCGGAGTTGAAGAAAGGAGAATTTTAAAAGGTGAGGGTAAGGCCACATCCGATCTTGGCGCTCCCGCAGTAATGGACCTGATACAAAAAAGGGGAATTGATCCGCTTGAAATTGATTGTATCATTTGCTGCACCGTAACCCCCGATATGTTTTTTCCTGCCACTGCTAATATTATCAGCGAAAAAGTGGGTGCTAAAAATGCCTTCAGTTTCGACCTGGGTGCGGCGTGCTCAGGTTTTTTGTTTGGCTTAACCACCGGCGCTGCTTTTGTCGAAAGTGGACGATATAAAAAAGTTATTGTTGTTGGCGCCGACAAAATGAGTGCGATAACCGATTACAGCGATCGTACAACCTGCATTTTGTTTGGCGATGGTGCCGGTGCAGTTCTGCTTGAACCTGGTGAAGATGGTTTTGGTGTGCTTGACAGCAACTTGAAATCCGATGGAACAGGTGGAAAGTATTTACACATGAAAGCAGGAGGTTCATTGCGGCCTGCCTCCCCCGAAACCCTGGCGGCTAAAGAACACTTCATTTTCCAGGAAGGTCCTTCAGTTTTTAAATTTGCCGTTACGGGAATGGCCGATGTTGCTTACGAACTTGTTAAACGAAATAATCTTACCGGCGACGATATTGCCTGGCTTGTTCCTCACCAGGCAAATAAAAGAATTATCGATGCAACGGCTAACCGTATGGGCGTACCTACCGAAAAGGTAATGTTGAATATTATGCGTTATGGCAATACTACTTCCGGCACTATTCCGCTGTGTTTGTGGGACTGGGAGAAGCAACTTAAAAAAGGCGACAACCTGGTTCTGGCTGCTTTCGGCGGTGGGTTTACCTGGGGTGCAACCTTAGTGAAATGGGCTTACGACCCTAAGAACTAGTTTGATACTGATTGTTGAGAATTGAATATCGAAAATTTGAAGATGTTATTAAATCCGCAACAGGAAGTTTCTTTTGTGGCTTTTCATTGAGACCTTTTAGATTTTGTTACTTTTTTGTTTACCGGCATCTGTTCTTTGCTGATGCATCGTTGTGTCACTCGCTTGTACGGCAAACCTTTATTCAAAGGCTCACTTTTTAGCCCTGCTCCATACGATAAAATCGGTTGCGGGAATATTGTCGACCCCTAACTGTCTTAGTATTGTTACCAGTTGTCCGCGGTGATAAGTAGCATGATTAAAAACATGTAGGAGAATTTGAAATAGCGGCTGAGTAAACGGTTCCTTTTTAAAGTTCTGATAACTAAACACTTTCTCTAACGATTCGTTTGTACTTTTTTCCACCCAATCACCCCACAGCCTGGAGCGCTCAATAAGTCCTGCAGCTATCTCGGTCATCGTTGACTGTTCATTCCCTAACGGAATTGTTTCTGCCCGATTTAGCCGCTGCATCCAAATATGATCGGTATTCCACAGGTGAAGTAATGTTAGTTGAAGACTGCTAAAACTACTTGCCACGTGCCGGAAATGTAGTTCCCCAGAAAGCGGCAGAATAACATCGACGATTCTTCGGTTCGCCCAAAGGTTGTATAAGGCATGCTGATGTAAAATTTCCTTCACGGTTAATTGCTTTTGTTTTGTTTCAAATTTAATACAGCTGCTTTTAAAGAGAAATGGTATTTGAAGTAAATGTACTTATTGAATTATTCCTTTATAAAAACAACCGGCGCAGTGTTTACATTTGCAGCACTAACAGAAAATCTTTAAATAGGTATGGAGAATTTTATAACCAGGCGCGCAGTAAAAGATGATTGCCCAAGGATATTAGAACTTATACAGGAGTTGGCAGTATATGAAAGAGCTCCTGAAGAAGTTACTGTAACCCTTGAACATTTCGAAGAAAGCGGTTTTGGGAAAAGCCCCGTTTGGTGGGCTTTTGTAGTAGAATTAGAGGGAGTAATACAAGCTTTTGCCTTATACTATATTCGGTACAGCACCTGGAAGGGACAAAGAATGTACCTGGAAGACCTGCTGGTAACAGAAAAAATGAGGTGCAAAGGAATAGGCAAATTACTTTTTGATGCGTTAATAAAAGAAGCAAAAGAAAGAGATTTAAATGGTATAACGTGGCAGGTGCTCGAGTGGAACGATGCCGCAATCAATTTCTACAAAAAGCTGAACGCTTCTTTTGACGCCGAATGGGTCAATTGCAGCATAAGCGTTCCTGCATAGGGAAACGAAGAATTGGTTTTCTTCAAGTGCAAGTATTAGTTATTGCGGGCCTCTCGCAACCTGGCTAAGAAATCCCCGGCCAACTTCATCAAGGCTTTTAATAAACATCCTCTTGGTGCAGTGGATTGTTTGCTACCGGCAATAACGAAGTGGGCTGCTATCTCTACATCGGTAAAAGTGTGCGACGCAACGATTTCGAATAAAGATTTACTGTTGGGCTCAAAAAAAAAAACAGGAACAGTTGACCCTCTAAAAGAAAAAAGGCGTTGCAAGTGCAAGGCCTTTCTACGAAACTTATTTATCTAATGAATTAGCTCACTCCATCAACAACAGCTCCTTTAAAAATTTTAGTCACCAGGCCCTGCAACACTTTTCCGGGGCCCACTTCAGTAAAATGAGTTGCGCCGTCTGCTACCATGGCCTCTACCGATTGTGTCCACCGAACAGCACCTGTTAACTGGTTGATCAGGTTCATTTTTATTTCATCAGGGCTCGTTATTGCTTTTGCCACTACATTCTGGTACACCGGGCAAATTGGATTGCTAAAAACAGTTGCTTCAATTGCAGCAGACAGTTCCTCTTTAGCAGGTTTCATTAACGGGCTGTGAAAAGCACCACCCACCGGTAAAACCAATGCACGTTTAGCACCTGCCGCCTTCATTTTTTCACAGGCTATTTCAATTCCCCTTTTACTGCCGCTAATGACCAATTGGCCGGGGCAGTTAAAGTTGGCTGCAACCACCACTTCGCCGGTATCTTCCTGGATCTCCGCGCAGATAGCTACAACTTTTTCATCGTCTAGCGACAACACTGCGGCCATTGTTGACGGATTTTGCTCACATGCTTTTTGCATTGCTTTGGCCCGTACACTTACCAACTTCAACGCATCTTCAAACTGCAAGGTTTTATTGGCGACCAGTGCAGAAAACTCTCCCAGAGAATGACCCGCAACCATATCGGGTCTTGCTTTTTCAATGGTTGTATAAGCAATTACAGAATGTAAGAAAACAGCAGGCTGGGTAACATTTGTTTGCTTCAGGTCTTCATCGCTTCCGTCAAAAAGCACGTCCGATATTCTAAAGCCTAGAATATCATTTGCCTGTTCAAAAAGTTCGTGGGCTGCGACGTTGTTCTCATATAAGCTTTTACCCATTCCACGAAACTGGCTGCCCTGGCCGGGAAAAATATAAGCATGTTTCATTAGAGAAAGTTTTTGTTTGATTTGCTATGTGGTTAGTAATTGTAAAGTAAAATATCTACAATCGCTTCACAAGCTATTGAAAAATTTAAACAAGCCTTGCGGGAAGTGTGAAGTTGCCAAAAGGTTTGACGATAAAGTGCGGGCGGCCCCATCCCCGCTTCAATTTAGACGGCCGGCGATGCTGCTACGGAAACCCTTCGCCGGTATACCCCCCCTCAGTTAGAACACAACAATTGCTAATGAAGGCGCGATGAGATCAATTTCAGAAATTCATCTCTTGTAGGTATTTTTTCAAACTCACCAAAAAAAGCGGAGGTGGTTGTAACAGAGTTTTGCTTTGAAACTCCCCGCATCATCATACATAAATGATTTGCTTCGATTACAACGGCTGCACCGACAGGATTTAATGACTGCACGATTGCATCAAGAATTTGTGTAGTTAACCTTTCCTGCACCTGCAGCCTTCTGGAAAAGACGTCGACTACTCTTGCCAATTTGCTTAAGCCTGTAATCCATCCGTTGGGAATGTAAGCAATATGGGCTTTTCCATAAAAAGGCAGCATATGATGTTCGCACATGCTATACAGTTCAATATCTTTTACAACGATCATTTCACTTACATCTTCGTGAAACTTGGCTGAGTTTATTATCGCCTGCGCATCCTGGCTGTAGCCTTGTGTTATAAACTGCATTGCTTTCGCAATTCGTTCAGGAGTTTTTAATAGTCCTTCACGATCAGGATCTTCACCCAGCAAACGAATAGCTTCCCGGTAATTCTTCATTAGCCCCTGCGTCACGTCTTCATCATAAACTTCCGATTTACTATATGCCATATCTTACTTAATGGTTTTACAATTTTTGAATTAAGCCGGGTACTCTACAAAGTTTCTTTCGGTTTCGTACAGTCGAACCTGCAGGTCCAAGGCGGAATCGAGCTTTTTACGCAATATCTCGTATATAACGATAGCTATATTTTCAGCGGTGGGGTTCGTTTGCTGAAATTCTTCTAACTCTATATTCAGGTTTCTGTGATCGAATTTCGAAAGCACATTTTCTTCTATCAGGTCGCCTAAAACTTTAAGATCTATCACAAAACCGGTTTCAGGATCGGGCAGGCCGGTTACTTTAACTATCAACTCGTAATTATGGCCATGAAAATTTGGGTTATTACACTTGCCAAAAACTGATCCATTCCTAACCTCATCCCATGCAGCGTTGTTGAGCCGGTGGGCTGCATTAAAGTGTTCTTTACGATAAACCGCTACTTTATTCATAAAATGGAAAACTTCTTCTGTTGAATATGTGAAACGTCAAAAGTGAAACGTCAAAAAATTAAAAAGGTTCGCGTAGCTTGATTTCGATTTAAAATTTCTGCAAAAAAATGCGCGTTAACAAAATTCTTAATCGCCGAAATATTCCACATAAATGCGTGGAGTTTCATATAGTTTAATGCAGTGAAGCTTTACGTGTAAAGGCAAGTGTCGTTGCAATTGCTTCCATATCTCCATTGCGAGCACCTCGGTACTGCACATCTTCCCTTGCAAAAACTCCACGTCGAGGTTCAGATTCTTATGATCCAGCTTACTGATCACACTTTCCTGAATGACTTTACTAAGCTTTTTAACATCAAATAAAAATCCGGTTTCCGGATTAATATGGCCTTTTATAGTTACATAAAGGTCAAAATTATGACCGTGCCAATTCTCATTCGCGCAAACACCAAACAGCTCTTCATTTTTTTCCTTGGTCCACGCAGGGTTATAGAGCTTGTGGGCTGCATTAAAATGTTCCAATCTTGTCAGGTAAACCATTCTGCAGTAAATTTTGGCAAAGGTAATATTTGAAATGAATAACCAACCGTTAGATATACGACCTTTGCTGCATGAAAGTTGTGATAACATCGGCCACTGAAAGAGAGATCTCACCAATAAAACAAACGATCGATCCTTTATATACAGGAGAAAGTTCAAGGCTGCGAATCTCGTTTCATGAAAGCGGCGTAGGAATTCTCGCCTCCTGCTTTTCGATCTCCAAACTCATCTTTGAAGAAAAACCCGATTTGATTATTCAGGCCGGCATTGCCGGCACTTTCAACAACGATACGCCGTTAAGTAAAGTGGTAGCCGTAAAGGAAGAATATGTTGCAGATACGGGTGTTGAAGAAAACAGCAATTTACAAGATCTCTTCGACTTAAACCTGCAACACCCAAACCTGTTCCCTTTTACGAACAGAAAACTTGTTAACCCAATGCTCGAAAAAATAAACTTATTGAATTTAGACGAAGTCACTGCTATAACGATCAATGAAATTACTACCCGGCAGGAACGCATTGACCAGTTGAAAGAAAAATATCGTCCTGAAATTGAATCAATGGAAGGTGCATCGCTTCATTACTGTTGTTTGCAAACCTATACGCCGTTCATTCAAATCAGGGCTATCAGCAATTATGTTGGCGACAGGGATAAATCGAACTGGAAGTTCAAAGAGTCTTTTGAAAATTTAGCCAGCATAATTGAAAGGTATATCGATGCGCTGTATACCATTAAATAAATCAAAAAAATCAGCACAATGAAGTTTACGATTGGATTCAGTCCGTGCCCTAATGATACTTTTATATTTGATGCACTCGTAAATAAAAAAATAGATACCGAAGGTTTTGAATTCGAAGCCGTACTTGAAGATGTACAGACTTTAAACAAATTGGCCATTGCTCGAAAACTCGATATCAGTAAAATCAGTTATGGCGTTTTACCGCTTGTTACTAATAATTATTTGGTTTTAAATAGCGGGGGAGCACTTGGTAAAGGTGTTGGCCCTTTGCTGATTGCCATGCACGAAATAAAAAATTTGCCTTCAGTTATTGAAGACTTGACTGTAGCTATCCCTGGTGAAAATACTACCGCTCACATGTTGTTTTCCTACGCATTTCCGGAAGCTAAAAAGAAACAATTTCTCGTATTTAACGAAATTGAAGACGCGGTTTTAACGGGCAAAGCAGATGCAGGTGTTATTATCCACGAAAACAGGTTCACTTACCAGGATAGGGGTTTATTCAAACTAATGGACCTCGGAGAATATTGGGAAAAGGAAACAGCTGCACCAATTCCGCTCGGGGGAATTATCGTGAAGAAAGAGATTGACAAAGAAGTTCAGCAAAAACTCGACAGGCTGATAAAGAAGAGCGTACAATATTCGTTTAGTCATTATCCCCAAATCTCTTCTTATATCAGTTCTCATTCGCAGGAAATGAGCGAAGATGTGATGCGGAAACATATTGATTTATACGTAAACAACTTTTCTTTAGATTTAGGAGTGGAAGGCAAAGCGGCAGTAAATAAGTTATTAGATGTGTATAGTAACATTCACAAGTGGCGGACTACCGGCACGAATATATTTGTGGAGTAATAGCCGAAATAAGAAATCTGCTATTGGTTTTTGGGTGACAAGCTGAAGAATAAGCAATTTTACATCGTTGTGTCACTCCCTTGTACCGCAAAGTTTTATTCAGCTTTTTTTAAACGACTAAATTTTAATACTCTTTATCATTCATCAGGAGTTACAACATACTTACTTTCTTAACGCTTTACCAAAAACTTCCAGTGCTCTTTTACGCGCTTCTTCATGTACAACCATCGGCCTCGGGTAAGAAAACTCGTTTAATTCTGGAATCCATTTTTTAATATACTCAAGTCCCTTATCAAATTTCGTTGCCTGTAAATGCGGGTTGAAAATGCGAAAGAAAGGAGCAGCGTCGCAGCCACTTCCTGCAGCCCATTGCCAGCCACCGTTGTTCGATGCCAGTTCGTAATCCAACAGCTTTTCGGCAAAATAGGCTTCGCCCCACCGCCAGTCAATTAAAAGGTGTTTGGTTAGAAAAGAAGCCACCACCATTCTCACCCGGTTATGCATAAAACCAGTAGCATTAAGTTCTCTTAAACCTGCATCAACAATGGGGTAACCCGTCATTCCGTTGCACCATTTTTCAAACTCTTCTTCATTATTGCGCCAGTCAATTTTTTCGAATTCCGCTTTGAACGCATACCCTAAGCCAACTTTCGGAAACTGCCACAAGATCATTTGGTAAAACTCTCTCCATATCAATTCGTTCAGGTAGGTATCGTTTATGCTTTTGGCAAGACGGACTATTTGCCTAATGCTTACCGTACCAAAACGGAGATGAACACCTAACCTTGAGGTACCATTTTCAATACCCGGAAAATCCCTGGTGGAAGAATATTTGATAATTATCTCCTCTTTCAATTCCCGCGATG
This sequence comes from Segetibacter sp., assembly GCA_028288485.1. Lineage (GTDB taxonomy): Bacteria > Bacteroidota > Bacteroidia > Chitinophagales > Chitinophagaceae > Segetibacter. Next base: position 35,156 of record JAQBNO010000097.1, read on the forward strand.
GAAAGGGATAATTCATATTGCGAAAGCCCATACTTTCAAGCGACGGCACAACAAGTGTTTCAGCGCGGTAAAAGTTATTGAAATACTTTTCGGTTGGATACGAAGAGAGAAAGAAGTTGTTAAGTGTCGCTTTCCATTTCCTGCTATAAGGAGTAAAAACAGTGTACGGCTCGCCGTTATCTTTTAAAATTTCATTCTTTTCAAATATCACCTGGTCTTTATAAGTATGAAACGAAATAGAGTTCGCTTGTAACAGCTCTCTAATTTTCCCATCTCTTTCCTTTGCGTAAGGCTCATAATCGTGGTTGGTGAAAACTTTTTCAATTTGGAATTCGGCTACAATAGCTTGAAAAACATCTTCGGGAAAACCATAAAAAACCTTTAAAGTGCTATCGAGAGAAATCAACTGCTGCTGTAATTCGTGGATGGCAGCATGAATAAATGACACTCTTCTATCACCCTTGTCATCGAGCTTATCTACAATATCCCGGTCAAATATAAATATTGGCAGTACCGGTCTACCTTCTTTTAATGCATGATATAAACCTGCATTATCATGCAGTCGCAGATCGCGCCTGAACCAAAAAACATTTATTAACGGCTTCATTTTTTTCTACCAACAAACACATAACTGTTTAAATAGTTGACGTTTGAAAAAGAGGAGCCACAAATTTTTGATATAATCGTGACGAGGTGGAATTACTATAATTACTGTTTTGAACCTTTTGGACCCACCGGATACCATAAATTGAATTGGTTAGGAAAACTTCTGAAGCATTTAATAGTTCGTCAGGAAAAATTTCCACTTCGTAAAAGGGCAGGCCCTCCTTTTTAAAACAATTCAGCAAATACTTTCTCATTACTCCGCTTACACATCCCTGGGAAATTGAGGGAGTTTTGATAATGCCTGCTGAAACAATAAATACGTTGGCTATAGTTGCATCGGCTAAACTGTTATGAGCATTTAATAAAATGGCGTCATCCAGTTTATTCTGCTTTGCGCGTAATGCCGCCATTATATAACCTAAAAAATTATTAGATTTTATATAAGAAAAACGGTCAGCAGTCTTTATTGCATCGGAAAAGAAATCTACAACAAGGCCTTGTTGGTTAAACCGGTTGGTTTCTGTATTACCTGCCCAGCTCTGAATGATAAAGTTTGGACTATGATCTTCTACATCATACAATCCACCATCTCCCCTATATAGCACCAACCTTACCCTCGCAAATGAAGAATGGCCGTTAGCTAGCACCAATGCGGTAATTTGATCTATCAAATATGAAGTGGTAAGAAATGATGGAATGGTAAAACATAAAGTATCGAGTGAAGAAAAAAGTCGGTCGAAATGTAGTTGATGTAAAGGGATGTTGCCATTAATCACCTTTATGGTTTCGAAGCACCCATCGCCATAGCGGAAGGAGCGGTTATTTGGAGAAATAGCCACCTCTTCTTCGCGTACTATTTTTCCGTTCCAGTTTGCAAATAAAGACATATAAGGTAAAAACAGCAGTTTGAAAAGCAGGAGAGAAAATACTAAGTGGAATTATGTGACGATGAATTATACCAAATGTGAGAAAAGTCGCTTGAAGATTTACAGTACAAGTGAGTGACACAACGATGATGCCAGTTGATTCTCGAGCAGGTAACAAAAAACATCTGGTCGCGGGTTAAACCAGCATGAAAATAAATTGGCTCAAAAAAAATTAGCAATCTGTTCCTTAGCCTTCTACTATTCCGTGTTTTACAGCGTACAAAATTAACCCAGCCGTACTTTTTGCTCCTGTTTTCATTTTTAAACGATCCCTGATCGCTTCGACCGTACGAGGACTGATATCGACAATATCGGCAATTTCCTTAGTGCTTTTTTCATCGCACATTAATTTCAAAACCTGCATTTCCTTATCACTCAGCTCAGCGTCATAAGCAGGATTTGTTTCTATCATTCTCCTGTTTCTTAAACCTGAAAGCATTGCCTTGTTGGTATATTCATTGAAAAAAAATTCTTTCAAATACACCGTTTTTATTGCTTCGTAAATAGTTTCGCTATCGCTGTTCTTTGTAAGATAACTGTTAGCGCCGATTTCCATTAGTTTACTTATCATACTTACATCGTCATTCATTGTAAGCATAATAATTTTTGCATTTGGCAATATTTTTTTTACTTCAGGTAATGTGGCAATTCCGTCGAGAATAGGCATTTGTATATCGAGAAGAATAACATCGGGTTGAAGAAACTTTACTAGATTAAGTAATTGCATACCGTTTTCAGCCTCACCAATAAATTCAATGTCGCTGTAATGTGCTAAAGAAGTTTTCACACCGGTTCTGAACAATGCATGATCATCTGTTATCAGAACCTTTATTCTACCATTATTGTCTGTATTCATTGAGCAACTAATAAAAGTCTTAGAATTATTGAATTTAATGAAACCCCGAAAGATATTTAATAAAAACGATAATTCATAAACGGATATTTTACGAGCGGATAAATAAGTAAAAATACTATGCCGCGAATTAGAAGTTGTACGCGAAAGTAAGTATTAATTGAAACACGAAAATCGGCGCTTTTGCAGGAATTTAAGGTTGGGTAAGTAGCTACTTTTGTAATGCATAGCCCCATGGCTTTTTCCCCGTTTTGTAAATCCATTTAAATACAGTAGAAAAGGAGTAATTGTACTGCAATTCGTCCCCTGTTTTAATCCATATTGTAGGAAAGCCCCCTTGTCCCACATCCTATTACCGAATTAAAAAAACCGGCCCGTTCAGTCGGGCCGGTTTTTCTTAAGATTAATTATAAGAATTATTCCAACAGTTTGTTGCGTATTGCATACATAATTAGTCCTGCTATTGTTTTTGCACCAACTTTTGTTTTCATATTTTGCCGGATAGTCTCTACGGTTCTGGGGCTCAAAAAAATTTCATCTGAAATTTCTTCAGTCGTTTTGTCTTCGCTGATCAACTTGAGTATCTTCAATTCTTTCTCGTTGAACTTGACCGGAGTTGGATAAAATTTTCTTACTGTTTTCTTGTGTTGCAGCTTTAATAAGACTGCGGCATTAACGAGGTCATTAAAATAAAAGTCGTCGTTCATGCACGTAAGAATAGCCTTATAAATTTCATCGGCATCAGTGGTTTTTGTAAGATAGGCATTAGCACCGTACTCCATCATCTTGGTAATGGTTTCTTTATCGTCGTACATGCTAAGAATAATGATCTTCAGTTCTTCATACTCTTTCCTTATTAATTGAAGCGCCTTGATACCATCTGTTTCTGGCATTCTAATGTCCATAATAAGAATATCGGGTTTTTTCATTCTTAGTTTATGCATCATATCCTTACCATCTTCGGCTTCCCAGATAATCCTGATGTAATCACGGTTTTTCATAGCCATTCGAACTCCATCCCTGAAAATCTTGTGATCATCTGCTAACGCAAGTTGAATCAACTTCTCCATAGCTATTTTATTGGGTTAAAGGGTTTTTATAGAATCGAAATAAGGTACAAATTTGGGCATATTAAGGGAAACATTACACGCAGCCACGTAACGAGAACTGCGGTTTTTACTATTAATCGACAGTATTTTTACGGTAATCAGAGGTACTTTTACTATTTCTTGCAAAAACCACCCCTGCATTTGTCTCTACAACTTGCTCACTATCAGTGTCTTCTGCAATTTAATGAAACTTTTCCAATTTTTCCCTCTTGTGGAAAAGACTACAAATAGGAAATTTATACTCAATTCGCATTAATCACAACCCCTAAAAATTTTAACTCATGACGAACACAGAAATTAATCCAGCAAAAGTTGCAACACAGAAGAAAGACTTCTCTGCTGAAGTTGGTGAAGATATTGGTTATGAAAGAGGAGCCAAGATGGTTAAGAATCATTTTGACAAGAACGGAGAGGCCTCTTCTCACTTTATTGGCCGCGACATTATCGAAGCTATTCTCGCACAGCCAGGTGTTGTTGGCATTTCAATTCACAATGGTATAGACCAATTTGGTCGTTCTAACCAGGTTTTAGTGGGTGTTAATTCGCAAGGAAACTATGTTTTGAATATAACAACCATTAGTGCCGGCGGCGAATTAGGCAAACAAAGAGGTATTGTAACAGCAGGTGGAGTAAGAAGCACAGGTACACAACCTTGCGGTTGGGAATGGTGATAGCAGAGAAAATGCTTACGTGGTTCTAAAATATATTTTTTTATATTTGGGCCAAAATAAGAAATCGACCTGACTGACCTTATATTAATAGCTTCGGTATTTACGGAAATATTGCCCGCAATTTTTTATCTTGTTACTTACAAAAAGAACAGGGATAGAAAATTGCGGGTAATTTTTTTTCTTATAATTATTAATTTTTTAAGTGACTTATACGGCCTGTATACTGACACCCACAATCAGAAAAACTATATCTCGTACAACCTTTATATTTTAATTGAAACTTTTTCCCTTTATATTTTCTTTTATCAAATCATCTTAAGTGGGGCAGTAAAAAAGACAATTTTACTTACCATCATTTCTTTTTTTATTTTCTGGCTCTATCAATTTATAAGGTTCGGTCAGCAACGATTCCTTGACGAGTGTATAACGGTAGAAAATATTTCCCTCCTGGCTTTCTGCCTGTATTACTACATAGAAAAGATAATAAAGATCGACACGGCTTACATCTATACAGAGAAAAGTTTCTGGATAGTAACCGCCTATCTTATTTTTATATCCGGAACGTTTTTTCTTTTATTGTATATTCCCGGCTTGAAGGGCCAGGAATGGCAAAAATATTATGTCCTGAATTACGTTTTTGTAATTATCCGGACTATCCTTTTATCAATAGCCATGTTTATGAAAAACAACGATTCGCCTAAACAGAAGTTTAATTAACATAAAGCCGGCTTTTTGATAAATGATCTTATTACAATCTTTTGGAATTCCCCCTACGCTGCTACTTGGAACCATTGGGATGCTATTTTTAGCAATCGCCCTTATTATTTTCATTATTTTTCACCAACGCAAAGTAATACGGTACCAGTTGAAGATGCAGCAGATGGAGGCAGAGCAACAAAAAATCCTGTTACGGGCTTCTATCAGGCTACAGGAAGAAGAACGGCAGAGAATAGCGGCAGATTTGCACGACGATGCAGGCCCCTTACTCGCTACTGCCCGGCTCTACCTGACAGAGAATATGGTCAATCTTGATAAAGCCACACAGCTGCAATCGATATTTAATGCAAAACAAATAATTGATGAAGCAATACAACTTATCCGCAATATCTCTCATAGCCTGATGCCGCCAACGTTGAAAAACTTTGGACTGGAAAGTGCAGTAAATGACTTCTTTCACAAAATTAATGGTTCCGGCTCTTTAAATGTAAACTGCCGCTTTCATGATTATAAGGTTCGTTTAAAGCCAGATAAAGAACTTACTGTTTTTCGCATCATACAGGAATTGATTAATAATATCCTGAAGCATAGTAACTCAAGTTTTATCCATCTGACGCAGCATAATGGGGAAGACAATATGATTATCCGTCTCCATCACGATGGAAGGGGTCTTAACCAGGAAGATTTTCTTAAAATGTCTAAAAGTAATGTGGGGCTTGGATTAAAAAATATACAAAGCCGTCTGAAAGTTATACATGGAGATATTCTATTCGAGCAGGATCCGTCTGAGTCGTTTTATAAAGTAACGATAGATATTCCGAAAGATTATAATGAAAAATAATCTTTGCCGTTCGGGCACAACTAATTGACTTTGGTTATTTACCTTTAAATATGGGTGAGATAAAAGTTGCAATAGCAGACGACCATAAAATCTTCAGAAAAGGCGTTATTGTTTCCTTACGGCACTACAGTAACCTGAAGTTTGTTTTGGAAGCTGAAAACGGGCAACAATTACTCGACGGACTAGAGGAGGCTAAACCAGATGTTATATTAATGGACCTTAGAATGCCGGTAAAAGATGGCATTGAAACAACAAAGTACATCAGTCAGCACTACCCACACATATTTGTTTTGGTACTCACCATGCATGAAGATGAAAGGTTTGTAATTCACTTAATGGAAAATGGAGCAAACGGTTACCTGTTGAAAAGTACAGATCCGGTCGAAATTAAAAAAGCTATTTCGGATGTGGTAGAAAAAGGATATTACCTGAATAATTATGTAAACCGGATATTAATAAAAAGGGCCCAGAATAAAAATAGAAACATTCCCTCTTTCAATAGAGAAGTGGAGGTAAGTGAAAAGGAAAAGGAGGTGCTCACATTTATTTGCATGGAATATACAAGCCAGGAAATAGGGGAAAAAATGGGAATAAGTGCAAGAACCGTTGAAAGCATTAAAGAGCGTTTGATGGAAAGATTTGGCTCTAAAAATACGGCCGGCCTTGTTTTCTTTGCCGTTAAAAACCACCTGATCGATTAAACTCATACCTAAAATCGCTTCTTGCAAATACTTGTCTTTATATTTTATTTCCTTCTTTTTTCTTTCATCATCTCGAGAATACCATTTTTCAAAAAGTCTGGACTCGGCTTATGGCCTCTCTTAATTCTTTTTGCAATAAAGATCGCCGCAGGTGTTGCTTATGCTAAATTTTATACCTTACCTAAATATTATGAAGGCTCAGATACCTGGCGCTTCTACCGGCTAAGTTTAGATGAAACAAGATGGCTGCGGAACAATCCAGTCACTTTTATGAAAGATCTTTTTATACACGGCTATGGCGAAACCGGAAATCTCTTCAGCGGCGAAAACACCTACTGGAATGACCTGAAAAGCAATGTGGTGGTTAAGATAATGGCGGTGATGAATATTTTAACGGGCAACAGTTACTACACGAATATTATCCTTTTCAACTTCCTGTTTTTGTTTGGGCTTGTGGCATTATTCAAACTATTCCGGCACCTATTTGCAAGTAGAAAAATAGTAATAATTAGCTTAGTCTTTCTTTTGCCTTCTACCCTCTTTTGGTGTAGTGGGATACATAAAGACGGCCTCATTCTTTCTGCGACCGGTATCGTTATATATTGTTTATATCAGTTGATCGAACAGTCTTTCCAGGTAAAAAAGCTTGTTCTTATTTTACTGGGCAGTTTATTCGTCTTCTCTTTAAGAAATTATGTAGTATTTGCATTGGTTCCTTCGCTGATTGCATGGTTGTTAAGTGTTAAATATCCGGGAAAGAGCATCGCTATTTTTGCAGGCGTATATATTACGGGTATTGCGATTTTTTTTATTGTACCAATTGTAATTCCTTCCTTAAACTTCCCGCTATTTGTTACAGGAAAACGTGAAGAATTTTTACTTTTAGAAGGAGGTTCTGAAGTAAAAAACCGGCCTTTAACGACCACTTTTTCAAGCTTTATTGCATTTCTTCCTATAGCTTTAGATATGGCTTTTCTCCGGCCCCACCTTACTGAGGTAAAAAATGTAAGTTATCTGCCGGCGGCAATTGAAGTAATCCTTCTTTTAATATCAATACTGGTAGCAATTTTCAATATTAAAAAAACGGGCAAAGTACGGCCGGTTATCCTGTTTTTACTTACATTTTCTCTTTCAATAATGTTGTTAACCGGCTACACCATTCCTTTTACCGGTGCAATCTTACGCTACCGAAGTTTCGTTTTACCCTTATTGATAACCCCCTTGCTAGGCATGACTAATATTGCCATTTTTAGTAAGAAAACGAGTTTTTGAGATTGTTATACTTCCTTACAGTGTTTTTATATAAAAAAATACTGTTTACTTTCAGGTGCTCTTTTTGGGATCAACAATAGTAATTCTAATCATCTTCGTTGTCCGGATCGATCCCTTTGGTGCTGTCACTCACTCGTACTGCTGTTTTTTCAATCAACAAAGTAGGCAAGCATCAATAGGAATTTCCTATGAATGACGATTAGGAAAACGCGGTGTTAAAATGGCGACATCTTTCATATTCCTGCCTGTACAATTTAAACTTTCTTTCTAATTATCCATCTACAAGTAACAGTCCTTATGGAAAAGGCACGATTTTTTAATTTATTAAAAAGACAATGAAAACAAACATCATGAAAAAGTATATTTTATCCTTATCGATTATCGTATTTTTCGCTTCTTCAACTTTTGCTCAATCTAATTCTGGCACCGGTGGTGTTCGTCGCGGTGGAACAAGTTTAGAAATGCGCGAAAGGATGAAGGAAAGACTTAAAGAAGAATTGAAAATAAATAATGATCAAACCGATTCAATTGCTGCAATTCAAAATACCTACCAGTTTAAAATCCGTGCATTGAAAAATGACACTAACTTAAGCGACGATGTCAGGAGAACAAGAATTGCTGAATTGGAAGCCGAAAGAAAACTAAGGCTGAAAGCTGTATTGACAGACGAGCAAATAATTCAGCTGGATGCGTTTATGCAAAACAGGAGAAAAAGAGGCGACAACCAGGGTACGCAGCGTACGAAATAAAAAAATACGATCTTGTAAAACTAAAAGGAGGCTGAGGGCCTCCTTTTAGTTTTATAAGTATCCTGCTCCGGAGAGCTTTTTAGTTGAAGAGTGCGACGCAACGATGTTCCAATTATTAACTTAAGTCGAAACCAAAAAAAACATCCTTTCCAAACGCATCATTCCATCTCAAATGTTTCCAGGAACTTAGTGGTAAAATTTCCGGCCCGGAAATCTTCATTCTTCATTAACTGCAAATGAAAAGGAATTGTCGTCTTAATGCCTTCGATAATGTACTCGCTTAATGCTCTGTGCATAGTATCAATCGCTTCTTCACGGGTTTGTGCCATAGTTATCAGCTTCCCAATCATACTGTCGTAATAAGGCGGTATAACGTACCCTGCATATACATGGCTATCAACTCTTACTCCGTGTCCACCTGGTTGGTGCAGCACCGTAATCTTCCCTGGGCTCGGACGAAAATCGTTATATGGATCTTCAGCGTTTATCCGGCACTCAATTGCATGCATTTGGGGTTCGTAATTCCTGCCACTCAAGGCCTGCCCTGCAGCTATTTTAATCTGCTCCTTTATGAGGTCAAAATTTATTACTTCTTCGGTTACACAATGCTCCACCTGTATACGGGTATTCATTTCCATGAAATAGAAATTCCTGTGCTTATCTACCAGGAACTCAATAGTACCCACACTTTCATAATCAATGGCCTTTGCTGCTTTTATTGCCGCTTCCCCCATTTTCCTCCTTAACTCAGGTGTCATGAAGGGTGACGGGCTTTCTTCAACCAGTTTTTGATGACGCCGTTGAATAGAACAATCGCGTTCGCTGAGGTGAGCAACGGTGCCATATTGGTCACCTGCTATCTGTATTTCAATATGGCGTGGCTCTTCGACAAACTTTTCCATGTACACGCCGTCATTTTTAAACGATGCTCCAGCCTCGTAACGGGCTGTTGTATACGCTTTTTCCAACTCTTTTTCCTCTAGTACTACACGCATGCCTTTTCCACCTCCACCGGCAGTTGCCTTCAGAATAACCGGGTAACCTATTTCTTTTGCAACCACCTTAGCCTCTTCCACACTTTCCAATAACCCTTTTCCACCAGGAACCACCGGAACACCTGCTTTAATCATGGTTTCCTTAGCGGTTATTTTATCGCCCATTTTATTAATCATGTCGGCGGTAGGTCCAATAAACTTAATCCCATGGTCCTGGCAAATTTGTGAAAACTTAGCATTTTCAGCTAAAAAACCATAGCCGGGATGAATGGCATCGGCATTGGTTATTTCTGCCGCCGCCATTATATGCGCGATATTCAGGTAAGAATCTGCACTGGCGGGCTTGCCTATACATACAGCCTCATTTGCAAACCTTACATGCAGGCTATCTTTATCAGCAGTTGAGTAAACGGCCACAGTCTTTATGCCCATCTCACGACAGGTACGAATTACGCGGAGAGCGATTTCTCCGCGATTGGCGATTAAAATCTTTTTAAACATCAGGTAATTGAAATTTGAAGGTGATAATCTGAAAATTGATTGCAACAAACGGAAACCTCTTTAACTTCCGATGCTACATTTTCAAATTATATTAAGGTTCGACTAAAAACAACGGTTGATCATATTCTACAGGGCTTGCATCATCTACAAGAACCTTTACAATAGTCCCTTTCACTTCACTCTCAATTTCATTGAATAATTTCATAGCCTCAATTATACAAACTGTTTTACCGATCGTAACTTCATCGCCAACGTTTACAAATGATGGCTTATCTGGACCGGCACTTCTATAAAAAGTCCCGATCATAGGGCTTTTAATAGTGATAATATTATCCGGCTCTTTTTCTGCGCCGCCGGTACTTTGTTGTGAAACCTGTGTGCCGGAAGCTGATGGCGGAGGAGCAGATACAGGGTAAGCAGGGGGCAAATAAGACTGAACAGGTGCAGGAACACTAACAGTCGCAGGATCTTCTTTCTGCTTTATTAGTATTTTAAAATCACCTTCCTCGATACTTAATTCACCAATGTTGCTTCTGTTAACAATTTTAATTAATTCCTGGATTTGTTTAAAGTCCATACAATCAGATTTATGGTTTGGATTGTAAATGCAGCGTTTTATAAGAAATGGCAGGCAAAATAGCTATTTTTAAAATAACACCGCTGAAAACATTGAGAATTCTATTCCAGCTAACGCAATTAATGTCTTTACCAATCAATTTTCCGAGTTATAGAAGGCTATGTGGGATAAGCTTTTAAATAACTATTAACGATTGTTGGGTTACTTACTTATACTAACTGTTTGTTCTTCGAATTTTTTAAAATTGTTGAACACTATTTCCCCGTACTTATACCACTTTATTCACCCGTCTCCGAATCAGCAGCATCAACGGGTTTTGACTGAGAAGATCCTTTTTGCCGGAAATAAATACTTAAAAGTATTATCGAGAAGATAGATAAGAACTCGCTTTGCCAGTTTTGAAACGATTCAAACCAAAACCTGGTTCCAAAAATATATTCAGAAAAAGTTTCAGCCGGTTTTCCGGCTCGAACCTGCCCAAAGTTAAAATCTCTAAGGCTTCCATAAATGTGCATTACAAATGAGAGCAGGTATAGCAGCAACAAGACAATTGATAACGAGTTTTTATAAACAGCAAGAATAATTCCGCCTTTATGAACTGGCCACGGCGCGTTTTCTTTATTGGGATCCGGCTCTTTGTCAACCTCTTCTTCTCCTTCCAGCTTTTTGGATTCTGAAGAACCTTCCTGCCTTAAAGTGCGTGTTAGAATCACAAATAAGGCCATTTGTAGAAATTCGCTTTCCCAATTTTCGAAGGTAGCGGAAATAAAATGTCCGCTTGAAATATATTGAGAAATTGAGACCGGCGAAAATTTGTCTTTTTCTAACTCCTCATTATACTCCTTCCAACCCGTATAAAACTGTCCAGCCAGTGAAAGTAAAAACAGGAGAAAAAAAACAAGGGTTAAACTGTTTTTATACAAAAAACCTTTTTTCATAACCTCTTTTGATGAAATTCTTATGCCAACTGTGAAAGAATACTTACACAAAAGGTTGGATAACAATGTTGAGAGACAGTAACAAAAACAACACGTATATGGTTGCACTAAAAAAGCAATTACCGGGAGGATCACCTTTATGAAGTTGCAAAAAATTTAATATGCAGAAATAAAATTAGCCATTAGTTTTCCTGCTTCGTTAGCATTTCTTTCTTAAAATGCTCCCAAAAGCCATCAAAAGATTCATCCTCATTTTTTGACCACTTCGCCAACCTCGATCTCATTTTTTCATTTCGCTCCTGTTCAGTGGAAGCAAAAAATTCTTTAATAAAAGCTTCATCTTTTTCCTTTGCAAGTTGGTTATACATTTCCTTTAGATCTCTCTCTTTCATTTGGTTGCTTTGACCAATCTCCCTTTCCGTTTCCTCCGTCCACCGTACTTTTTCATCGTAAGTGCCGGCTGGTAGCAGCGTTTTAGCAAGAACTGGCATCAGTTCTATCAACATTAAGATAATCACTATTAAAATATACCTCCATTGAAGGGCGGAGTTTTTGCTCACAAGGTTATTTAATGCTTCTATTCTTGTTAAAAAGCCGTTATTCAACAATCCGGCATACACCTGGTTTTCCTTGCTTATAATTGAATTAATTGAGCTGAGGTTACTATCAATAGAAACAATATTTGGCTTAAGAGTTGAAGAAAGGTGGTTAAACTCACTGTCAAGCTTTTCGTATTCCGCCTTTTTTGCAAGAGCGATTTTATGAATACCTACTTTCCCGGTTCCACCCGTTCCATCTATTTCTGCCACGAACTGGTTCCGCGAATTTGTTACTTCATTATATTTTGTATCTAGCTTGCTCTGAAGTTCTGCTCGTTGACGGTTCAATACTTTTTTCTGTGGATTGTATAAAGAATCTAACTCCATCTGCTTTGCCCGCTTTCTTACTTCGTTATCCAACGACGCCTGTAATTTAATTTCTTTGTCAAACATGAACAAAATAGCAGGCTGAGCCATAAAAGTTCCGAGAGTTATCGCCAAAATACTTCTTAAGAGTAATGGAGCAACTTTGTTTCTATTGAACTTGTTCATTCCTTTTATAAGAGCACGGTCGATAGTAAGAATTATAAGACCCATAAACAGCCCTAGCAGTACAGATACTAACCAGTTATTAGATATCGTACTCCAAAAATACGTCCATGCTAACGTGGCAAAACTCCAGGTCGCTAAAACCGTAGTACCGATAATCCTATACCTGTTTCTGTCTACAACGCAAGAAACCAACAGCTCTTTTTCCGCGGTACTTAACCACCATAAAAATTCATCCCACATTGTCGGAACATACTGTTCCCTCTGCGAAAGGGAAGAAATACTTTTTCGCATGCTTATAAATTGATAAATAAATAAATGGTGGTTGAAGAGAGAATAGCTCTTTATGAATTTACTACCGAAAATTAGGACGGTATTTTAAACCTAATACAAAGTGTTTAGTTTTTATCTATTGTTTAACTAACAGTTTTACTTAAAAATATGCAAATTTAACGGTAGAAATGCATTAACAACATTAAGAAGCTATGGTAAATGCAGCCTTCCTCCCTACCTATTCTTCAAATCCCTACCTTTGCCGCCTAATTTTTATATTGATATGCAGACTGATAAAAATACGGTCATCGGCTTTGTGTTGATTGGAATTCTCTTTATTGGTTATTTCTGGTTTACAAATAAACAGCAACAAGTTCTTTTACAGGAAAAAACACGACAGGAAGATTCAATTGCAAGGGTAAAAGCAGTAGCCGCTCCTGTTGTCGATACTGCAATAGCAAAACTCGACTCTATGAGAAGAGATTCGGCGAATAAACTGCAGGCGGCCGGAAATTTTCAAAACGCGGCCACCGGAATAGAACAGCTTACAGTTATCGAAAACGAACTGATAAAAATCACTTTTTCAAATAAAGGAGCTCAACCAAAAAGTGTTGAGTTAAAAAAATATAAATCTTACGATAGTACTAACGTAATATTAGCCGGTTCAGCATCCGACAACATTTCTTATAACATTAATACCGCTGCTAATAGCTCGGCACCTACAAGCAGTTTATTTTTTAATGCAGCTGTCGTTACTAAAGAAGCTGGTGGAAGGCAGGTAATTACATACAATTTACCTGCTGCTGACGGGCAAAGTATAAGCCACCAGTTTGTCGTCAAACCCAATGATTACATGGTCGACTGGAATATCGGACTGAATGGTGCTGACCGGTTGGTTTCAGGAAATTCCATGACTTTTAACTGGCAGGTGCAAGCGCATAAACAGCAAAGCGATATCACCTATGAAAGAACACAATCGAGGCTTTGTTATGTAGAAGACAATAGTTACGACTTTACCAATGCTGCTACCGGGGCCACCGAAGCTTTTGAAAAACCGGTTAACTGGGTCTCAGTTAAACAACAGTTCTTTAATTCTACTTTAATTTCTAAAAACAACTTTAGCTCCGGCGAAATAAGTATTACAGTTCCTGAAGATACCAGTAGAATAGTAGGTAAAGCAGTTGCTAATATGAAAATACAACTACCCGCTGCTGCAAATACAACTGTACCTCTCGCCTTATATTACGGACCCAACGAGTTCGATGTACTTAAAAAGTACAATTTAAAAATGGAAAGTATTGTTGACCTCGGTTCCGGTATATTTTCATTTGTCAAATATATAAACAGGTACATCATAATGCCTGTATTTAATTTCTTTGCCGGCTTTATCAGTAATTACGGATGGGTTATTGCACTACTTACTATATTCATCAGGCTCGTTACTTCTCCACTCACTTACACCAGCTACTTAAGTGGAGCCAAAATGAAAGTGCTTCGTCCCGAACTTGATACGCTGAAAAAGAAATTCGGCGATGATCAGCAAGGATTTGCAATGCAGCAAATGAAACTGTTCAGGGAAGCAGGTGTTAATCCTTTAGGTGGATGTATACCAGCCTTGCTACAAATTCCTATTTTCTTTGCTTTGTATAGTTTCTTTAATTCAGAAATTGCACTGAGGGGGAAAAGTTTCTTATGGGCAAAGGATCTTTCTTCATACGACGTGTTTGCTCATTTACCTTTTTCAATTCCTTTTGGTTTTGGAGATCATATCAGCTTATTTACATTAACAGCTGTAATAACCAGTTTCCTTATTTCTATTTACAACATGAGTATGACTCCTGACCAGGGAAATCCGGTTATGAAGTACATGCCTTATTTTTTCCCTTTTATATTGTTGTTTATATTCAACCGTCTACCCTCGGCGCTAACCTGGTATTATACAGTATCCAACGTTATTACACTGATACTTCAATTTATTATACAGAACTATATTATTAACCACGATAAAATACTGGCTAAAATTGAAGAGACGAGAAAAAAACCAAAAACGAAATCAAAGTGGCAGCTGCGCTACGACCAGATGATGGACTCACAAAAAAAAGTGCAGGATTTGAAGCAACGTACGGGTAATAAAAAATAAAGTTTCTAATCCACCGTCAGTTTAAAATTCGTAACGCATTTTATGGGCCCAGTTCTATTGCTACTATGAATCATCGTTGCGTCGCACTCTTTTACTGACGATTCAATACGGGACGAAGCAAAATTTAAGATCTTTTTTAAACATAAAGTAGAGCCGGTGCATCTCGCATCGGCTTTTTTACCTATTATTGGCACAATATTCGACTTCCTAAAGAATTATTATGAAAAAGGGATTTTTGTCAATTGCACTTATAGTTTCAGCTTATTCTCAAGTTTTTGCACAGGAAGCAAAGGTGATCTCAGACTGTATCATCTTATACAAGGTGTCGGTGGAGGATTCAAAAGCCGATTCGCAGTTTGTGAAAGCAATGAGAGGAACTACCAAAGTGGTTTACATTAAAGGAGCAAAAAGCAGGAGCGACTTAATTACACCCCGTTTCAAACAAACAACTTTGTTTGACGAAAAATCTGATAGTACTATTATTCTGAGGGAATTAGGTAATACTAAATACATTTCATACCTAACAAGCACTAAAAGAACGGAACAAAATAAGAAATACGAGGGAATACAGTTTAACCCGACAACAGATAAGAAAACGATTCTGGGGTATGAATGTAAAAAAGTGGTAGCAAAATTAGGGGACGGCTCTACTTATAATGTTTATTACACAACTTCCATTATACCATCAAATAAAGAATACGAATACCAGTTTAAAGATTTGCCCGGCTTTGTGTTGGAATACGAAGCGGAATCGGAAGACGGAAAAACAAAGATTAGTTATACTGCGGCACAAATTACTTTAGTGCCGGTACCGGTTGCAAGGTTTGATATCCCAAAAAGTGGATATAGAGTTCTTTAATAAATTGGAAAGATAAGATTTTATCTTAAAGAGGGAGGCGCCGGAGCTTTAAATTTAGGAACAGAGATCTTATGAGTATAAGGATAAATATAGGTAGTGTTACCTTTTTCAAAACGCATAATAGAATTAACGGTAATGTCGCCGTTTGCTTCCTTTTTCTGACTAAGAAAACGAGCACCTCTATAATCAAATCCAGCCCTTAAGGAGAACGGGCCGGTATTTTTATAAAAGTTCCTATTAAAGTTCTTTAACGAATATAAGTTTTCTGTTTTCTTTTTGGTGGAACCTGTAAACGACCCCATGGCTATATGAGTAGCACTTACCATAAGGAGTGCTATCATAATCTTCTTTATTTTTACCTCTTTCATCGTCGTAGTCATTTTACAACACAAATTTAGGATTTTTTTGAATATTTAACAACTTTTTATCCTGATTATTTTAGACGAAAAAAAATTAAAAAAGTTACAAAAGAAATTTGTTTTATTTCTCAGTAATCTTAACTTTCATTATCAGACAGAAAAAATGGGCGAAAATTCATACAGAGAAGATAAAGAAGAAATGAGAGAACTGCTCAGGCAGTACGAAAACTTAAGGTCGGGGCGGCAGCATGCCTTTCTTGAAGAAGAAGCATTTGAACGAATAATCGATTACTTCGACGAAAAGGACGAGTTGTTAAAAGCCATGGAAGCAGCAGATATAGGCATAGAGCAATTTCCATTTTCCTCAGTTCTAATGATCAAAAAAGCCGACTTGTTGCTTGCCGGCAGAAAGTACTGGGATGCATTGGAAATTTTAGAAAGAGCAGAACTTTTTGATAGTAACGACATCAACCTTTTCATTTTAAAAACAGATGCTTACCTGGCACTAGATCAACAAAGTAAAGCCGTCGAGTTGTTAGAAGCAGCCCTGCTACAATTTGAAGGTGACGAAAGGATTGAATTGTTGTTTGAACTCGCAGACGTTTATGACGATTACGAAGAGTTTGATAAAGTATTTGACTGCCTTAAACTGATTTTAGAAGAGGAACCAACCAATGAAGAAGCGCTGTACAAGATTTGTTTCTGGACCGATTTCACCGGCAGGAACGAAGAAAGTATTACACTGCACTTACAAATCATTGAAGAGTTTCCTTATAATGAATTGGCTTGGTTCAACCTCGGAGCGGCCTACCAGGGATTGAAGCTGTACGAAAAAGCAATCGACGCTTACTTATATGCAGTCACTATTGATGAAAAGTTTGACTATGCGTACCGCAACATGGGCGACGCGTATTTGCGCTTAAGAAAATTTAAAGAAGCTATAGAAGTTTTAGAAAAAGTACTTGAACTAAGCCGGCCTGAAGATGTGATATATGAAGCAATCGGACATTGTTACCATAAACTCGGCAACTTTGCCCAGGCTCGCTTCAATTACCGTAAAGCGTCTCATTTAAACCCGGAAGACAGTAAGCTATACTATAAAATGGCTTTAACTTATATCAACGAAGAACAATGGGAAAGCGCAGTAAAACAGCTTGACAGCGCTATGAGAATACAGAAAACGTTGCCCGAATATAACCTGGCAATGGGCGAGTGCAAAATGCAGCTTAAGCAGTTTAAAGAAGCGATACAATACTTTGGAAACGTGGTAAGAACCCGACCCAAAAGTGTAGCCGGATGGGAAGCACTGATACGCTGTTTGTTTAAAGCTGAGTTTTATGAAGAGGCGCTGGAACAATGCGTCGCTGCATTAAAAATAACGGAAGGGAAAACGCTATTCATCTATTATTTCAGTGCGTGCTTATTTGCTTTAAAGAAAACTAAAGAAGCAATATTGCATCTTGAAAAAGCGATAGAACATTCTCCGAGGCAGGTTAAAAAGCTAATAGACCTACATCCTGCTATTTTGCAAAATCAACAGGTGGTTGACTTGATTGCACGATATAAAAAAGGGAAAAAGCTATAGCGCCAATTAAAACAAAATAAGAAAATCTTGTACCAACGGCTTCATTGCAACCTGTTAATTCTACATGAATAGGTTGCAATGAAGCCGTTGGTACAAGTGAGTGACACAACGTTGTTGAGAGAAGAACTCTTGCTCCTCTCCTAAAAAAAACTAGCATCACAAAACTTCAGCGTAGCATATTAAACCCCACTCTTAGAAGTAAATCTAACTACATGTCCCGTAAATTGAATTGCTTTACCTACTTTTGCGGCTCTTAGAAAAGTTCTGAAAAAATTTGAAATAACCTTTATTTTTATGGCAACAACAGCAGACATAAGCCGTGGAATGATCTTGAAATTAGACGGTAGCTTGTATACAGTAATTGAATTTGGACAGAATAAAACAGCACGTGCTGCAGCCAAATTCTGGGCAAAATTAAAAGGACTTGATAATAATCGTTCAATCGAACATACATGGAACAGTGGCGACACAGTGTACCCTGTTCGGGTAGAAAAGAAACCGTACCAGTTCTTATATAAGGATGAAAGTGGGTACAACTTTATGGATAATGAGAGTTTCGAACAAATCTCGCTTGCTGAAACCATGATTGATGCACCGCAGTTTTTGAAGGATGGCCAAGAGGTTGCTGTTTTAATAAATACAGAAACGGATCAGCCAATGAGTGTTGAACTTCCTGATAAAATTGTTATGCTGGTCACATATAGTGCACCCGGTCTTAAAGGAGATACAGCTACAAGAACATTGAAACCGGCAACTGTAGAAAGCGGTGCTACTGTAATGGTTCCATTGTTTGTAAATGAAGGTGAGCTGATCAGAATTAGTACAAAAAGCGGGGAATACGTAGAAAGAGTTAAATAAGAATTTCAACCTTATTTTTTACCTAATAAAGCAGCCAGGGCTGCTTTATTTTTTTTATACTTTCCCTTTTTATTCGAACGAACACTCCCACAGCAATAGATAGGGGCGGCGAGCGTTATCACTCTTATAATTGCTTATTATGCCCTTTTTACCTTCATTTTAGATTCGGTACGACGTAATTCACCGGCATTTTATCTGAAAATTGTGGTGTGTACGGTGATGGCCCGATTTTTTAATACAAAAGATAACCTAAAAAGTTTGTTATAATGTTTTATTTGATAAATGGCGGAGTTATACTAATGTTATTACTATTCTTTTCTGCTCTTTCTGTTGAATCTAAAACTTCCAAACTTTACACCACTACCAAAACCGTTTCGGGATTAATTAGTAATTGCCGTATTTATTGCAGGCAGTTACTTAAAAAGTGATAGCCCGAACAGAAGGTTCAGGCTATAGGTTCTCGACAATTATTTCTCAAGTTGTCTTTTGTATTTTAATCAATACTCATTTCGTGTTATCTCCTATGCACGCGCTTTAGATCATTTCGCTGTGTAATACGGGGTTTCTTGCCGTAGCTCTTTTCTCATTGTAATTTTTTGCGGCTGCAATAAAATGAACGAATAAAGGAGCGGGAGCTTCTACAGTGCTTTTTAATTCAGGATGGTATTGCACGCCAATAAAAAATGGATGAGTAGATAATTCGATTATTTCTACAAGACCCGTTTCCGGGTTCAAACCACTTGCAATCATTCCTGCATTTTCATACTGCTCCAGGTAATCATTATTAAATTCGTAGCGATGACGGTGCCTTTCACTAATAAGTGTACTATCGTAAATTTCAGCGGCTAGCGAGCCTTTTTTAATTTCACACGGGAAAGCACCGAGGCGCATTGTTCCACCCATAGCCTTAATCTTTTTTTGCTCTTCCATCATGTTTATTACAGGATGTTGCGTTTCGGGGTCCATTTCGGTACTATGGGCTTCAGCGAGACCTAAAATATTTCGTCCGTATTCGATAACTGCCATTTGCATTCCTAAGCAGATGCCGAAAAATGGAAGGTCCCTTTCTCTTGCATATTTTACAGCGGTTATCTTTCCTTCAATTCCCCTGAAGCCAAATCCTGGGGCGACTAAAAGTCCATCTAGTCCATCCAGCTTTTCGGCCACATTTTCGTCATCAATAAATTCACTGTGTACATTTACAACCTGAACTTTACATTCATTCATTGCCCCTGCGTGAATGAAGCTTTCAAGTATAGATTTATAAGCATCCTGCAATTCAATATATTTCCCAATCAAACCTATGGTTACTTTACTTTTAGGATACTTCAATTTGTCGAGGAAAACCTTCCACCTGTTTAATTCGGGCTCGTGGTAACTCGTAATATTCATCTTTTTCAAGGTGATGATATCGAGCTTCTCTCGCAGCATCATCATTGGAACTTCGTAAATAGTAGAGGCATCAACCGATTCAATAACTGCTTCCTGCTTTACATTACAAAACTGGGCAATCTTTCTTTTTATCTCGTCATTCAAAGGCTCTTCGGTGCGGCATACTAAAATATCAGGATGAACGCCGTTTTCACTTAATAGTCTAACACTGTGTTGGGTAGGCTTCGTTTTCAGTTCCTTTGCAGCTTTTAAATAGGGAATCAGGGTTAAGTGAACGACCAGGCAATCTTCTTCCGGAAGTTCCCATTGAAGTTGCCGTACAGCTTCAATAAAAGGAAGTCCTTCTATATCACCTACAGTTCCGCCGATTTCCGTTATAACTACGTCATATTTGTCGTCTTCACCCAGCAACAACATCCGGCGTTTTATTTCATCAGTTATATGCGGAATTACCTGCACTGTTTTACCCAGGTAAGCTCCTTCCCGCTCCTTATTAATTACTGTTTGGTAAATGCGACCTGTAGTAACATTATTTGCCTGTGAAGTGTAAATATTTAAAAATCTTTCATAGTGTCCCAGGTCAAGATCAGTTTCTGCACCGTCTTCTGTTACAAAACACTCTCCGTGTTCATATGGGTTAAGTGTTCCCGGATCAACATTAATGTAGGGATCAAATTTTTGGATGGTAGCCCTTAAACCTCTTGACTGCAATAGTTTTGCAAGCGAAGCGGCAATTATTCCCTTTCCTAAGCTACTTGTTACACCTCCGGTAACAAAAATAAATTTGGCCATGGTAATATGGTTAAAAGTTTTTTCTTCTTTGTTTAAATTTCGTTTTGTGACCAGTACTATCAAATGGCCAAGCGTCGTTCCCGTTTTAACAGGATAAATTGTGTTCACTCACTTTTACCGCAATTCATTATTCAACCTTTAATGCCGCCAGAATTTGCATAACCAGTGTTGCAAGCAACAGTAAGTAACATATTTGAATTAGAATAAAGGGCTTAGACGGGAACGAGTAAACTCATCCTGAATTTAGGTTTATTTTAATAAACCTGACCGAGGAGACTAAAAAAATTCCTGAGGTCACACAAACGTACTGCAATTTTACGGGTCAAAAAAAATTCCTCAAAAATCTTAACTAACAAGGCCGTAAATTGTTAACAACTAAAATTCCCCAAGAAGAATCGTACAGTGCTTTTTTTAGTTGGTGCTTTTTATAACCGCCGTATTCGCAGGATATACCTTAAAAAACAAATATTACCTGAAAAACGATAATAGCTGTGTATTATACTCCCTGGTTAGCCACAGAAGTAAGAGATATATTTACATTAGAAGTGCTGCAAAGGAATTTGCAGGCTTAAATAAACCAACCCTGATATTTGGCCAAAGTGACGGCGACGTCGTGGAAGCACCCGTTTTGTCGGGCAACGATGACGCGAGAAATGAGACGCCGGTACCAGGAAACCTATTAAAACTATATAGAGTCTAAGCTACATATCGGTAGTTATCTTCTTATAGCTGGCGGTCAGTCCTTTAATCAAGGATGAGCTGAAACCCTGGTGCTCCATTTCGTTTAGGCCCGCTATCGTGCAGCCCTTAGGTGTTGTTACCTTATCAATTTCCTGCTCGGGATGCGAGTTGTGTGTTAATAATAGATCTGCAGCACCCTTTACTGTTTGAGCGGCTATTAAAGAAGCCACGGCAGCACTAAAACCAATTTCTATCCCACCCTGGATATTTGCCCTTATGTAACGCATGGCATAAGCTGTACCACACGCCCCTAATACTGTTGCTGCGTCCATGAGTTTTTCATCGATCGTTATCGTTTTACCCATTTGGTCGAAAGTTCGCTCTACGTACTGAATTTCTTCCTGCGTCGCATTCTGGTTACAGATGCAGGTCATGCTTTCACCGATTGCAATAGCAGTATTAGGCATAGCTCTAAAGACGGGTATTTGCTTTTCGATAAAAGAGTATATGTCCTTGATATAAATACCGGTAACAACCGAGACAATCATGTGGCGAGCTTCTTTCAGGGCAGGCCTTATGCCAAGCAATACTTCCTGCACCTGGAAAGGCTTGACAGCAATAATTATTACATCCCCAAAATGAGCAGCTTCGTTGTTATCGCTGCTAACATTTGCGCCTTTATCTTTCAGAGATTGGAGTGCATTGATGTTGCGCCGGGTGATCATAATATCTGCAGGAGAAATAAAGCTGCTGCTAATAAGCCCTTCGGCAATGGCTGTACCTAAATTTCCTCCGCCTATAATTGCTATTTTTTTGTTCATAAATAATTTACCATTCTTCCAATAACCTTGGTTTTCAATTTAATCAGTAATAGTTATTTTTTGATAAATAATTCCGGACGTAATCATCTACACCTTCTTCTAAGGAATAAAAATCATTTTTATAACCTGCATCTCTTAATTTTTGCATGCTCGCTTCAGTAAAATATTGGTATTTATCACGAATATCTACCGGCATATCAATGTACTCAATGTGTGGCTCGAGGTCCATGCCGGCAAAAGTTGCCTTTACCAGGTCTTCAAAAGTTCTGGCAGTACCGGTGCCGAGATTATAAATACCAGATGACAAATGACTTTTAACATATGACTGATTTTGACTGATGTTCCTGTATTGCTCCATGATCCAACCGATTACTTTCACGACATCTTTTACATACACAAAGTCGCGCAATTGCTTACCATTTTCGAAACCCTGTTTATGACTTTTGAAAAGCTTCACCAGACCGCTTTTTTTAATCTGGTTGAAGGAATGCAAGATAACACTTGCCATTCTTCCTTTATGGTATTCGTTTGGACCGTATACGTTAAAGAACTTTAGTCCAGCCCAAAATGGCGGGTGGGTTTCCTGTTGTAACGCCCACTTATCAAACTCATTTTTACTTATACCATAAGGATTAAGCGGATGTAAATTAACGATGTCTTCCTGCTTATCGTCATAGCCCGATTCACCTCCGCCGTAAGTTGCGGCAGATGACGCATAGATCAAGGGCACTTGTTTGGTTGTGCAGTAATTCCAAACCTCCTGTGAATACTCAACGTTCAATTCCTGGTGAATAGCATAATCGAATTCGGTCGTATCTGTTCGGGCACCAAGATGAACAACAAAATCAATTGAAGGATTGTGCAATTCCAACCAATCGAATAAATTATACCTTTCCACAATCTCTGAAAACTTTTTCCCCTCCCAATTTTTTCTTTTTTCCTCAGCACCAAAGTCATCTACCAGGACTAGGTTTTCATACCCTTGCTGATTTAGATATTGAACCATGCAACTACCGATAAAACCTGCTGCGCCGGTAACAATAATACTTGCACCCCCGGCAGGAGAATCACTATTGTTTGGTATTTCGTCGTTCCAGTTAATATCTATACTCATTAAACTAAATCTAAAATGATGGTTAACATCTTATTGGTGGTTAAAATCCTTTCACTTCTCCCTTTAGTGTTACAGATTCTTTTACAGCTTCTGTTTTATAATCTTTCGTTGCTTCACCAACTTCCACTTGTAGGCTACCCGACAGCATTCTTTCAATTGCAGTATCGTACAACTCTCTCCATTCATCGATGTGCCCCCAGTACTCTCCTTCAATATCTATGTTTCTTTCTGTTACTATTCCCAGGTATTCGTAAGGGGCGTTTAATGCTTTTAACTGCGACAATAATTCTTCAGCATTTTTAAGCGTACAACTAATAACAACCCGGCTTTGCGATTCTCCAAACCAATAAGCATCTTTACGGATATTGGTAGCACTTTGCTGAACATCAAAACCTAATCCACGATTAAAGCCGCTTTCTAAAAGCGCAGTAATTAACCCGCCTTCACTTATGTCGTGTGCGCTTTGCAACACCCTGTTCTTAATTAGCTGCTTAATTGTCTGTTGAAGCTCGTATTCTTCTTCGATATTAAAATAAGGTGCAGGTGAATACTCAACACCTTTCAATTTATGCAGGTATTCGGACGAATTAATATCGTTACGGCTGGTACCGAGTAGATAAATCACATCGCCTGGTTGCTTGAAATGCATGGTCATCCGGTCTTCCAAATCATCGAGAACGCCTACCATGCCTATTGTAGGCGTGGGATAAACCGCACCGTCAGGATTTTGATTATAAAAGCTAACATTACCACCTGTAACAGGTGTATCAAAACGGCGGCAAGCGTCTCCCATTCCCTTGACTGCGTATACAAACTGGTAATACACTTCAGGATCAAACGGATTTCCAAAGTTGAGGCAGTTGGTAACGCCAATTGGCTCACCTCCTGAGCACACAATGTTTCTTGCTGCTTCTGCTACTGCTATCATTCCCCCCTGATAAGGGTCTGCAAAAACATACCGGCTATTACAGTCTACTGTAATAGCAAGTGCTTTTCCCGTGCCCTTTGCCAAAACAATTGATGCATCACTTGGATTATTTGTACTTAAGTTAGCAGCACCAACCATACTATCGTACTGAGTATAGATCCATTTTTTATTAGCTATGTTCGGGATTTGAATTACTTTTTTCGCAACTGCTTTCAGGTCCTCATCTCCCTGTGAAATAGTTTCAGGATCAAAAGCCCTGATTTTCTCAAAATAGGCGGGTTCCCTGTATTCCCGGTCGTTTTGAGGAGCACCTCCGCCCAGTACGAGACTTTCTGCATTTAGTTCTGCTTCCAGCTCGCCATCAATATAAAACCGCAGCAATCCTGTATCTGTAACCGTAGCAATCTGGCTGCACGGCAAATCCCATTTTTCAAAGATGTCTAAAACGCTCTGTTCTTTACCTTTTTCTATAACAACCAGCATTCGTTCCTGGCTCTCACTTAACAGCAGTTCCCAGGCTTTCATATTCTTTTGACGGGTCGGGACCTTGCTAAGGTCTATGTCCATACCAACTTTACCTTTTGCACTCATTTCTGCAGTTGAGCAAATGATACCGGCAGCACCCATATCCTGCATACCTACAACAGCACCTGTTTTTATGATCTCAAGACAAGCTTCCAGTAATTTTTTTTCCTGGAAAGGATCACCCACCTGTACTGCTGGCAACTCTTCCGCGCTTTCTGCTGTTATATCGGCACTCGCGAATGAAGCACCTCCCATTCCATCTTTACCTGTAGCGCTGCCTACAATAAATACCGGGTTACCTAAACCTTCTGCGGTCGCACTAATCGTTTCACCATTTTTCACAATTCCCACGCTCATAGCATTGACCAGTGGATTGGTATGATATCGTTCTTCAAAATATGCCTCTCCTCCAACCGTAGGAACTCCAAAACAGTTACCGTAATGGCCGATACCGCGAACTACACCTGCAACTAAGTGCTGGGTCTTCGCCTCGTTCAGATTTCCAAAACGAAGACTGTTAAGTGCCGCTATTGGCCGGGCACCCATGGTAAAAATATCACGGTGAATTCCACCAACACCCGTTGCTGCTCCCTGGAAGGGCTCAATTGCACTTGGGTGATTGTGACTTTCAATTTTAAATACTACGCCAAAACCATTTCCAATGTCCATCAGTCCGGCATTTTCTTCACCTGCTTTTACCAGCATTTTTTTGCCTTCCCGTGGCAAAGTCTTCAACCATTTAATGGAATTTTTATAGCTGCAATGCTCGCTCCACATAACACTGTAGGCACAGAGTTCTGTAAAATTGGGCGTGCGCCCCATTACTTTTTCAATAAGCTCAAATTCTTCATCAGTAAGGCGTAACTGACGTGCGGTCTGTACGTTTATTTCCATAACGCCACGAAGGTAAGAAAGTGCAGCAAGTACACATTTGAACTTTTTTAAAACATGAAAAATTATGGAGCGTGAGGGTAACAGTGAAGGGTAAAACGTCATTCGTGGAAGGTGAAAAGGCAGGTGTGTGAAACATGTAAGTTAAAAGACTGAAAGAAAAGAGATGATGTTAATAAATTTACAAAAAAATACTTTTACCGCTTATAATGGAAACTATGCTGCAATAAATAAATTTAGTACAAGAGTGCGACGCAACGGCTGCTGAAGGAAGGGATCTTGCACGGCTCCAAAAAATCTTGCAAAGAGTTATTAGTTGCAACAAAAAGCCCTTGCATGCTTCAAATGCAAGGGCTATAACATGATTAAAAAGGCTACGCTTTAATAATTTTGCCGCTACCTGAAGACCTTAAGTTTATATTTGTTGCCGAACCTTTGTAATAAATATTACCACTACCACTTACTTTGGCGTCGATGCTTTTGTTGGCGTATACTTTAATGTTTCCGCTACCACTTACCTGCGCAAACACATCGTTACACGAAACCTCGCTGCAATCAATATTTCCGCTGCCACTAATAGTCGCGTCAATATTGTTCGTACTTTTTCCCTTGATTGTAATATTTCCGCTGCCTGAAATAGCAAGCTTAGTTTCGTTGAATGAGTTAATACCCACATTTATGTTACCCGAACCCGAAACAGCCAGGTTGGTTCTGCTATCGTTTGAAAAATCACCGTCACCCATGATGTTTCCACTACCGCTTACTTTTAAATTAGTCACTCTTGTTAACGTAACATAGACGATTAATTTATTTTTTGTTTTCAGCCCAACTTTGTCTTTAGACTTAACCACCAGGTTTCCGTCCTCTACCACAGTTTGTATGTAAGGCAGCAGGTTCTCATCGGCTTGTACGGTTATGCTACTCGAGTTGCCGTAGCTCATTTTAACATTCATGTTTCCCGATAACGCGATACCCGTATAACCGCTTAACGAACGGGTTTCTTTTTTCATGTTGCCGTTCCCGGTAATAGTTTCCCATGGGCTAAAGCTGCAAAGTGAGATAATTGCGATTAAAGCAAAGAGTAAATTCTTCATAATAAAAAGTTGAGTTTTGAAAAGATTTACGGTACAACGAAAGAAGAAAAAACAGGTTACAACTTTTAGTAACTTCTTGATGAACGGCAATATTGAGTGATAAGAAATAAGTTCTCTAAATTTTCAACTGCGAAAAGAAGCTCAAGCTTAAGGCAAAATATTTTTGGTACCGGCATTTGCTTTTCAATAAATCATCGTTGCGTCGCAATCCGTTCATCTTTCGGTACTTCTATTTATCTTTTTTCGCCTGAGCAGAGGGGTTATTATGAAGTCGAACAGAACAATTGCTCAAAACGGCATTTCCGGAACAGTGGCAGGAACAATTAACCTGCCCTGAGTTTTTGACTTAATTTCTTCAACTGTTACTCCGGGAGCTCGCTCAAGTAATAAAAATCCCCCATCAGTTACCTCGATAACGGCTAGCTCTGTTACTATTTTTCTTACACAGCCTACACCAGTAAGTGGTAATGTACATTTCGCTAATAACTTACTTTCCCCTTTCGGATTAGAATGTTGCATTGCAACAATAATATTTTTTGCACTGGCTACAAGGTCCATAGCTCCACCCATTCCTTTTACCATTTTCCCGGGTATTTTCCAGTTCGCAATATCACCGTTTTCGCTTACTTCCATTGCACCCAAAACCGTAAGGTCAACTTTACCGGCGCGTATCATTCCAAAGCTTTCAGCACTGTCGAAGAAAGCGCCGCCGGGAATTACAGTTACCGTTTCCTTGCCGGCGTTTATCAGGTCTGCGTCTATTTCTTCTTCAACAGGGTAAGGTCCCATGCCCAGTATCCCGTTTTCACTCTGAAAAATGACCGTCATGCCAACAGGAATATAATTACTAACCAAAGTAGGAATACCAATTCCTAAGTTAACATACATTCCGTCTTTTAACTCTTTTGCAATGCGTCGCGCAATTCCAAATTTATCTAAAGCCATTACTATCGATTTAGACGTTTAAGAATGTGAGGTTGATTAACCAGTTGCGTGAATTGCTCATGCAGTTCATGGGCCATAGTTTGATTTAAGGTGGCTAATCTTTCAACACTTCTTCTAACCCATTCAAAAATCGTTTCAATTCCTGCCGCATCAAACCCACTTTCTAAAAATGCGTTCGGCTGCCCTGTTTTGGTATCTGTTTCAATATCTTCTACATCATCAAGAAGCAATAAGGTACTGATGAGCGCAAACCAATATTCCGCAATTTTATCACCCATGTCACTAGTGAATTCGAGTACAGACAGCGAAAATAAAAACAGGTCGCCGCGATGTAAGGCTTTGAATGGAATGGATAAAGGGTTGAAAAAATTGCTTTCACCATTATAAAGAAAATCTAAAAGACTACTATGCCACCGTTTATTTTTACAGCTATCTTTTACGAGATCCGAACATCTTTGTATTGCGTCATCAACAGTTATCTCGCCGGTTTCTTCTAAAGCACTTATGTGGCCTACCTGCTCCATCACCCCAACAAATTCTTCTGATAGTAATTGTTTCCTGTCAATACCCAGCTTATAAAGTAAGTCAACGATTAACGGTATAAATAAGTATCCTGGCGTGGGGCGGAGGTATAAAAGTTTCCCTTTCCAGTATAAATTATCAACAGGAGGCTCGCGATCAACAAAAAAAGCAGCTATCATCTCATCAATACCATAGTTGATCTTTAAAAAAGAGGCAGAAATAAACATTAAATAGGTGGTTATTGAGGTTTAAGTTGAACCGTTCTTCGTTCAATCCTTTTTTCATAGTCTTTACCTTGGAAGATTCGGTGAACATATATTCCTGCTACATGTATTTCATCGGGATCTAATTCGCCTGGTGCAACAAGATGCTCCACTTCCGCAATGGTAATATTGCCTGCCTTTGCCATTGAAGTGGAAAAATTACGGGTAGTTTTTCGAAATACAAGATTGCCGAGAGTATCACCTTTCCACGCCTTTACGATAGCATAATCTGCATGTAACGCCATTTCCATCAGGTACATCTTTCCATCAAATTCCCGAACCTCTTTCCCTGCTGCCACTTCAGTTCCGTACCCGGCCCGAGCGAAAAAAGCCGGAATACCCATCCCTGCCATTTGAATCCGTGTTGCCAAAGTTCCTTGCGGTATTAAGTCAACTTCCAGTTCACCTGAAAGTAATTGTCGTTCAAACTCCGCATTTTCCCCAACATAACTGCTCATCATTTTTTTGATCTGCCTGGTGTGTAAAAGTAATCCGAGGCCAAAATTATCAACGCCAGCATTATTTGAAATGCAGGTTAGTTGCCTGATGTTTCTGTGTACAAGCGCATTAATACAATTTTCCGCGATTCCACAAAGACCAAAGCCGCCTAACATTATCACTGCGCCATCTTTAATATCGGCAATGGCTTCGTCTGCATTCTTAACTACTTTATTCATCTTTTATAAATCAGTTAGTGTTTTATACTGGCTTTAGCGGTTTAACCACCCGATCCTCTTTTTTTCTGTTAGCCCATTGGTATAAAGAATCGAATAATGCTTTTTGGATGTCAGGTCTTTGCTGGTAATATTTATAACTGGTATAAAACTCCTTTCTTGAAGTATTGTGAACCTTGAATACCTGTTTATAAAGAATACTCCTCTTCTTCGTTAAATCAATACTGGTATCCTTATAAACATAGTTATTCATAAACTCGTCAACCTGCATGATATCATAAACTACTTTCTGCATTCTTTCAGGGGGAAGAATCCCTTTAGGTACGGGGCTTGAAGAGCACGCTATAAAAACAAAACCTGCTATTAAACAAAGAACTATTCTCATTTAATTTCCTGTTGATATTTAGCTGAATTGGCTATATCTAACTTTTGTAAAGTTTCAACTGCCCGTGCCTTATCGGGCGGTGCTGCTTTTTTAAATACCCGTATTAACTCTTGTGATTTACCAAGCATAAAAAATTGCACAACCATAGAATTAGGATTCTCCTGGTTAATACCTTGAAGCTGAACTAAAGCATTCAGCATGCCGGTTCTGCCTTCCGCTTCATTTTCGTACATTTTATCAAGCCCCGCCCTATAATAACCATATATAACATCGTGAACCAAATTGAAGCGGTTATTCAATAAATTCTCGGCCAGCCAATACCTGTTCCTCAAACCATCGAATGCTTTCCATCCACTAATATTCCTATTTTCAGGAGCATTATTTACAATATTCTGGGCCTTTTGAAAATAACCATCACCTCCTTTTGCGCTAAAAGAATCATAATCTAATCCCAATATAATATTTACGTAATAAGCAAAAACGGCAGTTAGGTTACTGGCAAGAGCATCCGAACCCTGAACGCGGTTTTCATTAAATTCAATTGGCTGGTACTCCACATACCGAAATGTTACATCTGCATCCTGGAAATTTATAAGTGCAGTTGAATACGAAGAATTATAAACAGGTCTGGCCGCCTGGATAGTGATACTGGCTTTATAAACATTCGTTTCTACAACACTTTCAATGTTTAATAAAAAACTACATTCAATTCTTTCCTGGGGTTGAAATACATCGGACGTCCACTTACGGTTGTTGATGAAATTCGTCAGTTGCGTCTGCAGAGTTGTAAAAATCTTTTTATCGACGGTACTTGGAACCCTGCTTGCTATAACCGTAACTTTTGATTGCAATTCCTGTGCAATAGTTACAAAGTGCAAATCAAATACAGCAATCAGAAGCAATAGACTATACTTTATCATTTAGCTTTTTTATGATGAGATCAACAATATCAATAGCCACTAGTTTTTTACTTTTAGCCTCAAAGGGAAAAGAACTACCGTTCCTATCAAGGACAGTTACTTTGTTAGTGTCTTTTTCAAATCCTGCGAACTCGTCGTTTAGGCTATTTAACACAATTAAATCCGCATTCTTCGTTTCAAGTTTTCTTATTGCATTCTCTAACTCGTTATTTGTTTCCAATGCAAAACCTACTAGAATTTGGTCTTCCCTTTTAACTGTTCCCAGAGTTTGTAAAATATCCTTAGTCTTAATTAGCTCTAATTGAAAGATTTTTTCGTTCTTTTTTATCTTATTTTCAGAAACAATTCTAGGAGTATAATCTGCAACAGCCGCGGCTAATACAGCAATATTAATCGAAGGGAAAACGGAAATACAAACATCGTACATTTCAGCTGCAGAAGTGATTTTAAGAACTTCAATACCCTCGTAACAGACAGTATTTTTAATGGGGCCGCATACAAGTTTTACATCTGCTCCAAGGGTATAAAATGCTTCTGCAAGAGCGATTCCCATTTTTCCGCTTGAATGGTTACCTATAAACCTTACCGGGTCTATGGCTTCAAGCGTTGGTCCGGCTGTAACTAACACACTTTTACCTTTTAACAGTTCGGATCTGAAAAACTTTTCCTCAAGAAATGTCACAATATCTTTTGGTTCTGCCATTCGTCCTTCTCCAAATAAACCGCTGGCTAATTCTCCTGTTCCTACTGTAATTGTAGTATGGCCAAATTCCTTTAATGTCTCAATGTTTTTGATAGTTGATCGGTGATGCCACATATCTTCATCCATAGCTGGAGCTACTATAACGGGGCAAGTGGCAGATAAATACGCCGCCATCAACAAGTTGTCACAAATCCCGTTTGCTAACTTTGATAAGCTATTACAACTTAGCGGGGCAATTAACATAACATCTGCCCATCGACCTAACATTACATGATTGGCCCAGGTATCTTCATCAGCAAGATCTACTAAAACCTTATTCTTACTTAGGGTTGCGAGAGTGAGTGTGGAAACAAAATCCTTAGCTGACGGCGTTATTATCACCCTAACTTCTGCTCCAGCTATAACTAATAGACGAACTAAAAAGACCGTTTTATAAGCTGCTATGCTTCCGGTTATACCCAAAAGGATTCTCTTACCTTTTAACATAACCGTAAAGTAACAAAAAACGACAGTTATTATAACTGCCGTTCCTGTTAAATCTCATTTTATTGAATTAGCTAAAAAGATCAGAGTCGTTCTTGCGGTAATAAATCTTATTATCCATAAACTCTTGTGTAGCAAGAATTGCAGGATTTGGCATTCTTTCATATGCCTTTGAAATTTCAATCTGTTCTTTATTTTCATGAATCTCTTCAAGACTATCCGTATGTGTAGCAAACTCTTCTAACTTGTTATGTAACTCTTCTTTTAAAGCAATGTTGATTTGGTTTGCTCTCTTAGCAATAATAGCGATAGATTCGTACAGATTACCAGTTCTTCCTTTAATATCTACAAGGCTTTTTGTCTCAACCACACTAGCCGTATTTGCACTAAGCTGCCTTCTTAATTTGCTCATTTTTAATTTTTATATTGTTAAGCGATTCTGTTTTAAAATTTTCAACTGATTTTACCAATTTACTCTCTGGAAATCTATCTAAAAAATCTGTACACTCAGCTACCACCTTATCATATCTTTCTGCTTGTTTTTCTTCTATACTATTGTTTGCATATAGGAAGTAAGACTTAATAACCATCAGCTTGTACTCATCCGCTAAACGACTATCGGGATAATTATCTATTAAAGCGCCGAAAGCTATAGCGGCCGCCTTATAATAACCTAAATTGAAATAGAGCTCGGCACTTTTGAAATCTTTAACCTCCAGTTTCGCTCGTGATTCATCTATTATAGAAGTAGCTTCAGGTACTCTTGCCGATAGTGGGTGAGTATTTATAAACGCCTGCAATTGACCAATAGCCTTGGTGGTATTTGTTTGGTCTAACTCGGCCTTGGGGGACTGTTTATAGTAACAATAAGCTCTCATGAAATCAGCCTCTTCTGATTTAGAGCTATTAGGAAAAGTTTCAACAAAGGTCTTGAACAAATTTTCTGCATTTGCATAATCATTGAGATAATAAGCAGAATAAGCATATTTATAATATAAATCTTCAAATTTTGGAGTGCCTTTAAATATCGGAAAAAGGTCTTCAAATAAAAGCTGGGCATTGTTATACTTTTTCTGCGCGTAATAACTCTCTGCTACCTTCAATTTGTATTCGCTATCAGTACTTTTTAAAGTTTTAGTAAGTTTACTGGCACAAGAAGTAAAAAAAACAAGAAATAATGACAAAAATAAAAACCTGATCATAGAAGTATTCAAAATTAGCCTTTTGCAAGCAAATTAAACCGGTAAGGTTAATGGTAGCAATATCTTTAGTTAATCTTTCTATAATTAAAGCCAGCCGTCGTACCCGAGGCTGGCTTTTAATTATAGGTCTTTTAATTTATTTACTTGGTTTTTTGCAAATTCGGATGAGGCGCAGGAACCGAATTCGGCCCTTCCTCGGTAGTTCCCATAAGGTCTACTGTTAAAGGGTCACCCTCTGTTCCATATTCAAATATTATCCGATTATCAGATAAACCCTGCTTCTCAACTAAATAACGAATAATAGCATTTACTCTATCCCAACTCAACTGTTGAGCCGTCTTTGTTGAAGCTCCATGACCCGATACTCTAACTTTACAAGTAGGATTAGCCTTCAACTGGCTTGCAACGCTATTTAAGATAGATTCTGCTTCTTTCGTTAATCTTACACTGTTCCCCCTGAACTGAACGCTTGGCAAATCAGAAATCCTACAATCAGCAATAGTAGTATCGCCTCTTCTTTCTTTACAACAGTCAGGTTCAGGACAATTACCAACACCATCTTCGTCAACAGGGAAACAATTTTGAAGCGTTAAAAGTTCCTTATCTCGGTAGTCCGGAACACCATCCCCATCAGTATCTTTAGACACACCGTGTGTATCAACAGGAGCACCTGGAGGAGTGTTTGGCTCCAAATCAAACTGATCAGTTACACCGTCGCCATCAGCATCGTCCAACTTAACTTTTGGCAACTTCATGTGCTTGGGGTTGTTAAGTTCGCTATATGCAAACTCCAACGGATTCATCCACCACAATGGAGGTATACGCTTCTTAGAACTACCAAGATTTTGATTGACCCCTAGAGAAAAGAAACCAATATTATCCCACTCAGAAGTAAATACCGGATTAACCAGGTCTCCACTTTGCCTAAACCATCCGTCTACATAATCATCTCTGGTCATAATCCTTTTATACTCTATACCAAGAGACGTTTTCTTACCAATTCTATATTCCATTCCTCCGCCCGCACTAAACGAATGCCTTAGGTTAAACTCTCCAAGCTCGGGTCTTCTATCATTAGTTTCGGCTAAAGTTTCATAATTACCGTCCAGCATGCCTCTCAATACCTTCCTTATTTCGGGCCTTGGTGCATCAACATTAACAGTTTCAAATGGATACCTTGTGCCATCATTTCTTACCACGTCCATCTTTGTCTGATAAAGAAATGCGGTATAACCGACCAAAGCATACATATTGTATCTACCTTGCCTGTTGTGGAACATAATATTATTCAAAGAAACTAAGGCCTCTACAGAAGGAACAATTGCTTTTGTATGATAATTATGAATGTAACCCCTTGGAGCTGTCAGGTAGTTCTGCTCGATAAAAGGTGAGTTATTGTAATTACGGTTACGCTGATAATCCAGCCCTAAGATATTGTAATATGCTAAAGAACCACGAATAGAAATTGCATAACCAATTGCTTTTCTTAACGAGGCACCAACTCCCCACGCATAGGAGCTTATTCCTGATCCAGCACCCTTAACAGCCATTGGACCATCCCCATCTATATACGGCAAACCAACAAACACTCCCAGCTGCCACATATCTCTCGGCTTTGCCGGAAAACTCGTATTGTTATTTAAAAACTCGCTTTGTTGAGATAAGTTCCTAGGGGCAATATAGGAAGTATCGAGATAATTATGGGTTCCTCCCAACTGCGCAAATATTCCCGGAACTACTAGCAATAAACCAGCAAATAATGTAAATATTCTTCTCATAACCGAATAAATGTTAGTAAATTTTATAATAACTCAACATGAAATTAATACACTAATGTCTTAAGAGAGTAAAGAAACAAAAAAGGTTGCATCAATTGTTAAAAATTTTAAGAATTGTCTTTTATTAAAATACCCCTCCATGCGGAAGGGTATTTTAATAAAAGACATCATGTTTATTTATCTTAAATTAGGGTGAGGAGCTGGTACTGTACTAGGACCAGTTTCTGTAGTTCCCATTAAATCAACGGTATTTACATCACCACCTTCTTCCTGGTAAGAGAAAATTAAGCGGTCTTCACTTATACCTTGCTTTTCAACAAGATATCGTATTACTGTATTTACTCGATTCCAACTTAACTGTTGTGCGCGTTTGCTGCTTTCACCGCCTGTATGGCCGATAACTCTAATTCTACAGTTAGGACTACCTTTAATTTGAGCCGCTGCACTTGCTAATAAAGTCATAGCGCTTCTGCTTAATGTTCTACTTCCAGCTCTGAATTGAACGCTTGGTAAGTTACCGAGGTTACATCCACCTCCGCCAACAACTAAACCACTATCGATTCTATTCCTAAGTTCTGTGCAACAAGCTGGCTCTGGGCAATTTCCGACACCATCAGCATCTACAGGGAAGCATTTTTGTGGAGTAAGAAGTTCTTTGTCTTTATAGTCAGGTACTCCGTCACCATCGCTGTCTTTAGCCACACCGCGAACATCAACAGGTACTCCAGCAGGTGTATTTGGCTCCATATCGAATTGATCAGTCACACCATCTCCATCTGCATCAGGTAAAACTGGCGGAGGTAACTTCATGTGCGAAGGGCGATTAATCTCGTTATAAACAAAGTTATTAGGATTAAGCCACCATAATGGTTCAACATGTTTTGCAGAACTACCAATATTAATATTTAAACGTCCGCTTGTGTAACTAAAGATATCATTGCTCCGGGTTGCACCACTACCTGGGGTAACTTTGTAGCCATCCAAATAGTCATAAGGAACGAAGGTAAAGCGTTGCTCGAAACCAATATTGATCTTCTTACTCAGTTTAAAAGCAATACCAGCACCTGCACTTGCTCCTGGCATTAAACTCCATCCTTTCCTGGTATCGCCACCAACAGTCTTTTCTGCACCGAACAATGTAGTGATTAGACCGTTCTGCGGGCTGCTTCCAACTCCAGGCGCGGGATATCCATAAAACACTGCATATTTATCTCCATTATATACTTCAGCATCAGGATTAGCATTTGCAGGATTTTGATAATAAAGTTGATGTAACAAAAGATCTAAACCCAGTAAAGCATAAATATTTGTTTTAGGATTACCACGGTAGTGGCTTGCGGGGTTAAATGACGCAATTAAATCGCCGCCAACCATGTGGGACCTGCCCTGATAAGACACTTGTCCACCAGAAACTCTTCTAAACTGACTAGGCTGCCCTTTGGTTCTGCCGTAAATATAATTACCTCTGACAGAAAAAGTATGGCTGATAGCTTTTCTTAAACTAATACCGGCACCTATATTTCCATCTGCCCTGATATCTCCTAATATCATCGTATTACCTGCGCTTAAACCCAACTCCCACATACTACGTGGTTTTGCGGGATAAGGGTACTGATTATTCAAAAACTCGCTCTGCTGCGGTAAGTTTTTGGTTGCAATCTTGGAGGAATCTCTCCAATCATACCCTGCATCACTCTGCTGCGCCATTGCCGCGGAGGATAAGAGGCTGATTAAGCCTAACGTTAATGTGTACTTTTTACTTGCCATAGAAGTGTTTTATATTTTTTGTAATAGAAACTATTGTTAAGATCCCCCTGCAAAAATATGCTTTGAGAATGAATAACCAAATAATTACAATTATTTTTTAAGGGTAAAAAAACTATACCACCTTTGTAATGAATTATTTAGACAACAAATATTTCATAATGCTGCATGCACTCTTGTAGAACTTTTTTCCCAACTGCTTAACATTTAACTATTCATTGATTTTTAACAGTTATTAATGATAGGAACTTAAAAATTGACAGAAGAAACCGGGATAATACCAGAAGCGATTGTTAATGCTGCAAAAGGACAATGAAGTATCTATGTAAAAGTATCGGGTTGTAAGACAAGTAGCACTCAAACCTCGAATTTTTGTTTTCTGTTTCCACTAAATGCGACAGATTACGATATCCTCTCGCAGGTTCTACTATGCAAGTATTTATCCGAATCCTGTTAACTTGCGCAACAACAGATAGAATGGAAATAGCTACGAATATAATTTCACTGGAGTTAAAAGAGTTTGAAAGACATTTTAGACAAGCAGTTAAAAGTAATGTATCACTGCTTGATAAAATAATGCAGTTCATTGTTAAAAGAAAAGGCAAGCAGTTGCGCCCCATGTTCGTTTTACTAAGCGCAAAACTTGGTGGCGAAATTAATGACCAAACATTTAGAGCTGCTTCTCTTGTTGAATTGCTTCATACCGCAACCTTAGTACACGATGACGTTGTAGATGAATCATTAGAAAGAAGAGGTTTTTTTTCAATTAATGCTTTATGGAAAAATAAGATTGCAGTGCTGGTAGGAGATTATCTATTGTCCAAAGGTTTATTATTATCACTAAACAATCAGGATTTTAAAATCTTACAAATCCTTTCAGAAGCAGTTAAATCAATGAGTGAGGGTGAACTATTGCAAATTGAAAAAGCCAGAAATCTGAATTTAAAGGAAGAAGTATACTTTGAAATTATAAAAAACAAAACTGCTTCTTTGGTTGCATCTTCCTGTGCAGCCGGAGCCTCCACAACTTTTGATAATGATGATGCAGTTGAAAAAATGAGGATGTTTGGTGAAAAGGTGGGGGTTGCTTTTCAAATTAAGGACGATTTGTTTGATTATGGAAATGCTAATATTGGAAAACCAACAGGCAATGATATAAAAGAAAAAAAGCTTACATTACCCTTAATATACACCTTAAATAACGTGAATTATGCTTTGAAACGCAAACTCATTTATATTCTAAAAAATGAAAACACGAAAAAAGATAAAGTGAAGTTTGTAATAGAAGAAGTACAGAAAGCAGGGGGGATCGAGTATTCTAAACAAAAAATGTTTACGTACCGGGACGAAGCTTTAGCAGTTCTATACCAGTTTCCCGACAGCGAAGTAAGAAAAGGATTAGAAGAATTAGTTAGATATACAACAGACCGCAACTATTAATACAGGTGACACATGCAAAAACGTTGGAAAATACTTGATGCGGAAAATGAAAAAGTTATTGCACTAGAGGAAGCTTTAAAAATTAATAAAGTTATTTGTAAAATACTTGTTGAGAGAGGTTTTGATAGTTATGAAAAGGCAAAAACATTCTTCAGGCCGCAACTGTCTGAACTTCATGATCAATGGCTAATGAAGGATATGGACAAAGCTGTAGCCCGGATATTTTCAGCTTTTAAAAATGAAGAAAAAATTTTGGTATTCGGCGATTACGATGTCGACGGAACTACTGCCGTAGCAAGCATGTACCAATTCTTAAAAAGCATCTATGAAAATGTAGACTTCTATATTCCTCATAGGTACAGAGAAGGCTATGGAGTGTCGAAAATAGGCATTGACTATGCTAAAAACAGTGGTTTTAGTTTAATTATATCTCTTGATTGCGGTATTAAGTCAACCGACTTGATTTCATATGCGAACTCCCTAAATATTGATTTTATTGTTTGTGATCATCACCTTCCCGACGATATACTGCCTGAGGCAGTAGCTATACTTAACCCCAAACAGCCCGGATGTCAATATCCATATAAAGAACTTTGTGGGTGCGGGGTAGGGTTTAAACTAATGGCTGCAATCGCAGAAAAATCAGGATTATCACCAGAAAGCTACTTATGCTATCTCGACCTTCTTGCAACCGCTATTGCCGCTGATATTGTGCCCATGACAGGTGAAAACAGGATTATGGCTTATTATGGGTTACAAAGAGTAAATAAAAATCCTTGCAACGGTATAAGAGCGTTAATGCAATTAGCAGGAGTTCAAAAAGAAATGTTCATCACTAACCTTGTATTTATAATTGCCCCACGAATCAATGCGGCAGGCCGAATGGATGATGCAAGAAAAGCGGTACAACTTTTCATAGAACAAGATTGCGACAAAGCTTTGGAGTTTGCTGAATTGCTTCATATCGACAATACCGAACGACGTACTGCAGACACTACAATAACCGAGGAAGCTCTCGCAATTATTGAAGAAAACGAGGATATGATTAACAGGAGTTCAACTGTGCTTTACCAGGAACACTGGCATAAAGGGGTTGTAGGAATTGTTGCTTCTAGATTGATAGAAACGTATTATCGTCCAACTATTGTTTTAACGCGAAGTGGAGAAGTAGCAGCAGGAAGCGCACGAAGTGTAGCAGGTTTTAATTTGTACGAAGCAATTCATGCTTGTAAAGAACATTTGCTCGGGTATGGGGGGCATTTTGCTGCCGCAGGAATGACACTACTTCCTGAAAACGTAGACGCTTTCACGCAAAAATTTGAACAAGTGGTAAGGGAAACCATTCATCCGAATTCTTTGGTTCCCGAACTTGTTATCGATGCCGAAGTTTCTTTTAGCGACCTTACAATGTCATTTTATAATATCATTCACCAGATGGAGCCTTATGGGCCGGAAAATATGAGACCGGTTTTTATAGCAAGAAACGTGAGGGATTCTGGAAATTCCAAGCTGGTAAAAGAACAACATATAAAATTTTGCTTAAAACAAAACAACTGCAGCTTTAAGGGAATAGGGTTTAATATGGCACAAAAGTTTCCTCTTATTGAAAGTAAAAAACCGCTTGATGTAGTATTTACATTGGAAGAAAATGAATGGAACGGTCAAAAAAGTTTACAACTTAAAGTTTGTGATTTCAGGCTTTCAGTAGAGGCAATTAATAGCGTTTATAATTGATCGTCGATGTTGTTTTCATTTTGATACGAAGCCAATGACCGGAGGTGTAACTTTTGTTGCATGCATTCGTTCGTCTTTTAGTAATTCTATTTAACAGGGTATTGCTATAAAAACTCTTATCAACGTCATAAAACAGCTGATCAGAGTTTTTAAAAGTACAAGTATGCGACGCAAGATACCTTAGGGAAGCCCCTGAACCATGCAAAACGAACTTTTAGTGCGATCATTTATAGCTCAAGCCGCATGGCTTCGTTATCGCAACAAGACTCCCCCCCGCTCGCTTCTGAAACCGCTTCGCCGGATTCAGAATGCCTTCGCCTGACAGCCCACCGGCTGATGTCCCTTATGCAAAAACTGTTGTCAGAAGCGAATATTATAATACCAACCCATAAAAACAGACACCAACTTTACTTTTTTGTTGCGACCAGCAATGCAGACGAAAGGATTGCGACCCTTCGGCTTACCTCAGGGTAAAAACTGCTACGCTAAGTTCTATCAAAGAATTAAAAGTTGAACTGAGCGTAGCAACGATGATTCTTATAGTACAAAAAGCCGGTATCTAAAAAACATCAAAAATCAGGACAGCAAAAACGAATTCATTAGTAGAGAAGCAAAATAAAGAGGCACGGCCGGCACAAAAAAAGTGTTCATATTCTCCTTAGACAGATTTAAAAGAGAAGACTTTGCCTAGCAATTTTGACTTTATTTGTCCTGTAATTGTTTCCTACTTTATGTATTTTTCATTATTCAGGTAATAAGGAAGTACTTGAAATGTTCGCGAAGTAAGTGCCTGAAATGTTGGCGGTTCAACTATAAAAAACTTCTTTACACCAGGCTTTTCATATAGCCGCTTCTTTCTTTAGGCATCATGTTTTTTATTGTATCTAAGTTATAATAAAATATAAAAGCTGCTGCAAAAAACATGCAGCAGCTTTTATATTAACATGAACAACCTTATCCCTCTGTTACCAGGTCTGCTTTCTTTTCTCCCTGCATCAAGTCAACGCTACGATTTATAAAAGAAGTAAGTGCATTTCCTTTCAATAATCCCTGGCCTAACAAGGCCAGATCTGCGAGGTTGCGAACCTGCTTTTCCTGCATTTCAGTATCGTCTTCTTTTAGTAAATTCTGGTAGATTTTATGGTTGCCGTTTACTGTAAGCGTTACCTCGTCAGGCATTTTCGCGTACCAGCTTGCCATTCCGCCGCCCATTGCTCCCATGTCTTTCATGCGCCTCATAAACTCAGGCCTTGTAGCCACTACGGGAGGAGCATCAGGACTAAGGCCTTTTACCTCAATAGTTAAATGCAAATCTGAATTTTGTATTCCAAACAAACCCTTCAGTTTCTCTTCTTCCTCTTTGCTTAAGACGCTGGTCTGATCTTCATTTTTGTCAATTAAATTATCAACAATATCAGCATCAACACGGGTAAACTGTACATTCTCCCACTTCATTTCCATTTGGTTGATAAATGCTGCATCAACCAGCGTTTCCGCCTTAACAACTTTATAACCCTTGCCTTGCGCCGCCTGTATATAAGCATCCTGCTGAACAGGATCGGTAGTGTATACAATGACGATTTTCCCGTCCTTATTTTTTTGCAGGGTTTCAGCTTCCATTTTATACTCTTCAAGCGTATAAAATTTCTTTGCTCCTTCATTTGCCGCAGCATCTTCCATTATCAGGAATTTGTTTGCCTTCTCAAGAAACTTGTCATCAGTCATCATTCCATATTTCACAAACAAACCAAGGCTTTCCCATTTTTCTTCAAATGAGTTTCTTTCGTTTTTGAAGATCTCTTCCAGTTTATCCGCAACTTTCCTTGTAATGTGTGCATTGATTTTTTTCACATTTGGATCACCCTGTAGATAACTGCGGCTTACATTTAGTGGAATATCCGGACTGTCAATAACACCGTGCAACAACATCAAAAATTCAGGAACGATATCTTTTACCTCATCGGTAACAAACACCTGGTTGCTATACAGTTGTATCTTATCCTTCTGTATTTCGTAGCTCTGCTTGATCTTCGGAAAATACAGGATGCCGGTTAAGTTGAAAGGATAATCAACATTTAAGTGGATCCAGAATAAAGGAGTTTCACTGTAAGGATATAACTCTTTGTAAAAGTTTTCGTAATCTTCTTTGCTTAATTCAGAAGGTTTTTTTGTCCACGCAGGTGTAGTGTTATTGATCGGTTTTTTTTCTTCTGCTCCTTCTTTTTCTTTATCTTCTATATCTTCTGCTGTAGCGCCTTTATCAATAAAATAAATAGGAACCGGCAGGAAGCGACAGAACTTTGTAAGGATCGCTTTAATCCGGTCTGAGTCTAAAAACTCTTTACTTTCATCGTTTATATGAAGTACTATTTTAGTTCCTCTGTCTGGTTTCTCTATAGAGTACAATTCAAACTCCGGACTTCCATCGCAACTCCAGTAAGTGGCAGGCTCATCTCTAAAGCTTTTTGTGTAGACTTCTACTCGCTCACTCACCATAAAAGAACTATAGAAACCCAAACCGAATTTACCTATAATATTCTCTTCATTCTGGCCTTTATACTTTTTCAGAAATTCTTCAGCGCCGCTAAAAGCAACCTGGTTGAGGTATTTGTCCACTTCCTCTTGCGTCATACCAACGCCACGGTCGATAATACTTATTGTTTTTTCTTTGGCATCAAGTTCTACCTCGATTCGCAGATCACCGAGGTCGCCTTTTGCTTCCCCTATCGATGAAAGAGTTTTTAATTTTTGTGTAGCATCTACAGCATTACTTACCAACTCGCGAACAAAAATTTCGTGATCGCTGTATAAAAACTTCTTAATGATTGGAAAAATATTTTCCGTTTGAACCCGGATACTTCCTTTAGCCATAATATTTAGTTTTTTTGTGAGGTCAACTTTTATTTACAATTGTACATCCTTCCCGCGACAGTGGGCACTTGTACATTAAAAATCCAGTGAACAAGGCTTCACAAAGTAAGTGCCATTACAAATCCGTCTGCCAGTATGTCAACTTCTTTCACTCATACTCTCAATATTATCATCCCTTTCTATGTTGTTGCCGATAAAATAATACAATTTAACTAAAGCGTAACCATTCCTCTCCTACTTGGTTAAATTCTTTAATAGATTGTCAGTATAAACTGTTACCTTTGCAGCCCAAATTAATTTTTTAAATCAAAATCAGGGATTAATGAACAATTATGAATTGATGGTGATTTTTACCCCGGTGCTTTCTGAAGATGACTTTAAAGCAGCTCAGAAAAAATTTTTAGACTTGGTTACCGACAACGGTGGCGAAGTTGTTAGCACCAATCCATGGGGATTAAAATCACTTGCCTATCCCATCCAGAAGAAGACTACGGCCATCTACTGGGTAACGGAATTCAGAGGGCAATCCGACTTCAATGAGAAGCTGAAGATCC
Source organism: Segetibacter sp. (assembly GCA_028288485.1). Classification (GTDB taxonomy): domain Bacteria; phylum Bacteroidota; class Bacteroidia; order Chitinophagales; family Chitinophagaceae; genus Segetibacter. Next base: position 78,250 of record JAQBNO010000097.1, read on the forward strand.
AGCTCCTGAGAGACGAACAAGTGCTTCGTTTCATGGTTACTAAACTCGATAAATATGCCGTCGAGTACAACTCAAGAAAGAGAAGTGGCATACCAACCGGAAACGAAAAAGCAGCGGAGGTTTAATTCATGGCAAAAGCAAATGAAATTAAGTACCTGACGGCCATTAAACAAGAAAAGCGTGCAAAGAAATTTAGCCGTTTCGAAAAATATGGCATCAAGTACATCGATTACAAAGACGCCGAGTTCCTTAAAAAGTTTTTAAACGAACAAGGTAAATTGTTACCCCGCCGTCTTACTGGTAACTCACTAAAGTACCAGCGCAAGGTTTCTGCGGCAGTAAAGAAAGCCCGTCAAATGGCTTTATTACCTTATGTAACAGATCTTTTAAAGTAAGGAGGAAGTCATGCAAGTAATATTAATACAAGACGTAGATAACCTGGGTGGTACCAACGAGTTGGTAAATGTGAAAAATGGATATGCCCGTAACTTTTTAATTCCTCAGAAAAAGGCCGTAGAAGCTAACTCTTCTAACCTTAAGCAGATGGAAGAAAAGCAAAAGCAGCTTGCCAAGAAAGAAGCGAAATTGCTCTCCGAGATCAACAGCGTAATCGCCGTTCTAAGAGAATCTCCTTTAAAAATTGGTGCTAAAACTGGTACAAGCGGAAAGATCTTTGGTAGTGTAACTTCACTCCAGATTAGCCGTGCAATACGTGACCAAAAAGGTTTCGAGATTGACCGTAAGCGCATTCACATTACTGACGAAGTAAAAGAACTCGGTACTTATAAAGCTAATATTGATTTCGGTAACGGTAATACTACCGATGTTGAATTTGAAGTGATAGCTGAATAGTTTTAAACGTTACAATAGTTTTAAGTCCGCCCCTTCAAAGGCGGACTTTTTTTATGTTATGTGCTACCGTTCTCCGATTGAAAATTGTTGCGACGCTCCGTTCAACTTTCAATTCTATTAACTCGCAACGAAAATATTTTTCGTTGGGTTACTAATATTTCAAGCAGGGTAAAAAACCACATATTGGTATTGTAGAGCTAAAAGCAAAAAAATATGAACAAAAAAAGGTACAAATGCTGTTATGAAGTTCAATAAAACAATATACGTGAACGGTTTCAAAAAATCTTCCGGGATTCCTTCATATTTTTTAAGAAAAATATGATTATTAAATAAAATGTCTATCTTCGTTTCGGCCTTAATGATCTTTACAGTTTCACAATAGTCTCTCTGGACGTTTAAGTAAATGTTTCTCTGGTATATTGTTCACTGTGTTCATTTAGGGTTTTTATTTTTTTTCTTTAATTTTTTACAAATGAACATTTACGTTGGAAATCTCAGTTGGACTATGACTGAGCAGGATTTAGCCGATTTATTCACTCCATTCGGTGAAGTAGTATCTTCAAAAATTGTTACCGACAAATTTAACGGTAACCGTAGCAAAGGATTTGGTTTCGTTGAAATGTCTGATGATGAAGCAGGTCGTACTGCAATCAGCCAGTTAAACGAAAGCGACATCATGGGTCGTAAAATCGTTGTTAACGAATCACAACCACGTCCAAAAGACGGTTCTGGTGGTGGATTTAAAAAGAGAAGCTTCGGCGGCGAAAGCGGCGGTGGCGGTGGATTTAACCGTGGCGGAAGCGGCGGTGGTGGCGGTTTCAATCGCAATCGTGGTAGCGGCGGCGGAAGCGGCAGCGGCGGAAGCGGTGGTGGATACAACCGTTATTAATCCTGTAACACAAAAAACTGTAAAGTCTGGCAATTGCCGGACTTTTTTGTTTATACCCATTTTACTCCAAAACTTTCTGCTCGCTGTTCCACAACTGTGTTGGGAAGGCTGACTGTTATTCTTTAATCTTAAGATGGAATTATTGAAAACACAAAGCAGAACAGCAACAGGATATCAACCTACAATTAGATTGAGTTCTTTATAACCGATTGTTGATTCTAAAAGATATGTGGATGAAGTGATTGCGACCATTCGGCTTTGCTAAGGGTAAACTGCTACGCTCATTTCAATTCATAAATAAAAAGTTGAACTGAGCGTAGCAACGATGAAGCCATGAAAAGATCGGCTGGTACCAGAAAAATCGTTACTGCTAAGGGAACTTTTCGTTTTAATTAAAACAAGGCTTGCATGCGATTTTGTATCGACACTTGCACTGGGAAAATGGCAATTCAATTTGGCGTAGCTACAGAGTGAGGCATCAACTTGTTGATTACGTATTCGCCTATTTCTCTGCCTTGCACAGCTCCCGCATCTACTCCTGAGCGGTAATGTATACCTCCATAAACCCTGCTGATAGAGGCCTCCATAGCAGCCTCGTTGAACGACGTAAAACTGCGCTTCATACCGATATAAGCAAGATCACTGGTGTCTTCAAAAGCAAAGTTGTCCCCAAACATTTTAGTGAGAACGGTTGCAGCCGAAGCAGAAATGCCGCTGTGCCCGCTGGTATGCTCGGGGAAGGGCGGGGTTTGTAAAAAAGGTTGCCAGTTTCTGTCTACCAACTCGTTAATGACTGTTATAGGCCTCACCTGCTGGCTTCGGTATTTCTCTTTCCAACAAGTAATAATGGCATCGAACATTGCCACAGAAGTAAGCACGTAAGCTTGTGCTGTTTCGACAGCATCTGCTTTTTTCATTTTGCACGCTATACCAGTGATTCCGATCCAATGGCCGACGGGCGTTATTTTCTTATTTCCATACATGAGGTGACCGGAGTGTTCAACAACAAAAGGGTTGTCATCCCAATACCTGGCAATCAATCTTTGCTGCTCTGAAAGATTTTTTCCGAGCGTATACACTTCATCCACGTTTTTATAAAACGCACTGTTTTTATCCATGCTGTAGGCATTTGGCAAGGGGCATTTAAACTGGGCTACAGAGTCAATTGCAAGGGGAAGGATCATGGCCCAATAAGGTTCAGCAGCGTCGAGATAATCGGGAGGCGTAGGTTGCCACTTACCATCCTGTCCGCTTCCTAAAAACTTGGGCATCCCACGCGTTTGCTTGTAACTGTCGATCGTTGTTCTTTCTAAAACTTTCTTGCCTACCGATTGTCCAAATTCAATAGACCGGTCGTAGACATCGGGCGCCAACAAAGATTTAAACCCGGTGAAAACTTTTTGTTGGTAATTATCTAAAGTGTCGGCAGAGAAAGTTATTTTTTCAGCGACGGTAAAAAATGCTTTGGTAGCAGCTAACAGATAATTATACTTTCTATTTTTTTCCGGAACAGGCATTTCGGTAGATCCATTCAGGTCTTTCGCAATAGATGAATAGTTGCCTTTCAAACCTTATAGCTTCATACGCTGCAAGGGAGGAGTATGCATAAATTCTACTGGAAACAGGGGGTGAAAACATATCGTTAATAATAACTTCTGTCAACTGGTGCACATTATCATGCAGCAAATTTTGATCGGTTAAAATCTTCGGATCTGCCTTTTCAATTTTCGTTTGACAACTAAATACAGCTATTAAAATGGTCAAAAGGCCTAAAAATCTGGCTCTCATAAAACAAGAGTGGTAAATAACATACAAATAAAACACGTTAAACCTTTTTAAATCTTGCAAGCATTTCATTTACCGGCGTTTCACTTTTATACGAAAAAGCCAGTTTTCCTTTTTTATTATAAACGGCAGTAAATGGTGTTTTTTCAAGTCGGTAATAGTTCCTCAGAATATAAGTCATTCCCTCAGTACCTACTTTCACATTTTTATATTTGGATGTCTGGTATTTTTTTTCAAATCCGATTAATTCCGGTACCGGTTTGAACGTTACCAACATAACCGTTGCATTGTCAAGTTGGTGTATCTTTTTGAATAATTCATCGATTAGCACAATACAATGATCGCAATCGGGGGCAAAATAGATAAGAACAAACGGCTTATTTTTTTCTATGTCGGCAGTAGAAAAATACTTACCATTAGTTAAAAGCATTTTAAACTGGGGAATAGTTGAACCAGGTTTTACATTGGCGGACTGACTGAAAGAATTGCCTATGCAAGCAACAAATAATAAAATAGGTAATAGTATTTTCTTCATTAAAATTCGCTTTTGTATTTCTGGTTACATGTAGCAATAACTTGTCTACATTAAATTTTCATCACACAATATATTATAACCTATTGAAACGAAAATCTTAAAATGTTATTTAAAAAGCACTCACAAAATAATATTTAAAAAGACCAAGAGGCTACAATTTCTTTTTCCCAACGTTTTCCAGAATAATAAAGGGCGGCCCCTTCGTCCAATTAGACGATGATTTTATAATTGTTGGTGCAACTGAAAAATTACCTAAGACGAGGTCAATATCTCCATCTTTGTTTATGTCACCTGCATCCATTGTCAGCCATCTTCCTTGCTGGGTCTCGGGCAAACTAAAAGGGGTAAACTGCAGGTTGCCGGTATTCTCGAGGTAGACAAAGCCCTCTTCGGGTTTTCTTGAATAATCGGCAAAAAATGAAATCGTTGCAATGTCTACATCACCGTCTTTATCAAAATCACGAGCAATAGCTTTATAACAGCCATTCACCGGGAAGAAGTATTGCTGTTTGAAGTTGTATTTGCCATCATTAATAAAAATATATACACCATGGTAGGGCTTTAGAACAGGGGAATGATCAGAATTATCTCCGCAGGTGTAAACAACATCAGGATGGCCGTCTTTGTTCATGTCGGCAAATTCAAAATAAGACGAGCCATAAACCGGAGGAAAACGTAGCACCTCTTTCTGTTGGAAGCTGCCATTTCCCTTATTGGTAAAAAGAAAAATCCCTTCTTCTCCCTGGGTAAACAGTGCCCAGATATCGGGAAATCCGTCTTTGTTATGATCGTCAATGTAGGCTTTAATAACGCCAGGATATGGGCGTAAAATATTCTTTTTGTATTGGTTATTTCCCAGGTTTTGCAGCCATGATAAAGAACCTGTAAGAAAACCAAATTCGCAAACCAGGTAATCTTTCTTACCGTCTTTGTTGAGATCTGAAGATGTTATTTGGACGGGTCGCTGTAGCATGTCGAATAATGGTAGTGTATCTAACGAGGTTTGGCCATTTCGAAAAGTAATCAACTGGCCCTTTCCTAACTTATTGTTAGTAGGGTTCATGAATCCTATATTACAGGCAAGAGCTTCGTTTTTTCCAAAATCTATATCTACAACGGGGCCTTGAGAATTATGTATTGAATCTATAACATCGAGCTTTCCGTTAAAGAAATAGATATTTTGCTTAATTGCATCGCATGCAATTAATGCATTACCGGAATTATTTTCATTTATATGAACATAAGATGTGGATGGATTTTCGTAATAAAAAGAAGGAGCTATTACATTAAATAATGAAACTTCTTTCTTAATTGATTGTCTGCTGTTTTTTTCAGGTAAAGTGTCTGGTGAAGTAGCAACGTAATAATCAATGAGATTTTGCCACTCAATAAAAGTTAGTAATTGCTTTGAAGGATAATAGTTTGCAGCGAGATTTTTATCATTTTTAAAAGAGGGATATCGCTCAAATCCGTAGAAAAAAATGCCTAGCATAGGCGCCATGTTTGGAAGAACACCTTTTTCCCAACTTTTTGAATCTAACATTGAAGGATCGGGAAGTAAGTGACAGGACTGACAATACTTTATTGCCAAGGCTTCACCTGCTTCTATGCTTGCAACAGAAACATCGGCGTGCGTTTTATTTCTATGATAATTCTTAGAGGAAAACAAAAGGCAAAAACAACAAAAGACCGCTAAACACAGCAAAATCACTGCAATTCCGGAATTCTTTCTTATAAACATTTTTGGGAGGAAAATAATTGAGCTGATTAATTAAAATGAGGTGCATGTTGCATAGCGAACAAAAGGTATAAGAGTGCGACGCAACGATGAATCATAGTAGTAATGATGCAGGGTTCAAAAAAAGTCTTATCTCGGTTTGTTACATTGATTACGGGTTTTGCATCCTAATGTTACGAACCTTTCCATTATAATCCTTTATCTCTATAGACTCTACCGTGTTACCAGCGTTTATAAAACGGGCTGACTGCGATAAGAACGATGCTCCATACCCTACTTCCTGTTTTTGAACTTTACCGCTTTTATGCCGTATTAAAACGCTTACATCTGAAGGTTCTAAAGCTATGGTTTCAAGATGATTTCTTAGTTCGAAAATCTTCATCGCATCTTTATTCTGGCTTGCCGCTAATAAACATTTCCCACTCGCGGCTCTTAACTTAACCAGGGCTTTACCATTTCCCGGAATGAATATTCCGCTTTGTAATATTGACTGGGGAAGAAAATTTCCGTTGCCATCACCTTTAAGAAATAAACCGTTACAAGCGTCATAACGACCAACATAAACGTCGGAGCTGTAATCGTTGCCATTAATAACAACATCCAAATTTCCGTCGCCGTTAAAATCGTCAGTAACCATTCCATTAATACAGGAGAATTGAACAGCGGATGGAAGAGGAATTATTTGAAACTTTGAATTACCTAAATTCCTGATGAGACTATTACTAAAGTAATTTGCTTCCAGTTTTAATACACCGCTCAGTTCTTCATTTGTAAACATTTGCGGAAAGGTAGAAGTGGCATACGACCTGTAATTTTGAAACTTCGACCTGAACGATATTATTTGCTTTGACATATCATCGCGAAGGTGTGCGGCAAACTCCTTTCTTGACGTGTCTTGCTGTGAAGTTGGAAGGTACACTGTAGGAATTGCATCGTAGTTGCCATCATTATTGAAATCTTTACCATAAATCCTCACCGGATGTCCTTCATCCGCCCGATAGAAAGAATTCTTCCCAAGATTTCCAACTATGTAATCTATGTCTCCATCATTATCATAATCACCCGGCAAAATACTGGTCCACCATCCTGTCTTATCATCCAATCCTGTTTGTGAAACTTCCTGGAAATTGCCCTTATTATTCTTTAAAAACCTAATCGGCATCCATTCTCCTGTAAACATTAGATCCTGCCATCCGTCATTATCAAAATCAGTCCAGGTAGCATCGCATATTAATCCTGCATTATTTAAAGATTTCGCAACGGCATTTGTTACATCTTTAAAAGTTACAATTCCATTCCTGGAATCATTACGGAAAATAAAACTGGATACAGGCTTTGGATAATGCCACGGCTCGACACGGCCCGCTACAAACAGGTCTAAATCGCCGTCTTTATCAAAATCGGCAGCACGTACACAAGATTTGCTGGTTAAGTTTTTAGGTAACGCGTTATCATTTTTTTTAAAATTGCCTTTGCCATCATTCACATAAAATCTGTCCTGGTAAGATATACTATTGGGAGAGGCTTCGTATCCCCCACTGGATATATACAAGTCTAAATCTTTATCACTATCAGCATCAAACAACAATAAACCCATATCTTCCGCATTCTTGACAGATGGATCGCCAGGTATTAAATTTTGTTGAACAAACTTGCCGTTTTGTTGCTGAAGAAAAACTTGTGCAGGGTAAAAGAAAGAACCGCCACTGATCATGTCATCCAAACCATTTCCATCAATGTCTCCTACCGATAGAGCCGGTCCGTATTCGGAGAATTTATGAGGTAAGAGCTTTTGAATATTGAAATCTATAAAATCGCTGTCGTGGTGAGTATAATGAATATCGGCTTGGCTTGTCACTTCCCGAAACAATGTCCCGGTGGTTACATTATCATTCGAAAAAGAATAACTGAGACCGGCGTCTTTAATGTCTGCTTTTAATACTTCATCAGCTTGTGCGTTTAATAAAAGTTGCATTTTTCCATTCGGCCATTTAATCATTACAGAATCGACTTTTGCAATATTGCCTAAACCAAAATGAGCAATATTCTGAATGGATGACAAATAGCCGCGATAGGGAGTGTTTTCATATACCTGCTGTTTCCCGTTGTCATAGTGCAACTCGACCCATGCCCCTATACCATTCCGGTTTTTGTCGTCGCCGACCAGTTGTACTTGGAGAAAATGTTTATCCTCTTCATTCCATTGCCTTTCATTATTCCTGTATAAAGAAGCTTCCCCGTTTATGTTATTAATAACATAGTCTAAATCGCCATCATTATCCAAATCGGCATAAGCGGCGCCGTTAGAAAAAGAAGGAGCTTCGATACCCCAGGACTGGGTTACGTTAGAAAAAGTGAGGTCTCCGTTATTTTTATAAGCATAATTCGCAATTTTTATTTGTGGTATTTGGTCTAAAATTTCTTTTTTGGCAGCTATCGAATATGCCTTATTTCTAAAAGCAATAAAATCATGATCGGTTACATCTTTTGCAAAGCCGTTGGTAATAATGATATCGCGAAAGCCGTCGTTATCAAAATCTGCTACCGAAGGGGTCCAACTCCAATCTGTCTCAGCAATACCAGAAAAGAAAGATATGTCACTGAATACGGGAGGACCAATGGAGTCATTTTGTACTCTTGGTCCCTGGTTTAATTGCAAAACGTTCCTTACATATTGATACTGGTAACCATAGTAATCATTGTTCTTGTACCGCTGATAACTGAGTGGATTCATCATCATTTTCTTCCTGTAATTGTCTTCCGGGTTCATATCAGCTTCAATCACATCGGCCAATCCGTCATTATTAATATCAATCACATCCTGGCCCATCGAATTTTCAGAAGTGTGTTTGAAATATGTGTTAACGTGGTCTGAAAACGTTCCATTCTTATTATTGATGTAGAGTATGTTGTTGGATAAGAAATCGTTTGTTACATATACATCCTTCCACCCATCTTTATTGATGTCAGTTACAGTTACGCCGTGCCCATAACCTTCTATAGTTATACCTGCTTCTTTTGAAACATTTGTAAATACAGGATGTTTAAGACTATCACTCCAATCGTTGCGAAATAATTTGTCGGTACTAGGATGCTGCCCATTTTTAGAAATAGGCCGGAAAGTATTTGGAAATTGATCTTTAATAATTTCATTAACCAATAAGTACACATCCAGATCCCCATCGTTGTCATAATCAAAAAAGGCGGCCATTGTTGTGTGAGAAGTATCGTTCAGCTTATAAGTCGCTGCTTCGTTGCTAAATTGAGGAATTCCTTTTTCATCTAATCCTTTATTGATATAAAGTAGGTTTTCCCGTTTTATCGGATCTGGCAGCAGCGTTGAACTGACGTACAAATCCATTAAACCATCATTATTAATATCTATTGTACTTATACCTCTGCACCATTTTCCATTGCCGCTGACACCGGCTACTTCAGTTATGTCTTCAAACTTAAAGTTCCCCTTATTGAGGTAGAGCTTGTTTGGAACCATGTTACCTGTAAAATAAATATCCTGCAGCCCATCATTATTGAAATCTGCTATTCCAACACCACCACCGTTATATATATTTTCAACATCCAGCACATTGAACGTATCATTATCGGTAATACTGTTGTTAAAACGAATACCTGATTTTGTTGCAGGTATCAATTCAAATAATGTCTCATTTCTGCACCCTGACAGAGAAATGCCCACTAGAAACACAAGTAATCCTTTAAACATAGAAATTACAACTCTTTTTTCGTTTGAACCTGCAGCTTTACCAACGTGGTAAAAACTGCCGCGTGAAACTTTTTTTTACCAGGCAAAATAATATGCAAAAGCTCGGTGCTCGTAAACTACATTACCAAAGTTGAAGCTAAAACAAATATTGCATCAACAAGAGAACCACCTTTTGCAAGGTGGTTCTAAATTTTTACATGCCTTAAATCGCGATAATCAATAACCCGGATTCTGCTTTAAAGTAGCCTTTCCATCCGCTACACTTCTTGTAACAGCAAATTCAGGAATAGGAAGATATTCATGTTTCCCTTTAACAAAGGCAGAACCGGCCAGTGCACTTGCCCGTCTTACTGTTTCTTTAGGAAAATATTCATTATTTAAAACAACGTCAGCAATACCCCAGCGTACAAGGTCATATATTCTGTGACCTTCCATTCCAAGTTCAAGCTTCCGTTCGAAACGTACAATCTTTCTTGCAGCTACCTTGTCGCTAAAAGCTGTAGCAGGATAAGTAGAGATCACATAGTTAGCTGCTGGCGATGTACCTTCTAACACAGGAGAAGCAGCGGCCCTACTTCTTACCATGTTTATATATTCGCCTGCTTTTACAAGACTTCCCACTTCAATTTCTGCTTCTGCCGCCATTAGTAATACGTCGGCAAAACGCATGGCTGTAAAGTTAAGGGCGTTATTTGCAAAGCCCCAACCAACTGTTCCAGCTAGTGTACCAATATCTGCTTTATAATAGGTATTCTTTTTGGGAGAGTATGGTCCCCCATAACTTACAAGGCGAATCCAGTTTCTGCCAGGATGTACACCCCAGTCATAATAAGGAATACCACGACGTCCTACAGTCCAATCTAAACGAGGATCAAGATTAATATCAGAAGGTTCTACCCATCTAAGCTCCCACTGTGTAGAACTTGTCAGAGGATCAGCACCCGTATTGTCGTCAATTAGTGATACATAAACTCTATCAGTCCTGGGACTAGCAGGATCAAACCTGGAAACATAATCATTCTTTTTATATTTTGCACCAGTTTGCCATTGGCTAGACGAGGGCACTACCTCGTCACTTGTTACATCTGTATTATTATATGTATCAAGCATAGGTAAACCGGTAGCATCCGTTTTAAAGGAATTAACCAGGTTTTGTGAAGGCTGAAAGAAACCACAACAAGCACCGGGCTTTTCAGTTGTAGCACTGCCACCGTGTGGGTAATTTAACGTATTGTCATAATTACCGTTCGTATTTGCACCATCTCCATAAGAGGCTTCTATAGTAAAAATGGTCTCTTCATTGTGCTCGGTTGTTACCCTGAAATTATTGTGGTAATTAGGAGCTAAACCGTATTTAGTACCCTTACTGGTTTTCCCGTTTGCAATAATTAAATCAAAAAGAGCTTTAGCTTCGTTAAACTTATTTTGAAACATATAGGCTTTGGCAAGATAAGATGCTGCCGCCCATTTATTAGCCCTTCCTACCTGAGGTCTCACCTCCTCCAGGTTATCATATGCCCATTTCAAGTCCGTTTCTATTTGTGGCCAGATATTAATATAATTACCACTTGCATCGGTATTAGGCACTTTAAAATCAGTAACCTTTTCGTCAATATAAGGAATGTTATTAAAATTCTTTTTACCCTCGAAATGCATAAATCCCCGGATAAACCTTGCCTCTCCTTCAATCTGTTTCGCCTCGGCAGGTGAAATATCTGTTGCTTTAGGCAATACCCTTAAAACCTCGTTTGCTCCACCTACTCCGTCCCAAATTCCTGTCCATTTGTTCTGCAACTGTCCATTGCTGGGCAAGATCTCAAAACGCATGACAGGATTTGCATCAACCATGTCTGTCGGTTCAGTTCCTTTATAAGCATCCCCTCCTCTAATACTTCCCCAAAGCCAGTTACTTGCACCTCCATTTTGCTGATCTTGCCTGCCATCCAATGTTGCATAGGCATTGATTAGCATTCCATCTACGCCTTTTTTATTGGTTAAACTGGCCAGATCATAAACACCTTGAGGTGCTACTTCTAAAAATTTATCTTTACAGGAGTTTAATACCCCTGAGAGAATTACTGATGATATTATTAATATTTTCTTTTTCATGATTGTCTTTTCAGAAAGATTTAAATTAGAACGTTAAACTTACTCCACCAATAAACTGCTTGGGATTAGGAAAACCGCCAAGATCCACACCAAGGTAAAAATCTCTTGCTCCGCCTGGATCGCGCGAAATCTGGCTAATGTCAGGATCGGAACCCGTATATTTTGTAATGGTGAATAGATTCTGGGCTTGTATATACACTCTCAGGTTAGAAATCTTTGCTTTATTTATTAACCGCTTTGGAAGAGTATAGCCCAACTGCAAAGTTTTGGCGCGCATATAAGATCCGTCTTCCACATAATAAGAGTTAGAGGTACTGGTTGTAAAAGAAGTGTACCCATTTGTTTTGTTGTCAGCACCCAAGGCAGGAAGCTTTGCATTCATATTTTGAGGAGTCCAACTATCAGTAAGCACCCGTGTACTTACTCCTCCCACGAATACCCTCATGTCGGTATAATATTTAGTATAGTTATAAATCTCGTTTCCCTGGTTCCAGAAAAGGAACGCAGTAAAATCGAAACTCTTATAATTTAACCCAAGGTTTAAACCCATTTGAAAATCAGGGTGAGGACTTCCTAAAAATGTTCTGTCATTATCATCAATTTTTTTATCCCCAGTAATGTCTTTGTATTTCCAGCTCCCAATGGTAGCACCTGGCATATTAGCACCTACAGTGTCAGCAGCGGTATTGTAGAAACCGTCGATTACAAAACCATGAAAAGAAGAAATTGGCTGACCTAATTCAGATCTTACTGCATTACTCAACCTTTCGAGACTTACTATTCGTGGGGCATTTTCGTTATTTAGTTTTGTTAAAGTGTTTTTGTAGCGTGAGAAAGTAAGACCTATGTCATAGCTCAGATCTTGACTGGGTTTTCCCCTATAATTAATACCAAGATCAAAGCCGCGATTACGCATTGTTCCAAGATTAATTCTCGGTTTTGTGATCTGTGGTTCCAATCCATTTAGGAATTGATCAACCAGAAGGTCTTTAGTGTCTTTTGTATAAACATCAAGAGTAAAATCTAATTTGTTATTAAATAGAGTTGCGTCCACTCCGAAGTTGGTTGTTTCTGCAGTCTCCCATTTTGTATTCGGGTTTCCTTCCCTTTGCTGCCTATAACCTTGGGCAGAGGCCGTATTAACACCACCAATATCGTAGCTAGTTAAAGGTGGGTTAGAAGTATAAGTATTGAATTGATTGACGGCCTCTACATTCGACTGACTTCCCATCTGCCCCCAACCTGCCCGGAATTTTAAATCATTTAACCACGAAATAGACTGCATAAAATTCTCACCCGAAACTCTCCATGCAACCCCTAATGATGGGAAAGTAGCATAACGAGCATTAGGTCCAAATCTTGAACTTCCATCTCTTCTCACGGTTCCTGTTAGCAGATATTTTCCCTTATAAGAATAATCGAGCCTGCCGATTAAAGAGTATAAAGTGCTTCTATTAGTATTATAATTCGCAATTGTCCTGTCGCTCAAACTTCCCGCAGTAGCAGTATTTAAGGAAACGAAATCATCAGTTTCAAAATCAAAGTTTTGGCCAAAAGCTCTAACTCCTCTTGAAAAATCCTTCACTGATTCTGTACCTGCAAGCAATTTTATATCATGATCTTCAAAGAAGGTCTTCTGAAAATTAATTGTGTTAGTCAATATCCAGTTTAAATAATACCAGCTTTCTTCCGTTAACTGTGTCGTTCCTTGATTTTCAGAACGCTCATATGTTTTTCTACCAATATTTCTGACATATTGAGAGCCATAGTCAACACCAAAGGATGTACGCGCAGTTAAATAGCTGGTGAAGGGGACCTCGGCAAAAACGTTACCAAAAATCCTTGCAAAACGATTTTTATTGTCTCTCTGGCGTTCAAGATTAGCAATTGGATTACTACCATTCCCCGATTCGCCAACACCATTACCACCATATCCCCCGTTTATGTCGTATACTGGGATATAAGGTACCATACGGAAAGCAGAAGCCCAGGCATCCCCCTCACCTCTATTAGCGCCTCCAAGGCGATCCTCAAAACTTACTTGCAGATTTTCTCCGAAACGAAGAAAACTTACAGGTTTAAAGGATGTATTAGCCCGCACACTATAACGCTTATAATTAGTTTCCACAAAGGTGCCCTTCTGATCAAAATAGTTCAATCCAAGAGAGAAAAGAGCTTTATCTGTTCCTCCGCTCGCTGTAATTTGCTGGTTTGTGAATAAGGCTGGTCTTGTTAATTCCTGGAACCAGTTCGTTCCCTGGCTTGTTCTTGAAATTTGATAGAGATTGCCGGCCCCAACATTATATAAGGCAGCATTAGCTCTCGGGTCATTAGCAGCGACTCCTCCTTTGAAAGAAGGACTGGTAATATAAAAATCTGGAATGGCGAATGAACCATTTTTTCCAAAAACAGGGTGAGTATATGTTGAAGTCGTAGTTCTTTGGAGATAGTCTAAATACTGTGTAGTATTTAGCATCTCAGGCATCATTCCCTCAGTAACTACCTGAGTGCCCACGTAACTATCATAACTAACCGAAGTTCTGCCAGCCTTTCCTTGTTTTGTGGTAATAATAACAACCCCGTTCGAAGCTCTGGCACCATATATAGATGCTGCAGAAGCATCTTTTAACACCTGGAGTGATTCTATATCATTAGGATTAATTTTAGATGGATCTGTTGTTGGTACACCATCAATAACATACAAAGGATCATTGTTACCAGCCGAGGCAAAACCTCGAATTCTAACAACTGCACCTGCACCTGGCTCGCCTGCTGAGCTTACTGTAACCCCCGGCGCTCTTCCTTGCAATTGCACAGCAAGATTTGCAGCAGGCGTATTTTTCAAATCCTCAGTATTCACTACAGAAACGGAACCAATAATGTCTTTTTTCCTTTGCGACGTGTAACCTGTTACGACGACTTCAGATAAAGAAGAATTGGCAGCTTTTAAAGCCACGTTTACCGAAGACTGGGCCGTTAAAGTCACTTCTTGAATCTCAAACCCTACATAAGAAATAGTTAAGCTGGTTTTTCCCTGCGGAACAGTAATAGAAAAATTGCCGTTTGCATCAGTTTGGGTACCAACATTTGTACCTGTGACCGTTACTGTAGCACCTGAGGCAGGTTGATTGTTTTGACCGGTAACATTTCCGGTAATAATTCGCTGAGCGAAGGTAGATAACGAGGATAGCATAAACAATAAAGCCATCCCCCATCGAAGTGAAGTAGATTTAGCAAGCATACGTTTGTTCTTTTTTGGTTGATTTTTAGTGTAATGTAACTATTTATACGAAATTTTAACAAAATGTTAAATTTTTAATCCCCTTTTAATAGATTTAGCTAAAAAAGTATGAGTTTCCAGAATAATTGTTAAAACGAGAAGCCGTTTACATTTGCCATTGTTCTTAATTCTTACAATGACCACCGTTTGCATCATAATGCTGCAAATGATACAGGCTTTGCATTTCTTTTTTTAAGTTATTTACGATTTTATTTATAATAATTAATTCAATTCGCAGCTCGACTATTTCAAACACCGCTGTTATAATAGGTATCGAATTCTACATTCAAACCAGTAATTGCCTTCTTGCTCCCTGTTCTAGGCTCATGTGATATAAAAACATTCGAAAGGAAGTACAAATAGAAAAGGCTCTGCGTATAAAATACGTAGTATTCATTCAATAGGTTTGCGGAAGATTTGAATTAAAAAAGCTATGATAAAATCTTTTTGGTTCAGGCAGCATCTCACTGTGCATCTCCGGTTGTGTCACTCACTTCGACTTTGTTTTTCATTGCAGCAAAAGCAGCCGTAAATGAAACCAAAATGCAATCACCGAAATCTTAGGAAGTAATTATAAGTGGAAACAATACGGCAAAACGTTGCAAAAACCGAGGTAAGAACAAGAGACAGTATGGTATTGTTGAAGGGATGGAGGCGGAGAAAGTTCGATCTAAAATCGATTATAAAAATCTATAGAATCAAAAACCCCTCACATATTTGTGAAGGGTTAGAGATTAAATAAATATGGCAGTTACCTACTCTCCCGGTTGGTGTACCAGTACCATCGGCCATGGGGGACTTAACTTCTCTGTTCGGTATGGGAAGAGGTGAACACCCCCGGCATAACCACCATAAGGCTGTAAATAAGTTGATCGTTGATAAGTTAATTAGTTGATAGGTATTACCCTTTTCAACCTGTCGGCATTTCAACTGTTGTCAACCTACAATAATGTACATATTGGGAAGTTGTAAGAATAGTTTGTAATAAAAAAAATTAAAGCTTACGGGCAATTAGTACTACTCGGCTTTGATGTTACCACCTTTACACCTGTAGCCTATCAACGTCATAGTCTCTGACGACCCTTAAAAGTAAACTCATCTTGAGGTAGGTTTC